>CAZARU010000025.1:0-71389 GCA_964487605.1 uncultured Polyangiaceae bacterium
ATTCGGGGTCGAGCGGTGCCGCGGGCGCGAGCGGCGCCGCGGGCGCAGCCGGAGCGGGCGGCTCGGGCGGGCTCGATGGAGGGGCCGGAAACGCGGGATCCGCGGGTACCAGCGGGGGCGCCGGCATGAGCGGTATCGGTGGCTCGGCCGGAGCCGACGCTTCCACCGACGGTGGTGGAGCAACCGGGGGCGGGGACGGTTCGACGCCGGCGGCGATTCCTGACGGAACCTACTTCATCGACATGACGGGATCGTCCCTGCGCGCGGCGAGCTCGTGGCGATGCACGAACACGTCGGGCGGCAGCGTGGACGTCGCAGCGTTCGCCCTCGGCCTGGGGATCCAGCGCGTGACCATCACCATCACGGGTTCGACTGGCTCGATCGACATCGACTACCCCGCGGGCTGCGTACGCACGGTTCCCATCAAGAGCCTCACCTACCCGAGCGCGGGCACGGTCACGAGCACCGCGGGCGGAAACCGAACCTGCACGACCCAGTGCACCGCCGGCCAGTGCACTCCCGGCGTCGAACCCGACAGCACGGACACGTACGACTTCGTGCACGCCACGCCGAACCTGACCTACACGCGCACGTTCGGTCCGCCGTCCAGCCTCCCGGCGCTCGCGGGCTGCCAGCAAGGGGACACCGAGACGGTGGTCTACGTGGAACAGTAGTCGCCACCCGTCGGCGGCTTCGGCGCGGTGCGCTGAGGGCCCAGCGCCCGTCGCCCGAGGACATGCCGCATGCCGCAGCGGTCGTCTCGGGCCGCTCGTGGTGGTCGTCGCGAGCGCGTCACCGTCGTGCCTCGCGGCGGCGCACTCCAGCATTCGACCCCGTGCGCAGCCAGAATCGAGTAACACTCCACGACATGCGGCGGTTTCGACTCGCGGTCGGCCCAACGCCGTGAGCGGCTTCCTCGAGCAAGGTGCACGCGTCGCGCACTTCGTCGTGCGCGGTCGTCTCGGGGCCGGTGGCATGGGTGTCGTGTACCGCGCCACCGACGAGAAGCTCGGGCGAGAGGTCGCCCTCAAGCTCCTGCTCGCGTCGGCCGTCGGCAGCCCGGAACGGCGCCAGCGGTTTCTGAGGGAGGCCCGAGCCGGGGCCGCTCTCACCCACCCCAGCGTCGCGACCATCTTCGAAGTCGGCGAGCACGGGGACCAAGTGTACCTGGCCATGGAGCTCGTTCGCGGCAGATCCGTCGCCGAGCAGCTGCGCAGCGGCCCCTTCGACGAGGGCGAGGCGCTTCGCGTTGCCAGCGCCGTCGCAGCCGCCCTCGCCCACGCCCACGAGCGCGGAATCGTCCATCGCGACATCAAGCCAGACAACGTCATGCTCACCAGTGACGCCTTCGTGAAGGTGCTCGACTTCGGCATTGCGAAGCTCCTCGACGTCGAGCCGACCGAAAGCGCACCCACCGTCACTGCAGCGACGCGAGAGGGAGCGATCCTCGGGACACCGGGATACATGTCGCCGGAGCAGGCAGAAGGGTCGGCGGTCGATCACCGCACCGACATCTTTTCGCTGGGCGCCCTGCTGTACGCGATGCTTTCCGGGAAGGCGCCATTCACGGGAGCCTCCCTCGGAGCCGTCGTCGCGGCGACCCTGCGCGACCCGCCGACGCCCATCGACTCGCGACGCGTGAGCCAGCGAACGATCGACGTCGTGACGCGCTGCCTCGAAAAAGCCCCGGGCGATCGCTTCGCCAGCTGCCAGGAGCTGCTCGACACGCTCTCCGAAGGGCTTCCCCGCAAGCCAATGCGCCGAACCCGACGTCCGCTTCTGATTGGGCTGGGCGCCGTCGTCACGCTCGCCGTCGCTGGCCTCTGGCGGGCAGCGAAGAGCCCGACGCGACACCCGGTGCCCTCACCGTCGGCGGTGACGAGCGCGTCCTCGAGGGGGACCGCCATCACCGACCTCCCGGTGGGCGGCTCACCGGATCCGCGCGCACTCGACGAGTACCGACGCGGACTGCAAGCCCGCCGCGACGCCGCCTGGGGAATCTCCGAGGGTCACTTCCGTCGTGCGGTCGAGCTCGATCCGACCTTTCCCGAGCCCAGGCTCCGCCTCGCTCAGCTGGCCCGCTTCGGCGAGCCCGGCGAGTTCGGGAAGCAACTCGCCACCCAGCGCGACGCACTCGGCGCACGCGACCAGGCGCTCTTCGAGGCGCTACTTCCACTGACGCTGACCGGTTCCCGCAACGTCGAGGAGTACACACGAAGGCTCCGGTCGCTCACCGAGCGCTACCCACGAGACGCCGAATTGCTCACTCTCTACGCAGGCGAGCTACGACGCAGTGACGACCCATCCGGTGCGCTTCCGTTGATCGATCGTGCGTTGGCGATCGACGAGCGGTACGCCGACGCGCTGCAGCTGCGCGGTGACGTGTTCAAGGCGATGGGGCGAGTCGAAGAGTCGTTGTCCGCCTACGAGGAATGCACGCGCGTCTCGCCGATTGCGGACGACTGCTACCACGCTCGGACCACTCTCCTGTCGTTCGAGGGGCGCTGCGAGGAGGCGTTGCGGTCGGCCGCCGAGGCCGACGCGCGCCGCGATGCCGGGCAAGGACACGAGCATCGCGCGCACGTCGCCGCCGCCCTCGGTCAGCCCCGCGAGCGAGTGAGCGCGTTGCTCGAGCGGGGTTGGAGCGAGTGGTACAACGTCACTCGCGACCTCCCGTTCGCCCGAATGGAGGTTTTCTACGGCGACTTCGACTCCGCCGACGAGCGACTGAAGCGCGCCGTCGCGGGAGGACGAGAGCAGCCGGCGGTCGTCCGCGGTCACCTGGCGTACCTGTGGTCGGAGCTGCTCGTCGAGCGCGGCCGAGATCGCCGCGCGGCCGAGGTTGCCCACGATTACCTGACGACGGCGCCCGCGGAAGGCGCGTCGTTCTTCTGGACGATGCGGCTCGCCGAGATCGCGAACGAACACTACCCGGCCGACCTCGAAGCGAAGCGACGAGACTTCGAAGCCGCCATCGGCCGGATCGTGCCGTCGGCGACCGAAAGGTGGATCGCCGTCTGGGCCGCCGACGCGACATCGACGAAAGCGGCCACCGCGGCGCTCGCTACTCTCCGGGACGAAAGGCACGTCGAGGACCGGTTTCGGGGCGCCTCGGAGCACCGTCAGCCCATGCTCGCGCTGCTCGGTCGAGTTCACGCGCTGGCGGGGCGCGCGGACGCGGGCGCCACGTACCTGCGGCGCATGACGAAGACCTGCAACTCGTTCGCGGATCCGTTCTTGCGCGTGCGCGCCCACCTCTGGTTGGGTGACGCCCTTCACGCGAAGGGCGACCACGAGGAGGCGTGCAGCGCGTACAGAGAGGTCGTCGCTCGATGGGGTGGGGCCGGCCGCTCCGTCACGGTCGACGCCGCGAAGGCGGGAGCGAAGCGGATCGGCTGCGAGCTGCGGTAGGGGCGTACTTCCCACGATCCCGCTCCACTCGCCCGAGCTCCCGCCGCAGAACCTTCGGATCGCCGACCCTCGCTGACCGTCGTTTCGGCCCCCACGCGAGCAACGCGATCGCTGGCCGCCGATGCCGAACTCGTCGGTCCCGGACCGGGGCGAGGGGGCATCGGGGACCGTGTCAGCTGAGACACTGACTCAGACAGTACGTCTCCAGGCAGGACATCAGCGCGGTCGTCCTCGTCGAGATCGTCGTGCAGCCGGGCGACACGCAGGTCGTCGAGCAGGTGTCGTGCGCCTGCTGGACGCTGGCGCCGCCGGCGGTTTCCATTCGGAAGCACCTCTGGAAGCACTGCGCTTCGCTGATGAATCCGCTCGGTCCGCCGAAGCCACACGGGTCGTTCGGGTTCCTCGACAGGCACGCCTGGCGCTGCGAGCAGCAGGAACTCTGGATGCAGTTCCCACAGGTGTCGAAAGGGCCGGACGACTGGCAGCTGCCGGGGGTTCCGCCCGTCGCGTCGCAGACGTAGTCCATCGTGGCTCCGCCGCTGCCCGACGTGCCGCCGGTTCCCGCGCTGCCCGACGTACCCCCGGTTCCGCCGCTGCCCGACGTGCCGCCGGTTCCGCCGCTGCCCGACGTGCCGCCGGTTCCGCCGCTGCCCGAGGTTCCGCCGCTGCCACCGCCGCCATTGCAGCTCTCGGTCGGGCACCCGAGCTGCAGCGTGAGCCTTCCGGCCGGCTGATCGTAGAAGCGCGTGCAGGTGGAGTCACAGAGCGCGATCTCGGTGTCGCTCACGAACCACCAGCCGTCGCTCGAGGCCCCGCTCCCGCAATTGCTGCTGCTTCCAGCATGACAGACCGTTCCCCAACCCGGCGTGAGCAGGAGGTTGACGAGCCCGGACTGGTAACTCGTGCTGAACGTGAAGCTGCAGCTGCTTCCACCACCCGGTGGCACCGATGCGAGCAGCACCGAGTCCGGCACGCAGACGCCCCCCGTATCGGAGCCCGTGTCGGTCGCGGCGTCGATCGCTCCACCGCTCGCCCCGCCGGCACTGCTGCCGCTTGCGCCGCCCGTGCTGGCTCCACCGGTTCCGGCCGCCCCGGCTCCGCCAGCTCCTGCTCCGCCAGCTCCGGCACCGCCGTTTCCGGCGCCCCCCACGCTGGAGCCACCGGCGCCCATCTCGGTGCCGGCGTCGCCGGGAGCCGTCGACGACCCGCTGTCGCCGCAGCCGGCGACCCCGCAGGCCAGGCCCGCCAGAAGCGGCGCCGCTCCAAGAAAGCCGCTCGATCCGACGAAGAGAGAGCGCGTGGTCATGGCATGTGCTTACCCGCGACGGCGTCGCGGAACAAGGCGGCTCACGCTCCCGTCCGCGGGCCCTCGCGTAGACGCGCGCGGCGTGCGCCGGCGCGACCGTGATAGATTCGCCGTCATGCGCACGATTCGCTGGGGCGTCTCGATTTCGTTGCTGACGCTCACCGTGGGGTGTGGCGCGGACGACGACTCCAAGGGTGGCGCCACACCCGACGCGGGCTCCGGAGGAAGCGGAGGTGCGTCGGGCGGCTCGGGGGGCGCCGGCGGCTCGGGGGGCACCAGCGGTACCGGTGGGGCGGCCGGAACGAGTACCGGCGGCGCCGGGGGCTCCACCGGCGGCAGCGGAGGAAGCAGCGGCAGTGCCGGCAGCGCCGCGTCGGGTGGCAGCGCCGGCGTCGGCCCCGGGTGCACCGGGGCGAGCGACGTGGTGTGCGTCGAGATCGACGGAATCGACATCCTCTTTCAGTCACCGGCGGGAGAGACGCTGGCCCGGCGGGTCGGCCCGGACGAGTACGCGCTGCCGCCGGGTGGGATGGTCACGCTGATCGATTCGAACCTGGAGACGTACTCCGAGGTTCCGGTCGGGACGACGATCCGGCGCATCACGGAGCAGGCCCCGGTGCCCGTCCCGATGCAGTCGTTGCGGATCACGGTGCCGGAATGGCGGCCCGGCGCGGTGACGAACGTCGCTACCGGGTGCGACGTCGCCAACCCCATCCAGACCGGCGTTCCCATCGTGCTCCCCATCGACGATCGGTGCGTCGTCGGCGGAACGGCGGAGATCCTCGTCAGCGCCTTCGATCCCGTCAACACCGCCCAGCGCGCGAAGTTTCACGTGACCGACATCGCGGTCGGCGCCGCGGCCGAGCCGACACTCGACGTGACGTTCGGCTCCTGGGTCACCACCGAGCCCACGGGAACCATCACCCTCGACCACATACCGCCCGGCCTCACGGCGAAGGTTCAGCTCCGGAGCTTCCGTGGAGCCGGCGAGATTCAAAGCGGTGTGACCACCTTCGCGCGGCAGTCCGACGACAGCGGGACGGCCTCGATCTTCGCGTTTCTGCCGGCCACGGGCACCGAGTGGGTCCGCGACGTCTACGCGTACGACCCGTCTGCGGCGAACCAGTTCTCGGAGATCTCCTGGGTCCGCGAGACCGTGGGGCACCCGCTCGCGCTCACCGCGAGCGTGAGCTCGTCGAGACTCCTCCCCATCCCGTCTGACGTGACGCGCGCGGCGAGCACCGTCTCGTGGACGGGCGGGGCCGACGCCGAGACGGACCGCGTGCTGGTGACCCTGGTCGCGCCCACGAGCCGCTGGTCCATCTGGGCTCCGCCCGAAACCACTTCGATCACCCTTCCGAGCGGTCTCGAAATCGACGCCGTCGCTCCGGCGCCGGTCGAGGCGATCACGGTGCGGGTGGAGGACTTCGGCGGCATCGACGGCTACGTGGAGGCGATCGAGCGTTGGGGGCGCACCGCGCTACCGACGGGCGCCCCGGCAACGACGCCGGCGCGCTACGCCGGGTTCAGCGCCATCCAGTGACTCCGTCTCGCGGAGACCCGGATGTCGTCGTGCGTCCGGGCGATTCGCAGCTGCGCCATTGGTGCGGCGCCCGTGGCTCGGGCGAACTCACGACCTGCTCGTCGCGGACGTCCGGACGCTCTTCGCGATGAAGTGCGCCGCCGCCCGCACGGACGAAGACGCGAGCGACATCCGATTTCTCGCGGAGAAGCTCGGCCTGACCTCCTCCGCCGAGGCACTCGACGTCGTGCTGCGCTACCACTCGGCGGGGCGCCTGCCAGTCCGAACCCGCCTGTTGCTGGCGGAGCTGCTCGATGACCGCCACTGAGTGCCTGCGACGCGCGCTGGCCGCAGGTTCCGCCTATCAGCGCGTGGTGAACCAGTTCGTCGACGACTTCCGGCGGGCCGCTCCCGACGAACGCGCGCGGCTCGTCGCCGACCCGATCACGAAGATGGGCAAGCTCGAGGGCCTGGTCGCGGGAGTCGTGAGCGCGCTCTGCCGGGAGACGGACACGCCGGGGCCGGAGTGGCTCGCGCACGTCGGCAGCGACGAGCCGTTTTTCGCGTTTCCGGCGGAGTCCTTCGAGCTGCGCCTGCGCCTGATGATCGAGTCCCCCGCACCGTTCCGCATTCGCAACGTGTTCGTGCCGGAGAACTATCTGAGCCGGGCGTGAGGCGAGAGGCTGCGCCAGCGGGGACGGCTCGGGAGCTGGCGTTGTCGCTGCAGCGAATCGCCGCCTCGTCGGCATCGACGCGACAGACGAGCAAACCATCGAGATTTTCCGCGCGCCCGGCCGGCGCCCGACGGCTGCGCCTCAATCGGGGCAGGCCACCTCGGCCCACTTCCAGATCCCGTCGTGACAGGTCGCGACGACTTCGCGGCCGATGGCGCACGACCCGTAGGCGCACGCGAGAGCCGGCGAGACGCACGGCGAGCCCTGATTGGGAGCGATCGGTGGGCAGGGGGGCTCGGGCGGCGCCGCGCACCCCCACGTGCCCGCGGACGCGTCGCAGGCCGAGCCGGAGCAGGGGACGCAGACGCACACGTCGCTGGTCGCCGCGTACTCGCAGGCGATGGCGGGAGTCGAGCACGCGTCGCCGTCACTCGGCTTCGCGGCGGGGCACGACGGGTTCGGCTCGCAGGCGTCGGGTTCCGACACCTCCCAGCTGCCGGAGCTCGAGCACCAGGCGCGCGATCGGCACTCGGGCCGCAGGGATGCCCCGAACGAGCAAGTCGTGCCGTGCCGGAACGACGAGCAGTCGCCAGCGCGAATGGACCTCGGCGACGGGCACACCGGCCCCTCCCCGGCGGCGAGCCCGCCGTCGCCGTCGATCCCACCGTCGGGGCTCGTCGCCCCGAGCTTGCGCTTCCGCAAGATGGTCCGTCCATCGGTCCAGTACACGGCGTGCTCGTCGACCGCGAAGCTGACGACCCCCTCCTGCACGACGACCTCGGGCATCCCGCCGCAGTGGCGCAGACGCCTGACCCGAGCCAGCGGATCGCGCCAGTAGACGTACTCGTCGTCGACCGCCAGGTCCCTGAACGCAAGCTTGTGCGCGCCGATCGGACGAGTCGTCATGGCGATCGTCAGCACCGTCCCGGTCCCGCCAGGCAGCGTGCGGATCGCATCCAGCCCGACGTCGCTACCACTCCAGAACAGGGTTCCATCGCGCACGAGCAGCCCCCGCGCTCCCGTCGGGCCGAGCGAAGGGACCTCCGCGAGCGGCTCTGGCTGCCCCCCCGACAGTCGGATTCGGAGGACGCTGCCCGGTTCCGTAGCGGTCACGTAGTACGCGTACTCTCCGTCGGCGGCGAGCGCCCGAATGCCCCTAGGCGCGAGCTTCTTCGGGCCCGGTGGCGTGCCGGCCAAGCTGTACTGGAGTGCCTCGAGGTCGGTGCCATCGTGGAAATGCGGCAACCCCCGACCATCCATGACGTAGAGGTACCTTGCGTCCGGTCGATAGACGTTGCCATTGGTGTCGTAGGGGTACCTGAACAGGGAGCCGCCCCCAATCGAGCCCGTCCGCCACATAAGTCCCCCTCTGTAGCCTCCTTCGAGCAAGACGAAGTAGTCTCCGGAAGCAATCACCTCGTCGAAACACACATCGAGCCGGCTGCTCGCGAGGACGGACGTTCGCCCCTGCGCGTAAGAGAAAACGCGCCCGGCGGCACCCACGAAGGCGGCTTCGCGACACCGTTCTCCCTCGAGCCATACGAGACGCCCACCCGATGCACCCAACGACCAGACCGCTCCCGCCCTCGTCACGAGTGTCTCCGGGGTTCCGAAGTCCTCGCTGTCGGGGGGCTCCGTGCACCAGTCAGAGACTTCGGGTTCAGCCAACCCGTCTCCAGAGTCACCCGACGACGCGACATCCGGACCCGTCTCGCTTCCGCTTTCTTTGGCCGCGCCTCCATCCCGCGCTCCCGTCTGGTCGGTACGCGAAGGCTCCGTCGTGCCGCAGTCCACGTTCATGACGAGGATCGCCAGCAGGGGAAGATACAGCGGCCATGACGGCGTGTCGTCTTGCGGACGGTCACGCGCGAGGCATCGACCCTCAGGCCGGGACATGCTGCGCTCCGAGCAGCGCGGCGAGGAGGACGAGAGTGCTCCACGCGGCCTTCGGTCTGCCGTCCGAGCGGATGAGGCCACACAAGCCGAACCGCCAGTCAGGGCCGAATCGGCTACCGAACAAGAAGGATGCGAGCTCGCCGCCGCACAGGTGGCAGGCCGCGTCCATGCAGGGATCACACTGGTCGAATAGCGCCGGGTCGGCGAAGGTCGAGGGATCCGCCGCGTGCAGCGTCTGCAGGCGCGCCTGCCAACATGGATGAATCGCGCAGCCCGCCCCCTCGACGTGCTGCTCGAATGCCGTGAACCAGAGGATCAGCGGGATGCGAAGCTTCCAGGTACTCCACTCCTGGACGACCCGAGTGACGAACTCGCGCTGCGCCACCTCGCCGATCGGGAAGTCGCCCCACTCGGCGTCGTAGAACGGGGCGTCTGGTCCCGGAGCGTCCTTCGTCCCGGGATGAAAGACGTGGCCAGGCCACGCGGCCTCGCGCTCGCGCAGCGTCTTCCAGTCGAACGTAGTGCAACCGAGTTCTTGGAAGACGACGGCCTTGCCGCCCGCGATCTGAACGGCCCCCGAGAACACCAAGGCCAACTTCGCGGGGGCCACCACGCGATTGCCTTCGGCAAGGTAGTAGGTGTAGGCCACGTAGTCGCTCGTGCGGCTCGCTCGCGCGACCTCGTTGTCCGCGAAGAATTCGCCGAAGCGAACTACGCCTGTCACCGGATCCGTCGACGCGAGCGTACGAGCCCCTACGAAAGTGAAGAGGCAGCCGACGCTTGCCGCGGAGACCGTGCGCACATGCGCACCAGCGTCATCGTAGAACACCACCCAGTTGCTCCACGTATCCTCGCGATGGAAGGCGCGCAGCGTGTTCAGAGCCGACGCCCGCCTCAGCGACGTCCGAAGAAAGACGTCCACCTCCGCGCCGATCGTGATCCACCTCACCACGTCGCGGAATCGCCGAGCCACACCCGCACGAACGAATGCTTCGTCGCTGCGGGCGACGAGGTTCGAGAAGAAGACACGGAATCGCGCTCGCAGCGCGTGGTTCGCGAATGAACTCGCCATCAGCCCGCTCGGGACCACCTTCACTCCGGTCCGGATGACCGGAAGGAGCAGGTACGCGTCGAAGCCCCGACCTGCCAGCGCCACGAGACCACCGAGCATCGCGTCCTGAGCGACTTCCAGCGCTTGCCGCTCACCTCCCGCCGTCACCGTCTGTCCGAGCTGGGCGAACGCGTCACGGATGAACTTTCGCTGGATCGCCGTGAGGTTCGCCGGATCGAGCGCCATCCACGTGTCCGACACGTCGTCCCAGTTGACCGCGAACATCAGCGTGCTCGCCCCACCCTGCAGAAACCGCTCGTGCGCCTCGCGATCGAGCGCCGCGGGATCGCGAACGAGCCCGCCGGCCGTCAGAAAATCGCACCACGACTGACCGGGCTTCGGGCGCGATCGCGTCCCCGCACCGTCCCAGAACCCCATCGAGCGCCCTCCCCAGTTGTAGACGGCGCCGTCGGCACCCACGACCCATGTGCTCCCCTCACGCGTCGCGGCGATCGCCAATCCCGTACCTCTCATCTCGAACCAACTACCGCCCTCCGCGTCCTGCCGGCGCGCGGCCCCGGGACGCACGGGCCCCGGTACCCCCTGAACGATGGCCAGCGCGCGCTCCCCATCGACCCCGACATCATGCGCCTGCACGGGGATGGCGACCCGCTCGAACACCGGATCCAGCGACCCGAAGCCCGAGCCCGAGTACACGTCACCGTCGCTCGCGACGATCCAGACGCCAAAGGCCGGGCTTCCGTCACCACGACCTGCCGGCGTCCCGGCGACCCTCACCGCGCGCACTCGGTTCGGCAGTCGGACGTCCGTGGCGCGCTGCCTGAACACCCACTCGCCTGGCCGGTAACCCGAGAATCGGAGCAGCTTCCCTTGACCCGTGACGACGAACAGCTCCGCGAGGTGCACGCCGAATCGCTCGTAGGTGGCCACCGCCACGTCCGAGAGGTCGAACACTCCCTTCACTCCCGAACCGTGGTCAACCACGACGGGGACTTTCCGCCAGGTCGTGCCCTCGTCGTTGCCGAGAAGCAGCCCGCTGCCCTGGATGATCACGATTGGCGACCCGTCGGGCAGCACCGCTATCCGCCTACTCTTGACGCTCGACACCCGCTCGAACGAAAGCGATCCGGGTCGCAGGACGTAGATGCCGTGTGACTGGCTCGCAGCCCAGACGTAACCGCCTCCCTCCGCGACGTCCGAGAACGCGGCGCCCCCTTCGGCGTCCAGCCGGGTCCAGATTCCGTTTCGGAACCGTGCCGGGACACCGGTCGGAGCTGGCACCGGCAGCTCCGGGAGCCCATGCAGCCCGTCATCGAGCCCCCGCGGCTCACCTGATCGCGCACGCACGTCGAGGTCCGATGCCCGCCACGTCGTGTGCACCGCCTCGACCCTGGTCGAGATGCCGTCGGGCGGGCCGGCGTGATCGATCGTTTCAGCGTTCGACCCGAGAAACGACAGGGCGGCGTGAAGCGTGGCGATCTCTTCGCGAACACGGACAGCCCCGCTCGCAGGCGCCCCTCCTTCGAAATTCGTCCCGTCCGCCGCCACGCCGTCGCCTGAGCGCCACCGCACCGCATCGACGACGGGCGCAGCGCGCGCAACGCCGTAAGACGTCCCCTGCACGCCGGATACCATGCCCATGTCGAACCCTACCGCCCGGTCCCCGGCAGCGCCACGGCCGCAGCCGCCCGCCGCACTCCCCGCGCAGTCGCAACCCGCGCACCCGCACCCGCACCCCCCGACCCACAGGTCCTCCATCGCCCCGAGCGCCACGGTCGGCGACCCGGGCGCCCAGGACGCGAGCGCGTCGACGTCGAGTGGGCGCGCGCCGGAGCGGCGGCACGGGCCCGCGCAGGTCATCGCGGCATTCCGCGCGCCAACGCCATGGGGAGCGCCGCCGTCAGCCCGCCGCCCACCGTCAGGCTCACCCTCCCCGTCACGAACAGCTTCAGCCGGCACTCGGGGTTCGTGCCGCCCATCGCGATCCGAATCCTGACGAAGCCGAGCAGGACCGGATTGAAGCTCGCTCGGAGGCCGAAGAGCGTGGTCTCGTTCGCGATGGCCGCAGCGTTGATCTCGGCCGTCCCCACCGAGAGCCACAAGCGCTGGTCACCCGAGTGCTCGACCTGGCAGGTGAGCGTGGGGCTCGTGCCGGTCACCTTCGTCGTGATCGCGTTGAGCGCGAGCCCGTCGGCCTGGCCGAGCTGATCGTTCAGGGTGATGGGCGTGTACCAGTTCACGCCGGTTCCGCGGATCGAGTCGTCGAAGGCGAGAATGTTGAAGTCGCGCATGGTGGGTCCCGGTCAGCCGCCGCCGGCGGAGCGCACGGTCACGTACACTTTCAGACGGCACGAGGGATTCGTCCCGCTGGGCAGCGTGATCTTGAGTCGCACGTTGCCCGCCGTCGTAGTCCCGAGCAGGAGCGACCCCGTGTAGTTGGAGTTGTTCACGATGGGGTTCTGGTTGATCTCCGTCGAGCCCGTCGCGATCCAGTGCTCACCGTCGAAGGAGTGCTCGGAGACGATCTGCAGCGCCGGACTCGTACCCGACACTCCAGTCACCACCGCCTGAACCGCGAAGGAGTTGCCCGAGCCGAGGAACTGGTTCAGCTCGGCCGTCGAGTACCACGCTCCGCTCGTTCCCGTGACGTGCTGGTCGAAGACGAGCTGGGTTCCGAGTTGCACTTTCCTTCTCCCGGTTCAGTAGTTTCGGCTCGTGACCGCAATCTTCACGCGGAACGTGCCGGTCCCCGACGTGGTCACCTTCAGCCGGATGAACCGCAGCGTCGTGACCGCAAAGCTGACGCTGCCGTAATAGTTCGTGTTGTTCGTGACGGAGCCGGCATTGATGACCAGGGCCGCCGCCGCTCCACCGATGCGGTCCCAGTTCTGTCCGTCGGCGGAGTGCTGCGCGTCGACGATGAGCCCGGCCGTGCCACTCAGGTCCGTGACCGAAGCCAGCATGGCGATCAAGTCCCCCGCCATGTCGTCGTCGAACTCCGAGGACGAGTACCAGGTGCCCCCGGACGAGACCGCCTCGTCGAACACCGTTCCTGCGAAGAAGAGCATGCCGCCTCACCCCTTCACGCCCGAGCGGACGCGCCCGCAGAAGAACAGCTTGAGCCGGCACTCGGGCGAGGTTCCGGTGAGCGTGATCTTGAATCGCAGGTGCGACAGGAGCAGCGGGAGGAGCCCATCCCGCCAGCCGAAGTAGGCGGTGTTCTCGGCGAGAGTCGTGCTGATCTCTGCGGCGGCAACCGCGAGCCAGTTCTGGCCGTCGGCCGAGTGCTCCGCCTGGACCGTGAGCGTGGGGCTCGGAGACGACACGCCCGTCACGACCGCCTGCAGGCCGAAATTGTCGGCAGCACCCAGCACCGTGTAGAGTTCCTTCGGGGTCGTGAACGTCGCCGACGTCGTGCTGATCGTGTCGTCGAAGATCTGCATGGATACGAGTCGCATCGCGCCTCCGGCCTCCTATCCGTACCGCCCGGTGACGCCGAGCGTCAGCCGGCACCGCGGGCTGGTGCCACCGAGCGTCACGCGCAGGCGCGCGAAGCCGGTCTCGGCCGCGAAGCCCGCCTTGTAGACGGCCTCGTTCGCCACGGACTGTGCGGACAGCAGCGTGGAGGCCGCGAACCAGTGGCGAGCGTCCGACGACGTCTCCAGGAACACGCTGAACGTGGGCGTCGTCCCGCTCGCGTTCGAGACGTGCGCGATCAGCGTGTACGAGTCGGCGCTCGTGAGGAGGGCACCGTGCTCCTCGGACGAGTACCAGGAGACACCCGTCCCAACGATCGTCTCGTCGAACACGAGCCTGGTGAGACCTGCCATACGCCGCTCCGAGAACCCGGGACGTTCTGCCCGAGACGCGACGACTCTACCGTCGCCGGGACGGCCCGGCTGTTGGTTCTCCGTTGGTTGTCGTGCGAGCCGCTCCCGAGCCAACCTTGCATTCCGTCACGCTTTCCGCCTCGTCTGGCACGCGTCGGCGCGCGCGCTGCACGCCGCGTGCCCGAAGCAACCCTCACCTGCAGCGCGTGCTCGTAGGCACCGTCGCCGTTCGCACGTAGCGCGTCGGGCGGCAGCCCCAGCGCGTGCCGGAGGCGACCGACGTGCCAGCGCAACGTCGCCGCGCTCCACCGTCGCGACAGCGCGCGCCAGACCCAATCGCCGTCCAGGATCGGTTCGGGCTGACGCGCGATGGCGGCCAGGAGCCGCCGGAGAGTGGGCCGCTTCGAGAGGTCGACCTCGCGCCTCTGCACGAATGCGGACGACCCGACGAGCGTGACGTCGACCCGCGGCCGAGCGCGAGTGACCGGAAGCTCGGTGCTCCAGCGCGGTGCGTCCGAAGCTCCCCTGCGCCTGCGAAGCGCCGCCAGCACGCCCAGTAGCAACGATGCGTCCGGCTTCCTCACGACGTAGTCGACACTCCGCTCCAGCGCGGCCACGCACGTCGCCGCATCCGCGACGGCCGTGTGAAGGACCACCGGTGTCGCGACGCCCTCTGCTCGCATGGCGTCGACGAACTCGACACCGGTCATACCGCCGGGCATCCAGAAGTCGACGATCACCACATCGAATGCGCCGAGATCCAACTCGAGCGCCTTCTCGCCGCTCCGGCACGTTGCGACGTGGTGGCCAGCGAGTTCGACCTGCCGGGCGAGACCACGGGCGCAGACGGCATCGTCATCGACGACGAGCACGCGCATCCGCCCCAGCCTTGCCCCGCGCACGTCCCCACCCATGGTTCGCCGTCAGGCTACCCGATCCCGCGGCGGCGCGCCTCGCTCGGCGGGAGCGGCACCGCGCCGGGCTCCCACGGCGGCGACTCGGCGCCGACGAGCCGAGTTGACGAACCCGCTGTTCTGAGAAGCGCGCCGCGGCGCGGGGAGGCCGGGCCGGAGGGTGAGCTCCGCGTGCTTCTCCGCGCGTGCATCGTGAGGGCTGCGCGTGGTCGTTCCCGTGTCGGTCCCGTGTCGCTCCTTGGTGTAGGTGCGAGTGCGGGGTGCGCTTCGGCGCGGCCAGGCCCTGACGGCTTGATCCAGCGCGCGCGCCGCGCCACCCTTGGCCGGGTGCCGCGGAGCCCGACGGTCGCCGTTCTCGCCTTCGTTCCCGCCGCAATCGCGGGCTGCGTCGACTTCGGCGGCGGTCCCTCCGGTGCGGCGAACAGCGCGCCGCCGTGCTCCGAGTACGTGCCCCTCGCGTCGCCCGCCGACATCGCGAAGACGCCCCGCCAGAACGTCGCCGCCGAGGTCCTCGCGCTCGAGGTGTCCGGCGACTTCGTCGCCCCCGACGCGCTCTACGAGCGCATTCGCGCCGACCTCGAGACCATCGTCGCCCTGGATCCGACCCTCGCGAACATCGGGCCCGCGAGTGCGAGGGTTCCTTCCGGCGTCACGGTCCAGCTCGACGAACCGAGCTTCTCCGCGCACCTGCGAGGCGACTACCACGGGTGGGATTGCCCGAATGCCGCGTACGGCGGACGGATCCTGAGGACGGTCGAGCTCACTCCGGCGGTCCACATCGGCTTCGGCGCGCGGCGCCTCGACGGCGCTCGCCTCGTGGCCGAGTACTCGAAGATCCCGGGCGTCCTGCACACGAGCCCGAGCGGCGCCTTCGGCGAGGGTTCGACCATCTGTCTCGAGGTCGACGGGCTCACGCACCGCTACGTGTTCGTGGAGGGCTGGGGCGATTGCCTCGCGGGGTGCACCGGCCATCGCTACACGGGCTTCGACGTCACTCCCGGAGCGGCGCCCACCGCCCTCGGCAGCTTTCTCTCCGGAACTCCGGAGGGCGGCACCGACCCCTTCCCCGACGCGACGCCTGCCTGGTTCGATGCACTGGGGAAGTGCGGGCGCCGGCGCTGAGGGGACGCAGGCCGGTGGGGATTTTTTGGGGGGGTTGGTGCGGCAAGGCGCTCCATGACAACTTCGGCTTCCGTCGCGTCTTCCCCCCGCGCCCTCGCGGCCAGGTCGGGGCGCGAATGGTACGCTCTCTCTAAGTGAGGCCGCTCACGCTCGACATGACCGACGGCGCCCGGAGGCCGTACTTTTTCTGGGACGAAGACGTCTCGATTGCGGAGCTGCGGGCCAAGCTCGCCGGACCAGACGACGACGAGCGCCGGCGGCTCCTGGGCAAGATGCTCCGCGAGGCCCGAGACATCGACGTGTGGGAGTTCGTGACGCCGAACGACGTGGCGCGCGAGCTGCCCCAGCTGGGGCGGCACCTGGGACGACGCAGAGCGTTCTGGGAGTTCTTGATACGCGGGTGGCGAGAAGATGGCATCGTCAGCGCCTAGGCGAGATCTGAGCGACCTTCAACGCGACGTGTTGCGCGAGTTCTTCACGCGTGAGCGTTCCTTCTTCCTCACGGGCGGCGGCGCGCTGGTCGGCTTCCACCTCCACCATCGCGAAACGACCGATCTGGACTTGTTCACGGTGGATCGTGAAGCGTTCGAGCGAAGCCGGCACGTGCTCCCGGCGGTGGCGGAAGTCCTCGGCAGCAGCCTGGAAGTACGCCAGGATGCTCCGGGGTTCAGACGTTACGCGTTGATCCGAGGCGACGATCTCCTCGTCGTCGAGCTCGTGCACGAGCGAGTGGAGCAGTGTTGTCCGGACAAGGAGGAACGGGACGGTGTCATCGTCGATCCCGCACGCGAGATCCTCGCGAACAAGCTGACGACACTGGTCGGGCGACAAGAGGTCCGCGACGTCGTCGACGTGATGTTCCTCGAACGTACGGGGCTTCGCGTCGAGGACTCGCTCGACGCGGCGCTGCGCAAGGACGGCGGCTGCACACCGGCGACCATCGCGTGGCTTCTGTCGGAGCTTCGCATCTCCGATGATGTGACGCTCCCGGCCGGGGTCGCGCCGAGCGAGCTCCGGGCGTACGTCGACGAGCTCGTGGTGCGGCTCCGGCGGCTCGCGGCTCCGGCGGATCGAGGGGCTTCGTGAGGCTCCGGCAGGTGGCGCTCGTTGCGCGCGATCTCGAACCGATCGGCACCGAGCTTCGCGAAGCGCTCGCGCTGGGGGAGCCGTTCGTCGACGAGGGGGTCGGCGTCTTCGGGCTGCGCAACGTGGTCTTTCCCGTGGGTGACACCTTCTTCGAGATCGTGCAGCCGGTGCGGGAGGGGACCACCGCGGGGCGCTACCTCGAGCGGCGCGGCGGCGACGGTGGGTACATGGTGCTCTTCGAGGTCCGAGATCTCTCGCGCGAGCGGCAGAGGCTCGCGGGGCTCGGTGTTCGCGCGGTCTGGAGCATCGCTCTCGACGACATCGCCGCGGTGCACCTGCACCCGACGGACGTGGGCGGAGCGATCGTGAGCTTCGATCAGCCCACGCCGCCCGGTGCGTGGCGGTGGGGCGGCCCCGGCTGGGACACTCGCTCCCGGACGGATCGCGTGACGGGGATCACGGGCGTGACGATCCAGTCACCGGATCCGCCTCGGCTGGCGGCGCGATGGGGCGAGGTGCTCGGTCGCGCCGTCGACGGCGATCGCATCGAGCTGGACGACGGTGTGGTTCGGTTCGTGCGCGACGAGGACGGCCGCGGCGAGGGGATCGCGGGCGTGGAAGTCGACGTGGTGGAGGGGCGAGCCGTCGCGCCTCGTACCATCGGCGGCGTGAAGATCTCGCCTCGGTCTCGGTCGTAGCCCTGCGTGGGTGGTCCGGACGGCGGGCCGGCTGTCCCGGACGGGTCACTCCGTGTCCCGGAAGGGTTACTTCGTGTCCCGGAAGGGTTCGGTGCGTGTCCCGGACGGGCTCCTCCCTCGCTCGGGCGAGTCGGTCGTCGTCCCGGAGGACGCAACTAGCCGTCTCGGCGAGCTCTTTCCGGCCCCGGAACAGCTCCGACGAGGCTCCCATCGCCTCGTTCGTGAAGTCGTGCCCTGCCATCGACGGCTTCGGCATCGCGCGTGCCAGGCGGCGGCGCCCAGCCCGACAAGGCGCTCAACTCGAGGCGGTCGCGGCCGCCAACCCGGAAAGGCGGGTCGTTTCGCGCGGGTGGAGCGCAGCGTCTCGTCCCGGTCCGGCCAGCCGGCATCGGTCGCCCTCAGACCAGCTCGGACCAGCATCGACCACCCTCAGACCAGCATCGACCACCCTCGGACCAGCATCGACCACTTGCTCGTTTTGGGCCGGTACCCTCCCGGATGTGACGGCCGCACCCCGGTTCTGCCTCCGGCCGTGACTTCCTCGACTGGTTCTCCCCGGGCGACTCCAAGCACTCCGTATCCAGCCGCGTGCGCTGACAGGCAGGTTCACGAAGCGGTGCGATTCTTCGACGTCTCGAAGGCGCCCCCCAGAAACGGCCGCCCCAAGACCGAACACACGCTCGACTTCGACGGCCTGCTGGAAGAGGTCTGGGGGTTGCACGTGCGACGAAACGCGGAGGAGCGGGAGTGGGCGGAGGCGGGAGAGGACGAGTGACCAGCCGAGTCGCTCAAACCTTCGCCGCGCGCCACCGGCGTTGCCGTTCGCGAGACGCTCGGGGTGCTGGTCTCGGCGAAGTCACCTCGCTACCTGTTGCATGTGACGCGCCCGCCGACATCGAATGCTTCGAGGTCGTCCACGACGACCACCACGTCGACATCCGACTCGGCCCGGGCCTCCCCCCGCGCTCGGGAGCCGAAGAGCGCGAGTTCCCGCACGCGCGATCCGAATCGCTGCCGTATCCACGCGCCGAACTCCTCGAGCGTAGCGCTCTCGAGGGGGCCTTCCTCCATGGGCGAGGAGGTAGCACGCGCATGATCGGGCTCGCCAGCCGCGCTCGACCTGGCGACGCCTCGCTCGGTGGCGCCTCGCTCGACCTCGCCGAGCCGCAGCCGTGACGACCCATGGGCGAAAAACGGACGATCAGCGGCGTTCCTTCGGGCGAGTCGATCTAGACTCTCGGATCGTGGCCGAAGTGGCTCTCAGACGGCGAGACTTCCTGTTGGCCTCGGCCTCGGTGGCCGGAGGCTCGCTCGTGCGGTGTGGAACCGACGAGAGGTTGCGCAGCGGAGTCGCTCGTCCCAGAAGCGCCCTGATCATCGGGTCGGGGTTCGGCGGATCCATTGCGGCGAAGCGTCTGGCGGACGAAGGCGTTCCCAGCGTGGTGCTCGAGCGCGGGCGCCGGTGGGCGGTGACCGAGGACGAGACGACCTTCCCGTCGCTGATCGCTCCGGACCGAAGGGCCTCGTGGTTGAGGAACGACGTCGCGCTGCCCGGTGCGCCGGCCGGAACGTTCGAGAGGTACACGGGACTCCTCGAACGCTTCGACACGAAGAACATCGCCGTCATTCGCGCGGCGGGTGTGGGCGGTGCGTCGCTCGTCTTCGGCGGGATCATGCTCGAGATTCCGCGATCGCTCTTCAACACCGTCTTTCCGACGGAGATCACTCACGAGGAGATGACGACGGAGTACTACCCGCGCGTTCGCGAAGCCATGATGCTTCGCCGCATCCCCGATGACATTCTCGCGTCCGAACACTACCTGTCGACACGGGTGTTTCTGGACCAGGCCGAGGCCGCCGGGCTGAACGCGTTCATCGTCGAGAACGCGATCGACTGGGACCTGATTCGCGCCGAGATCGAAGGTTCGAAGAAGCCTTCCGCGATCTTGGGAGACTACAACTACGGTCTGAACAGCGGCGCGAAGAACTCACTCGACCGAACCTATCTGGCCCGCGCGGAGGCCACGGGTCTGGTGGAGGTCCGGCCGCTGCACCGAGTCGTCGAGATAGCCTCCGGCGCTCGAGGAGGCTATCGAGTTCGATGCGAAAGGCTCACCGAGTTCGGCGAGGTCGACGAAACCGTCGTGCTCGAGGCCGATGCGTTGTTTCTGGGCGCCGGCTCGATCGGGACGACCGAGCTTCTGGCCCGGGCGGAGTCCGAGGGAACGCTGCCGGGGCTGCCGTCGGGAGTCGGCGAAGGCTGGGGTAACAACGGTCAGCACATCTTTCTCCGCCGTGACGTCGGCGTCGACACGGGGACGTTCCAAGGGGGCCCCCCCACCGCGTTCATTCGTGAGCTGGACGGGCCGATGGGACCGGTCTCGGTCGAGAACGGACCCGGGCCAATTCCCCTCGAGTGCCAGTGTCTGCTGAGCGTCGGTCACGGCCTCGGTCGCGCGGACGGGCGGCTGTCCTGGAACGCATCCGAGCGGCGACTGGAACTCGAATGGGATTCGTCGCGGAACGCGGACGCCAGGGCCGCAGGACTGTCGATCTGCGAAGCGCTCAACGCCGCGACCGCCGGGACCGTGGAGGACTTTGCGCCCGGTCAGCCGCACACCTATCACCCCCTCGGCGGTGCGACGATGGGGCGAGTGTGCGACACCTTCGGCCGGGTGCGCGGACACCGCCACTTGTACGTGGTCGACAGCGCGTTGATCCCGGGGCTCTGTCCGACGGTGAATCCGGCGTTCACGGTCGCGGCGATCGCCGAGCGGTGCCTGGACGGAATCCTGCGAATGGACTTCGCCGGGCCGGCCCTCGTCCGTTCGTGACGACCGCGGCTCCACTCCTGGCGCCGCACCTCGTTCACGGTCACCGACCGCTTGCCCGGCTTCGGTCCTCAGCGCTCACCGCAGAGGGCCACCTTCCGGGCACCCGGCGTCGCCGTGACCGTCACCTAGGAACGTCCGGTGCTCGATCGCTCCGCACGGGCACCTCGAGGCCGAGAGCGCGCCTGCCATGCAGGCCGCGAAGGGAGCGCTCGGCTCGGACATGCCCAGCTCGGCGACGCAGCCCTGCTCGCTGGTGACGACCCGGACCCAACCATTCGTTCCGCAGCCCGTCTCCCGCTGGCACCTCGCCGCGACGTCGTCGACCCATCTGCCGAGCTCGCACGGAAAGTCGTTCGAGCCCCGGCAGTCTCCTTCGGGTCGCTCGACGCACGACCCCGACCCGAGGCCGACGTCCAGAGTTCCAGCATCGACCACGGTCGGCCCGGAGCTGGTCGGGACGGCGATCGTCGAAGGTGGATCGGGCAGGTCCGCTTCGCGCGTGCACGTGACCGCTCCGACCGGAGCGACGAGCAGGACCACGGTCACGGTCCGCCGGGGAACGCTCACAAGATTCCTCGTTCGTGCTCGTCGAGCGTGCGAAACCACACGACGCGTACCTCCTGGGCCTGGAAGACGGACGCGAGAAACGACGCGGAGGTGTCCTTCACGGGCACGTCGCGCCGCCGAGCGGCGCGGCTCGCCTCCGCGAACGAGCCGAAGGCAGGTTCGTAGGCGATCATCTCGAGGACCGTGTCGCCGTCCTGCAGTCGCAGCCAGCCCAGGGTCCGGTACAGACGAATGCTGTCCCCCTCTCGCCGCGCCACGAACGCGCCCACGGTCTCGACGGTCGGTTCGGCGTGCTCGACGCCATCTGCCGAGCACGCGACCAGCCACAGGAGCACGACGCAGGACAGAATCCAGACGCAGGCGCGCCGCATCGCGGAAAGCGTACCGCGACGGGGACCCGCCCCGCACGCACGAAGGGCAAGCCCGACCGCGCTCACCATCGCACTACCCCGCCCGCCGAAGGGAGAACCACCGTGGCAGGGAACGGAAACGCCTGAAGGACCTCGAGCTCGAACGCGAACGCGAACGGTCGCGCGATTTCGACCTCCCCGCCGGCGCCCACGGCGATCCACGCGTCGCCCGCCCGACGCGTCACGTCGAGCGTCTGCTCCAGGTCGTTTCCTCCCTGCAGCCCGGGCTCGCGCACGTCCTCGCGCACGGGGACCTCGACCCGGACGTCGAACATGCCGGCGCCAATCGCGGTGAACGCGTAGGCGCGGAGCGAGCGGCTCGCCCAGGGATCGGAACCGAACCACCGGGTCGCGCGCAGCTCCCCGGCGAGGGGAAAGAACTCGGTCCCTCGTGGCGCCGTCCGTCCTTCGCCGGCTGCCGCCCAGCTCACTCGCGCGCCGACGGACGCGTCGAGGAACACGAGGCGCTCGTATCCGAGCGTGAGCCGCGTCTGCGTCGGTCCCACGCGCAGCGGTTCGTTCGCCGGGGCCGGACGACCGTAGTACGCGGCGCCGTCGTGCTGCCGGAAGCACGCGTAGCCCTCGCGCTCCTGGCTCTCCATGGTGCAGGCCCCGGCGGTCGCCACGGCGCCGAAGCCGTGCCCCACGCCGAGCGTGACGGCATTCCGCGGCCGATCGACGTCCTCGCAGATCCCGAAGAAGCCGCAGGTGGCGCCGCCCTCGCAGTCCCCGTCGGTGCTGCACGGCACTTCGAGGCGCTCGCTGCCGCAGCCGGGGAGGTTCGGCGGGCAGTCGGCGGGGTCTGGGCAGCGCGCCGGGCGACGCGTCGCCTCGTCCGAGTGCGTGTCGTGCACGATGCTCACCCGGTAGGGGCTCGCGCGAGACCCGCTCGCCGCGATGACGCGCCCCTCCGCATCGTGGATCCTCAGGTAAAAACGCACGTCGCCGGTGATGGTGCTGACCTCGAGGCAGGGAATTTCGCCGCGATGACGCCGACCCGAGCGTCCGAGCTCGATGGTCGTCCAGTCGGGATCGCCCCAGACGCGATAGTGGACGAGCACGCGCCGCGCCCGGGCCAGGATGGCTTCCGGGAGCTCCACGTCGACGGGCACCGGTGTGAGGATCCCCTGCACGGCGCGACGTTCGAGCACGCGCATTCGGAGGATCTCCGGGCCGAGGGTCGTGAGCCCCGGCTCCGCGCGGACCGGCAGCGCGAGGCAAACTACGGCGAGGAACACCGCCCTCACGGCGCCCCCTTCGGCGCCGCGCGGCGCAGGATCACGAACTCGACGCGACGGTTGCTCGCGCGACCCGCTTCGGTGTCGTCGGAGGCGATCGGCCGGTCGAACCCGAAGCCCCGCGCGCTGAGGCGCTCCGCGGCGACGCCACGCGCCACGAGCCACGAGACCACCGCACGCGCGCGATCGGTGGAGAGCCCTCGATTGAGATGCGAGTCCCCTCGCCCGTCGGTGTGGCCCTGGACCTCCACGAGCTCGATCTCGGGATGGGCGGCCATGACCTCTGCCACGCCACCGAGCACGTGGTCACTCTCGGCGGACAGCACCGCGCTCCCCGTCTCGAAGAGCACGCGGCCGACGATCTCGATCCTCTCGGTCGCCGCGCCGGGCGCGGTGAGCGGCTCCGTGACCGCGGAGACGGGCGGCAACGCGACGACGGGACAGCCGTGCGTGCGGCGCTCGCCGGTCGCTACGCCTGCGGCGCGCGGACATGCGTCGTACGCGTCGGGGATCGAGTCCTCGTCCCGATCCGGCGGCGCCTCGGGGCATCCGTTCATCAGTGGATCGCGCGCGGCCTCACCTGCGAGCTCGACGCAGGCGTCCGTCGCATCCGGCACCCCGTCGTCGTCGCGGTCCGGTGGCGGTGGGGTCTGCTCGAGGCTCCACCCCAGGGCGAGGAATGCTCGCCAGTCTGCCGCGCCCGCGCCGCGACCGAGGTCCGGCCCGACCGCCGCCAGCAGCTCGAGCGGCCCTCCTCCCGGCGTCCAGCGCGCGCTCGCGAGAGCGTGGACGACCGTGCTGCGCGGGTCGAGCAGCCGCGCACCCCCGGTCAGCGTGAAGTCCGCGCGCACCTCCGGTCCGACGCGCACGTCGCCTCGTCCGTCGAGCCTCCAGCCGACGGCCGCCCCGAGCGTCGCGGCGCTACCCACCCGTGTCGGCTGCGCGCTCCCGAGCTGCGCCGCTGGACGGGCATGAGCACCCACGGACACGGAGCCGTCCGCTCGCGCGGAGGACGTGCCGAGCAGGAGCTCACCGCGACCCTGGACGCCTGCGTCCCCGGCGTAGTCGGAGCCCGTTGGCGCCCACACCTCGCCAGCGCCCGCGAGTCGCCATCCGGAGGCCCCCTCGCCGAGGAGCCGGACGCGAAGGGACGCCGACACGTCGCCGAGAGCGGGACCCTCGGGCGCACGAGGGGTCGTCGCCCCCGGCGACGAGTCGCCGGCGACGGACCGGACGACGGGCAGCGAGAGTCCGACGAGCCAGCGGTGGTGCAGGGCGTAGCTCGCCATCAGGCGGAGCACCTGCTGCTCCGACACGACGACGTCGGGGCGCCGGGACGAGTCGTGGAGCACGAGCGGCTCGCTGGCCCAATCGACCACGACGCGAGCGCGCAGGAGACGATGACCGCGCGCCTCGGGTGAGCCGACGAGCACCGCGCGATCGCCGGCCGGCGCAGGGTTCACGACCACCGACGGCGTCGGGCTCGCGCCGGCGCTTCCCGCGACGCAGATGAGGGCGGCGCACGACTTCGAGACTTGCCGAGGCCGGCTCATGGCGTGCGCGCCTCGGGAGATATCAGGAAGCGCGGAACGTCGCCACGTGGGCCGCGTTACTTGCAGTACGCGACCCGCGGTCCGGACTCCGCGGCGACCTTCGCCGCCAGGGCGGGCGTCGCGGCCTCGGCGGCGTAGGGGTACTCACTGGCAGGATCGAAGACTAGGCCGGGCTCGTTCTGCGAAATCACGGCGCCCTGCAGCGCGAGATCGCCCACGCTCCGAGCGCGTCCGACGCCGTCGCCGGCCCAGTCGGTCACGAGCGCGTTCTTCGAGACGACGTAGTCGTTGTCGCCGCAAGGGTTCGGATCGGGGCATGGCGGCAAGCAGAAGTCGCCGGGCCGCGCTTCGTACACGTTGTTCTCGCTCGCGAACTGGGCGCCGCCGAGCGACGCAGCTCCGTACTCGTACCAGTGGAACTGGTAGTTGTTGAAGAAGTGAGCTCGCCCGTGGATGAACTGCGGGCCACGCAGCGTGATGCGGTCGAAGAAGTTGTGATGAAGCGTGACGCGCATTCCGGGCGTCGGTCGATTGGACGCCGTCACGCTCATGAGCATGAGCTTCTTGTGCGTGTGGAACCGGCTCCACGACACCGTCACCAGGCTTCCGCCCTTCACGTCGAGCACGCCGTCGCCGCCGTTGAAGCCCTCCACGTGGTGGACCCAGATGTCGCGGGACGTGTACGCGTTCGGATCGGCGTCGCCCTCCCCGATGATCGTGATGACGTCACCGTCCTGCGTGCAGTGCCCCTCGAGATCGTTGGTCACCTTCACGTCACTGAGGATGACGTTCCGGACGTCACGCAGGTACAGGTTGCCTTCGATGGTCACGTCGCGACCGCGGCCGTCGACGGTCTTGTTGGAGCGCACCAGGATTCGGGGAGTGCTGGAGTGCGAGATCTTCCCGTTGACGTCGAAGACGATCCAGTAGTCCTCGTCGCTCTCCAGCGCGTTGCGAAGCGATCCCGCGCCGCTCGCGTTCAGGTTCGTGACTCGATACACGTTGGTCGGGTCGCCGCCCCTGGCGTTCCGCCCGAATCCGACGCGCTCGGAGAGCAGCGTGTCCGCCCGGAACGGATACCTGCTGCAGTCTTCCCCCGGCGGTGGAGGCGGAGGTGGAGGGCCACCGCTCCCTTCGCACACGCAGTAGTCGGACTGATGTCCGCTGGCGCAATCGAGCTCCGGGCGAGATGGATCGGCCGAGCACACGCCCTCCACGTCCTCGTGGGCGCGGGTGCAGAGCATCCCTACGGAAGCGCACAGTGCCTCGCATCCGGCACCATCTCGATACACGGCTTCACACCGGCCAGGACCGCTCGAGCAGAGTTCCCAGCCCGAGCGCGCCGCGATGGCGCTGCAGTCGGCCGTCGTGCCCCCCGCACCACCGGCGCCGGCGCCGCCCGAGCCCCCAGCGCCGCCCACACCACCGGCCCCGCCCGCGACTGCGCCGGACACGCCGGCCGAGCCAGCCTCGCCCGATGCGCCGCCCTGCCCTGCGCCGGCCATCCCGCCAGCGCCCGCCGTCACAGCCCCCGCCGCACCGCCTCGAGCGTCGTCCTTCGCCGGTCCACCCGTGGCGCCGCACGCGAACACACCCTGAAGCCCGAAGACGAGACCACCTAGCCAGCGCCGAGACGGGGAGACCATGGGCGGATCTTGACTCGCCCGCGCTCGCTCGTGAGCAAAAACTTCCTGAAGGCGCCCTACGGCGCGGGAACGCGCCGGAGAATCCCCTCGAACGCCTCCTCCGCCCGGGTCAGGTACACGTGTCCCTCGGCGATGGTGAGGCTCCACCGCTCGTGCCGCTGCAGCCGCTGCTCGAGGGGGTCGAGGACCGTCGCCGGGACGACGAAGATCCGCAGCTCGTCCTGGCGGTGGATGCGAGAGCGCCCCAGCTCCTCCATCAGGGTGTCTGGCTCCTTGTGCGAGTACACGGAAACTCGCGCCCCGGTCTTGGAGGCCCGGTGCAGCCGATCGACCGACGGCGAGCCGACCTCGATCCAGTCCGTGACGGTCCCGGTGGCATCCTTGATCCACACCGCCGGCTCGTCCGCCGTGGACACGCCGCGCCCGAACTCGATGCCCTCTGCGTGCTCCGCCGAGTAGGCGAGCACGCGCGTGAGGAGGAACCGTGGAGACTCCGACGGATGCCGAGCAGCGCGCACGTCCAGGGATTCGTACACGGCGCGGTCGACGTTGGAGAGGTCTACCGCAAAGCGATGAATCGTCGCGGACAGCGCCACGGCGACATCGTGCGACGAACGCGCCGACGGGACGAGCCGTTTCGCCCACGGGTGCGATACCGCCCCCGAGCGCGCCCGCGCGCTCGATTCCCGGCGAAAGAGGGTAAGCCTTGGTCGGGGACGTGCCTTGGGCTAAAATCCTGGTCGTTGCTCGCACGTCCTCGCGGGCACGACGGGTAAGCCCTCATGAGAATGGCTCGTTCTTCGATTCCTTGGATTGCCATCGCCGCCGCGGGTTTCGTCGCCCACTGCGGGAGCAACGCGGACAAGCCGCCCACGACGATCACGAAGCCCGTGGACGCCGGAACGCCCGACATCGGCACCGGCGGCACGGGCGGTACGGGCATCATCGGCGTCGACGTCGCGGCCATCGTGTGCACCGACGAGACCGACACGGACGGCGACGGCATCGCGGACGAGATCGAGGGCACCGGGGACGCCGATGGGGACGGCACGCCGAACCGCGAGGACGACGACAGCGACGACGACGGCCTGCTCGACGCGGACGAGGCCGGTCCGGGGCGGACCGGACCGTGCAGCGAAGTGGTGAACACCGACGGCCTTCAGGACGGCCCCGACTTCCTCGATCCGGACTCCGACGACGACGGCGTCCCCGACAAGGACGACCAGGGGCTTTGCCCGAACAAGGACTGCCGCGTGCTCTCGAACTGCGACGACGACCCCGAGAGCGTCATCGACATCGTCGAGGTCGCCGCCGGTGGAGACCCCTGCGACGGGCTGGCGCCCGCGGACGCCGGCCTCTACTTCGTGGTCCCCTACGACGACGGTGAGCGCCGCAAGAACTTCGACTTCTCCACCGGCGTGAAGGACGCGGACATCTACTTCCTGATCGACACGACGACGTCGATGCAGCCTGCCATCGACAACATCAAGGCGTCCCTGGACACGGAGATCATCCCGACCGTGCTCAACGGCGACAAGACCGCCGTGCCCGAGATCCCGGCGATTCCCGGCGCGTGGATCGGAATCGGCGACTTCAAGGACGTCAACTGGTCGCCCTGGGGCATCCCGGGCGACTACGTCTACGGTTTCAAGTTCGACCTCGGTGGATCGACCGTGTACGGCAACGTCTCGCCGCCCATCGACAACGGTGGCGTGCTCGGCGCACCGGACAACGTTCGCACCATCCTCGACAGCCTGACGGCAATCGGCGGCGGCGATTCGCCCGAGTCCACCACGCAAGCGCTGTGGCTCGCCTCGACCAACCAGGACTACCGCGCGGTCGGAGGCGGCGAGCCGTGGCCGCCGAACGAGAACCCTCCGACGTGCGGTATGCCCGTCTGCTTCGACGCCGCGGACTGGCGCGCGAAGTGCGACGACCCGAGCCAGCTGGGCCGAGCGTGCTTCCGACCCGGCAAGCTGCCGATCTTCGTCATCGTGACCGACGCGGGTTTCCACAACGGACCGACGGCACCGTTCGACTACGTGGTGCCTCCGGACAGGCCGCCCTCGGGAACCGCCGTCAACGGAACGAAGACGTACGCCCAGGTGCTCAAGTCGATGAACGACATCAGCGCGAAGGTCGTCGGCGTGTCCGTGGACACGGGCTTGCCCGGCCAGGCACGCAACGACCTCATCGATCTGGCCCAGCAGACGGGCAGCCTCTTCTTCGATCCGAAGTTCGGCGGCGCCGAGAAGCCGCTCGTGACGGAGAAGGACACGCGTACCGGCGACGTCTCCACGGAGGTCGTGCGACTCATCGGCCTGCTCGCGGGTCAGGGGCTGAACAACGTGACGACGGTCACGACGAACTACGACTGCGACGGCGGCAAGGACTGCAACGGCGACGGCGCGCCCGATCCCGCCTACCACAACTTTCCCGACGGCCCGACGTCCATGCCCTTCGACGCCTCCCGCCTGATCAAGGACGTGCACACCGTCCCGAGCATGGCGAACCCCAAGCCGTACGCGAGCCTGAACGCCTCCACCTTCTTCGGCGTCCGCGGCGACGCGACGGTCGAGTTCGAGGTCGTCGCGGAGAACAATCTGATCCAGACCAATCAGATCGTCGTCGTGCGAGCGCTCTTGCGGGTCCAGACACCCACGGGCCTGGCGCTCGGCGGCCCGGCCGGCGTGAAGGTCATCTACCTGGTGATCCCGCCGTACGTGAAGGGCGCCGCCTGATCGGCGACGTCCCGGGTGCTGGCCCGAGGCCCGCTTCCCGCTCCTGCTAGGCTCGGCGCATGAATCGGTGGTCGCGCTCGGCCGTCCTACCCGGGATGCGGTCGTGCGCGACGGCGATCGCCGCACTCACGGTCTGGACGAGCACGGCCGAGGCACAGCCGGCGCCCGAACCCCCGCCCGATGCTCCCGCGGGCGAAGAGGCGGCAGAGCCACTCGGAGGTGGCGCAGCGGACGCCGAACCGGCGCCCGACCCAGCACCGGACACGTGGGGGTCGGGCACGGCTCGTCCCGACACGGCGCGGACGACGCCCCCAGCGCCCACCGCGAGCGCCACCGACGACACGCCGCGCCCCCCCGCGGTGAACCGCAAGCCGCTGGTCGAGCGCGACGACACCGTGGAGACGGCGATTCGCTACACGCTCGAGGGCATCGAGGTCCGGGGCAACTCGAAGACGCGGGCGCGCGTCGTGCTTCGCTACGTCCCGTTTCGCGTCGGCGAGCAGCTCGACGTGGACGACCCGCTCGTCGAGCTGACCCGCTACAGGCTGCTGGGCACCGGCTTCTTCCGCGACGTCCAGTTCTCCCTGAAGCGCGGCTCGCACCGCGGCTCCGTCGTCCTGGTCATCGAAGTGGACGAGCGGAACACGATCGTCATCAACGACGTCTGGATGGGCCTGAGCCAGGACGCCGACACGAAGGGCGCCGGACGCCCGCTGGCCGCCTACGCGGGGCTCGACGTCGCCGAGACCAACCTGGCGGGGACGGGGATCACGCTGGGGACTGCCGTCGCGTTCGGGCTACCGCAGGATCAGCTCGCGCTGCGTGTTCGCTTCCTCGACCCGGCGTTCCTGGGCGGCGGGTGGATGACGGCGGGCACGCTCCTCTACAACGACGCCAAGGACTTCTTCGGGAACGACAGGGTCCGGTACGACGACGCCTCGCAGCTCACTCGCGTGGAGGACTTCGCCGTCGTTCAGTACACGCGCTTCGGCGGCTCCATGGGCGTCGGTCGGGATCTGTCGGTCCCGACGCAGCTCTGGTTCCACTACCGCCTGGAGTCCATCGACGCCATCACACCACGCGCGGCGTCGCACGTGCGCGGCATCGACCGCGAGCCCATCGACTTCGACATCCTGCCCGGGCGGAGCGTGCTCTCGACCGTGCGCGGCACGCTGCAGCACGACACGCGTGATCACCCGTTCTTGCCCACGCGCGGCTGGTTTTCGACGGTCACCGCCGAAGTCAGCCTCACGCCCGCGGGCAGCGACTACGGCTACCAGCGCCTCGACGCCGGCGCATCGCGGTGGTGGCGCCTGCCGTGGAAGCACGTCGTGCGGCTCGACACCTTCGCCGGCGCAATCCACGGCGACGCGCCCTTCTTCGAGAAGTACTACGTCAACGACTTCACGGACTTTCGCCCGGCCCGCGTCCTCGGCTTGAACTTCGAGCGTCGGCCACCGCCGAACTTCCTGGGTACGGACATCATCGAGGTGCGGCGCGGACAGTACGCGGCGAAGGTGGGCGGCGAGTACCGCATCCCGATGTACCGAGGGAGCCGCTCGGTCTACGGAATCGACTTCTTCACGTCCTTCGGCATCTACGGCGTCGCCGATCCGCGAGACGTGGCCCAGCCGCCCCGCGGGTACTCGGGCCTGGCGCGCGTGCCCATGGATCTCACCGCGAACCTCGGGTTTCGGATGGACACGAGCGCCGGTGGCTTCGTCTTCGCTTTCTCGAACGTCTTGGGCTTCATACCCGTTCGAAGCGAGGACCGGCCGGAGACGGGCCAGTGAGAGGCCCCGCGGCTCGACGGGCCGCGTGCCTCGTGGCGTTCGTGGCCGGTTCGCTCGCCACCTCGACCGCGCGCGCGCAGGACGCCGAGCGGGACGTGAAGTTCGAGTGGGACTCGGCCGAGAAGGAGCTGCGCGCGTCGCTGGCGTTCCGCGACGTCGTCGACGCCGAGATCCGGGAGAAGCTGAAGCGTGGGCTTCCGACGACGATCGTGTTCACCGCCACGGTGCACAAGCCGGGAAAGGACGACCCGGTGGCCACGACGGCCCAGACGTGCAGGATCACCTACCTGCTCTGGGACGAGTACTGGCGAATCGAGATGACGCGGCCCGGGGGAACCAGGACCGAGCGGACCCTCACGGTGGAGGGCGTGCTGCGCCGCTGCGCGGAGGCCAGGGGGCTGCTGGTCGCCGACGCGGGGCAGGTGGCCCCGGGTGAGGCCCTCTTCCTGAAGGCGAAGGTGCAGGTCAACCCCATCAGCAAGGAAGTGGTCGACAAGATCAAGCGGTGGGTGAACCGTCCGAGTGGGACCGGCACCGCGGGCCCGAGCGACGCGCTCTTCAGCACGTTCACGGGACTCTTCCTGCAGCGCGTGGGCGACGCCGAGCGGGAAGTCAAGCTGACGACCAAGGTCGCGACGCCCACCGTGGACAAGCCCAAGCCGGAGAAGAAGCGCTCGTGACCGTACCGCGTTTCCTCGTGGGGCTTCACCTGGAAGGACGCCGCGCGGTGGTCGTCGGCAGCTCACCGGAGGCCGCGCGCCGGGCCCGGAGCTTGATCGCCGCCGGCGCGAGGGTCCTCGTCGTGTGTCCCGCCTCGCCTTGCGAGGACGTCGAGGGACTCGGCGCGACAGCAGACGTCGCGTTGCGCGCGCCTCGCGACGCCGACCTCGACGATGCGTGGATCGCCGTCCTCACGGACCGCGATCCGGTCCTCGCAGAGCGCCTGGCTGCCGCGTGCGAAGCACGGCGCGTGTTCTTCTGCGCCGTCGATCAGCCGGAATGGGGATCGTTCTCCCACGTGGCCACGGCGCGCGCGGGCTCGCTCCGGGTCGGGATCTCCACGGACGGGAAGGCTCCCGCGCTGGCGCGACGCTTGCGCGAGGAGTTCGAGCGCGTGCTCGCCGAGGCGAACGCCGCCGCCCTCGTGGAACGCCTCGGCGAGCTGCGCAGCGCGACGCCCCCCGAGCGTCGGGCGGAGGTGCTGAACGCGGCCGTCGCCGCCATTCGCTTCGAGGGCAAGCTTCAGGTCGAGGACGACTGAGGCCGACGAGCGCGATCAATCGAAGCGCGGCGGCGCGCTGGGATCGAACGTCGCGGCCGGCACCGGGTACGTCGCCAGGATCGCGATCAGGTAGTAGCCGTACTGGTGACGTATGGAGCGCCACTGCGGCGCGGGGAGCGCGCGCTGCACGCACTCCGCGGCGCGCTTCGCGAGCGGCCCGCGCCACTCACCGCTCCTGCCCGGATACACGCGCACCTTCTGGAGGCGAAAGTCCACCGAGAGCACGTAGTTGAGCGACCCCTGCTTCCCGGTCTTGGGCGCGCAATCGGCGTTCTCTCGAATCGCCTTGGCGAGCGCCTCATCGAAGATGGGAAGGGCTTCACAGAGTTTGCCCTCGTGGCCGCGAGCGGCCGACGACGACGCACACTTGACGCGTTGCGGTCGGGCAAGCACGACGCGCGGGGTCGGAGCCCCCGCATCCGACGCCGCCGCGGCCGGCACGGCGCCCGCATCGGGCAGGGGCAGCGAGAGCGGCACTCCCGCGGAGGCCGAGGGTGCCGTGATGGGCGCGGCGCCCGGCCGCCGCCACAGATAGAGCGGGACGGCGATGAGGACGAGGGCCGCCATCAGCGCCACCACGAGCTGCGCGCGAATGGGGCGATCACCGCCGGCACCCCCGCCGATCCCCAGGCGCCGGACCGAGGGTTCGCTCATCGACGGCAAGGACGGGCGGTGCGGGCCTCGGTTCATGGCGACTCGGCTCGTAGCGTAGCCAATCATCGCCCCCTTGGTCGAAGGTGCGGTCCCGCCACGCCAGGGGCCGGCCCGGGACCGCGAGTCAGCCGTCGAGCAGCGCTTGAACCGGCTGGCCGCGCTCGGCCTTGACGATCGTCGCCGCGAGATCGAGCGCCTCCGGCATGAGGCCCTGGACCTGGCTGACCACCTGCTCGACGACGCTGCGCGCCTCGTCGAGGCTCGGTCCCGTCATGGCCACGGCGAACTTGAGCGGTCCAATCTTTCCCGCGCTCACGGGGACGATGCTCAGCATCAGCATCTCCGTCAGCTCCACGACCCGCTGAGCGGCGCGACGCAACGCGAGCATTTCGAGGATCGTCGGCCGATCGCTCACGAGGCGATTGGGGCCGCGCACTTCGTAGCGCGCCACGGACAGCGGCACGGCGTCCCACTCGGCGAACGCGACGTCGTCCTCGAGAACCCGGACGAGCTCCGTTCGGTTCAACAGCCCCGTGAGTCCATCGCGACGCGACATGTACGCGCGGGCGCGCTCGTGCTGGGGAGAGCCGGACTGGAAGCTCACCAGCTTCACGCGGGCCTCGCCGAGCTGCACCTCCGCGCCGTGAAGCAAGGCGACCGTCTTCTTCCGCTCGTAGCTGTGGTCGGCGTAGGTGCCGTTGGTGGACCCTAGGTCCTCGATGCTCCACGAGCCCGACTGCCACTTGATGTTGGCGTGGTGCCCGGACACGGTCGCTTCCGGGATGTAGATGTCCTGTCCGCTGCGGCGACCGATGCCGAGGACCGGCTTGTCCAGGGAGTGGAGGTTGCCCGGCGCGTCGGTGGCGTTGGTCGCGAACGTCACCAGGAGCGAGTGCGCCCCGGGCATGAAGCTCTCGGCGGCCTGCCTCCCCAGAGGCGGGCCCGGGGAGAGGCGCTCGCGTGGGATCTGGATCTGGCTCGTCGTGAGCGCCGAGGGATTGTGGAAGCGAAGGTGGCGCGTCTGCGGTCGGATGTTCGCGTCGTCGGCGAGACAGCGAAAGACCTGCTTCACCTCGTCGACGCTCAGCCCCGCCGGCACGTCGAACATGATCTGCGAGCGCATGGGCTTCGCGCGCGGCCGATAGCCGGGTTCGGGGACGCGGCAGGTCCACATCTCCCAGAGCGTCAGGCCGAGCGCGTAGACGTCGTCCTCCTCGCTGGCTCCGCCCGAGCGCAGCCGCTCCGGCGCCATGTAGTTTGGCGTGCCCCCGTCGGGGGGCGCGCCGGGGCGTCGCTTGCTGGTTCGCGCGCGCTCCTGCGCGAAACCGAAGTCGAGGATCATCGCCCGGTCGGCGGTGACCATGACGTTGCCCGGCTTCAGGTCGCCGTGCACGAGGCCCTGGGCGTGGATGGCCGCGAGGCCGGCCGCCGTTTCGCTGGCAATCTTGCGGAACTCGTCGGCGGTGTACCCCCCTTGGGCCTTCTTTCGCCGAATGTGCGTGTGCAGCGTCTGGCCGGCGATGTGCTCCATCACCAGGACCGGCCCCCAGGGGCTGGGCGCGAGGTCGTGTACCCGGCACACGTTGGGGTGACCTATGGACCTCGCCAGCAAGACCTCCTGGCGCAGCGCCTCGTCGTCGCCGGGCATCCGGCTCTCGGCACGAACGAGCTTGAGGGCGACGGGCTGCTGGGTGCTCCGGTCGTAGGCGAGGAACACCTCGCCCATGCCGCCCTTGCCCAGGCTCTGCCGGATCTCGAACCGGTCGTTCACGACCGACCCGTGGCTCAACGGGGGCAAATTGTTGGGCGTCGAGCTCATGGCCAGTCCGCGGCGGCGGGCGGTAGCGTCCCCGATCCGGTCCGGAACTGCAATCGTTTGGGCAGGGCGACTCGGCGCGCCTTCCGTGTTACTGAGGCGGGTGCGGGACCCGTCCCGCAGCGACGACTGTTCCAGGGAAGCCGGTGAAACGCCGGCGCGGCCCCCGCCACTGTAACCGGGGACGAAGCGGACGCAGCCACTGGGCGAAGAGCCCGGGAAGGGTCCGCGTAGGTCGATCCGGAAGCCAGGAAACCTGTCCAGCCGCCGTTCGGCCCGGCACCAGCCGGGCGCAAGGTACGACCTCCGCGGGGTGCGGAGCGACGTGTACGGAGGCCTGCCGCTCCCCAGCGTCGCCCCTCGCATCTCGCGGCGGTCCCCGGCGGGACACCGCGGGTAGGCGGCGTCCGAGGAAGAGCACCGATGAAGAACGCAATAGGCTGGATGATGGCATTGGCGATGACGGCGGCGGGCGCGAGCTGCGCTGACGACGACTCCGGGGGCAAGGGCGGCGGCGCGGGTACGACTGCGTCCGGCGGGACCGCGGGCACCGCAGGAGCGGGCGGAAGCGGCGCGTCCGATGGCTCGGCAGCAGCCGGGGGATCGTCGGGAGCAGCAGGCACGGCGGGAGCCGCCGGCGCGGCGGGAAGCGGGGGCGAAGCCGGCACCGGCGCCAGCGCCGGGACCGCGGGCGCGGACGCGGGGCCCGAGACGGGCGTCTGCATCGGAACCGACGCCGGTGTCTCCGGGGACTCGATCGAGATCGCCGGCACGTGGATGGACGAGTTCGCGACGACGATCACCATCGCAAACGACGCCTGGACGTCGTCCTCGAGCTTCGGAACGTCGGTGTATCACCTCACCGAAGTGGACAACACCGGGGACTTCGCCATCGCGCAGAACGACTGCGCGAACGACTTCGGCGCCGGACTCTGGAGCCGCTTCGACTGGACCTACGTGGGTGGCGACCTCTACTTCTGTCAGACGGCCTTCGACGCGGCCAGCGCGATGGAAGCGCGCCAGACGGCGCGAGCCGACGCCTCGGATCCCGCGACGGGCGGCTGCAGCACGTTTCCCTGGAGTCTCCTCATCTCGTCTTCGGGGTCCTGACATCGACAGGTGACGGCAACGCGGGGTCGGCGACTGGGCACCACGCCAGCGCGACCTCGCGGTGCCCGCCGGCAACGAACGCCAGGAGCTCCCGCAGCGCGACCGGAAGGCGCGCCGTGAGGCCGAGGTCGCCGACGGCGGACCCTGCAGACCGAGAGGGTGACGGCATCAGCGACATCAGCGGAGACTCGCCTCCTGCCGAGCCGACGACTCGAACCTCGAGGTCGCGCGGCGGCCCACCGAGCAGCTTCTTCAGTTCATCGAGCGCGACGTCGAAGCCCCCCAGGGCATCGACCAAGCCGTGCTTCGCGGCGTCGCGCCCGGCCCAGACACGACCGCCGGCGAGCGGTTCCACCTCTTCGACCGGACGGTGACGACCCTCCGCGACCGCAGACAGGAACGACCGGTAGACGTCGTCCATCTGCGCTTCGATCACGCTGCGCTCGGCGTCGGTCAGCCGCCGCGGCGTGGTCGACAGGTCCGCGCGCTCGCCGCGCTTGACTCCTTCGAGCGCGATCCCGAAGCGCCGAAGCACGGGCTCGAGGATTGGCCGCACCGCCACGACTCCGATCGAGCCCGTGATCGTCGTGGGCTGCGCCACGATTCTCGCCGCGCCGACCGCCACCATGTAGCCGCCGCTCGCGGCGACGTCGCCCAGGTACGCCACCACGGGTTTCTCCTGCGCGAGGCGACGCACGGCGTGGAGCATGCGGCCGGACGCCAGCGCGCTGCCGCCTCGAGAGTCCACGCTCACGATGACGCCGCGCACAAGGGGATCCTCGCGAGCCTGGTCGAGCGCCTCGACGACGGAGCGCTCGTCGGCGGACTGGATCAGCGGCGTCGGCGACCGCGAGACGATGGCCCCGCTCACTTCCACCACGCCGACGTGCGGGCGGCGCCACGGCACTCCGAACGTGAGCCGACGACGACGAAGGTACGCCTGCGCCGCGAACAACGTCGCTCCCTCCTTCGTCTTCGGCTCGAGCTTCTTCGGAACCTGATCGGGGTACGCCACGCCGTCGACGATCCCGTGGTTCGTCGCCACCTGTGCCGACCAGGGTCCGCCGTCGATCCAGCCGACTGCGGTGGCGCGGTCCACGCGGCGCCCGGCCGCGAGCGCGCCGACGAGCTCGTCGAAGGCGGTGTCGAGGAGCACGCCGAGTTGCTCGCGCTGCGCCTCGCTCATGGACGAGCGGACGAGCGGCTCGGCAGCGGTCTTGTAGTCTCCGCGCGCGTACACGTCGGCTTCCACGCCGACCTTCGACAGCGCCTCGCCGAAGTACGGAGTGAGGACGGCGAAGCCGAGTGGGCCCACGTGCGTCTCGGGGCCCAGGAGGAGCACGTCGGCGGCGCAGCCGACGTAGAGCTCTCGAGAGTCGGCGCCGTCGGGCAGGTACACCGCGACCCTCTTGCCGCCGCGCCGGGCCGCCGCGAGGGCGTCCGAAAGCGAGCGCGCCGTCGCCATGCCCCCGCCCACACCCTCGATGGTCACGAGGAATCCGGTGACCCGTGGGTCCTCCACGGCGAGCGCCACGAGGCGACGGAACGCGTGAAGGGAGAACGAGCGCGTCCGCCGATCCCAGAACGGCCGCTTGCGGTGAACCTCGGCGATGGCGCCCTGCACGCGCACGGTCAACCAGGCTCCTCGGGGCGCCGCGGCTCGGCGTCGGTGGAGGAGCCACGGCAGAAGTACGAGCTTGAGGACGTTGACGAACAACACCCACGGAAGTCGGAACAGCATGGCGTCACGCAGCGCGCGGCGAGGGCGGCGGCGTGCTAGGCACCACGGGCCAGAGCCGGGTGCAAGGTCGGGAGTTCACGCGTCGACGAACGGCGACGCTTGCGTATCGAACCCGGGGGCGAAGCGCTCCGGCCCATCCGCGCCCCACTGCAGGAGCTCGCCGAGGGCCCCCCCCTCGCCGTGACAGATCACGAAGTGCGTTCGCGTCGCCGGGAGGCGGGTCGCGTCGTTAGAGTCGGGTTCTTCTTCCGCCCAGGCACCCAGGTTCACGTAGGTGACGCCCGTAGCCGAGACCGGCGTGACTTCGGGCAAGTGAGTGTGCCCCATGACGATGAAGGCCGCCGGGAACAGCCCCGCGAGCTGCTGCGCGGTGCCACGGAGCTCGGCGCTCGCGTCCACCGACCGCCGTACACGTCCCCACGTCACGGCGACCACCACGGCCACGAGGCCAACGAGTCCCACCGAGAGGAGCTTCTCCGCCAGATCGCCGCCGTAGACCACCGCGGCGGCGAGCAGCCCCGCCGCCGCCGCTGCCACGACGATGCGGTCGAGCATCACGCTCGCCAGCAGGAGCGTCACGCTGCGGGTCACCGGCGGACGAGACAAGGAGGCGAGCGCACGTAGCCGTTCGATGCCGATGGCCTTGGCCTCCCCGAGGAGCCGCATCTTGCGGTCGTGCTCCTTCCGGACCCAGTCGGCCGCCAACCCGACGTGCTCCCGGTGGATCGCCACGAGCACGGCGACGGCTCGGACGAACCGGAGGGCCAGCGCCGCCATTCCCGACGCGCCCAGGCGCAGCCCGAAGCGAACGTAGTCGAGGATCCCGGCAACGTCGTGTCCGGTCTGCGACAGTCCCCGGGTGGGGCGGACGACGTACCGCAGCAACACGTCCGAGAGCGAGCGCGACGTACGCGTGCCGTCGGCCGGGGACACCGGGTGCATCACGTGATCGTAGGAGCAGTACGCGTCGTACTGGTGGCCGTGCTCGACGTACACGACGCCCTCTTCCCAGTAGAACCAGTCCGCGAGCTCGATGGAGTCACGCTCGGTGGCGCCGAAGGCCGCCAGCGTGCGGACGAGCTCCGCCTGCACCTCGGGCCAGTGCAGGTCGACGTCGTGGTTGCCCCGCAACAGCACGAGCGTGTTACCCGCGGCGACGAAGCGGGCCAGACTCTCGAAGACGGCCCGGTGGTGCTCGACGACGAGACGGAGCTTCAGCACGGTGTGATCGCCGGCGCCACCGAGTCCGTGATCGCGCTCCTCGTCCTTGAGCGCGCGCAGTGCCTCCGGCGCTGTGACGCTCATTCCCACGAAATCGACGAAGTCTCCCGCGACGACGAGGCGCCAGGGACGACCATCCCGCCGGTGGTCCCGGTACCAGTCGAAAAACGCGACGAGCTCCTGATCGCGACGTTCGCTGCCCCGCGTTCGCGCGGGAGCCTCGGGGCGCACGTGATGCACCAGGTCGCTCCCGAGGTGAACGTCGGAGAGTACGAGGAGGTTGTGCGCGGTCACGGTGAAGGAGCTGCTCCAAGCCAGTATGGACCGCGCACGCCTCTCGGGCACGCCCGATCGACCGGTCCCCGGGCAGCTTCGGCGGCGCGGCGCGAACCCGGCGCAACGGCCGACGCGCTTCACTCGCTGGAGACGGTCAGGAGCGGCTCGCGGCCGATGGAGACGACGTCGATCCCGGGCTCCACCGCGTGGTCGTCGCCGGGGTTGAGCACGGTTTCGCCGTCCGAGCGGATGCCGATCGCCAGATGCCCGCGCTTGCGGCAGGACTTCGCCAGGACGGAGAACTTCTCGGCCTTCTTGCCGGTGTGCCGGGAGATGAAGACCTGCTCGCCGATGACCGCGCTCGCCAGCTGCGCGAAGACGCCCTGCACGCCGGGGTGGAGGAGCTCGCTCGACAGGAGAGGCGCACCGAACGTCGCCGTGCACACGATGCTGTCGCATCCGGCCTTCTTCAGGAGCTCCTCCGCCTCGGGTTCGACGCACTCCACGACGGACCTCACCGCTTCGTTGCGTGCTTCGACCGCCAGGGTGATCGCGACGTTCAGGTCGTCGGAGTGAGGATCGCCAGGGCGGCGGCAGAGCACCACGGCGAAGTTGGCACGGTCGATGGACGCGCGGTCGAGGGTGTCGTCGCGAACCGGACTGCCACGGACGAAGTGGACGCCGCGCGCCATGAGCTCGGGGGGCAGCTCTTCGAGGCGCTCGTCCACGAGGACTATCTCGGTCCCTGGGGGAAACGAGCGGTGGTTCTTCAGTTCATCGAGCAGCCGCATGACCTTCCCCAGGGACGGGAAGTTGAACACGACGAGATGCTTGGACAGCTCGAACTTTGACATTCCGCGAAGCTCCTTGGTCTTTGCTTCGATGAGCGTGGAAGCGGCGAGAGACAACACGTAGCCCAGCAGTCCGATGCCGAAGAACATGAGCGGCACGGCCACGAGGAAACGTCCACCCGGCGTCTTGGGGAAGAGGTCGCCGTATCCCACCGTGGTGACGGTGACGAGCGCGTACCAGACGCCGTCGGGCCACGTCAGGCTCGGGTTTTCGCTGATCTCGAAGTAGAGAAACCCCGTCGAGCCGTAGAGCAGGACGGCCACGAGCAGCAGCGCGACCCGGAATGGCACCGGCGGATTGCGCACGAATCGGCGCGAAAGGATGCGGAGGAAGTGGGGCATCTACTCCGAGGCTCTCCGCGCCCACCCCCGCGCCAGGCGATCCGCCCGCTCGGCGACCTTGGCGTCCTCCCACAACCCCTTGCGCGCCGCGCGTGCGGCCGCTTGCTCTTCCAGGTAGAGCGACATCGCAGGAAACGGGTAGACCGTGTACACGAGAAGGAGCCCCTCGCTCACGAGCGCCTGAGCGACGTTGATGTCGTCGACGAACACTTCGCACAGGGCTCGCCCGTGCTTGTCCGCGGGCGGCGTCCCGACGAGGACCCGAACCGGCTTGCCCGCAACCAGTCGGGAGAGCCCGTCCTGAGCGAGCTTTCCCCAGATGGCCGTGGGGTCCTTCGCTTCGCGAGAGAACGCCTTCACGCCGATGAGCCGCACGCTGACGTGATCGCCGTTCTCGCGCGTGACCACGAGCGCATCACCGTCGATGACCTGGCCCGCCGTGACGAGCTCGCCGGACTCGAGCTGTTGCGCCGTGCCCTGGACGGCGCGACGACGACTCTCGGCGTTGAGCCCGAAGAAGACGGACGCCCCGAGCAGCAGCGCGATGAGCCCCCAGAAGAACCTCGTTCCTCTCTCCACGGGGGCGGGACGCTAACACGGCACACCGGGCACGGAACCGGGCACCGAGTGGGACGCGGCGTCGCGGGTCGGGGCACGATGCCGCGGCGCGCCGTTGCGAAAAGTAGCTCGCCGAGGCATACTGTTTCATCGTGGTGAAGTTTCGTCTGCTGGCCGTCGCAGTCCTCGTGGTGCCGCTCGTCGCGGCCTGCGCGAGTCACGTCGAGGTCCCGACGAAGCTTCCCCCGCGCACCATCGAGCCGCGGACCGAGCTCGCGCCGGAGACGCGCCCCGATCCGCCGCCTCCACACCTGGCGCCGCCGCCTGCTTACGGAAACAAGGTCGTGGTGGCGAAAGCGGCTGGCGCCACCCGAGCGGCCACCGCCATCCACTGAACTGCGGCCATGATCCAGGGCCACTGGCGTCGCCTGCGCCTTGGTCGCCCGCACGGCGCGGCCCACGTCAGCGTCACCGGGCGCCCCCGGCCCAGGGGCCGACTCCGGGCAGGTGCACGCTGCGCTGTCCCTACCTGGCTATAATGACGGGCCCTCGTGAGCGCGTCCTCAGCATCGGACCCCTACCTCGACCCGTCGGACGTTCGTCCAGGGCGGCGTCTGGGACGGTACCGCATCCTGATCGGCGTCGCGCAGGGAGGCATGGCCCGCGTGTGGGCCGCGCAGCAGCACGGACAGCGCGGCTTCTCCAAGATCGTCGCCATCAAGACGATTCTGCCCTCTCTCGCGGCGGACCCTCAGTTCGAAACGATGTTCCTCGACGAGGCGCGCATCGCCGCGATGATCCACCACCCCAACGTCTGCGAGATCTTCGATCTCGGCGAAGAAGGCGGCGTGCTGTATCTCGCGATGGAGTGGATCCGCGGGGACAGCCTCGCCCGGATCATCAAGCCGCCAGTCCCCGGCTCGGACGAGGCGCCCGTCGCGCGCCGGCTGAACCCCCGTGGCGCGGCCCGCATCATCGCCGACGCCGCGGCGGGCCTCCACGCGGCGCACGAGCTGTGTGACGAGAACGGCGCGCGGCTCGACGTCGTGCATCGGGACGTGTCGCCGCAGAACGTCCTCGTCAGCGTCGACGGCAACGTGAAGGTGACCGACTTCGGCGTCGCCAAGGCGCTCGGAAGCATGCAAGAGGCGACGATGGCGGGCCAGGTGAAGGGCAAGGCCGCCTACATGTCGCCGGAGCAGGCGACGGGTGGACGCATCGACCGTCGGAGCGACATCTTCGCCCTCGGGATCTGCCTGTACGAGGCCACGACCGGGGTCCGCCCCTTCGCCGGCGAGAATCAGCTCGCGACGCTCAGATCCGTGGCGAGCTGCACGTTCGCCCCCCCGAGTGCCGCGGTGCCCGGCTACCCGAAGGACCTCGAGGCCATCGTGATGCGAGCGATGTCGGCGGACCCCATGCGGCGGTTCCCCACCGCCGAGCGAATGCAGCACGCGCTCGAGGAGTGGCTCGCGCGGTCCGGCCCCGTCGTGACGCGGACGCAGGTCGGAACGCTGGTGAGCGAGCGCATCGGCTTCGTCGTGGACGAGCGCCGGACACGAATCCGCGACGCCGCCCAGGTGTCCGGGGGGCGCGCCGAGATGCCCTCCGTGCCGGACCACGGGCTCCCACCCGACCCGCCGTCGTCCGCTGGCTCGCAGCCGAGCGCTCAGGCGGTGAGCCAGGTGGCGATCTCCAGTTCTTTCGCCGCGCAGGGGGTCGCGAGCCGGACGCCGCCGCCCCACGTGGGGACCCCCGTATCGCAGGCCGCGGTCCCGCGCCCGCCGCCGGGCACGGCGAGCACGGTCCTGCTCGGCGTCGGGATCGGCCTCGGCGCCTTCGTGCTGATCGGAGGGCTCGGCGCGGCGAGCTGGCTCTTGCTCCGCGACTCGGGCCGCGGCGCGACCGCCTCGGTGGCGAGCGCTCCCACCGTACCGGCGGCTGCCGCCGTCGCTTCGACGACACCCGGCACGCAACCCGCGGCGCCCGACGAGCCACCTGCGGCAAAGGCCGATCCGCCCGCGACCGCGCCACTGCTCGAGCTCGTGCTCTCTCCGGTGTCCGCAACCGTTCACCTCGACGGCAAGCTCCTGCCGGCCGGAACGGCGCACATCGACAAGCCCACCGGCAGCGCCAAGGTGACGCTGCGCGTGCGCGCTCCGGGCCACGCCGAGAAGACGGTCATCGTCGACGGGGCGACGACCGATCCGCTCACGGTGACCCTGGAGCCCGAGAAGCCGAAGGAGCCGGAAACCGCGCCTGCGCCCGCACCCGCGGCGCCGGCGCCCGCACGGGCGACCCCGCCCGCGGAACCGAAGGCGACCGAGCCCAAGGCCCAGGAACCCCCGCCGAAGCCGAAGAAGAAGGTCGTCGCGGACATTCCCGACAATCCGTTCTGAGACGCGGACCCGCCGCGCGACGTCGCTGTGGGCCCACTTGCGCTACAGTCGGGCGCGGATGGTGCGCCTCCTCGCCGCAGTGCTCGCCGCGACGCTGGCCGTCGCGCCCGCCGTCGCCGGCGCCGACGAGGACGCGGAGGTCGCGGAGGCGCGCAGGCTCTACAACGAGGCCACGCGCGCGTTCAAGGACGCGCGTCATCGTGACGCCGCACTGGCCTTCGAGGCCGCAAGCCGCCTGAAGCCGCACGCCGTCGCGCTGTACACGGCGGCGCAGGCCTGGGAGGCCGCGGGCGAGCCGGCACGCGCGGCCGATGCGTACGCCCTGGCGATTCTCACGCCCACGCTCAGCGTGGAGCAGGGCGAGCGCGCCCACACGCGCCTCACCGAGCTGCGGCAGGAGCTGGGCACGGTCGGCGTCGTCGGGAACGTCGAAGGTCGCGTACAGCTCGACGATCACAGCGAGGTGCAGATCCCGGCCACGCTCCACGGGACTCCGGGCGAGCACACGCTCCTGGTCATCCGCGCCGACGGAACCGCCGACCGGCGGAAGGTCACCCTGGTGGCCGGCGAATCGGTCGAGGTGGACGCCGGCGCCGTGGAAGCGGAGCCGGCGGACACGCCCCCCGCGAAGGCGCTCGCGGAGCCCAGGACGAAGGGCGTGACGGTCGAGGCGGCCACCGGCGACGGCCGCTCGCGCGTGCTCGAGACCGTCGGATTCGTCGCTGCAGGCGCCGGCCTCGCTACGCTCGGCGGTGCGGCGCTGCTCGGTGTTTCGGCCAGCAGCGCGGAGGACACCTACAAGCGTTCGCCGACGCGGGCCACCCTGGACCACGCGCGCGGTCTGGAGACCCGGACGAACGTCCTGCTCGTCGTCGGCGGCGTGCTCACGGTCGGTGGCGTCGGCCTCGTCGTGTGGCAGTCCACGAAGGCGCCCGGGCCCGCGGAAGCACAGGTCGGCCTCGGCGCCGGCTCGGTGTGGGCGAAGGGGCGCTTCTGATGCGCGCCCTCGCGATCGCCCACGCCGCGGGTGCCGTGGTCTTCGCGGCCTGCAGTCTGGATCTCGACGAGGGACTCCTCGCGCCGAAGGACGGCGGTGCGGGCGATGCGTCGGTCGAGAGCGGCCCCGGCGGCGGCGCGGGCGATGGCGGTTCCGCCGGCTCGATGGCGGGCTCCGCGGGGACGGGGAACGCCGCCGGAACGGGCGCCACCGGAGGGATCGGGCCAATCCCCGACGCCGGAGCGTGTGACGGCGCCGGCACGTGCGTCGTCCCCGACAACGGATGCCTGGTGGGTCAGTGCGTGGCCGGCGAGTGCGTCTACGACATCTGTCCGGGGGCGGGCGCGTGCGAGTCGAGCGTCTGCGACACCACGACCAAGACTTGCTCCGCTCCGGCGGCGTACTCCTTCCACGCCCACGAGTTCTCCGTGGGCGACGGCCTCGTGTGCGGTGATCCGCGCCACTGCGTCGCCGCGCTCGGGGACTTCGTCGTCGCCGCCACCAGCGGCGGCGTCCGCGCCTGGAGGGTGCTGTCCGCCCGGGACCCACAGTCGGTCGCCGTGGATCAACCCCCGTTCGCCGTGCTCCGCATCGCCGTGAGCGGTGACCGGCTGCTCCTTCTCGGCCCGACCGCCGGCGGCAAGCTGTCCCTCGCGTGGATCGACCGTCCCACGACCCCGCTGGTCTCCACGCTGGCTGCGACCTCCGTCGCCGTGTCCTTCACCGGGACCATCGACCACGTGTTTCCAGCCGCCGGCGACGGCTTCTTCCTGGTCAAGCACAACGAAGCCGAAGCGTTCCCGACCGCCCTCATCCAGTTGCCGCTGACCAGCACGTCCACGGTCACGCAGGTACAGTCACCCGGAATCACCGCCGGCTCGGTGATCGTCGGCGCGAGCGGCACGAAGCTCCTGGCCTTTCGCGTCGAGACCGGCGCGGGGACCTTCAACCCGATGTTCAGCTTCGAGAACGACGCGGGCACGGTGAGTGCACAGAACGGCGGAGAGAGCCCGCTGGCCGTGACCGACGAGGTGCCGCCCGCGCTCGGCGCCCATCAGTTCATGCCGGCACCCGGCGGCGCGCTCCTTTGGACGACGAACCGCGTGGTCCGGATCGACGTGGACAACGCAGAGTCCCAGGACGTCCGGTTCTTGCTCCCGCTCGCCGAAGGCGAGACGGCGCTCAGCGCCACGCGCAGCGTCGCTCTCGAGAACTACGTGCCCGCACAGGGCATCAACGCCAACCTCGCGGGTCCCGCGGCTCAGATCGACACCGAAACGTTCCTGGTGACGGCCGCGGATCCATCGAACGTGGCGCAGACGGCGGTTCGCCTCGTCAAGCGAGCGGGGGACACGCTCACGCTCGACACGTCCAAGCGCTGGGTGCTCTCGGTCGCCCCCACGGCGATCGCCGCATTCGCGGGGCCGCGCTTCGGCTTCGTGCTGGTTCCCGCCGCGCCGCTGCTCGCGACGCAGCCGTCCGTCCACGTGTTCGACCCGGCCTGCAACTGAGGGACGGCGCCCGTCACCGCGCGGAAGCGCTGGGGGCGGGGGCGACGCCGGCGCCCACGCGCGCCGCCAGCTCCGCGGGATGGAGACAGTAGCCGACGCACTGGATGAAGATCTCCTGCTGGGCACGCATCGCCTGGACCTCACCCGGGGCGTAGCTCGTGGCCATCCACTCCGAGCACGCACGACTGCAGAGTGAGTACTGGCACTTCTGGTCGCCGGCACACTGGGCGCTCACGGCGGCATGGCGCTCTGCCCCCGCCAGACGCTCACGGCCGTCGGTGAGCGCGTTGCCGGAAGACGTTCCCGCCGCTCGCGGAGGTGAGTTCGCTCTCAGCCGGGAGGAGAAGAACAGCGTCGGGACGGTGGACGACGGCGCCGCACGAGCAGACTCGTTCGAAGAAGTGAACTGTCGGACGAAGAATCCGGCTCCGAATCCGACGAGCACGACCACGAAGGCCTTGGTGGCCGTGTTCGACGTCAATTGACCTGGACCCGGACTCGAACCCACTCCACACCGCCGCGGTTGTCGTGCACGACCGCCCACACGTTCATCGGCCCCGTCTTCTTCGGGGCCCTGAACTCGGTTCCGTAGTCTTCGTTCCAGCCACGGAGCGCGTCGTTGAGTAGGCGCACGTCGGACTTCAGACCGCCACGATCCACGTAGTAGTTGATCCACATCTGCTCCTCGAGCTCCTTCGACTCGAGGTTCGACGAAATGTGGTCCCGTTCGGCGCTGGCGCGATCGACGATGGGCTTGATCTCGAACTTGGGACACTTCTCGTCACCGTCGTCTTCGCACGCGAACACGCAGGGAACGTTGCCCGCCTGGCAGTCCACCGGCTCGGGGGGATCGTTCGATCGGTCCGCACAGTCCGCCCCGATGCAGATGGGATCGACGGGAACGCCGTTGAACTCGAACCCGGTCACGATGGGGTTCGTGTTCCGGATCGACTCGTACGAGTAGACCGCCGTGTACCCCGCCACGAAATGCTCCGGTCCGAGCCGCTTCGTCATCTCTGCGTCCGCGAAGCAGGCGATGGGGAACTCGAACGAGCCTCCGCCGCTCGGTGCCGGCCCGATGACGCCTCCGCACGCCGCGAAGAACACGTAGCTCAGGCCGTAGCGCGGCTGCGCCGGGTCCTGCGGAGGAGGCCGCTCGGAGATGATCGACGACGGGACGCGGAACGTGAACTCGTTGCCGAAGCACACGTTGACGTCGGCCCCGGGATCACAGGCGACGCTGCCGAGGTCGGCACCGGCGAAACTCTCGAAGCAGCCGGCGAAGAGGTCGCCCGCGGGATTCTTGCAACCCGACAGCCACATCACCTGCACGTCGCGCGGCGCGCGCGACGTGCCGTCGTGCCACAGCATGCTGAGCGTGACGTCTTCGCCGGGGGCGGCGTACGGCCTGTCCTTCTGGACGGCGAGCACCCGGAGCGTCTTGATCTCGCTCGGGGGGTCGAAGTCTGGCGCGCAGGCGAGGGACGCCGCGGCACAGACGGCGGCGAGGAGGCACCGCGGCTCCATCAGAACTCTCCTCGTAGCCCGAAGCTCGGGATGATGGGTAGGCCCTGCTGCACCTGACTCTGCGTGAAGTCGTAGTTGTAGAAGACGGCCTCGGCCGCGGCGTTGTTGTAGACGTTCTGAATGTCCAGGAACGCCGAGAGCTGCCACGTGCGAAAGCGCCAGCGCTTGTCCACCCGCATGTCGAGCTGGTGGAACAGGGGTAGCCTCTCGCTGAAGGGTTCGCCTTGAATGGGCGTGTACGCGCCGGCGTCTGCGGCGTACAGCGCGGTCAGCGACGGTGGGCGCAAGACGGGTGTCGTCAGCGGACCGGAGATCACGCGGAACCGCGCGCCGAACTCCCAGCCACGTGGAAGGCGATAGCTTCCGAGCACCGTCACGTTGTGCGTCTGGTCGAACTCGAACAAGCGCTCGTCGGCGTCCGGCCCATCTTGCCGGATTGAACGGGACAGCGTGTAGGCGAGCCACCCGAAGAACTTGCGATCGGGCTTGTACTTGAGGAGCGTCTCCATCCCGACGACGTAGCCGGTGCCGTCGTTGTTGTAGTCGAAGCCGCCGCTGAAGTTCGGGGTGCGCGCCACGAGCTGCGACATGTCCTTGTAGAAGCCCTCGACGCCGACCTCGACCTCGCGCGTGAGTTCCTGCTCGACGCCCACGCCGTAGTGTACCGAGCGATTCGACGCGAGGCCCGGGGTGCCGAAGACCTCGTCGGTCTCCTGGAACTGCGGAGGCTGATGGAACACGCCCACGCCGCCCTTGAGCGTGGTGCGGAGCTTCTTCTTCGTGGGGTCGGGTCCACCGTCCTCGGGGCTCACGAGATCGTAGCGCGCGTTGAGGCGAGGGCTCAGATCGGCGTTGCCGCTGTCCCGCGCGTAGTCGATGCGCAGGCCGGGAACGACCCGAAGGCGGTCGCTCGGCGTGAGCTCCGCCTCGAGGTACCAGGCCGGTCGGAATGCCGTGCTGCTCTCCTTGGTCTCCTGGATGGGTCGCGTGGTGAACGGCCCTGGGGCGGGCTCACCCGGGCGGGGGGGCGGCGGAGCGCGCACCAGCACGTCGAAGGGGGCCACGAGGAAGTCGAGGCCGGCGTTGAGCTTCACGCCCTTCGACAGCTTGAAGCCGAGCTCGGAGCGGTAGTTGACGGGGTAGACGGTGATCTGGAACAGGAACGTCCCGAGCGAGAAGTCCACGACGCTGCGACCGACGCCCACCATGGTGCGCAGATCGACGTCGGGTGTCAGGGCCGTCTCGTAGAGCGCCTGTGAGCGGAAGAAACGCGTGGCGAACCGCAGGTTGCCGCCGAAGCCGGGATCCTGCGCGAGCGGATCGCGAATGAGGATCTCGAACCGGTCGTCGGTGCCGAAGAAGCGCAGGCTCAGGCGCGAATCGTCGTTCGGCTTGGTTTCCGCGATCACCTGGTAGTCGTGGTACACGGGCGCGCTCGTCACACCGGCGCCCGCCTCCTCGAGGACCGGCTTCAGCCACGCGTCGATCCAGCTCCTGCGACCTCCCGCGGCGAAGCTCCACCCCTTCACCGGGCCGAGAGGTCCCTGGACGAGCACGCGTGCGTCGATGAGGTCTACTTGCGCGAGCCCGTGGTAGCACCCGGTCCGGTCGGTCGCCTTGCCGTAGTCACCGAAGCAACGAGTGTCGGGCGCCTTCAGCCCAACGTCCACGATGCCGCCCATCACCCGGCCATAACGGGCGCTGAAGTTCCCGGGGTAGAAGTCGATGCGCTCCAGAAGTTCGGTGGGGATGACGCTGCTGAGACCGCCGAAGTGGTAGATGAGCGGCACGTCCGCGCCGTCGACGAACGTCTCGGTGTCCTCGGGCGCGGACCCGCGGACGATGAGCAACCCGATGAGCCCGGGCGGTCGAGCGACGCCGGGCAAGCTCTGGATGGAACGGAGCGCGTCGCCGCTGGTACCGGGGATACGTGAGATTTCTCGTCGCTCCAGGGTTCGCCGCGTCACCTCGCGCGCGGGGCGCTCGCCCTGCACGAGCACCTCGAGGCCCGTGGCTTCGGCCGCGAGCCTGTAGACGACGTCCGTCGCCTCCCCGACCGCGACCTCTTCTGCCACGTCCACCGGCGCGAAGCCCGCTGCCGCGACGCGAACTCGGTACCGACCCGGCGGAACGTCCTCGAGACTCCACACGCCCTGACCGTCGGTGGTCACACGCCGCTCGAACCCCCTCGGTCCGGTCACCAGGAGCTCGACCCCCGCGAGCGGCACGTTGCCGTCGGCGAGATTCACGACGCCGCCCAGGTTGCCGGTCTTGGGCGGTGCCGGCGGTGGCGGGGCCGGCTTGCCGGGTTCCGGCGGCGCGACCCGCAGCGTGAACGAGTAGCGGTAGAGGATCTTGGCGGGGATGGCCGTCCCGTCTCGCTTGGCCGGCTCGAACTCGAAGCTCCTGGCGGCGGCCGACGCCGCCTCGTCGAAGCCGTTGCCCGCCGGTTCGACGACCTCGACCTCGGTGACCTTGCCGGACGCATCGATCGTGAGCCGCAGCACGACGTCGGCTTCGAGCCCCGCCTTGGACGCCTCCGGCGGATACGGGGCGTCCACGAACTTGAGGAGTCTGGGCATCTCCAGACGCGGCTTCGGGGCGGGGGCCGCTTCCTCCTTCGTGATGGCGCCAGAGGTGCCACGCGGGATCGCCCCCGGGCCGCGATCGCCGCCTTCGTCTTCGGCTTGCTGCGCGCGAGCGGGGACCGCCAGCGCGAAGCCGAGTGCTCCCGCGAGGAGCGCCAGCCGCCGGGGGCGGTGAGTGAGCGGCCGGCGAGCCATGCGAGGCGAAGGGCTACCGCGACGGGCCACTCGGCTCAAGTCTTCGTTCGCGTCACCAGCCAGCTTGAGGCGCACGCCGGCCGGAAGTACCCCCACCTCGTGAAGGTCGCCACCTGGAACGTGAACTCCATCCGCGCGAGGGAAGCCTACGTGGTGGAATGGCTGCGACAGAACGAGCCGGACGTCGTCGCCATGCAGGAGACGAAGGTAATAGACGACGACTTCCCCACGGAGGCATTCACGCGCGTCGGGTACGAAGTCGTGATGGCGGGACAGAAATCCTACAACGGTGTCGCCATCGCCTCTCGACGGCGCATCTCCGACGTCGTGATCGGACTGCCCGGGCAGTCGCCCGATGCCGACCGTCGCTCCATCGCCGCCATCATCGATGGCGTCACGGTGGTCAGCGTCTACGTCCCGAACGGGAAGCGGCCCGATTCACCGGACTTCGAGGAGAAGATCGCGTGGCTGGGATGCCTTCGCCAGAGCATGATCGACCGGGGCGTCTCCGAGCGCCCGGTGCTCCTGGCGGGTGACTTCAACGTCGCGCTCGAGGAGCGAGACGTGTGGGATCCCGACGCCTACCGTGGAAAGCTGCACTTCCACCCGCGCGAGCACGAAGCCATGCGGGCGCTCCTCGACGTGGGCCTCGTGGACGCGTACCGCCTGCACGAGCCCGGCACGGGGAAGTACTCGTGGTGGGACTACCGGGGTGGCTCCTTCCACAAGAACGAGGGACTGCGCATCGACTACGTGTTCCTGTCGCGAAGCCTGGTCCCTCGCTGCATCGGCGCGACCATGGATCGCAACGCCCGGAAGAAGTCACCGCTCGGACCGCCTTCGGACCACGTCCCCGTGATGGTTCAGCTCGCCGACGTCTGAGGCCTCTCCGAACCGAGTGAGGAGCCCTCGTGCGCCGCCAGGACGCGTGCCGCGTCGACTCCACGACGACCGGTCGAGAGCCAGCGCTCGAGGGATGCGTCACGCTCGAGGGCCCGCTCGACCCGCAAGAGCGCTGGAAGGTAGACGATCTCGCGCGCGAGTCCCCCGCCCCTGTGCACCCGAAAGGCTTCGCGCACTGCCTCCTCACGGCTCGCGCCGAGCGCCATCGCCTCGGACACCGAATCGACCAGCGTGGCACCACGCCGCACGCTCACGGCGAGCAAGTGACGGCGACCGAGCTCGGCGCACCTGGCGTCGTCGAGTCGGCCCGCCCGTCGTTCGAGCAGCAGCGCACGCCCCTCCTCGTCGTCCGTGGCGCCGTGACTGCCGCAGCCGGCGAGCGCGAGCCCCGAGCGGGATCCCTCGACGCGCGGCACGAGGTGTCCCTGGACCTCGTGGAGCGCGATGCGCTCCGCCGTTCGTCGGGTCAGCGAGCACCCCGAACGGACGAACACGACGCCATCGCCCACCGCGGCAACGGACGCGAGATCCGACCGAGGCACGACGCGAGCCGGCAGCCTCCAGCGGCCGATCTCGCGCCGGACGATGCTCACGAGGCTGTGCGGCGTCGAGGTGTCGTCCGCGAAGAACCGCGGCTCCGGCGAGTCGCTCGGCTGCAGGCGCGCCCACTCGGTCGCGACGGTGATCGCTCGGCGCCCGACGGCTCGCGTTCCAGGCAGAAAGCGGAGCCCGGCGAGGCGACGGAAGCCTGGTGCGCCGACGTGCTCGGCGAGCTCGGCCTCGAGCGCCAGCTCGTGGGCACGGGCCGCGTAGAGCGCGGCCAGCGCACCGCGCCCCGCCAGCCCGTCCGCGATCGACTCGAGAGCACCCCGCAGGTCGCCGAGATTCGGGGGTGGACCGTAGTCGAGCGTCGGGGCGCGAGCGCAGCCGCGCCGATGCGCCTGCAGGAACTCGGCAAACGCCGCGGCCCAGCCGAACGGGCGGCAGCGATCGAGGAGCCCGATGCTGCGCTCGGCGATGCACAGGAACGCGTCGATGCGGCCCGCCCGCGCCGCGACGGGCGTCATAGCTTGTTCGCAGCCACGTTGGCGAGCTCGCTGCGCTCACCCTTGTGCAGGAGCACGTGGCCGGTCAGTCGTTCGTCGCGCAACCGATCCGCAGCAACGGTCAGGCCGTTGGTGGCGCTGTCCACGTACGGGTTGTCGATCTGGAACGGGTCGCCCGTGAGCACGATCTTCGTGCCCTCTCCGCAGCGCGTGATCACCGTCTTCACCTCGTGCGGCGTGAGGTTCTGCGCCTCGTCGACGATGACGTACTGGTGAGGCAGGCTTCGCCCCCGGATGTACGTGAGGGGCTCCACCTGGATCTGACCGCTGTTCATCAGGTCCTCGAAGCCCCGTGCACCCTTGCGCTTGCCCCCGCCCGTGAGGAGCAGGAACTCGAGATTGTCGAAGACGGGCTGCATCCACGGATTGAGCTTCTGATCCACGTCCCCCGGCAGGTAGCCGAGATCCCGTCCCAGCGGCATCACCGGACGGCTCACCAGCAGCCGCGAGTAGAGGCCCTCTTCGACCGTCTGCTTCAGGCCCGCCGCGAGCGCGAGAAGCGTCTTGCCCGTCCCCGCCTTGCCCACCAGCGTGATGAGTCGAATCGAATCGTCCAGCAACAGGTCGAGCGCGAAGCTCTGCTCCTTGTTCCGAGGTCGCACGCCCAGGATGCCGTTCTTCTCGCCGATGAGCTGCCTCACTTCGCCCTTGTCCGCGTGAAAACGACCGAGAGCGGTCCTGGACTTGGGGCGGTCGTCCCTGAGGAGCACGCACACGTTCGGGTACAGGCTGGACTGCGGCGGAGGGGGGAACGACCCCCGCTCGAAGAACGCGTCGAGATCGTCCGCGGTGACGGGAAGCTCCACGATGCCGGCGTCGAGGTGGTCGAGATCCACCGCCTGGTTCTCGTAGACCTGGGTCGCGAGTCCCATCGCGTCGGCGCGGATGCGGAGGTTCACGTCCATGGTCACGAACACGGTGGGACGGTCGGGTGATTGCTCGGCGATGTCGATCGCCGTCTGCAGGATTGCGTGATCGGCGGAGGCCGGCCGCAGCGCCACCGACAGCTCGGGCCGCTTGGGGGGAACGTAGACGCAGAGCGTTCCGCCGTCGCCGATGGATACGCCACGCGAGAGTGAGCCACCTCGCTCCCGCGCGGCGTCGAGCAGCCGCGCCACCTCACGGGCGTTGCGACCGCGCTCGGTGCCGTCACGCTTGAACTGATCCACCTCCTCGATCACGTAGATGGGGATGAGGACGTCGTTGTCCTCGAACTTGAAGATCGCCTGCGGATCGTGGAGCAGGACGTTCGTATCGAGGACGTAGTTCTTCTTCATGGTGTCCGGAGGGCGGGCTCGCCTCGCCGGATACCCGGGGGAGCACGGTCGTGCAACGGGCATGCGGTCGTTGCCCCGGGACCAACTGCGTCCATCGGGAAATTCGCTTTTCCAGCACAACTTCGGACCGGCGCGACGTGGGGCTTGACCCACCCGCGCGTCAGTGGCTTCCCTCACCCCATGCGCGCTCTGTCCCTCGCGATCGCCGTCGTCACCCTGGGCTGCTCGGCGACGAAACCGGAATCGATCTATCCGCCCAACGTCGGCCCCCTGCCCGTTCGTCCGCTCCCGTCCGGCGACGACTTCGCGACCGACGTGGAGCCGACTTCCGTCGCCGAGCCGTCGCCGAAGGGTCCGAGCCCCGTCGACGCTGCCCTGCCGTCGTCCGGCATCGAAGCGCTCACCGCGAAAGCGGCGTGCACCGAGAAGGTGTGCGCGCTCGCGGCGTGGATCCCCGATCCCGCATGGGGCACGCCGGCACCCACCGGGAAGGCGGCTCCAGCCGCGCTCTGGCAGCACGACGTCAAGGACGGCAGCACGGTCGTGTTTCCGCGTCACAGCCAGCTCACGGTGCAGGGCGTCGTCGTCGCGGGCGGCGTGCTCGCTTCGGCGGACGAGGGCGGCCCCGCACAGAAGCTCGACGCCTGGGGGGCGTTTCGCGCGGAGGGCGCAGGGGTGAAGCTCAAGGCCGAAGGCGGCGACGCGAAGATCGTCGTGGTGGTGAGCACGACCGCCGCCAGCCTCGGGGAGTCCCTGGAGCTGGGAAAGAAGCAAGGCTTCAAGGTTCGGTGGCTCAAGCGCCCGGGCGGCTCGGCGCTGCAGACCAAGAAGCTCGGAGACGTCGAACCCTGGAGCTGGATGGGCGGCGCCGCGCGGGCGCGCGTCGCCTTCGGCGGGGACGCGGCCAAATCGGCGAGCCTCTCGGTCCTCATGATGTCGGGCGACTCGAAGGTTCCCGAGCACGATCACCCGGAGTCCTGGGAGCACATCGGCAACCTCGGCGGAAGTGGCAACCTCGTCGTCGCGGGCACTCCCCACGCCGTCGGTCCGGGCGCGGTGATCGGCATCCCCAAGGCCGACAAGCACTCGTTCACGCCGAGCGGCAAGACCGTGGTGGCCGTGCAGGTGTACGTCCCCTCTGGCCCCGAGCAGCGCTACGAGAAGCTGGCGCACGACGCCGAAGCAGGCGGCTCCAAGGCGAAGACGGCGACGCCCTGAACGAACTTCATTAACCGCCGCGCCACCGAAGGCAGCCGGCCGTCGCTCGTTCGGCTACGCTTCGCGACCGAGTGAGCGCCCCGACACGAGGCCTCTGGCTGCCCAGTGCCGCCGTCGCGTACGTCTGCTTCGCTTCGATGCAGGCGGCTGGCCCGTCCGCGCTCACGTGGGCGGCGCTCGTGGGGCTCCCTGCGGCACTCGCCTTCTTCTGGCGCCGCACCGAGGCCCCACAGCGCGGCGAGGATCGGGTCGATCCGGAAGCCCGCGCCGCGATGCGCGCCTGCCTGTGGGGCGCGGCGATCTTCCTGGCCGCTCGCACGGGACCGGCGGGGCGTCCGGCCTTCGACGCTGCCGCGAACGTCGGTACGGGAACGGCAGCCGTCGCCGGTCTGATCGCGCTGGCACGGATCACGCCGCTCGGCGGTTTGCTGCAGGCGCACCCCACCACTCGGTCGCTGGATGCGGCGGTGTTCACGGGCGTGCTCTGGGGCATCGCCGTAGCGCTCCCCGCCTTCCGCGCGCTCTGGCCCGAGCGGTCGATTCTGCTCGATCCCCTCGCCATCGACTACGCGACGACGACGGCCGGAATCGGATCGCTGCTGGTGCTCGTGGCGACCGCCTGGCGGCTGCGAGCGCTGCGGCGGTTCGAGCTGGGCACCGGAGACCGCGCGGCGGGTGCCCTCGCGCTGGCGCTCACCGCGTTCCTCGTGGCGGTGCCCGCGTCCGCGGCGGACCTCGCGGCCCCGGATCGCGTCCTGCCCCTCGGCGTCGTCGTGGGCGCGTCGGCGTGCGCGTGGACGGCCACGACGCGCGAGCCGACGACCGTATCGTCGGCGCTGCGCGGCATCCTCGCGGTGATGATCCTCGGAGCCCCGACGATCCTCGTCGGAGGCGTGCTCGCACGGCAGATGCCCGAGCGCGCCGGCGCCATCGCGCTGGTCGCGTGCAGCCTCTCGATCGTCGTCGGGCTCGTGGCACGAGCCGTGGCACGCCCCCTCGGTCCGGAGCAGTCGCGCTGGCTCGACGCCATCGAGGGCGCGAGCAGGGGAGCGCTGCAGCCGGAGCCGGAGGCAGCGCTGCGCTCGGCGCTGATGGCCCTGGGCCAGGCGAGCGCGCTCCCGGGCGTGCGACCCGAACTCTGGCGCAACGACCCCGAAGAGGTCCTGAGCATCGATCTCGCGGGCTACCTCCACGTCGCGAAGGGGGAAGCGCCGCAGCGCCTCTACGAGCTGGCGCTCGCCGAACCGGAGCGGACGCTCCGCGACGAGGCGCTCCGTGCCGTGGTGGTTCGTCGCGCGGAGGTGCGGCCGCTGCTCGCGTGGTTCGAGACACGGCGGGCCTTCAGCGCCACCGTCATCGTGGACGAGGACGGCCCCCTGGGCTTCATTCTGCTCCCGCGCGGCGCGCGCACGACGCCCATGACGCTGGAAGAAGCCCGCGCCGTGCGGTTGCTCGCGGATCGGATCAGCGCGCTGCTCTCCGTCTCCTCCGCGCTGGCGCGGTCACGGGAGCGAGAGCTCGCCGCCATCGCGCGGGCGGATTCCCTCGACGCGGAGCGCCGTCGCCTGGAGGTGATCATAGACGGAGCGGGTGAACGCCACGTGTCGTTCGCCGAGAGCCTCGCCCGGTCGGTCCGCGTGGCGCAGTACAGCCCGGCGGCTCGCCAGACCGCCGAGGCGATAGAGCGCTTCGGCCGGATGGGATCGCCCATCACGCTGATCGCTCCCCACGGCGCCGATGCGCGTGGTTGGGCCGCGCTGGCGCATCTGGCCAGCGCCCGACGCACCGGACCGATCGTCGTCGTGGACGGTGCGTCGAGCGTGGAGCACGATCCCAGACGGTGGGAATCCGACCGGTCCGCGCTCCGCCTCGCCGACGGCGGCACCCTGGCCCTGCTCGACGCGAGCGCCCTGCCCATCGAGGTCCAGGAGATCGTCGGCCGAACGCTCGCGCGGCACGCGCAGGCCGCTCACCCGTCGCGAGTCGCGCCGCCGGCCATCGTCGCGTCGGTTCGCGAGCCCCCGGAGGCGCTGCTGGCCGCCGGGACGCTGTCGCCCGCCCTCGGCGCGTGGTTGAGCGCCGAGCCGGTCTCCATTCCGCCCCTGGCCGATAGAGCAGAAGATCTCCGCTCGCTGATCCTCGACGAGCTGGCGCGAACGGGCGTGCGCATTCGGCGGGGAGAGCCCCTGGGAATCGACGCGAGCGCCCTGCACCTGCTGACCGAGCACACCTGGCCCGGCAACGAGGCGGAGCTCGCCGGCGTGATCGCGCGCGCCGCCGGCGCCGCGGCGGGCAGAGTCGTGACGGCGGCCGACCTGGCGTCCATCGGGTTTCGGCCCACGCCGTCGTCGGGTACGCCGGTGCCGCCGTCGCTGCGTCGCCGTCCGTCTTCCCGGGCGCCGCGACGCCGCTGACGCGCCGCGCGGCTGCGCAATTTTGGCCCCGCTCGTGGCGAACGGCGAAGATCGCCTTTCGACGCACGGTGGTGTCCACGCGCCGTGGCGGGAGGTTCTTCCCTTGAAGTACGCCTTGGTCATCCTCGAGAGCGAAGCCGCGTTTCCTGGCTGGATAGACGACGAGCTGGGCCCCAGCAGCGACGTGGTCGTGCTGGCGCGCAGGCGGCTGGAGACGCTCCGTGAGTTCGAGGCGCGGATGGCGAGTCGGCTCGCCGCAGTACCGGACGGCGCCGAACCCTGCGTGAGCGTCCTCGCGTGCGGCACCGCCGAGGGGCCCGAGCAGGAGGCGCTCTGCCGCACGCTCCTGTACGCGCTGGCCCGACTGGCGGACCGCCGCGACGGCGCTCGCGTGTTCGTGACGACGTCCCGCATGAACCCCGGGATGGAGCGTGTCGTCGACGAGGCAAGGCGAACCGGACGCCGGACGCCGGTCGTTCGCGTCGAAAGCTGCCACCTCGATGCCGCCTCCGCACCCGAAGTGCGGCTCGTCGCGTAGGGACGGGCTCAGGGACTGCCGAACGTGAAGGTCCCCACGGCCGCGAGGCGCCAGGGCAAAGCCAAGCCCTCGCGATCACCCCGCTCGTCCTTCGCCGGCTCGCGGCATCGCTCCTTCGCGCCGCTCTCCTTCTCGCAGATCTCGCCGCCGACGTGCAGGTACGCGAGGGCCTGGGGTCCGAGGCGGAACACCTCCGCGAGCTGCCACTCGACGCCGATCCCCAGCTGGTAGGCGACACCGGGCGCGCGGTACTCGTACTTGCCGCCGTCGTTCTCCGCGACGGCCTCCACCGTGCTCAGGGCGAGGCCCGCGTGCAGGTACGGCTCGGCGACCGAATCGTCCCACCAGTACCAGCGCACGTAAGGTCCGAAGGTGCTGGCGGAGAAGCTGACGTCCGTAGCGTCGTCTTCGAGCTGACCGCGCCACTCGTCTCGGACGGAGAATGCCCAGGTCGCCAGCTCGAGGCCGACGGACCAGTGGGGTGCGAAGCGCCATCCACCGCCCAGCGCGGTGGCGAACGCGCCGTCCACGGCGCAGTCCGAATCCGGACGATCGTCGCCACAGACGGCGTTGCCGAAGCCGAGCACCAGGAACAGCTCGACGGGGCGCTTGGGATCGGCAGGCGCCTTGGGCGCGACCGCGGGCTGGCCGTAGCCCGGCTGGCCGTAGCCCGGCTGACCGTAGCCCTGGTGACCGTAGCCGGGCTGTCCGTAGCCGGGCTGGCCGTAGCCGGGCTGGCCGTAGCCGGGCTGACCGTAGCCGGGCTGGCCGTAGCCCGGCTGGCCGTGGGCAGGGGCGGCGGGGGGCGGGGTCGACTGCACGGGAGGTGGCGGCGGCGGAACGTCGCTCGTCCCCTGCGCAACGGCGCCCGGCGCGAAGAGGAGGAGCGTGGTGGACGAGAGTAGGGCGCGCACGGTGCCCGGGATGCTACCCGACACGCTGGCGGCCAGCCATGCCCTCGAGGGCTCGCTCGACGGCGCTCGTCACGCCGGCGCGATCCGCCGCGCGCAGCGCGAGCCGGCGAGCGCTGGCACCACCGAAGTAGCGCGCCGCCCGAGCGACGTCGAACTTCGGTCTGGGCCGCTCGCACTCGAGCAGAGCGGTCAGGGGGGAAGCACCGAGCAGCCGTGACAGCGCGGCCTCGCACACGTCGTCGATCTCGGTCCCACTCCCCAGGTCACCGAGCTGGACGGTTGCGCGCGACGTGCGCACCGACCGGAGTCGCCGGAGCACCAGCAGCCGACCCGGCGGCTCGGCGCCGCGGAAGGTCCGCTCCCCCACCCACCACGTGACGCGGACGTCCGTGCGCTGGACGGCCATGACTCGACCGAACAGCGTGTGCCTCCGGACGAGGTCGCCGAAGGTGCGAGGGAGCTTCGCTCGAACGACGCATTGCAGCGCCGAGTTCGCCACCCGTCGTCGTCGTCTCGATTCCCCGAAGCCTTCGAGATCGTGGTGCTCCACCTGGAGGAGATCGTTCAAGGCGACGAGCAGGAGCCACTCGTCGGCGAGCAACTCGAGGGGTGCGTCCAGGGGCAGGAGGCGGCGCGCGGCGCGGGCGCGGGCCTCCGCCAGCCGCTCGAGCGACGCCCCCGCGGACGGCGGCCACTGGGCGGCGACGACCTCCGCGCGGCGAGCGCCGATCGGCCGCGCGGGTCGGACCTCTCCGCCCGTGATCAGCGGCAGCGCGACGTCGCGCGCGAGCGCGTCGACGGCCAGCGCGTCTCGCTCGGCGAGACCACCGACGGTCACGAACCCGCGCCCTCCGACTCGGGAGGAAACCCCGCGAGCGGGAACGCTCCGAGCGGGTCGAGCCTGACGCGAGACAGCGGTTCGTCGAACGCATCCTCCACGGGTGAAAACTCGAGGGGCGCCCAGGACGGGCCCTCGACCAGCGCCGCCTCGAGGGCGACGAACGCTTCGGTGGGTACGGCGAAGCCCTGGGCTCGCGCGCCGTCCTGCGCTTCGAGGAACACGATGCGATCGGCGGGAGCGCCCAGCGCGGCGAAGAGCACGTCGGGGGCCACGCGCGGTACGAACTCGAGGGGGTGCTCGACGAACACGTGCGGGTGGACGCACCGGAACAGCTTGCCCAGAGGCAGACCCTCGAGGCGAGGCTCGCGAACGAGCAAGGCGCCGCGCTCGAGGAGCGCTACCCGAGTGCTCCGCAGCGCGTCCCGGTCGAGGGAGTACGCCAGGCGCCGCAGCAGCGGGAGGCTCTCGGGGGAGACGAGGCTGGCCGCCGGAGGTCCGGCGACGGTCCCGGCGCGCCGGAGCGAGAGGTGGGAGCGCAGGAGCGGGTCCGCCGCGACGGCCACCGGGGAGAGATCGAGATCGCCGACGGTCACCGAGCGCAGGACCCGCGCATCCACGAGCGGCGGAAGCTCGGGGACGACCAGCGCCGGCTCTTCGCGTCCGCGAAAGAGCACGAGGCCGCCTTCGGGGTACAGCGCCGAGCCGTCGAGGGGCACCGGGTGGCGATACCCGAGCTCCACGGCGACGCCGTACCCTCGCGGCACGAAGACGCGAACGCCCGGCGTCGTCCGCAAGAGCGACGTCAGGCGCGCCGGCACGTCGGTGACTCGCATGAGCCACTGCTCGGGGCCGTCGTTCGACACGGCGCCGGGCCATCGCACGCGCCCCACCTCCACGCCGGCTCGAGATCGCACCAGATGGTTCGCGAAGGCGGGGCCGACTCCCCGCTCCGCCAGCACCCACAGCGGTCCTTCGAGAGGCGGGGGCGACGGATCCGGCGAAGGGCGCACGGCGCGGACGAGGTGAGCGAGATCCACGCTCCGGTCGGCCTCGAACGTCTGCGCGAGGCCATCGTGATAGAGGGCGTACTCCGCATCGGTCGCCACGGGATCTGCCAGGTCGTAGCCGTGGGGGGCGGAGGCGTCGCGATACTGCACGAAGTGCCGATGGGTCCCGGTGAAGACGAGGCCTCCGACGAGCCGGGCGGTCGCCGCCACACGATCGACGTGATCACTGGACTCGGCGTCGAACGCCAGGAGGACGCCACGCGACCCGAGCAGCGTTCGCCCCACGACCACGGTGGCCCCAGGGAGCGCGGCCTCGAGAGGGCGCACGCGCGCCGTCGCCGCCAGCAGCGCCACGACTCGATCGAGGGACGGCAATAGGACGAGCGCGCGTCTCCCGAGGGCAACACCCCTGGCGTCGAGACCCAGGCCGGGCGCGCGCAGTCGAGTCTGCCGGAGAGCGACGCGCTCGAGCGACACTCTCGTGTCGCCGCCGAGTGCGCGAGGCACGGAACGTTCGATCACTCTACCTGAACGTCCTCGGTCCGGCGCAGGTGAGCGCGCACGAAGTCGGTCACCCACGTCGCCTTCGGCGGCGCGATGGAGGCCGTGCCCCCGGCCGAACGGATCGCGTCCAGGGCGGGCTCCAGATCCGTCTCGAGCTCTCGCTTGAAGAAACCGAGATCGATCGTCGTGGCACCTGCCAGCTCCGCGACGTCCGGGCGCTCGATGTCTCCGCGCACCTTGAAGAGCCGGCTGACGCCCGGCGACGGGTTGAACGCCACGTAGGCGCTGACGGCACCGCTCGAGCCGGCCCCTGCCTCGACGATCCCCCCTGCCAACATCCTCAACTTGCTCATCGCCGGCGCATCATAGCGGAGATCACGCCGGGTGACGTCGCCTGGCACCGGCAGTACCCTGAAAGGGCCGTGGCGGAAGCGACCAACCAGCGACGCAAGATGGGCGGGCGGTTCGTCGTCGAGCGCGAGGTCGGGCGTGGCGGCGTCGGCATCGTCTACCGTGCTTTCGACCTCGTGACCGAGCGCTACGTGGCGCTGAAGGTCATCGCCGCGGACGCTGGGGTCGCGCCGCAGGAAGAGGAGCGGCTGCGACGTGAGGGCGAGCTCCTCGCAGGCGTCGCGCACGCCGGCATCGTCAGAGTCGTCGCGTTCGGCGTGCTCGAGGAGTCGAACCTGCCGTTCGTGGCCATGGAGTGGCTCGAGGGAGCCGACGTGGCCGCGCGACACTTCAAGGAGCCCTTCACGATACCGGAGGTCGTCGAACTCGCGACGTTCGTCGCCGAGGCGCTCGAGGCCGCGCATGCCCACGGCATCGTCCACAGGGACATCAAGCCGGGGAACATCTTCCTGGTCGCCCAGCGACACGAGCACGCGGAGCACCTGGACGTCACGCCGAAGCTCGTCGACTTCGGCGTGGCCATGACCAAGGACATTCGCGTCACTCACACCGGCGACATCGTCGGCACCCCCGCCTACATGTCACCGGAGCAGGCGCGGGGGGACGCACCCGTGGACGCGCGGTCCGACATCTACTCGCTGGGCGCCACGCTCTTCGAGTTGCTGGCTGGGCGCCCTCCCCACGTGGGGCCCACGGCCATCGCCACGCTCGCGCGCCTCGTCACCACGCCACCGCCGCGTCTCAGCGAGCTGCGCCCCGACGTCGCGCCGCTGCTCGATCAGCTCATTCATCGCATGCTCGCGACGGACCCCGCGGAGCGACCGCAGAGCGCCACCGAACTGATCGACGCGCTGCGGGAGGTGGGGCCGGAGGCCGCGCGCGTGAGCTGGATGCCTCCCTTCCAGGAGGGCACCCTCTCGTCGCGACTCGGCTCGGGCACGTCGCGACTCGTCACGTCGATCGTCGCCATTCGGTTCGCCAAGGGCGCCGCCCGCGACCGCGCGGTGGATCACCTTCGGGCGCGAGGCGCCGACGCCGTTCCCTTCGGCACGGACGCGATCGTCGCCCACCTGGGCGCGCGGCGCGCGGTCGGCACCGAGGCCATCGCGGCCCTGGAGCTCGGACGACGCCTTGCCCGTGGCGGCGCGCAGGTCGGCGTCGCCAGCGGTCGCGCGCGCGTCAGCTTCCGGGACGCCGGCGGCGAGGTGAAGCCCGTCGGTGAAGTCGTGGACAGGGCTTCGGCGCTGGCCAGGGACGCCGCCGCCGGAACGGTGCTTGCCGACGCGACCACCAGCGAGCTCGGACGTGGACGGTACGAGTTCCGTACGCGGGGCGACGGTTCCACGGTCGTCGGCGAGCAGGTTCGTGGAGCGCGCGGAGACCGTGCGGGCGGTGCGCCGTTCGTCGGTCGCGAACCCGAGCTGGCCCAGGTGCTGAGCGCCACCGAGCGCGCCCGCTCGGATCGGACGCCCATCTTCATCACGGTGACTGGACAGCCGGGCATCGGCAAGAGCCGGCTGTGTCGCGAGGTCCTCGCGCGCATCTCGGCGGGTGTCGACGCTCCGCGCGTGGTCTTCCAGCGCAGCGACGCCTACGGGCGAGGGCACGCCCTGGGCGCTGCCGCCGACGCGCTGCGAGCGATCATCGGCCTGGGCAAGGGCGCGACGACCGAAGAGGCCGAGGCGGCCATCGTCGGCACCCTGGGACCCGCGACGCGGACGGAGCTGACCAGCAGCAACCGGGACGTGCTGGCGCGGCTTCTCGCGAACCAGCCGCTCCCCGAGGGCATCGACGCGCGAGGCGCGCGCGACGTCCTGTGGGTGGCGATGACGGACCTCGTGCTCCAGGTGGTAGTCCAGGAACCGACCGTCATCATCCTGGAAGACCTCCAGTGGGGCGACGCCGAGAGCGTCGGGTGGCTCGACCACATGCTCGGCAGGGCCGCGAACCGGCCGCTGGTCGTGATCGCGGCGGTACGCCCGGCATTCTGGACGGACCACAAGGGGCGCTTCGCCGGCAGGGACCACGTCCGCCTCGAGCTGCGGCCCGTGTCCGCGCGTGCTTCGCGCACCATCGCCAGCGCCCTGCTGGGCGAGCACGTGAACGACGCGATCCTGGATCGCATCGCAGCGCAGGCGGGCGGCTTGCCGCTCTTCGCCGAGGAGCTCAGTCGACTCGCGGCGTCCGGGCAGATCACCGACCACGCTCCGACCATCGAGGCGGCGATCCAGGTCAGCCTGGACTCGCTCGACGAGGAGTGTCGCGACGCGGTTGGCCGGCTGAGCGTGTTCGGCATGACCGCGTGGGACTCCGGCCTGGAGGCCCTCGGCATGCCGGGGGCCGAAGCGGTGATGAAGCATCTGGCGGCCAGCGAGGTCCTCGTCGAGCAGAACACTTCACGCTTCCAGGGCACGCGAGAGTGGGTGTTCAAGCACGCCCTGGTGCGGGAGGTCGCGTACGAGTCCCTCGGGGAGTTCGAGCGGCGTGAGCTCCACGCGCTGGCGGCCGCGTGGCTGGCCATGATGGGGGAGGACTCCGCGACCGTCGCCCGCCACTTCGACCTGGGTCACCAGCTCGAGTCGGCGGCCAAGCACTGGGCCATCGCCGCCCAGCGCGCCCTGGCCGCCAACGCCCTGCACGACGCTCTCGAGATGGCCGAGCGCGCCCTCTCGTTCGCCTCGACCAAGGCCGAAGCCTTCCCGCGCGCGAGCTGCCTCGACGAGGCGTGGAGTCGCCTCGACCCGCGGGCCAGCGAGCGCGAGACGGCGATCGGCGCCATGGAGGACGCCGTGTTCGACGAGGCGAGCGGCGTCCGGGCGCGGGGCGCGCGCGCCAGGTACGACGACGCTCGCGGCGCGGGAGAGGCGATCAGCGAGCGACTCGCTCGCTCGCGCGACGAGGCCGAAGCCCTGGGCCTCCACGACGAGGAAGCGCGGTGCTCGGCGGCCCTCGCGTTCCGGCTGGCCTACGCGGGCGCGCTGAAGGAAGCGGAGGACGAGGCCACGCGCCTGCTCGACCTCGCCGAGAAGAAGAACCTTCGCACCGCCGCCGTCGACGGCTGGCAAACCCTCGCGATCATTCGCCAGACGCGCGGAGCCGTCAGCTCCGCCCTGGAAGCCCGGCGCAGCGCCGTCGCCGCGGCGCGAAGCGCCGGCATGAGGGAGCGCGAAGCGACGCTGACGACGAACCTCGGGTTCGCGCTGGTCACCCTGGGCGCGCGGCAAGAGGCGCGCACGGCGCTGGAGACGGGCCTCGCCCTCGCCGACACCATCGGGAGCCAGGGCGCCGCTCGCTGGGCCCAGATGAACCTCCTGGGCTGGGCGGCGACGTACGGCACGGACAAGCGTCTCGACGCGCTCGTTGGCGAGGTTCGAACGGAGGCGGACGACTCCGCCGCCGGCGTGTGGACCGCACCCGACCGCGGGAACCTGGGGATGCTGTTCTACCGGGGATGGGAGCTGCTGCGGACGGACAGCGAGACCTCGCTGCAGCGCGCACGCTCCCTCCTGCAGATCACCGCCGAGGCGTATCGGTCCACGGGCAACCGCGACGTCCTCCCGGTCGCCCTGGGCGTCTGGGCGGAGGCCGAGCGCCGCTGCGGCGACACGGCGCGCGCCGTGTCACTCGGCGAGGAGGCCGCAGAGCTCCTGGAAGCCGGCGCGCCGAGCCTGCTGAACGAGGCCCCGGTCTACCTGACGCTCCACGACGCCTACCGTGATCGCGGCGACGGCGACGGCGCGCGGACCGCCGTCAGCCGCGGCATCGCCCCGCTCCTGCGGCGGCTCAAGGGCCTGGCCAGGACGGACTACGCACGCCTCTTCCTCACCGAGATCCCCTACAACGCGGATCTGCTCGCCGCGGCCGAGGGTTACGGTCTCGTCCCGGAGCAGGTGCACTCCGTGCTCGAGCGCGGAGCCTCCTGACCCGCTCAGGCTCGCTCGAACCAGTCTTCCTGCCGCTTGGCGAAGAGGACGTCGCCGCTCGCGACGAGCTGCCTCTGCATGTACGCCTGCATCGCATTCAACCGACCCGACACGATGCGCAGGAAATCCGGCAAGAGCGCCGAGAGCGTTACGCTGGCCGGCGCGGCGGCTCCGCGACCCACGACACAGCGGCCGTCGCCGATGGCGAGTTGATACGTCCGCACGCCTCGCGGTGTACCGACGTCCCACTGGACCACCCCGCGCGCGTCACCCGCGCGGGCGGGCAGGAACGCCGCAGCCATGGCGTCGAAGACGTCGTCGAGTACCGCGTCGACGCTGGCGACCTCGAGGGCGTCCCACAGGGCGCCTTCGTCGCCGCTCTCGAGGAAGTGCCTGACGACGGTCAGGTGGTCGAGCCGCTGCATTTCTTGCTCATGGCGCGTCTACCACGTTCGTAGGCTGATCGCGGGGGACGAAGTGGTGCCGCCGCGCGCGACCCTTGCGACGCGTCACGAGCGGCGCCGAGTCCCTCGCGTGCTAGGGTCCGCGCCATCGAATGAGCGCTCGCTCGCCCGCTCTCCGCTTCATGAGCGCCGTGACCGCTTGCATCGGTCCGCTCGCGTGCACGCTGGAGACCGAGGGGACGGCGGGCGGAGGCGACCACGGACCCGGCGGCTCCGGCGCGACGGCGGGAGCCTGCACGGGGCCTGGGTGTCCGGCTGGAGGTACCGGAGGGGCGGGTGGGACGGCGGCCTCCGGGGCAGCGGGCGGAACGACCGCCGCGGGCGGCGCTTCGGGGAGCCCGGCGGGGGGAACGGCGGGCGGCGCAGGCGCGCCAACGGGGGGAACGGGACCGGGCGGTGCGGACGCGGGAACGACGGGTGGAGCGGGGGGCGCGCCCACGGGCGGCGCGGGCGGCACGGGAGGCACGGGAGGCACGGGCGGTGTCCCGTCGAAATGCGGGGACGGGACGGCCACCGACGCAGAGGAGTGCGATGACGGAAACCTCGACGACGCGGACGGCTGTACGAACGCCTGCACCGTGCGCTGCAGTGACGTGCGCGGGGACGCGAGGAAGCATCCCACCTCGTTCCAGTGCTACTGGGTCCACGAAGGCCTGTTCGACGACCGGCGGTGGGAAAGCGCCGTGAGCGAGTGCCAGGGAGACGGTGGGCACCTCGTGACCGTGACGACCGCCTCGGAGAACGACTTCGTCGCCACGCTGCACGACGCGCGGATCTGGCTCGGCGCGCGCGACGGCCAGGGACGGCAGTCGAGCTCGGCGGGAACGTACGCCTGGCACAACGGGCAGCCGTGGGGCTTCTCCGGGTGGGGCTCCGGGGAGCCCAGTGTCTCGGGCAACAGCTGCTGGGACCCCTTCCCGACGACCTGCTACGAGCACTGCGCGTCCATGAGCCCCGGAGGAGCGTGGAACGACCTCGATTGCGAGCTCGAGCTCGATCTCATCTGCGAGTGGTCGCCCCCCGGGCGCCCCCAGGAGTGAAGCGCCTCACCACTGCCGCGAGCGGCCGCTGCGCGCCTCGCGCACGACGCCCTGATCCTGCTCCTTCTTGAGCAGCACGCCGGCGAACGGGAGCTCGCTCTTGATGCGCTCGACGGAGACGCCGACCTTGGCGAGCACGCTGATCCAGTCGATGAGCTCGCTGGTGCTCGGCCGCTTGCGAAGGCGCGGCACGCCGCGGACGTCGAAGAAGGCGCCGATGGCTTGATCGACCAGCGCGTCGTCCAAGTCGGGATGGTGAACTCGGACGATCCGCTTCATGAGCTCCGGCTCGGGAAAGTCGATGAAATGGAACACGCAGCGGCGCAGGAACGCGTCCGGCAGCTCCTTCTCGTTGTTGCTCGTGATGACGACGACGGGGCGCTGCTTGGCGACGACCTCTTCGTTCGTCTCCTGGATGAAGAACCGCATTCGATCGATCTCGTGCAGCAAGTCGTTCGGGAATTCGATGTCCGCCTTGTCCACTTCGTCGATGAGCAGGACCACGCGCTCGTCCGAGGCCAGAGCGCGCCCCAGCGGTCCGCGCTTGATGTAGCGGCGAATGTCCTTCACCGCGTCCGGACCGCCGTCTCCGAAGCGCGCGTCGTAGAGCCGCTGCACCGTGTCGTAGACGTACAGGCCGTCCTGGGCACGCGTGGTGGACTTGACCCCCCAGTGGATGAGCTCGAGCGAGAGTGCGTCCGCAATCGCCTGTGCGAGCAACGTCTTCCCGGTGCCGGGTTCGCCCTTGACGAGAAGTGGCCGCTCGAGCGCGAGCGCGGCATTGACGGCAGCTTCGAGCGCGGGGTCGGTCAGGTAGCTCTTGGTTCCCGTGAAGGCAGCCAGGGGTGTCGCCATTCGACGACTCGTAGCACGGCCCTCCGTGCCGCCCCAAGCGACACCGTGCTACGTCTCGCCGTCCCGATGCACCGGTACGAGATCCGCGCCGCCACCCCCGGCGACGAGGAGGCGCTCCTCGACGTGGCGCGGCACCTCGACACGGTGAACCTCCCCGCGGACCGGGACATGATCTCGGCGCTGCTCGAGCTCTCGACCCGGAGCTTCGCCGCCGAGATCCCGCCGCCCCATCGAAAGTACGTCTTCGTCCTGATCGATCGTGAGACAGGCCTTGTCGCGGGCACCTCGATGGTCGTCGGCCAGCTCGGCCGGCGGGACGCGCCGTACATCTACGTCGATGTGCTCGAGGACGAGAAGTACTCGAAGCTGGTGGACCGCCACTTTCACCACAAGCTGCTGCGCATCGGATACTCGTACGACGGACCCACCGAGATCGGGGGGCTCATCGTCCGCCCGGAGTATCGACGAGCTCCGGAGCGCCTCGGGCTCCTCGTCTCCTACGTCCGCTTTCTCTTCATCGCCGCGCGACGCGACTGGTTTCGGGACGAGCTGCTGGCCGAGCTCCTGCCGCCGCTGGAAGACGACGGGACGAGCCACCTCTGGGAGGCGTTCGGGCGCCGCTTCACGGGAATGTCGTACGCGGAGGCCGATCGACGATCGAGCGAGAACAAGGACTTCATCCGCGACTTGTTCCCCACCGGCGTGGTGTACGCGACGCTGTTCTCACCGGAGGCGCGTGCCGTCATTGGCCAGGTCGGCGCGCAGACGAAGGGCGTCGAGAGGATGCTCCGTCGCATCGGGTTTCGCTACGCCGACCGAGTGGATCCGTTCGACGGCGGCCCACACTTCGTCGTCGCCACCGACGACGTCACGCTGGTGGGCGCCACGCGGCGCGCTCGGGTGACCGCGGGCGCCCCCTCCCAGAGCGCGGCCAGGACGCTGGTCGCCCGGGAGCGGGACACCGACCCGCGCTTCGTGGCCGTCGCGGCGGACGCTCTCGTCGAGGGTGCGGGGGTGAGGCTGGACGACGCCACGCGCGAGCATCTCGAAGTACGCGACGGCGACGAGGTCCTGGTGCTGCCGCTTCCGTGACCGGGGACGCGCCGCCCCGGAGCCAGGTGAACCCCTTGTCAGACCAAAATTCTCTTGATACGGAATTTTCAGAACGCTCGCGGTAGCCCCGCGCCAGCGTCGCCCCCCATGCTCTCTCCCTCTTCCCTGGTCCGGCGCGCGACGAGCAGGCTCCGCCCACCGGACGCGGAGGCGCACCTCGGCCCGCAGGAGCGGCGCATCCTCGTCGCGCTCGCCGAGGCCGCCATGCCCGCAGGCCGCGTCCTGACCGGTGGCGGCGACGTGACCGTGGAGCGTGTCGAACGTTTCATCGATCGCGCCGGCAAGTCCTACGGCGCCGCGGTGCGCGGCGCGCTCTGGGCTGCCGAGCTCGCCACGGTGCCCACCCACGGCCGGCGGCTGTCACGCCTGCCCCTGGATCGACGGGTCCGCGCCCTCGAAGCGTGGAGCGAGCGACCCTCGCGGCACGCGAGGTGGCTGCTGCGAGGCATCCTCACCCCCATCAAGATCGCGCACTTCGACGATGCTTCGATGTTCGAGCACGTCGGGTGCCGGTACGATCGCGATCACGCGAAGGCGCCGGAGCCGGCCCGCTGGCGCCAGCAGATCACCGACGGGCGCAAGGCCACGGAGGACCTGAAGCTCGAGTGCGAGGTCGTCGTGATCGGCACCGGCGCGGGCGGCGCCGCAGCGGCCTACGAGCTGGCGCGGCGCGGGCGTGCCGTCCTGATGCTGGAGTGGGGCGACTACCACGATCGGTCCAGGTTCGACGGACGCACCAGCTACGCCTACAGCAAGATGTACCTGGCCGGAGGCGCGACGGTGGCCCTGGGGAACGTCGGCACGCCGGTGTGGGCCGGGCGCGCCGTCGGCGGCAGCACCGTCATCAACTCGGGCACGTGCTACCGCGCCCCGTCGTGGGTCCTCGACCGCTGGGCCGAGCGCTACGGGCTCGGCATGCTCGCGGGCGCCGCGCTCGACCCTTTCTACGAGCGCGTGGAGGCGATGCTCGAGGTGACCGAGGCGGCACCCGAGCACCTGGGCGGTCCCGCGCGGGTCGTCGCTCGCGGCGCGGCCGCCCTCGGCCTGTCCCACCAGCCGCTGCGGCGCAACGCGCCGGCGTGCGACGGACAGGGCGTCTGTTGCTTCGGCTGCCCCACCGGCGCGAAGCGCTCCACGGACGTCAGCTACGTGCCCGCTGCGCTCGAGCGGGGCGCGCAGCTCGTCACGGCGGCCCACGTGCTGACCGTGGACGTCGTCGCGGGTCGTGCCCGGGGTGTCACCGCACGCCTCGGCTCGGGACGCACGCTGAAGGTTCGCGCCGAAGCGGTGGTCGTCGCCGGCGGCGCGCTCCTCACGCCGGGGCTCCTCGAGCGCAGCGGCGTCGCGAGGTCGTCGGGGTGGCTCGGCCGAAACCTCTCGATTCACCCCGCGAGCAAGGTGGCAGCGCTCTTCGACGAGGTCATCGACATGTCCCGGGGGATCCCGCAGAGCTACGCCATCGACGAGTTCCATCGCGAGGGGCTCATGTTCGAGGGAGGCTCGACGCCTCTGGAGGTGACGGCGGCCGCCGTCCCCTGGGTCGGCCCGCGCTTCACGGAGGTGATGGAGCGCTACCGCCATCTCGCGCAGTTCGGCTTCATGATCCAGGATCACAGCCGCGGACGCGTGCGTCCCGGCCCCCGCAGCACCCCCATCATCTTCTACGACCAGAGCCCGCGCGACACCGCGCTGATGAAGAAGGGCATCGTCGTCCTGTCCGAGGTCTTCCTGAAGGCGGGCGCCGAGCGGGTGCTGCCGTTCGTCGCGGGATGTGACGAGATCCGCACCGAGTCCGACCTCGACCGCCTCCGCGCGCTCGAGGTCGCCCCGGGCGACTTCGAGGTCACCGCCTTCCATCCCCTTGGGACGTGCCGCATGGGAACCGACCCCCGCCGCTCCTGCATCGGTCCGGATCAGCAGGTTCACGACACCGACTCGCTCTACGTCTGCGACGGCAGCGCCATCCCCTCCAGCCTCGCGGTGAACCCGCAGATGACGATCATGGCGCTGGCGCTCCGCACCGCCGAGATCATCGACGACAGATTGGGCTGATCACCGCCGGCTTGCGCAGTGGCCGGAGGCGATCCGGCGCGGCCCGCCCTAGGATCCCGCCGTGACGCCGAAGCTCGCCGCACCGACCCCCGCGCCCGACGGCCGCGCCGGCCTGCGCGAGCTCCTCGGCGTGTTCCAGTACACGCGCGCAGCGTTCGCGCTGGTCTGGAAGACCCGACCGACCCTGTCCGTCGCGTTCGGCGTGCTCAGCGTCGTGGCCGGCGTGCTGCCGGCCGCGATTGCCTACGTCGGGAAGCTCATCGTCGACGCCGTCGTCCTGGCGGTGCAGGGCGGCGCCACGGACGCGCTGGACTCGCTCCGCTGGGTAGCCGCCGAGTTCGCACTGGTGGTCGTGCTCGCGGCCGTCCAGCGCGGATTAGGCGTGTGCGAATCGCTGCTGCGAGCACTCCTCGGTCAGCGCGTGAACGAGATGATTCTGGAGAAGGCGCTGACGCTTCGGCTCGCCGACTTCGAAGACGCCACGTTCTACGACCGCATGACGCGAGCGCGCCGCGAGGCCTCGTCCCGCCCGCTGTCGCTCGTACGACGCGCATTCGGCCTGGTGCAGAACGCCATCTCGCTCTTCGCCTACGGCGCACTGCTCCTGCAGCTCTCCGTGCTCGCCGTGCTCGTGCTCGTCGTCGCGGCGGTGCCCGTGTTCCTCGCCGAGACGAAGTTCTCGGCCGACGCGTTTCGCCTGTTTCGGTGGCGCGCCCCGGAGACGCGCAAGCAGGCCTACCTCGAGACGCTCCTCGCGCGGGAGGACCACGCGAAGGAGGTCACGCTCTTCCGCCTGGGGCCGCTGTTCCTCGACAGGTACCGCGGCATCTTCGACCGAATCTTCGGCGAGGATCGGTCGCTGACGCTCCGCAGGGGAGTCTGGGGCTTCGCCCTCGGTCTCCTCTCCGTGGCGGCGTTCTACGGGGCGTACGCGTGGATCGTCGTCGCCGCGGTGACTCGGCGCATCACGCTGGGCGACATGACCATGTACCTCCTGGTGTTCAAGCAAGGGCAGAGCGCGCTGTCCGCGATGCTCTCGGCGATAGGGGGCATGTACGAGGACAACCTCTACCTCTCGAACCTGTACGAGTACCTCGAGCACCCGACCAGCGCGACGACCGGCACGGCGCTGCGCGGTGTCACGCCCGGCGACGGAGTTCGGTTCGAGGACGTCTCGTTCACCTACCCGGGGGCCGCGGAGCCGGCGCTCTCGAACGTCTCCTTCCACCTGCCGCCGGGGGGAAAGCTCGCGCTCGTGGGCGAGAACGGCGCGGGAAAGACGACGCTCATCAAGCTGCTCACGCGCCTCTACGAGCCGACGGGCGGCCGGGTCCTGCTCGACGGCACGGATCTCGGCGAGTGGAACGGCGACGCGCTGCGACGCCGGATCGGCGTCATCTTCCAGGACTTCATCCGGTACCAGCTTCT
>CAZARU010000026.1:0-70316 GCA_964487605.1 uncultured Polyangiaceae bacterium
CGTGCAACACCTGTTCGCAGGGCCGCAGTACGTCGGCGGGCAAGCGATGTAACCGGGGATTCCTCCACCATCGGAGCTCGATGAATCGGTGTTCGAATCGGTTGGCGGCGCGTCGCTGCTGCCGTCACTCGTCGCATCCGGAAGCGGGGCGGCATCGGGGTCGACGGATGCTTCTTCACTCGGTGTGGGCGCGCCGTCCACTCGAGGAACGGCGGCATCATCACCGGGTGTCGGGATCGTCGTCGGTCGATCGCCGGTCACGGTGCAACCTTCGTCCCCCTCGCACGAGCCTTGATCGATCGTCGCGGACACGCACTGCCCGAGGAAGTTGCACGTCGACTCCGCATCGCAGGGAACGTTCTCGCATTGCGCGTAGAGCGTGATGGGAAGACGCAATCGCTCGTGCGCGACATAACGAAGCTTCCTTCTCGCGACGATGCAGCCCGGATATGTCGGGGGCTCGCATTCGCGCGCATCGCGCCTCACGCCGAGGACGAGCTTCACCGTGAGTGATTCGGGATTCGATGCGCCGGGCACGACGACGAGCGAGCCAACGAAGCCGTCGGCACCCCATGGCTCGCGCGTCTCCGTCGTGATTGGCGCTCCTTCGAGCGATGCTTGCGGCCCGACCGTGAACGATGTGACGTATCCCGCTTTGTGCACGACGTTCGTGCGCGCTTCGATGACGACGCGGGTCGGCTCTTGGCAGCTCGCCGCTGCAACCGCGACGACGAGGATCGCAAGCGCGAACGCGAGTCGCTTCAGGGGCACGACTTGAGCTCTTTGATCCACGCCTCGACCGCGCCGACGCCAGCCTCGTCGACGACCCGCGTCGCGAGCTTCGGCATGCGGGCCTCGTCGAGCGCGCGCATGCGGATCGGCAGGATCGATTTCGCGACGTCCCCCGCCGTGACGATCTTCCCACCGGCAACGCCGAAGAATCCGAGCTGCGGCGGCTCACATAGACCCGTGCCCGCGAGCGGCGTCTCGGCGCGCAGATCGAGGTCGGCGCCACCCGCGAAGCTTCCGGGACGATGGCAACCCGAGCAGTTCGCGTGCAGATACCCGCGTGCCTTCGCCTCTGCGCTCGCGCCGGCACTGTCCGCACCCGAGAGGAGTGGGAACTGTCCGCGATCGATCGGAGCGTTGAGCTTCTCGTTGATCGCATCCGTCTTCGGGATCTGTCGTGCATCGAGACCGAGCGTGTAGCCCGCGGTCGCCGTGTGACACGCGGTGCAGTCGGTCGTGCTCGGGAAGTACCAAGACTTCCCTCCCGGAAGCTGCTTCAGGAGATTGCCGCTCACGAGCTCGGCATCGCTCCCGTCATCCTTCCACGCGTACGAGTAGCCGATCCACGTGTCGATGCGATGCTGGATGAGAAGGCGCGTCTCGACCTTCTTCCCATCGACGAGGAACGTCTTGATCGCGACAGTTCCGATCGGAAAGCGCATGTCGCCATCGCTGCCAACGGCGCCCTTCTCACCGTCGGGAACCACGACCGCACGCGCCTTCGTCGCGCCGTCCGACCAAAGGGGCGAGGCGATCTCGTACGCGGCCGCGTTCTTCGGCGTTCCATCGGGCACACTCGGATCGAAGCAGCCCGTCTCGAGGAGCGACTTCGGCGGCGGCGTGTTTCCGCGATCGAGCACCTTCGAGATCTCGGCGCCGCTGGCCATGAGCACTTCGCCGTTCGCCCCCGCGCCGACGACGGTCCCCTTCAACGCACGACGGATCTCCGACGCCGGTCCCGTCGGACCAAACGGCGAGACCGAGACGAGCTCGCCATCGGCGAAAACATATTGCCCTGCGAGCGGCGCGATCGATCCGCGATGGACGAAGCCCTGTCCGCCCTTCGCAAATGTGGGCTCGACGTGATCGCCCGAGCAACCGGGGATGACGCACTTGCCTCCATCCTTGATCGGCCAGCCGTAGCTCTTCCCCTTCAGGACTTTGTCGACCTCGATGTCCTGCCCTTTGTCGGCGACCCAGAGCTCGCCCGTCGCATCGTCGAAGTCGATCGTCACCGGGCTCTTGAAGCCGCGCGCCCAGATCTCGGCTGCGCCTCCCACGACCTTGAGCACCTTGCCGACCTGCGACGCTGCGTCTTGCGCAGCGCTCGTCGCTTCGTTGTCCGGCGTCGCGACCCAGACCGTACCGTCATCGGCAACGTCGATCGCTCCGCCGATCGCTCCAACACCATCGATCTTGAGGACGACGTTCGGCGCGTCGAGCTTGTCACCGCTGCCCGAGTAGCGAACGACCTCGAGGCTCGTCGTTCCTCGCAAGACGAACGCCTGCGCTCCCCCCTTCGCGACGACCACGTCGCGCACGTCGGCGCCGAGATCGGCCGCAAGCGACGTTCCCGTTGCCTTGAGCGCATAGAGCTTGCCGTCCTCCGCGAGCGCGAACCCGTTCGTGATGCGCGCGACCTTCGACGATGGCAGGAGCGAGGAGAACTCGAGCTCGAGCTTCACCGTCGGCTGATCGAACGCTTTGCACGTCTTCGCCTTTGCCTCCTCGTCCTTCTTGCAGGCACCGAAGCTGGAGACGAGGACGACCGAAGCGAATATCGCGAAAGGGAGCTTCACACCGCGATTCTATCGCGGGTCGCCGCTCCCCGATTACTTGTCGTCAAAGCGCGTCCACGCGCCTTTGATCCACATGTCTTGGTTGTCCTTGAACGCACCGATATAGGACGCGGTGCTGTCGAAGAACCCGTCGTTCGGAGGGTTTCGCGCGTTCACGGTGATCGCGCCGTTCGGCCAGGGCCTCGGGTTCTTCGCGCTGTGCGGATCCATGAGGGCCGGCGCGGTCGTCACGTTCCCGCGTCCTTGCGCGCCGAACCACGCGAGCTCGTCGAAGCCGTTGTCGTCATCGAACACCGGCGAGTTCGGATCTTGCTCGGCCCCGTTCTCCGCGTAGGCGGGGTTCGTCGCGTTCGCGAACATGATCGATCCGCGAAGCTCGTTCACCGCGGTCACGTCGCCGACGGCATCGACGCCGCCGTACCAACCGGTGAAGAGCGCGTTCCCAACCTGCATCGACACGCCGTAGCGGAAGATGAGGCCGTAGCCGAAGTTCGGCGCGGTATCACCGACGATCGTCGCGTTGTAGATGACGGGCTTCGAGTCATCGAGCAGGAGGCCATTGCGGTTGAAGACGTTCGGTCCGGCCGGCGTCTTCTGCGCGAAGATGAACTGGATGCGTCCCGCATAGCCTTCGAGCGTCTCGAGCTGCTCGTCACCCGGGTATTGGCAGACGAGGTGCTTCGCGTCCGCCGTGCCTCCGTAGAAGAAGAAGCAGTTGTCGATCGTCTTGCGGACCTGCACGAAGTCGATCTTCGTCTTGCGACCGACACCCGCGAGCACGAGGCCATTACGTGCATATTCCACGCGAACGTATTGGAGGATGCCGCTGTCGTCGTCGGCGTTCGCGCCTCCCCATCCGAGCCGCGGATCGTCTTCGAAGGGCGCGCGCGCAGCGGGCGGTGCAACGCCGAGGATGAAGAGGCCACGCCAGTCACCTGCGACGGGCACCGCCGCATCGCTCGTGATGACGATCGGGAGCTCCTTCGAACCTTGAGCGATGAGGCGTGCTCCAGGCGCGACGACGAGCGCCGCGTTCGTGTCTTTCTTTGCGCGGATCGTCGTGCCCGCCTCGATCGTGAGCGTCGCGCCCGAGCGCACGAAGACGTGTCCTTCGAGCGTCCAGTCGTTCTCACATCCGAGCGTGACGTTGCCCGTGATCTCTCCGGTGCCGCCATCGCCGCCGTCGACCTTCATGCCGATCGGCATGGTCGGCTTGTTCGCACCGCTGCAGTTCTTCGACGCCTCGGGTTGCACCGTCGACGAGTCGTTCGGATCGGGATTCGTGTTCGCGTCGAAGTCCGTTCCACCTTCGCCGCCACCACCGGGCGTGCCCGTCACGCAAACCGAACGCGCGACATCGCAGACTGCGTTGAAGCGCTCGCAGTCGCGATCGGTCTTGCACTGCGAAGGCTCTTCGAAGAGCTCCGAGCAAGCGAGGAGCACGATCGGAAGGGCGAGCCCGACGCGCACCAGAAGTCGCTTCACGGCATCACCCCCGTGAGGACGAAGCCGCGCGGTCCGACACCGACGGTGATGCCCGGCTTCGCGCTCGCGGATTCGCGCGCCCCCGGAGCGAGGAAGGTGAAGTAACCCGCGACGCCCGCCGAGACGACGGTGATCGTTCCAAAGAGCCCCGTGAGCAGGAGCAGGTCGCGTGCTTTGCCCTGCGCGTCGTCGAGCTCCTCACGCGTGACGGGGAACTGATCGCGTTTGTCCTTGAAGTCGCCATACGCGCTCGTGGCGAGCACGCCGGTCACGATCGTCGCGACCCCGAATGCACCGGTGACCGACCAGGGCACGATTGGAAAAGGCTTCGGTCCTGCCTTGTCCTTCGTGTCCGCTTCGCCAGCCTTCGGCTTCTTCTCTTGCGGAGGTGTTGGCGGAGGCGGAGGCGGCTCGGGCTTCGGCAGCTCGAGCTCGACGACCAGCGTCTCTCCACCGGAGACCTTCACGCTCTTGTCGGCGCTCTTGCCGTCGTAGGAGATCGCGACCTTGTGCTGTCCGGGGTTCATCCCGAACTCGCCGAGCGGCGTGTGACCCACCGCAACGTCGTCGACCGTTACCTCGGCGCCCGCGGTGCTCGACTTCACGGTGACGGCGGCGACGTTCTTCGCGAGGTTCGCGACCTCTTTCTCGACCTGATCGCGTCGCTTTGCGGGGACGTCGGCTCCGCCGTCGCGCAGGTACTGCTCGTAGCTCTTCACCGCGCACGCGAAGTCGCCCATGCGGCCGCAGAGCTGGCCAATGTTGTAGAGTACACGGAAGCTCGGATACTTCTCGTACGCGAGCCGAAACGCTGCGAGCGCGCCCTTCTCGTCCCCCGATCCGGCGAGCTTGATCGCTTGATTGAAGAGGCCCATCGCCTCTTTCTTGCGTGCTTCGCTGTCGCCCGGCGCCGCCGAGACCGTCGTCGCGACCGTCGTGAGCGCGATGGCAACGAGCAAGGCGGAGATCCTGCTCGGGCTCGAGCGCATCATTGGTACGGGTTGTCCGTGTCGAGCCCGCCCTTGTTCTGCGGGGTGCCCTTCTTACCGGTCGCGCCGCCGCCACCGGAGCCCGTGGCTCCGCCTTGGTTGCGTGACCACCACTTGCCGCCCCCCTTGCCCGTCGCCGTCGTTGTCGTCGTGACCGTGATGGTGCTGGCGGGATCGGGCGGTGCGGCTCCGACCGGTCGAAGCTCGATCGTGACGAGGAAGCTTCGACTGAACGAGACACCTTCTTCGCGCGGCTCGTAGCCCGGCGCCTCGATGCGAACTTGGTGGATCGCTCCATCGCGCGGTCGCTTGCCGTTGATCGGATTTCCTTCGAGTGCCTGACCGTCGACGGAGATCGTGGCGTTCGCTGGTGAAGCCTTGATCGTGAAATCGATGTCGACGGCGTTGTCGTTGTTCGTCGTCGCGCCGGTGAGCGATGCGGCCGACCCCGCGGACGCGACCGTGACGTCGTTCTTCCTTTTGCTCTTCGCGATCGACGCGATGCCGACGCCACCCGCGAGAAGGACGATGCCGACCGCGGCAACGATCGCAAGGGGGACGAACGACTTCGGCTGCGCGCCGCTCTTCGGAGCTGCGGCCGTGACGTTCGGTGGAGCGGAGACTCCGGGCGCACCATCGCTCGTCCAAACGTGCTGCGCGGATCCGTTCGCGTTGGGGGCGCCGTTCGTGCCCATGTTGAGCGGCGGAAGCGGCGGTAGATTGAGCGGCGGCATTCCACCCGGCGGAACCGTCGCTGCATATCCATGCGGCGGCGGCGGCGGATCCGTCATCTCCGTCATCGTGTCCTGCCCAACGGGCAGCTTCGAGATCGGGACCTGATCGGGCTGCGCGCGGAACTTCTTCAGCTGCTCTTCGATCGCTTCTTTGATCGCCTGCCGCGTGGGCGCGAACTTGTCCGCGAGGAACGAGCCGACATCGCGCGATGTCACGTGCTGCGTCGTCGATCCGAGCCAATCCTCGAGCTCGTCGGCCATCGCATCCGCGGTCGCGTAACGCTCGTCACGATTCGGCGCGAGCGCCCTCATGCAGATGCGCGCGAGACGCTTTGAAGCATCGGGACGGATCTGGAGAACGTCGGGGATCTGACCGTCGGTGAGGCGCGCGAACTTGTCCTCGCTCTTCTCGTAGAAGCGACGACGCGTGAGCGCCTCCCAGAGCATGACGCCGCAAGAGAAGACGTCGCTGCGCCGATCCACGGGCTCGGTCCGCAGCTGCTCGGGCGACATGTAGGCGATCTTCCCCTTGATCTGGCCATCGCTGGTCGTCTGGACGCGCGAGGCTGCCTTGGCGACCCCGAAGTCGATGACCCGCGCGGTGCCGTCCACGCCCACCAGCACGTTCTGCGGCGACACGTCGCGGTGAACGACGTCGAGCCGTTCACCGCGCTCGCTCGTCGCCTCGTGGGCCGCGTGAAGCCCTTGCAGTGCCTGGCAGACGATCGCGCTCACGATGCGAACCGGGACACCCTGGCCCGCCTTCAGCGAGGACTTCATCAGGCGTGAGAAGGACTCGCCGTCGACGTAGTCCATCACGATGAACAGCTCGCCCTTCTTGGCGACCACGTCGAGCGTGCTCACGACGTTCGGGTGCTGGATTCGTGCGGCGAGGCGAGCCTCGTCGAGCAGCATGGAGACGAACTCGGGATCCTTCGCGTACTGGGGGTGCAAGCGCTTGATCGCCACCGTGCGCGAGAAGCCGACCGCGCCGACGAGCCGACCCACGTGCACCGTCGCCATGCCGCCCGAGGCGATCTCGTCGTACAGGGCGTAGCGCTCGAGCAGTCGCGGCTCCTCGCGCCGCTTCGGCAGAGGCGGCTTGTTGCTCATCGGGCTCCGTCACCGGCCGAGGAGTCGTTCCGACCTGGCTTCGTCGGTGCGCGCATCCCGAGCGGGCAGCGTACCATGCCGTTCGGCTGCAAATTGGCGCGTCAGGTCCGCGGGCCGGGCCTCACGGCACGCCGCGGGCGGCGCGCACGTCTGCGTCCCCGCCGTCGTCCCCGTGGGGTGTTCGACAAGGCGCGGCGGCACCGTTAGAACATCGTTCGTCCTCGAAGGCGGGGGCCCCGCGGTGTCCGAGGGCGCCGCGCGGATTTTCACTTGGGTGATGCTTCGATGACGAAACGGTCTTCCGTGCCGGTCTGGGCCGGCATCTTGGCGACGCTGGCGGTGGCTTCGGCCTGCGGCGGCGACGACGACAACAATCTCTTTCCGCCCTCGGACGGTGGTCCGAGCGATGGGACCGCGGGTGGTTCGGCGGCGGGGGGCGCCGGTGGTGACGCCGGCGCCTCGGGGAGCGGCGCGTCGGGCGGTACGGCCGGGTCGAGTGCGGGAGGCTCCGCGGGATCCGGCGCGAGCGGCGGAGCGAGTGGCGACGGCGGCACCTCCGGCTCGGCCGGCATCGCGGGAACGTCCGGAGCCGCGGGCGCGTCGGGTTCCGGCGCCGGGGGTTCGGGTGGCGCGAGCGGTTCGAGTGGCGCGTCCGGCAGCGGTGGGGGTGGGTGCAGCTGCGACGACGGCGTCTCCTGCACCCTGGACGAGTGCATCGGCGACGCGTGCCTGCACCGCGTCGGTCCCAACACGGGCCCGACGGCGTGCCCGAGCGGCACGTACTGCGATCTCGACATGGGATGCGTGCCCGGCGTGGTCTGCTCGAACCAGGCGCAGTGCGACGCCGCCTTCGGTTCTGATGCGTGCAAGGTCAACGTGCGGTGCGACGGCGCGAGTGCGACGTGCAAGTTCGACGTGCTCGACAACGACATGGACACGTACCCGCCCATCGTGTGTGGAGGCGGGGACTGCAACGACGCGGACGACCTGGTGTACCCGGGGGCGCCGGAGGTGTGCAACGGTCGGAGCGACGACTGCGACGCGACCATCGACGAAGGGGCGACGTGTGGCCCCTTGCAGGCGTGCACGTCGGGCGCCTGCTCGTGTCGCCCGGAGAACACCTGCGGCGCCTCGTGCGTCGACAAGCAGGTGAGCATCGCCCACTGCGGCGGGTGCAACCAGCCGTGCCCGGCGGGTGCCTCGTGCGTCGCTGGGGCGTGCGTCTGCCCATCCGGGCTCTCGCGATGCGGCAACGAGTGCGTCGATCTCGCCACCGACGAGCGCCATTGCGGCTCTTGTCCCGTCCAGTGCGGCGGGTCCTTCGAGTGCGTCGCTGGCTCGTGTGTGTGCCCCACGGGTCTCACCGACTGCTTCGGCCAGTGCACGAACACGGATACGGATCCCCAGAACTGCGGGTTCTGCGGGAACTCCTGCGCGGCCTGCGCGGCCGGCAGCTGCGTGACCTGCACGCCGCCCGTGATGATCCTCCTGCACGATCAGTCCGGCTCGATGTCGAGCAGCCAGGGTGCCACCGGGACGAGATTCTCGAACTCCGTGTCCGGCGTGCAGGCGTTCCTGGGCCAGTCGCCGAGCGCGACCGTCCAGTTCGGCCTGCAGTACCACCCCGTCACGCCGGAGTGCATGGCCTCCTCGTACGCTCCGCTCGCCGTACCGGTGGCCGCGATGCCCGGGGTGGGCGCCGCCATCAGCGCGTCGTACAGTACTCACGGTCCGACCGGGCTCAGCGTGTTCCAGGCCCCGCTGACGTCCGTGCTGACCCAGGCGCAGGCGGTGGCTCAGGCGCGTCCGGCGTCGAAGGTGGCCGTCGTGATGCTCACGGACGGCATCGGAAATAGCTGCACGGGCTCCGACACGGTCCCGGGCACGGCGGCTGCCGCCGCGGCGGCGTTCAGCGCGACACCGTCCGTGCGCACGTACATCGTCGGTATCGACTCCAGCAACACGGCCGATTGGAACACCGTGGCGGCCGCCGGCGGAACCACGAGCGCGCGTCTCACGAACAGCGCGGCCACGGTCACGTCCGCCCTGGCTCAGATCCGGGGCGAGCTCCTCACCTGTCCGTGACGCGGGCCGGCGTCGCCCCTGGGGCCTCGCGCGCCGCCTTCCACCGCCCGAGTCGGTCCTCGATCATGACGAGGCGGTCCTGGCCCCAGAACGACTCCGCGCCCAGACGAAAGCAGGGCACGCCCCACAGCCCTTGGGCGAACAGGGCCTCGCGGTTCGCTTCGGCCAGGGCGCGCCAGTCGTCGCTGCCGAGTCGCGCGCGCGCGGCGCTCCAGCCCAGGCCGGAACGCCGGACAATCGTCTCCAGATCGTCGTCCCGGGCGACGTCCAGCGCCTCGGCCCAGATCCCTCGGCCGGCGGAGGCGAGGAACGAGCCGGCGCGGCCCTCGGCGAGCGCGTGCTCGAAGATCGCCAGACAGCGCTCGACGCCCACGCCCACCGGGTCGCAGAGCCTCCCGAACGGTACGCCGTGCCGGTCGGCTTCGCGCTTCGCGTCGCCGACGATGTAGAGCTGCTTCGCTCGCGGAACCGGGAGCCCGCGCATCACCATGGGAAGGACGGGGCGGATGCGGACCTCGATGGAGTACCGCTCGGCGAGCGCGAGCGTGCGGTCGGTGGCGACGTAGGAGTAGGGACTTCGAAACGAGTAGAAGAACTCGAGCTGCGGCTTGTCTCCCAGGTGCGGGGGCGCTCCAGGATCGGGCCGCCGCGCGAGGAGCGGGGGGTGCCCGCCGCCGAGCCGGTCCTCCAGGTGGCGCAGGCGATCCACACCCCAGTACCACTCTCCGCCGTGGAGCAGCATGCCGCCCAGGTAGTGTCCCTTGGCGACGAGCAAGCGCGCACCCTCCTCCAGCATCGCTCGAGCGCTCGTCGGTGACAGCGCGCCGAGCGTCCGCTCGGCTTCGGCCAGGGCGCCGTCGTCACCGGTGTAGAGCGCGCGTCCGACGGCGAGCGACGCTTCGAGCTGCGCGGCCCAGGGCCGGTAACGCGCGAGGATTCGTTCCGCCCGCTCGATGGCGGCGTCGGACGGGACCCTCGCCGCTGCGGGAAACTCCACGGCGTAGAAGCGTGCCAACTGGTCGGCGTCGCGCACCGCGTGGGCGTGCAGCAGGTCCGGCTCCGGGGACACGTTCCGGCCAGGCGAGGACACGGGCACGAGGCGTGCGTCGAGCTCGTGGCGCTTCACGAGCTCGCCCACCAGCTGCGCCAGGAGGAACGAGTACGGGTCGTCCACCCGATGGAAGAACAGCAGCTCGCGCGATCCGCGAAGTTCGTGAACGGCGCGGCGCAGGCGACGGGCACGATCACCGAGGAACGCGTCGATGAGCGCGCCTCGCACGCGGGCCTTCGTGCTCATGGGTTCGCGCTCAATCCACGTCGAAGCCGCACTTGGCGGCCATCGCGCTCCGCGCGGCCTCGGCCGCCTCGGCCTCCTTGCCCTCCGCTACGGCGCCGCAGAAGACGTCCTCGTACCCGATCGTCTTCTGCGCCACGCCGTTCTGCGAGCACTCGCACGACAGCGGCCCGGTGCCGCCGTCCGGCGTGGCGGAGGAGCACCGGAGCGCGAAGGTGGTGGACTCCTTGCACGTCACCGTGACGACGCATCGGAGCGGCTCGGTGGGGCTCCCGGCGCCCGGGATGAGTCGCGACGCCGCCGGGCACCGGGGATCCTCCGGAGCATCGGCGCCCGCGCACCCCGCGAGGACCACCGCCGCGAGCAGGGCTGCGATCGCTGCAGCGTTCATCGGTCGCACTCTACGTGAGGCGCAGGGCAGCGCGAAGCCACTCGATCGCCGAGCTTCAGCGCGTGGGGAGCTTCAGCCGCCCCGTGCGCTTCGCGGGTGCAGGCGCGGGGCCGGCCCCAGGAGCGGGAGCGGGCGGAGTCGTCGGCGCGGCGGTCGCGCCAGGAGCGGGAGCGGGAGCCGGACCGGGCGCGGGGGTCGGGCCGGGCGCAGGAGCCGGGCCGGGAGCTGGCGTCGGTCCGGGAGCGGGAGCCGGGCTCGGTGCGGTCTTGCCCGGTGCCGTCTTTCCGTCGCTGGGGGGAGAGGGGCGGCGCACCGCCGGGCCAGGTGCCGGCGCCGGTGAGGGCGCTGCTCGCTCGGTGTCGCTCGCCGGCTCGCTCGCGGGGTCGCTCGTCGGCTCGGGCTTGACCTGCGCGGGCGCGGTCACCGCGCCGGTGTCGAGCGCTTGCGGTGCCTCTTCCGAACCGCCACTGCGGGCCATGAGCGCGATGGCGATACCGCCGCCGAGAAGGCCGAGCGCCGCCACCAGGAGTCCAATGAGGAGCCCACCGCGGCGCGCCGGCCGCGCGGGCGGTCCCGGTGCGAAACCCGGCGGCGTTGGCGCTCCGAACGCGGCGGGCGCGAAGCCCGGCGAGGGGCCGCCAGGGGCCAGGACACCCGGCCCGTGCGGCGGAGCATGCCATCCGCCGGCGGGCGCTGCGGGTGGCGACTGCGGTGCCGCGAACGGTGCGGCGTCGAGAACCGGTGGTTCTCCCGGCTGTGTGGTCCCGGGTCGCGCCCACGCTCCCGGCGGCTCGGCCGGTGTCGGCGCCGGCAGGGGCGGATCGTCCACGAGCGTGGGCGGAACCTGAGCCCGGGCGGCGGTCGGGGCGCCCGGCGCGAGCGGATTCTCACCCGGCGGCGGAAAGTGCCCAGGCTCCGGATCGACCGTACCTTCCAGGGCTGCGGTTCCCCCTGGGCCCTGGCGCTCGGAACCGTCGCTCACGCGCCCGTCCTACCGAATTCGTGCGCGGGTGGCCAGCGTCGTCCGCGTGTCCCCGCGTCACGTGGGCGTCAAGGCGTCCGGGTGGTGCCGATCGCAGTGGGCCCCGCGAGGTCTCGCTGCCACGCGTCCAGTGCGTCGAGGGCCGCCGGCGATTCGACGGCCGACCACCCGGCGACGCGCTCGCCGGGGTGAGCCTCCTCGAAGCTCGCGACGGAGAACGGAGCGCGAGCGTACGGCGCGAGGCGTTCGGGGACGAAGCCCAGCGCGACGTCGGCGCTTCGCGTGTAGCTGCTCCAGAGCCCGTCGCTGCAGGCGTAGCAGGCCGGTGCGGTGAAGCGCGCGCCGACTTCGAGCAGGCCTTCACCAGTCCACCGCGGGAGCAGCCGCGTGAGCACGACGTCCTCCGCCCTCAGCTCGCCGAAGCCCGCCTGGTCGTCGGCAGCGAACATGCGCAGGGCCTCGCCTCGAGCCGATCTGCTCACCGCGTCGCCGTCGGCGTCCGTGAGCGGCTCGAGGGCTGCCTGCGCCCGGACATCGAAGGCCATGGAGCGGACCTCGACGTGCCCGTGGGCGCCACACGAGTAGGTCCAGACGTGCTCGACCAGGAAGAGGTAGGGGCCCACCGATGCGACGGCCGCGATCCGGTGGTCGATGTCCGCCACCTCGTCGAGAGGAGCCGCGGAGACTTCGACCTTCGTGCCTCGACCCAGCCGCTCGAGGGTCGCGCGGAGCGCCGGTTTGGTCCCCACGGTCTTGCCGCGCGGCCCGTCGTCGCCCTGCCAGTCGCACTCGTAGAGCGTGACGGCGGTGGTCTCGAGCTCGAGCCTCCAGACGTCGCTGCCTGCCGCGATCAACACGCCGTCCGCCAGTCGCTGCGTCGTGGCGCCGGGACGCGTCCGGTGGGTGACGACGCGGTCCTCGGCGTCCGTCGTCCACACGAGCAGGTCCGGACCGGCGCCGGGGGGCGCGTCGCCTCCGGTCGGCGCGGGCCCCACCTGCACGCTCGTCCGTGTCGGTTCGCGTCCGGTCACGGGGCTCGCGCACGCCACCGCGAGGAGCAACGAGGGGACCGCGCGCAACATGCTCGTCGATCCGACCAACGCCGGTCGCACCGGATGGAATTCCGCAGGCCGATGCGCGCCCGGCTTCAGAAACGCAGCACGGCGCCGGCCCACGTATAGCCCGCCCCGAACGCCGCGAAGAGCACCGTCGTCCCGTCCTTGATGCGCCCCTGCTCGAGCGCCGCGTCCAGCGCCATGGGGATCGTCGCGGCGGTCGTGTTGCCGTACTTCTCGATGTTGTGGACCACCTTCTCGTCGCCCAGGCCCAGGTTCGCGGCGACCATCTGGTTGATGCGCATGTTCGCCTGATGCGGCACGAAGAGGTCGATCTGCTCCATCGTCAAACCCGCGTCGGCCACGGCCTGCCTCGCGGCGGCCGGCATCTTCTCCACGGCCCACCGGAACACCTGCTTGCCCACCATCTTGGGGTAGTGGCGGCCCTCCGCCAGCATCTGCGGCGTCAGGCGCGGCACTCTTGCGCTCGCCGGTGCCTCGACCCAGAGCTCCTTCGCCCCCGTCCCGTCGGCGCCCAGGTTCATGGAGAGAAGCCCGTGCGCGTCGTCCTTGGCGGCGCCGACGACGACGGCGCCCGCGCCATCCCCGAAGAGTACCGCGACGTCTCGCCCGCGATCAGCGAGTTCGATGCCGGTGGAGTGGACCTCCGCGCCCACCACCAGGACGTGGCGGTAGGTGCCGGCGCGAATCCAGGCATCGGCGACGCTGAGGGAGTACAAGAACCCCGAGCACTGGTTGCGGACGTCGAGCGCCGGCTTCCCGTTCAGGCCCAGCTTGTCGCCCAGGAGGCAGCCGGACCCTGGGAAGTTGTAGTCCGGCGACAGCGTGGCGAACACGATGGCGTCGACGTCGGCGACCTGAATCCCCGCGCGTTCGATGGCGGTCTTGCTGGCGGGAACCGCGAGGTCGCTCGCCCCGATGCCGTCGTGTTCGATGAAGCGGCGCTCACGAATGCCGGACCGCGTGAAGATCCAGTCGTCGCTCGTGGTCATCAGCTTCGCCAGGTCGTCGTTGGTGACGACCTTGGTCGGCGCGTAGCTTCCAATTCCGAGGATCGTGGATCTGGTCATGTGCTCTCCGTGTGCCAGGCGAGCGTGCCGTCACGCCCGCGGACCGTCGGGGAGCCTGGATCGCCGTGCGGCGTCACTTCACTCCTCGCGAGGCGAGGGGCTGCTACCATGGCGGAATGACCCTCCGCAAGATCGCCCAGCTCGGCGAACCGGTACTTCGACGCCGTGCGGCAGAGGTGCCTGCAGAGCTGCTCGCGTCACGCGAGATGCAGACGCTCGTCGACGACATGATTGACACGATGCGTGATGCGAACGGCGCGGGCATCGCCGCGCCTCAAGTCTTCGAGTCCGTGCGAGTCTCCGTGATCGAGGTCCACGGCAACCCGCGCTATCCGGACTTCCCGGCGATCCCCCTGCTCGTCCTGGTCAATCCGGTCGTGCGGCCGGCCGTCGGTGTCGCCCCACTGCGCGACGAGGACGCGATCCAGATGTACGAGGGATGCCTGTCGGTCGCCGGGGTCCGCGGCAGGGTGCGCCGCCCTCGGCGAGTGACGTGGTCCGCTCTCGACCGAGCGGGGCGACCCATCGAAGGAACGTGGGAGGGCGTTCCCGCCGCCATCCTCCAGCACGAGACCGATCACCTCGACGGCGTTCTGTTCGTCGACCGCGTCGAGCCGACGTCCCTCACGTTCCTCGAGCAGTACGATCGCCACGTCCCTCGCGACGAGCGGATTCGTGACGGAAGACACGTCGGCTGACCGTGCGCGATCGATCGGGCGACGTCGTCGGCGGGAAGTACCGCATCGGTCGTCTGATCGGCGACGGCGGAATGGGCACGGTGTACGAGGCCAAGCACGAAGTGCTCGGCACCGCGGTCGCGCTCAAGTTCCTGCACCCCGAGCTCGCGAAGCGCCCCGGGCTCGTCGCCAGGTTCCTCCGCGAGGCGCAGGTCTCTGCGCGCATCCAGAGTCCCCATGTCACGCGAGTGACCGACGTCGAGCAATCGCCCGACGGGAGCGCCTTCATCGTGATGGAGCTGCTCTCGGGCGAGTCGCTTCAGGAGGTCCTCGATCGCGAACGCAAGCTCGCCGTCCCGCGAGCCGTCGATCACGCGCTCCAGATCCTGGCGGGGCTCGAGGCCGCCCACGCGCTCTCCGTCGTGCACCGAGATCTCAAGCCGGACAACGTCTTCGTCTCGCCGTCGCACGGCGGGCCGCTCCTTCGGCTGCTCGATTTCGGCATCGCGAAGGTGCGCGAGAGCACCGAGTACAAGAAGGGCCTGACTCGGCCGGGGGCGCTCATGGGAACGCCGGAGTACATGGCGCCCGAGCAGGCCTTCGCGGCAGATCAGGTCGATCACCGGGCCGATCTCTACTCCGTGGGCGCCATGCTGTACGAGATGCTCTCCGGCGATCGGCCGGCCTACGGCGACGATGCGCGCGCCATCGCCGAGGCGGTGATGGCTGGCCGCGTGCGGCGGCTCGAGTCCCTGGCCCCCGACGTGCCGCCGGGCCTCGCCGAAGTCGTTCATCGCGCGATGGATCCCGTGCCTGCTCGGCGCTTCGGATCGGCGCACGAGATGCGGCAGGCGCTCGCGCCCCACGCCACCGAGTTGAGCCACGCCGGTCGGCTCGCGGCCTCGACCGCCCCGCTGGCAGAGCGCGGGACCCCGCCGCCGGTGGCGAGCACTCCGCCGACGCTCGACGACGCGCCCGCGCTCGGCACGGCCGCCCCGCGCTCGGCGTCGACGCCGCCGACGGCGCCCGACGCCGCGCCCATCACGGCGCCGTCGGTGATCTCCGCGGCTTCCGGCACCGCCGTCGGGCCGGTGCTCGCCCATGGCGCGCACGTCATGTCGCACGGCGCGCCGGGCATCGCTCCGTGGGGCGCGCCGGGCGCGCCGCCTCTGCCGCAGGGCAGGGGTGTCGGTGCGCTCGTCGCACTCTTGCTCGGCGTCGTCGTTGCCGGCGGCGTCATCGCGCTCGTCGTCACCCAGCGGTCGCCGAGCGCGGACGACCCCCCGGCACTGTTCACGAGTGCGCCCCCGACGACGCTCACGTCCCAGGGACCGCCCGCTGTCGCTCCCGACCTTCCCGCCGCCGACCCGCCGCCGCGTCCGTCGCCCGACCCGCCGCGGACGTCACCCGGTCCGCGACCGGGTTTGCCTGCGCCCGGCCCTGGCCCAGCCCCGAAAGCGGACGCGGGCGCCGCTCCCCCACGACCCCAGCCCGACGCCGGCCGCACCCCCATCCCCCCGGGGATCCCGCTTCCGCCCGGTTTCGCGTCGGCGTTGCCCCCGGGGATCCCCACCACCATTCCGACGTTCTTCCCGATCCCTGGCTTCGGCGTGCCTCCCGCGCCGTCGCCGTTGCCGGCACCCGCGCCCGCGCCGTGACGTCATCCGTGACCCGCGAGAAACCTTGCCGCAACCCCATGATGGCCAGGCTCGCCCATCCATGAGCGCCAGCGAGACCGTCGATGACTTCGCGAGCTCGATGCCCGCCGACTATCGCTTGCGCTTCGACGCCCCTGCCATCGCCGCGCACGCCGCGCTCGTGGCGTCGCGCCACGACGCGCCGCTTCGTGTGGGGCTGGTGGGGGAAGAACCTGGGCGCGTCGTCGTGTGCGTCGCTGCGGACGACCGACCGGGGTTGCTCTCGCTCATCACGGCGGCGTTCGTGCTCGAGGGCGTGGACGTGCTCGAGGGGGATGCGTGGTGCCGGCAGCGCGCGGACGGCGCGCCGGAGGCCGTGGACGTCTTCTGGGTTCGCTCGATCGACGGAGCGCCCGTCGACGCCGATCGCGTGAATCGCGTGCGTGCCACGCTCGAGGGGCTCATCTCCGGCATGCCGGCGTCGCCTAGGCGCAGCGCGCGGACGGAAGCCAAGCCGGCGAAAGCTCTCCCGCCACCCACCTGCGTGCGGTTCCTCGAGGGCGCGGATGGTGGGCTCGCGGTGCTCGAGGTCGAAACCGGGGATCGATCGGGCCTGCTGCATGCCGTCACGCGGGCGCTGTTCGCGGAGCGCGTCCAGATCGTCAGGTCCGAAGTGCGGACGAAGGGCGACCGCGTGCTCGACCGCTTCACCGTCGTCGAGTTCGACGGCGCGCCGATCGACGAACGACGGCGCCTCGACGTTCAGGTCGCGGTGCTCGGCGCCATCGAGAGCGAGCAGACGCCGCGCGCGCCGGGCGCCGCTTGAGGCAGGCCGAGCGCTTCACGGTAGGTCGCGTAGGTGATCTGGGCGCAGCGACGCCACGACAGCGACGCGGCTCGTTCGCGACCCGCTTCCGAGAGCTCCGCGCGGAGATCGGTGTCGGTGTCCAGTGCGCGGATGGCTCGCGCCAGAGCCAGCTCGTCGGCAGCCTCGACGTGAAGCGCTGCGCCCCCGGCCACCTCGCGCAGGGTGTCCGTGAGTGAAGCGAGAACCGGCGTTCCCGCGGCCATCGCCTCCACCACGGGGAGTCCGAAGCCCTCGTAGGTGGACGGATGAACGAGCATGCGGGCGTGGACGTACAGGGCGGCGAGTACGTGGTCGGGCACGTGCGGCAGCGCGATGACCCGTGCGACGACCTCCGGTCGGCGCAGGAGCGCCTCCATCACGGCGTCCCTTCTCTTGAAGCGGCGCACGAGCACCAGGCGGAACGAAGGGTCGTCCCTCGTGGCCTCGACGAACGCGCGGATCAGCCCCGCGTGGTTCTTGTAGGGTGATCCCTGGCCCACCGCGAGCGCGTAGCGGGCACCCTCGGGCACGATGCCGCGCAGCCACCCCCGGTCGGCCCGCAGGTTCACGCGCGCTGCCGGCACCCCATGATGTGCGACCCGCACCGCCTCGGCTCGCGCAGGGAACAGCCGCTCCACGGCGGATGCGGTGGCGAATGACGGCACCAGGATTCGCCTCGCCGCGCGGATCGACCGGGTGATGGAGGCGCGGTACCACGCGCGGTTGAACAGCCTCTCGGGAGCGAACGCCGAGGCGAGCCGGGGTGCTTCGAGCCACATGAGGTCGTGGAGCGTGACGACGGCGGGGCACTCGAGGCCGTGCGGCACGACGTCCGCCGTGGAGTGGAAGAGGTCCCATCCCGAGAAGCCAGCGACCGACGCAGCGGTGACACCCAGGGGCGACTTCGTCGCTCCCGGTAGGGCGCGCTCCTCGACCCGGGGATGCTCGACCAGAGGCCCACCGGTCAGTCCCCGGAGGACGAGGAGCCGATCACGCGGTCCGATCAGAGGAACCAGGTGCTGGAGGAGCGCCGCGGCGTAGGCCCCGACGCCACTCTGCCGCTTCGTCACGCTCCGTGCGTCGAAGACGATCCTCATGGCGAACGATGCGAGGGCCCCGGGGCGCCGAGGGGCCGCCTCAGCGCTTCTTCGCTCTGGCCTCGGCCAGCAGGGTCGAGACGTCGATGCCGTCGATGGTCAGGCCATCGACGTTCGCGTCCTCGATCGTCGCGCCCGCGAGGTTGACGTTCCGGAACTTCGCGCCGGCCAGCTCGACGTCGTCCAGCGTGGCGCCGGAGAGGTTCGCGTCGGTGAGCGTCGCGCCCGAGAGATTCACGTTGCGGAACACCGCTCCTTCGAGCGTGGCGTCGTCGATCGACAGGCCCCTCGCGTCCACGTTCGAGAGCTTCGCGCCCGCGAGCTTCGCATCGGTGATGGTCGTATTCGACAGGTTCACGTTCTTCCAGCGCGCGCCGCTGGCGTCAGCGTCGTCGACGAGCGAGTCCCTGAGGTCGACGTTGACGAGCTCCATGCGTCGCGCGTCGGCGTCCTCCACCGACAGCTCGGCGAACGTCGCGTTCTCGAAGCGAGCGCGCTCCAGGGTGACGTCGGTGAAGTGCGCGTCGGCGAGGCGAACGTCGACGAGCTCGGCACTCGACATGTCCACGGCGCGCAGGACCGCGTGGCGCATCACCGAGTTCTCGAACCGCGCCGGCGGGTCCCCCGAGCCCCCCTTCGTGTCGCTCATGCGGGTCTGTTACCACATCACGTCGCCCGGTGATCTGGTAGGCTCAAGTCCGTGCACGCGTTCCGGGCCGTCGTGGGCTTCGCGTTGTTCGGTTGCGCGACCGGCGCCGGCGTGGGGTCCGGCGAAAGCGCCGGCAGCGGAGGATCGAGCGCCGGCGGCACTTCCGGTCGCGACGCGGCGACCGACGTCGGGTCCGACGTGATGGGACATCACGACGGCGCGGCGGGCTCTCGGGACTCCGCGGTGGACCGTGGGAGTGCCGGAGCCAGCGGTGGCGCCGCGGGTGCCTCCGGGGCTTCGGGCGCCGCGGGCGCTGGCGGCAATGGCAACCGCGTGTGCGGAACGGAGACCTGCGCGGGCACGGGTCTCCTCGGCGTCGTCGCTCTCCCCGCCTGCTGTCCGGCCGGGACCACCAACAGCTGCGGAATCGACTCGACGCCCGTGACGACGTTCGATCCGAGATGGCCGCTCGCGTGCATCGAGCTCGATCAGCCCGGTCGCATGGAGGTCTCCTGTCCGATGGAGACCCTCACCGTGGGCGTCAACACCTTGCCGCTCCCCGGGTGCTGTCGGCCGGCGGGTGTCTGCGGGTGGTTCTTCGACCTGTCGTCGCTCGGGGGCCCCACCATCGGCTGCGCGGACTCCACGCCGTTCCTCGACGGTGGAGTGCCGCCTTCCTGCACGCCTTGACCGGAGCCCGATCAGCCCCGGGGCTTCCACGGCACGTCCTCGATGCGCGCATCGTGGTTCGCGCGTCGGGCTAGCACGAAGAGCAGGTCGCTCAGGCGGTTGAGGTACACGAGGATCTCGCTCCGCACGGGCGATGTTCGGCTGGCCGCGAGCACGCGCCGCTCTGCCCTGCGGCACACGGTGCGAGCGCGGTGCAGAACGGCAGCGGCGGGAGCACCCCCCGGCAGCACGAAGTTTCGGAGGGGTTCGAGCGGGCCTTCCGCGTCGTCCACAGCGCGCTCCAGCCGCTCGACGTCGGCCGTCGCGATGAGCGCCATCCCCAGCTTGTCCTCCTTTCCAGGAGCACAGGCCAGCTCCGCCCCGACGACGAAGAGATCGTGCTGCACGCTCGCGAGCAGATCGTCCATCTCCTTCGAGACTCCGGCGGTGCGCGCCTCGCCGATGGCAGCGCACGTCTCGTCGATGGTTCCGTAGGCGTCGACGCGGACGTCGTCCTTTCCGACGCGTGCGCCGCCGTACAGCCCCGTCGTGCCGTCGTCGCCGGTCTTCGTGTAGATCTTCATGCTGCGGCGCGCATCATCGCACGCCGCAACTTCGGCGGCGACGGCAGTGACGAGCCGCCGCGCGAACGATCAGCCCAGGGCTTCGGCGAAGTGCGCGTAGCCCGCTCGCCACGCGGCCAGGTCCGAGCTCGTTCCATCCGTGATCTGCACCCCGAACCCCGGGGGCACCGTCGCATGCCCGGTGGGACCGAACCGTCGCCTCCACGCCACCTTGCCCTCGATGCGCACACGGCGATCGCTCCGTGGCGGGACGAGCTCGAGCCAGACCACGTCGTCGTCCGGCGGCGCCAGCGTCCGCACGTAGATCCCGCCGGCGCTCACGTTGTAGGTGAACCCGCTCTCGTCCCTCTCGCGGCCAGCGCCGCGAAACGCGACCGTCGCCCCGTAGAGCAGCCGCGCGCTCGCGCGATGGTCCTTGCCGCGCCGGTTCGCGAGTTCGTTCGCGAGGAACAGCACGTTCTCCGGCGGGGCGTAGCCGTCGGTCACGGCGGCGTCGTCAAGCCCCTCGAGCTCGGCGCGCCGCGCCTTCAGGTCACGTGGCCTCGCCCTCACGATCCACGTCGCGGTCGCGCCCTCCGCGATGGCGCGGCGCACGTACGCGCCTGCGTCGCCCACGTCCGCGTTCGCGACCACCAGGCTCACGTCCTTCGTCGAGTAGCTCACGACGTCGCGCTCATTGGCTGCGAAGGTGACGTCGTAGCCGGCGTTCCGCAGCACGCGACCCAGCACCACGCGGCTCTGGCGATCTCCGTCGGCCACGACGGCGCGACCCCGAGACTGCGCGGCCGGCTTCGGAAGCTCGCTCGGCAGGGCGCGCAGTCGTGTCATCAGCGAGCGCACGGCGCCCAACTCCACCACGTCGTCGCCTCCCCACCCGAAGACCTCGGCGAAGGCGAGGTCGCTCACCTCGCGGGCGACCGCCAGGATGGGCACCTGCGCCAGCCGCGACTGCGCTCGGGCCTCGACGCACACCTGGTCGGCGCCCTGCACCGAAGCGTCCACGAGGATGGCGTGGGCGACGTTCTCCGCGAGCCACTTCGTGGCCTCCCCGGGCGCCCCGAAGATCTCGAGGTCGTACCCCGCCTGCTCCGCCGCGGCGGCCATCGCGTAGCGGTGCTCGCGGCGGAAGCTGCCGAGGGCAGCCAGGCTTCGGGACGCAGGGCTCGGGGCCGGTTGCTCTAGCGATGCAGCGATCATGCTGCCACCGTGAACGGCCGAGTGCGGCGGACCTGAAGGGCGGGTCTCGCGTCGCGGCGCGGCGGGCCCCGTCAGGCGGACAGAATCTGCTGGATCTCGCCCTCGATGAACGCGGGCTTCACCTTCTTGGCCAGCGCCAGCTCCTGGACCAGCAGGCTTCGCGCCTGGTCGAGCAGCCTCCGCTCGCCGAAGGATAGATCCTTGTCGAACTTCAAGCGATACATGTCCCGAAGAACCTTGGCAATTTCGGTGGGCATGCCGCTCTTGAGCATCTCGGTGTAGGCCCTGAACCTGCGGTTCCAGGGTTGCAGGTCCACCGCGACCTCGGGGGCGCGCAGGATGTCGAGGATGTGCTGGGCCTCGCGCTTCTTCATCACGGGGCGGAGCCCGACGCGCGTGATCGCGTCGCAAGGCACCATGACCTTCAGGCCGCTATCGACGATCTTGAGGACGTAGAACGTGGCCTCGACGCCGCCCACCTCGCGCCGCTCGATGCCGACCACCTCGCCCACGCCGTGCGAGGGATGGACGGCCTTCGCGCCCGGCTTGAACTTAGACTGCGACACTTGGTTGGCCTCCGTCCTTCGCCCGGTCTTTCCGAGCCCGTACCACCCCTAAAAGGCGAAGCCGTCTAGCACCGGGAGCCGCGCGGGGTCAATCGCCGTGTGTGGGAGAGGCGCCAGGAACCGACGGATTCCCGCAGGTTTAGCCGTCGGGGGGCGCCGGAATGGGCGGCGATTCGTCGTCCGCGGGCCCTGGCGGCGCCAGCAGCCTCCGGACGTCCGCGGACACCGCGGCGTGCAGCCCCGCCACCAGCGGCCTGACGCGGAGCGACACCTCGAGCTTCAGATGGTCGTCGCCCACGGCCAGGACGGGAGCCGAAGCTGGCTCGTCCAACCCGAGCAGCCGCCCCATCGAGCTCGAAGCCAGGTCGTCCCAGGCGTCGGCCAGCCGGGACGCGGCGGCCGAGCCGTAGGTCTTCCAGTCGCCGCTCGCCCAGAGTCGCACGCGCACCTCGTCTCCGGATGGCGATGGGTCCGCGGCGATGGCGAGCGCCGCGGCCGTGGCCAGCAGACCCCGGGCGCCCATGGTCCATTCCCCCGCGAACGGTCCGGGAAAGTAGGCGCGGAACGATGCGCGATGGGCGTCGGGCGGGAGCGTCGACAGGGCCGCGCCGACGAGCGCCGGCGGCGAGCGTCGGAGCTTCTCCTGAGCGAAGAGCGCCACGACCCGGGCCGGGGTGGGATCGCCGACGGCGACCGCAACGAGTCGATCGTCGATGCGCACCAGGAACGCCGGAGTGCGCCCGATGACTCCGAACACCGTGTGCAGCTCCGGGTGGGGCCGTTCGATCTTCGGCTCCGTGACGAGGCGCTCCGTGAAGCGCTGGCCCACGACTTCGTTGCCGGTCGGGGTCTCTGCAGCGTACAGCGTGCCGTAGTCGAAGCCCGCGGCCAGCGCGCTGGGCGTCAGGCGCAGATCGACGCCGCTCCAGTTCGCGTAGGCGTCGAGACCCTGCGACGGCAACAGCGGCGCGACGTGCTGCGCGAACGCGGCCTGACTCGCCAGATCGCTCGGGCGCCCCACCACGAGCCAGCGCAGGCCCGCCGCGGGGACGTAGTCGGTGAGGGGACCCGCGTGCAGGGCAGCGCGCGGGGCGGCGGGTTCCGTGTCGGCCGTTGCGCGCGGTGCGCTCGGGGGCCCACACGCGGCGACGACCAGCGCGATCGCGGCCAGGGCAGGTCTCATTCGGTCACGACGAGCCAGCAGAACCTGCGCTTCTTCGATCCGACCCGTATCAGGTGCCGGCCACGCGCCCCCAGTCGGCCCCGCGGGTCGGAGTAGCGCGCCCCGTCCACCTCCACTCCCCCCTGCTCGATGAGGCGGCGGGCCTCTCCGGTCGAAGCGACGAGGCCCGCTTCGGAGAGTGCGCGCGCGAGCAGCAGGCCCTCGGCACCCGCCGACATCGTGACTTCGGGTGTGTCCGCGGGCGCGCCGTCTCCGAGATAGGTTGCTCGAAAGGTCTGCTCGGCGGCGGAAGCTGCCGCTTCGTCGTGAAAGCGCGTCACGAGCTCGCGCGCCAGCGCCGACTTCGCCGCGAGGGGATCGCCCGCAGAGCGGAGCGCGGCGATGGCCTCGTTCGACGCCGACGAGAGCAGCTCGAAGAATCGCCAGATCACCTCGTCGCGAACCTGCATGCACTTGCGGAACATCTCCACGGGCGGTTCGGTCAGGCCCACGTAGTTGTCCGCCGACTTGCTCATCTTCCTGCCGACGATGGCGCCGTTCTCCAGCCTGGCGTCGATGCCCTCGAGGATGGGCGTGGTCATGACGATCTGCGGCTTGACGCCGTAGCGCGGCATCAGGTCGCGTCCGACCATGAGATTGAAGAGCTGGTCGGTCCCGCCGAGCTCGACGTCGGACTCGAGGACCACCGAGTCGTAGGCCTGCAGCAGCGGATACAGGAGCTCGTGGACGTAGATGTCACGCTGGGCCTCGAACCGCTCTCTGAAGTCTCGGCGTTCCATGGTCCGGGCCACGGTGCGCTTCGCGGCGAGGCCGACGACGTCGTCGAGCGACAGCTTCCCCAGCCACTCGCTGTTGTACCGGACCTCGGTGAGTCCCTCGTCGAGGACCTTGAAGGCCTGCTCCTGGTAGGTCTTCGCTGCGTCCAGCACCTCCTCGCGAGTCAGGCGAGGGCGCATCTCGTTTTGCCCCGTCGGGTCGCCCACCATGGCCGTGAAGTCGCCGATCAGGAAGACCACGTGGTGCCCAAAGTCCTGAAACTGCCGCATCTTGCGCAGCAGCACCGTGTGGCCGACGTGCAGGTCGGGTCGGGTCGGGTCGAAGCCCGCCTTGACGCGCAGCTTTCGTCCCGAGGCGAGCCGCTCGCGAAGATCGTCGAGCTGATGAAGCTCGATCACGCCACGAGTCAGAAGCGCGAGTTGCTCGTCGGCGGTCGCCAAGGCTCGGTGTTACGCGATTTCGCGTACTTCTGCGGCGCGGCTCAGGCGCCGCCCTCGTCTTCGTCCCGGCGGCTCTCGTTGACGAGTTCTTTCAGCTCTTTTCCGACCTTGAAGAACGGCAGGCGCTTCGAGGGAACGGGCACAGGCTGTCCCGTGCGCGGGTTGCGGCCGTCGTAGGGCTTGTACGGGCGGACCGTGAAGCTCCCGAATCCCCGGATTTCGATGCCTTCGCTGCGCTGCAAGGCCTGCGTCATGGCGTCGAACACGCAGTTGACGACCAACTCCGCGCGCGCCTTGGTGAGCTGGCCACGTGCGGCGATCGCGTCGATGAGCTCACTCTTCGTCATGGCTCCGATCCGGCCCTCGCCCGGGATGGTTTCACCCTAACACTTGAATTGTCAAACGCTTTTCAGGTCGCCTTCGACGGGCCTGGGGGACGCTCCGTGGCCCGGCCTCACGGAGCGCCCGGGACCGGCCAGGCGATCACCTTGTCGAGCACCGCCCGGCCCGACACCTCCAGGCCGAGCTGGACTCTACCTGCGTCGAGCGGGAGCGCCGGAGACGCCCAGTCCAGGCACTCCCCTGGGCCCGCCGGCCTGCGCCCACCCCACCGGTTGCCATCGGTCACGTGAGCCACGTCGAGGGGCTCTCCTTGCAGCGACACCCACCGGGTGACGACGAGGTGCGGACCGGCCGCGCGGATCGTCACGTCGACCTCCGCGCGCGCCCGTCCGCCCGGCGCAGACTCGAGCAGCAGCCCCTTCCCGTTCGAGTCGCACCGGGAGGAGAAGTGCACCGGGTAGCCGGCGCCGCCAGCGAGCGCCCGCAGGGGCCACTCGGCCTCGGCTTCCTGATCGAGCGTTTCCCGCGGCTCGTAAGGAGCGAGGTGCGGAGCCGCAGAGGGTGTTCCCGCGTCGTACAGGTAACGCCAAGCGGAGGGCCTTCCCAGCCGCTCCCACAGAAGGCGATCACGAGCGTCGCCCCGCTCGCGCGCGACGACGACGGGCGACGTTCTCGTCGGGTCGTACCCGAGATTGAAGCCATGGTCCGTTCCAACGAAGACGAGCCCTGCGTGCACGCCGGCTTCGTCGAGGACGCGCTTCTCGAACATGGGCCGTCCCCCCTCGCGCGCGGCCAGCGCGACGTGCGAGGCGCTCGCGTGCAGAGCGAATCCCGTCAGCGCTGCCGGGGCGCCGAGCCAGGCGGCGTGCCAGCGGCTCAACGCGAAGGCGACCAGCACGTGCTCGAGCGGGAGCGCTTCGGCGAACATGCGCGCGCCGCCGCCCGGGTAGTTGCCGTCGAAGTAGAACGGGACGTACGCGAGCAGCAGGGCTGCGACTCCGAGCGTGATCGTCCGGATTCTCGCGCGAGCCCACCCCATCCACGCGGCCACCGGCAGGAGCGCCGCGAGTGGCTCCGCGTTCGCGACGTCGAGGACGTGGTGTCGCAGGCGGCGGAGCGTGGTCCCCAGCGCTTCCCACGGCCCGTACCCGTCGGGCAGGTAGGTCCGCACGAACTCGCCGTGCTCGTGGCGGCATCCGATGGAGGTACCGAATCCCCAGCCGAAGCACCCGGGCGGGCCGTCTGCGAGCGCGTAGTAGGCGGCTTGCGGCGAGACGAGCGCTGATCCGGTGACGGACCGCTGGTACACCAGCAGCAGCAGCACCCCCGGTGCCAACCCCAGGGCGCCCAAGCCGAGGCGCCTCGCGGGCGTCGCCGTCCCGGTCGCCGTCAGAGCGCCCACGACGAGCACGGCGACGACTCCCGTCACGGGGCGCGTCGCCAGGAGCCAGCCGCACGCCAGCCCCGCGCAGAGCGGGGCCCAGCGTCGCGCTGACCACGCGCCGATGAGCGCCGTCGAGAACAGCAGAGACGCGAGACCGTGGGACATCGTGTCGGCAGAGTGATAGCGGAGCGCCGCGCACGTCGCGGAGAGCGCTGCGGCGCCGAGGGCGACCTCCTCGCTCTCGGTCACGCGCTTCGCGAGTGTGAAGGTGGCCCACACCAGCGCGGCGCCGATCGTCGGTCCGACGAGCAGCGGGGCGCCGGCGAGGAAACCGAGGGCGAGCACGGCGGGGTAGCCCGGTGGAAAGATGACGCCCATCGAGGCGCCGTCGGGGGTCGTCACCAGGAACCGACCGCGGAACGATCCCGACGGTTCGTCGAGGGGCATCGTGAACTGGCCGCCAGCCAGGGTCCGAGCTTCCAGCCAGTAGCTCGTCGCGTCGATGATGCGCGGTCCGCCGCCGAGGTAGTGGACGACCCAGCCCCACGAGGCGACGAACGCGGCGACGCACCACGCGATCAGGATCCAGGTCGCCCGACGCTCGACGGCGGCGCGCCATGCGGGCCGCATTCGCAGGGCGGCGCCTGCCGCGAGGAGCGCAGCGGCCGCGGCGAGCGCTCCCCACGCGACGCCGTCGGGCGGCGCCCCCACGTGATTCAGCGGCGCCGTCACTGCGGCTGCAGCGCCCACAGGTGGTGAAGAACGTGCTCGCCCGAGACGGCCTCCAGGCGGACGCGAATCGACGGCTTCACCCTCGTTCCTGGCACCACCACGGCCGGCTCCCTCCAGGCGTCGGAGGGTACGAGGTCGAGGTGTCCCACCTCGGCTCCGTCGATGACGATGCGTACGCGCGCCTTCTCGATGGGCGCGGTGCGGAACACGAGGGTCAGCTCCCGTCCCTCCGTCAACCGCCGCAAGTCGAAGGTCACGATCGTGTCGGGGGGAACGATCCGTCCCGCGTCCCACAGATCCCGGTCCGGCCTTGCCGGATGCGGGAGCCGCTTCATGGTCAAGAAGCCCACCGCTTTGCGGGAAAGGCCATAGTCGTGCTCACGCTCGCTGACGATGTCGGCGAAATCGACGGCGTCCATGACGATCTTGCCCGGGTGCGTCGCGGTCGGGCTCTCGCTGTCCTCCAGCGCCGTCCAGTCGGCGCGGTAGACGACCTTGGAGGGGCCGCCGCAGATAACGTTCCCGCGGACCGGGACCTCCGCGATGGGTTCGCCGAACCACAGGGGAAACGTCCCCCACCACGACGGATACAGCGCGAGCACGTCGGGTCGCTCGGTGCGCGGCATTCGCTCGAGGAGCTCGATGGCCGCCGGGACGCCCCATCGCGTCGCGCGCGCGAACGGCAGGCCCCGGTACCCACCGAGCCCGATGATGTCGAGGGCCGGGAGGTCGGCGGCGTAGGGGATCGCCCCCGCGTCGCCCACGAGCACGCGCTTCGGCGTCGGCCTGAGGTGACGCAGAAGCCGCCCCGTCAGCACGTGCTGATCGCGGATGTTCCGCGCTGCGCGCCCGAAGAACCAGACCTGCTCGCGATAGCGCGGGACTTGCTGCCAAGCGTAGAGCGCGAACGCGCTCACCGCCAAGGCCGAACCCGCGAGCCCGAGCACGACGCCGCGGCGGCCGCGCGCCGGCGCCGTGCCGAGGGCGACACCGAGGCCGAGGGCGCTCGAGAGCACGAGCCAGGCGACCGCCGGCATCGTGTAACGCTCGTTCTGCCATCGCACCTGGCCGTTGAGGGCCACGACGAGGATCCAGAGCGCCGCGCTGCACCACAAGAGGAGCGCGGGTCCCCGCGTGGCTCGGCGAAGGAGCGGCACGGCGGCGAGCGCCCACAGGAGCCAGCCGAATCCCGGAACCTCCGACAGGTGGTAGTGCGTCACCCGCATCACCTGGTAGCCGACGTGGAACTTCCAGGCGTCCCACACCGCGCGGGCCGTCAGGTGGGGATGATGCAGCTCCAGCTTCGCGACGGCGCCCGCCGCGGACAGGTCGCCGGTCAACAGGAGGTTCGCGCACGAGTGCGCGACGATGACCAGCGCTGCCGGGACGCTGGCGGCGACGAGTACCGCGAACGCCGCGCGGCGGCCCCGCCGCCCGGCGGTGACCCAGGCGGCGCTGAGGGCGAACACCGCGACCACGACGACGGACTCGGGGCGCGTGGCGACGGTGAGCGCGAGCCAGAGCCCAAGGCTCGCCGCGCGCCATCCGACCCGCGCCTCGACGTCCGGGCCGCGCACGAGCGAGTCCCACGACAGGAACGCCGCCGCCCAGAGGGCCAGGTGGAGCGCGACCTCCATCCCACTCCAGAGCGACCACGACAGGGCCCCGACCGAGAGGAACGTCGGCGGCAAGACGAACGCGGTCCAGCTCGGAAGCGACGCGAAGAGGCGCCGTCCCGCCAGGAGCAGCGCGAACACCGAGACGCAGGCGACGATCGCCGCCCACACGGCGATCTGCATCTTGCGAAAGCCCAGCCAGTAGCCGAAGGCGAGCACGAACGGATACAGGAGGCTCGTTCCGCCGCTCGAGTAGCCGTTCCCCTCCGACCACTCGAAGGGGTGACCGCGCGCGGTGGCGCGCGCGAAGTCGAAGTGGATGAAGACGTCGTCGAGGGGCGCCGACCACTCGCCGAGGCGCTCGCCCGCGGCCGCCCGCGCGAACGCGTCGGGTTGGGCCTCGAGGGCCGAGTAGTGCGTCTGCAAATGGAGCGACGAGTAGAACCAGGTGGCGACCGCCAGCGTGCAGGCTCCCGCCCAGAGCGCGTAGAGCGCGGGCTGGAGGCGTGTCCACGCCGACGGTGGGTGAGCGGGATCCCTGGCAGGCGTCATGGGGCGGGTGTGGGACCCATTATCGGACGAGCCACCACCCGCCAATCCAGCCGCTCCGCCGTGGATCACGATGCCTGCCCGACCGTCGAAACGCCCCCTCCGCCCCACGCACGGCCCCTTCACCGCGCGGACCCGTCGGCGCGGCCGCCGGATCGACCTGCGAAGACGCTTGCCGTACGTCCTGGGTGGCGCTCTACTACCGGCCCCTTCTGCCCTGGGTCCCCTCCCTTCAATGCGCTGGTTCGTCGAGGTTTCCCACGTCGGCGACGCTGCCGAGCCCGAGAGGGTCTGCGTCGAAGCCAAAGCGTGGCAAGCCGCTCTTCAAGATGTCCGCGAGCGTTCCGGTGATTCCGGGGCACTCGCCTCGTTCTCCATAGAGCTGCTGGACGAAGGCTATCGGGCCGTCGATCCGAAGACGCGTCTCCGGTACGTCGTGCGCAGGGCGCCCGACGATACTCCGCTGTCCGCGCGACGGAGCGACGTCCCGCCCCGGCCAGAGCCGGCCGCTTCGCCGCGGTCCGCGTCCCCGCCGCGTCCGAGCCCCTCGACGGCGCCCCCGCGCCCCGATGCATCACCCGCCGCGCCGGGTGGCTCGGCGCGCCCGGCGGACGCTGGTGATGCGGGCCCAGCGGAAGCACCGCCTGCGCCCCGCACGCTCGTCCTCGAGCCCGAGCCCTCGGCCGAACCGCTGCCGTTGACGCGGCCTTCGTCGCGGCCCGCATCGTCGCCCGAGAAGCCCACGGCCAGGTCCCCAGCTGGCAAGATGCCGGAGTTCGAGCTCTTCAAGGAGCGCTCCGAAGACCCCACCGGGACGAACCCCCTCGTCTACCGCGAGCGCGCGTACGCCGTGCAGCCGGGTTGCACGGACGCCGACGCGGAGGTGTTGCTCTGGATGCGCTTCAACGAGGTGTCGGGCGAGCTCGACGAGCGTCCGGCGGGGAAGTTCGTTCAGCTCGCCGTGTTCGACCACGCGTTCACCGACAAGCCGAAGCGACCTCCCATCGCGACCCTGGCCTGGAAGGACTGGCGCGGCGAACCGGTGGTGCAGTTTCCGCTGTCGGCGCGCCGGGCACGCGCGGCCGCTCCGGACGCGGCACCGACGGCGACGGTCGCCCCGGCGTCGGCCGGCGTCGAGCAGGCCGCTCCGGTCGTGTCGGCGGCCACGGCCGCAGGCGCACCCGCTCGACCCACGCCCGCGACCTCGGAGCCACCGCGCAAGGACTCGAGCGCGGCCATTCGCGCGGTCAAGCGCAGCGTGCCCCCGGGGCGGCGGCGCGCCGGCGACGATCTGATCGGTGAGCTGTTCGAAGCGATGCACGAGCTGCGCTTCGTCCCGGACGTGGTGGGTGGGTGCGAGTTCGTGGTGGCCGTGCTCGAGCAGACGCTGCCGTCGGAGGGGATGCTCGTCCACGTCTTCGACATCAACTCGCGCAACTTCGTGGTCGTCCGGGCTCGTGGTCCCGGTCACGCCGACGCCTTGCTGCACCGCACGCCGGATACCGACGCGTTCTTTCGCGCGTCGATGCGCCAGAGCCGGCCGAAGCAGTTCGACGCTGACCTGCCCGCGCACTACGCCAACGGCGCCTGGAAGGCCCTGGGAGTCAGCGTGAAGCGCGCGGCATTCGGACCGGCGGTTCAGGGTGGGCGCTATCTCGGCTTGATAGAGCTCGCGAATCCGGCGGGCGACGTCGCGCTGCACCCGAGCGAGATCAACGCCCTCGAGTACATCTGCGAGCAGTTCGCCGAGTTTCTGGCCGGGCGTCCCATCATCATCGACGCCGAAGCCGTCCTGCCCAAGAGCTGAGCCCGACTCGGTAGCGGACCCCTCGGCGTCCCCGCGTTGGCCAGGGTGCCGCGACCCCCCTATCCTTCTGGTGCGCCTCATGGCCGATCGGACCCGCCGCGAGCGGCTGCTCACGTTTCTGCTGCTTCCCGCAATCCTCGTCGCGGTGAGCTTCCTCGCGTGGTTCACGTTCCGGACGAGCTTTCAGCTCGAGAAGCTCCGTGAGCAGTCCGTCGTCGAAGCCACGCTGTCCCTCGCCAACGAGAAGGCGGACCGCCTCGACAAGCTGATCATCGAGCAGGACAACGTCGTGGCTTCCGAGGCGGACGTCTCGCAGTACGAAGACCTGGCGAAGCGGTGGCTCAGGGTCGCCGCGCGTCAGACGCCCACCGTTCGAGCCGTCCTCGTCGTCAGCCTGCGCGCGCCCATGCGAGACGTCGTGGCCTTCGCATCGCGACGTCCGGGACCGGATGACGAGAAGTTCCGGCGCCTGCTGGTTCACCGCATGCTCGAGGAGATGGACCTCGAGAGAGTCCCGCGCGAGCAGCTTCGCCACTTGCACGGCAGCTACGATGGCCAGAACTACCTGGTGAGCTACTGGCAGCGCCGTCACCGCGACGAACGCTTCCTCGTCGTCGCGTGGCAGGACGTGCCCAGGATCGTCCACGAGGTGATGCCGGCGCTCTACTCGGAGCGCGACACGGAGAGCCGGGTGAACGTCGTGGACGAAGACGGTCGCATCGTGTTCGGTCCGCCGCTTTCCGGGGGAGAGTTCACCGTCGGTCGGCCGTTCGAGACGACGCTCTACAAGTGGCGACTGAACGTCACGCTCACGTCGGCCGAGGCCCTCGCCGCGAGCGTCGAGCGTCGTCGCGTCCTCGAGATCGCCCTGGTGGGCGTCTCCGGCATCGTCGTCGTCGCCGGCATCCTGGTCGTCCTGATCGCGGCGTGGCGCGAACGCAAGCTGTCCGCCCTGAAGAGCGACTTCGTCGCCAACGTGTCCCACGAGCTGAAGACGCCGCTGTCGCTGGTCAGGATGTTCGGCGAGCTCCTCCAAAGTGGGCGCGCCGACACCGAAGAGAAGCGAAACCAGTACCTTCAGATCGTCGTGAGCGAGTCCGAGCGACTCGGCGCGCTGATCGAGAACGTGCTCGACTTCGCCAAGGTCGAGCGGGGCAAGGCGGGGTACGCGTTCGACGAAGGCGACGTCGGGGTCGTGGTCGCAAGGGCCGTCGAGGCCTGCCGTCCCCGCGCGGAGCGGGAGGGTGTTTCCGTGACCCTCGAGGTCGCCGGCGACATCCCCCCGGCGCTCCTCGACGAGAGAGCCATCGAGATCGCCGTCATCAATCTGGTGGACAACGGCATCAAGTACGCCGGTGCCGGGGCGACGGTTCGCGTGACCGTTGCGACGGCGGCGCAGCGGATCGAGATTCGCGTCGCCGACGACGGACCCGGCGTGCCGGCCGACGAGCGCAAGCGCATCTTCGAGCGCTTCGAGCGCGGCAAGGCGGCTCGAGGGCGTCAGGTCCGGGGAAGCGGCATCGGGCTCGCGCTGGTCAAGCACATCGCCGAGGCGCACGGGGGCGCGGCGTGGGTGGAGTCCGGCGAACCCTCGGGGGCACTCTTCGTGCTGACCCTCGCCGTACGCGTCGGGGAGCGCGGCGTCGTGGCGGCGCGCGTCCCGGAGCCGGCCAAGTGAAGGCGGGGAGCGCGGACGCGCCGCCCGGGGCCGAAGCGGAGCCCGCGACGGCGAGGGCCGAGACCGAGGCCTCGGGCCGTGACACCGACGCTCCGGACACCGACAAGACGGTGCTCGACGTCTCGCGGCGCGCGCCTTCGAGCGTCCCGGGTGAGCGCCGCGACTCCGGCGAGGACACGATGCTGTCGGCGCCGGTACCGGCCGAAGGAGAGGCCACCGTCCCCGAGGAGCGCTTCGTCCGGCTCGAGCGCGAGGTGCGGAGGCTGGCTGCTCGCGTCGACGCGCTCGAGGCCCGCCGACCCATCGAGATCCTGCCGGCGCGCGGAGAGGATGCTGCCGCGACACGGCCGCTGATGCTCTGGCTCGTCGCGCTGGCCATTCTCGTCGGGGTGTGGCTCGCCTTCGGCCCCGATCGCCCCTGACGGGGCAGGCGCCCGCGAATCTGCACTCCGTCTCCGCGAGATCCCCTCGCGGCCGCCACGCATGGAGGCCGTCGTCCGGCGTTGTGCCCCGACCCCGACCCGGAGGACGACCGTGAACGACGACGCGCAGCGTGGGCTCGAGCCGCAACCGTGGGCGAGGTGGCGTCGCCACTTCGAGCAGAACCGAGGCCGGGCGATGCCCGAGGACATCGAGGAGGGTGACGTCCCCCGCTCGGCGGTCCCGCTCCTTCGCCGGTCGCTGGCGGTCTTTCGCGTCGGGGAGACCGGCGAGGGGCGCATCGCAAGCGAGATCGCGCGCGCCGGCTTGCGGAGCGTCGACGCCGACTACGTCCGTGCGTTCGAGCTCTTCATCGCGGAGGAGGGCAGGCATGCCGCCATCCTGGGCCGAGCCGTCCGGTCGCTCGGTGGTCTGCCGATGGGGTCCCACTGGACGGCCGCGGCGTTCCGTCGTGTGCGCCGCGCAGGAGGCGTGCGCTTCGAGCTGCTCACGCTGCTCGTGGCCGAGATCGTCGGACTCGCGTTCTACTCGACGCTGGCGAGCGCGCTGTCCGAGAAGAGCGGCCTCGGCGCAGCCCTGGCGGAGATGAGCGCCGACGAGCGCGCGCACCTGGCCTTTCACGTGGACCTGTTCCGCGCCGAGATCTCGACGCTCGGGTCGCGCGCGGCCTTTGCGACGCTCTTCGTCGCCCTCTCGGGTGCTGCAGGCGTCGTCGCCTTCGCAGACCATGGCCGTGCGCTGCGCGCTGCTGGTGGGAGCCCACTCGGCGCAGCGCGCCGCTACGCCGGCCTCGCGAGTGCGTCGCTTCGCGACGTGGTCGTGTCACGCGCGCCGTGCGGCGGCGGCGCCTTGAGCCGGTCCGGGGCGTCTGCTAGCCGTGTCGCGTGAACGACGCACCGCGTGCGAAGGCGCGCGTCTCCCCCGGGCGGTACTCCGACGTTCGCCGCGCAACGCTCGAGCTGGTTCAGCCGCTCTCCGTCGAGGACATGGTCGCTCAATCCATGCCCGACGCCAGCCCGGCGAAGTGGCACCTCGCCCACACGACGTGGTTCTTCGAGACGTTCGTGCTCGAGCGATGGGTTCCCGGGTACCAGCCGTTCGACCCCGCGTTCCGGCACCTCTACAACTCCTACTACCACGGCGTCGGCGAGCAGTTCCCGAGGCCCCTACGGGGACTGCTCACTCGCCCGTCCGTCGATACCGTCCGCGCCTACCGCGATCACGTGGACGCTGCGGTCGCCCGCCTGCTGACCGAGGATCGACCCGACGTCTCGCGGGTGGTCGAGCTCGGCCTGCACCACGAGCAACAGCACCAGGAGCTCCTCCTCACCGACGTCTTGCACCTGCTCTCGTGCAACCCGTCGCGCCCCGCCTACCAGGCGGTCGTCGACCACGAAGGTGAGGCTGCCGGCACGGAGGCGCCGCCGAGCGCCTGGGTCGCGTTCGACGAGTGCGTGAAGACCGTTGGCCATGCGGGCGATGGGTTCCATTTCGACAACGAGGCGCCCGCGCACCGCGTGCTCGTGCTCGCGTTCGAGCTTGCAGACCGGCTGGTCACGAATCGCGAGTTCATGGCCTTCATCGACGATGGCGGCTACCAGCGGCCGAACCTCTGGCTCGATGCGGGGTGGGCGGCAGTGCGGCGCGAGCACTGGACCATGCCCGCCTACTGGGGCCGCGAATCCGGCAGCTACTCGCAGTTCACGCTGCGAGGGGAGCAGCCGCTCGCTCTCGACGCTCCGGTCTGCCACGTCAGCCACTTCGAGGCGGACGCCTTCGCTCGCTGGGCGGACGCCCGCCTCCCGACGGAGTTCGAGTGGGAGGTCGCGAGTGCCGCGGCGGGCGCCGTCTGCAACCTTCGCGAACGTGGCACGCTCAGGCCGCTGGCCGCTCGTCGCGAGCCGGGCGTGCGGCAGATGATCGGCGACGTCTGGGAGTGGACAGCGAGCGCCTACCTTCCGTACCCGGGCTACCGCCCCAGCGAGGGGTCACTCGGCGAGTACAACGGCAAGTTCATGAGCGGTCAGGTGGTGCTTCGCGGCGGCTCGTGTGCGACCCCCGAGAGCCACGTGCGTCCCACCTACCGGAACTTCTTCCCGCCCGAGGCGCGATGGCAGTTCTCGGGGATCCGCCTGGCGCGTTGATCGGGGGCATCTGCGGCGCCCACGGCAGCCGCGCACCTTTACCTACACCGGCTTCCCGTGGCCCCGGCCATGCCGCCGCCGAACTTTCCTGCATCGCCGCACGTTCCCCTGAAGCCGTCGCGGATTTTTGTCCGCGACGTAGAAGGTACCAGAAATCTCACTGAAATCGTTTCCCGGTTCGACCGACCAGCCGGAAGATGAACGCCGGTCGGGCGACCCCCGAGGGCCCGGCACTAGGAGGCGTGATGTCCCGCATGTTCCAGTTCGTAGCCACGATGTTCTTCGCGCTCGCGCTCGTCGCGTGCGGCGGTAACCCCGACGAAGGCGGCGGAGACGGCACCCCGTCCGGCGCCGGCGGCAGCAGCGCCTCGAACGACGGCTGCACGGCGGCGCCCGACTGCGGCGGCTGCCAGCAGTGCTTCGACTCGTGCGTCTGCACGACGGGCGACGTCCAGGGCTGTGTCGCCGCGTGCAACACGAGCGGCTCGGGCGGAAGCGGTACGGGTGGAAGTGGAACCGGCGGAAGCGGCGTGGGCGGCAGCGGTGTCGGCGGCAGCGCCGGTGTCGGCGGCGATCCGGGCGTGGGCGGCGCGGGTGGCGACCCCGGCGTCGGCGGTACCGGTGGTACGCCAGGCCTTCAGGTGAAGCAGACCAAGATCGTCACCATTCCCGTGTCGGTCGGCCCCGGTGAGGAAGTGTTCAGGTGCCAGAACTTCGCCAACCCGTTCGGTAACGCGGACGTTGCGGTGCTGAAGTCGGAGTCGTTCATGACCGGCGGCTCGCACCACATGTTCGTGTTCTACAACGACTTCAACGCCAACGGCGGCGTCGAGAACTGCAGCGGCCTCGAGTACGGCACGACGATTCACTCCGCGGCCCGCCCCCAGCAGAGCACGAAGTATCCGGATGGTGTGGCGCGCCTCGTCGCCGGGAACCAGGGCTTCCGCGTTCTGGTCCACTTCCTCAACACGACGCAGCAGGTGCAGAACCTCGAGATCACCGTCACGTTCGACTACATCGAGGATCGGTCGAGCATCAAGGCGATCGCCGGTTCGCTCTTCTTCAACAACGTGTTCGGCATCGGGATCAGCCCGTACTCGCCCGGGCAGGCGTCGCACCAGTGCGGCGTTCCGCGGGACATCGAGGTGCTCGGTTCTTCCAGCCACATGCACCAGTACGGAACTCACTTCCTCGCGACGGTGAACGGCCAGAGCATCTACGAGACGACGGAGTGGTCCGAGCCGGAGATCAAGGTGTACACACCACCCATGAAGGTCGGTGCAGGAAGCATGATTCGCTGGACGTGCAACTATCAGAACACGACCGCCAACTATCTGAGCTTCGGTGACTCCGCGAAGATCAACGAGATGTGCATCTTCGCCGGCACCTACTACGCCTACGGTGGCGACGGCTCGACGGTAGGCTGCGTGTTCTGATCCGGACCTGGGGGGCTCGCTCGAAGGCCCGCGTTCCCATCCTCCTGGGAACGGCGGGCCGTCGGCGTTTCCGGGGTGGTCGCGTCCGGCGCGCGGGCCCTACTCCTCGACCTCTCCGTCGTCCACGACGCGCTGCCGTTCCAGCAGCTCCTTGTCCGTCAGGTACACCGCCGACCCGGGCGAGGCGGGACGGGGCGCTGCGGCAGGGGACGAGGCGGCGGGCGGCTGAGCGGCCGCCGCCGCAGGTCCAGACGGCAAGGGCTCCGCGAGGCCGCCGTCCCCCTCGTCCATCGGGTCGTACACGGTCTCGGTCGGCTCTTCGCGAGGTGCCGTCTGCTCGGCGGGCAGCGCCGCGGGCAGAGGGATGGCGTCGAGCAGTCCGTCGTACTTGGCCTTGTGGGCGGCGAAGAGCGCGCGGTCGTCGGTCGGCAGGAGGGTCATGCTGTCGAGGTGGAGCGACTCTGGGTCGATGAACTTGCCGTCGCGCTGCACCGAGAAGTGAAGGTGCGGCCCGGTCGATCGCCCCGTCGAGCCAACGTAGGCGAGCACCTGCAGCGACTTCACCTTGTCGCCCAGCGCGAGTCCGTCCTCGAACCGACTGCAGTGGGCGTAGCCGGTCTCGACGCCACCGGGGTGCTCCACCTTCACCAGGTTGCCGCTGGCCCCCGCCCAGCCCAGGAAGCTGACGACTCCGAACGACGACGCGCGAATCGGCGTTCCCGCCGGCGCGCCGAAGTCCGTTCCGTTGTGCGGCATGACCTTCTTCAGCACCGGGTGCAGGCGTTTCGGGTTGAAACGCGACGTGATGGGTGCGCCCTTGATGGGTGAGCGCCAGCCGCCCTCGTGGAGCGAGCGCCCCTTCGCGTCGAAGTATCCGCGCGACTTGGGACCACGGAAGTAGTAGATGCGCAGCGGCTCTTCCTTGGGATCGGCGGGAACGTATTCTATGGCCTCGACACCTGCGTAGCGGGCGAACTCACCGAGCACCGTGACCTCCTGCGCGATCACGCGGAGCCGGTCTCCCTTGCGCATCATGGCGATGCTGGTGAAGCCCTCGAGGGCGCGGCCCACGACGTCGTCGATCCCGCTCTCGAACCCGACCTGCTTCGCGGACTCGGTGAAGCTCTCTCCATCCAGCAAGAACGCCGCCGACCACTGTTCGACGCGGCGCTCCAGATTCAGCTTGCTGCTCTCGAGGAGACCACTCGTCGGATTCTCCTTCGCCTGGTAGACCTCTTCCTTGCTGACGACGTACTCGAACGCCTTCAGGCGCTTCGAGCTGCGGTCCACCAGGGCGATGAACTGATCGTTCGGCCCGCACTTGTCCAGGTTCCTCAGTCCCTTGAGGGCGGTCAGCGCGCGGTACGCCTGGGCCTTCTGCAGCCCCGCGTCCTGGATGACCTTGAGGAACGGCGCGCGACCGATGGTCCCCTGCAGGATCCTTCCGCCGGGTTCGCCCTTCGCATCCGCGATCCGCCAGGGCCCCGGGATCTTCTTGCGAGTCCGAAGGACCGGCGGCGGTGCGGGCGCCGGATCCGCCACGGCCTCGGGCGCCGACGATTCGCTCGGCGGGCTGGGTGGCGACGAGCGTCGCGGGTCGAGCTGGATGAGCACTGCGACGATGGTGGCGATCGTCGCCAGCCCGAGCAGCGCGCCGAACACGGCGACCAGGTTCGGCGAAAGCGGAGCCCTCAGGCCGGGTACGGGCGCCGACGGCGCACGCCTCGACGGAGCGATGCGGTCCAGCTCGCCCTCGAGGGCACTCAGCGGGCCTCCATCGTGCTGCCCGATTTCGTCGAGGCCCGCGGAGGCGGCCGATCCTCGGTCGCGGTGCCGTCGGGCCCGCTCGAGGAGCCGCTCGCGCACCTCGGGGCCGCGCGTGGGCGTCGCGTCGGCGCGCTCCCCGGCTCCGTCCCGCCCTGCCCGCGCGGTGGCCTGCTCGGGCTCGAGCTCGACCTCCGGCTCCGGGACTCCGTCCTCGCGCACCGACGGGTCGGTGATGCGACCCAGCAGGCGCGGTCCCCCGGGGTCCGGTCCGGCCGCCACGCGAGGGAGGTAGCAGTCAGCCACAGGGGCGGCAAGCAGGCGGTTTCGCGAGGAAACGTACCCCCGGTGCCGCGCCGGAATCTCGGGCCTTGGCCCCCTCGGCCGTTTGTGGCGACACTCGTGGGCCATGGACGATCACGTCAAGCAGCTCTTGCTGCTCGGCCGCGAGCACTTCCAGAAGCGGGAGTTCGAGAAGGCCGACTACCTGCTCCGCCAGGTGATCGACCGGACCGATCGCTACGCCGACGTGTTCGACATGCTCGGCGTCATCGCCCACAGCCGGGGGGATTTCGCGGCAGCCGAGGATTTTTTCGAGCGCGCGGTCGCCTTGAACCCGAACTACACCGAAGCGCAGCTCAACCTGATGGTCACGTACAACGACCTAGGGAAGTACGACGCGGCACGCAAGATCTACTCGAGCATCCGCAGTCGCAGCGAGGAACAGGGCGCCGACCCCTTCGCCCGCGGTCGTATCGCGAACATGCACGCCGAGACGAGCCAGGCTTATCAGGACGCTGGGATGATCCGGGAAGCGGTCGCCGAGCTCGAGAAGGCGGTCGCCCTCTGCCCGACGTTCGCGGACCTGCGCACGCGCCTCGGCGTGCTCTACCGCGACAGCGGCGAGCCGGGTCGTGCGCGCGAGCAGTTCGAGATCGCCAAGGAGGCGAACCCCGGGTACGCCCAGGCCCGCGTCATGCTCGGCGTGCTGCTGCTCTCGGCGGGCTCGGTGGACGACGCCATCGCGGAGTGGGACGCCGTGCTCGCGGCCGACCCGGACAACAAGAGCGCCCAGATGTACCTTCGCATCGCGAAGGCTCAAAAGAACAAGGCTTCGAAGCCACCGCCCGCGTGAGGCCCGCGCGGCCCTCGCGCTTCAGGGCGCTGTGGCGAAGGCTGCGCGGCTCGCGCCGCACGCCGGGGCGAGCGGGTGCCGCCGTGGGTGCCGGGCTGTTCGTCGGGTCGCTGCCGCTCTACGGGCTTCACCTCCCGCTGCTCCTCGCCGTGTGCCTTCCCGCTCGCCTCGACGCGGTCGTCGCTTATGCCGTGGCGTGCTTCAACAACCCGTTGACGGCGCCCTTCCTGCTCGCGCTCCAGGTCGAAGTGGGCTCGCTCGTGCTCACGGGTGAGCATGCGGCGTTCGACGTCGAGCGCGCTCGAGCGGTGGGTGTGGGTGGCTTCGCCGTCCAGGGGGCCGTGGGCGCGGTCGTCGTCGCCGTGTGCCTGGCCGTCGTCGGCGGCGGCGTCGTCTCCCTGGCGCTCCGGGCGCGGCGCGCCTCGGTCGATCCCCTCGACGAGGCGCAGCGTCGGACCGTCGCGCGATACGTCGCGGCGGGTACGGCGAACCGCGCGTACGTTTCGACCAAGCTCGCGACCGACCCGCTGGTGCGTGATCTCGCGCGGCTCGCACCGCTCGGGGAGGTCGTCGACCTGGGCTGCGGACGCGGCCAGCTCGTCCTGGCGCTCGTCGATGCCGGCGCCGTGACGAGCGTGCGTGGTTTCGACTCGGACGGACGCAAGGTGGCGATCGCGCAGGCCGCGGGCGGCACCGACGGCGAGTTCGTGGTCGCCGACGTGCGGAGCCTCGACCTGCCCGCCGCCGACACCATCCTCCTGATCGACGTCCTGCACTACCTCACGCTCGACGAGCAGGATGCGGTCCTGCGAATGTCAGCCGCGGCTCTGCGGCCCGGCGGGCGCGTCGTCGTTCGGGAGCTCGACGGCTCCGCCCGGGGGTACTCGCTCCTCGGGCGCCTCGCTGAACGGGTCGCGATGGTCACGGGGTACAACCGCGGTCGCGTGCTCACGGTGCGTCCCATCGCGGAGATCGTCCGCGTGCTCGAAGCGGAAGGGCTCGACGGCTCCCACCTCGTCGGTGACGGTGGCTCGTTGCTCGGCAACGCCATCGTCGTCGGCGTGCGGCCCGTCAGAGGCTCGTGAGATCTCCCGGCGGCGGACGGCGTTCGAACGACGTGACTCGCGCGTCCAGGCGCCGGGCCAGGTGGGCCAGGGCGCGCTCCGCCGCTCGCTCCACGGACGGGGCGCTCCCCGAGAGTGCCTCGATCGACGTGACCCCGTGGTCGCGGATCCCGCACGGCACGATGACGCGATACAGGTCGAGGTCGGTGCTGAGGTTCAGCGCGAATCCGTGCATGGTCACCCACCGGCTGATCCGGACGCCGATGGCTCCGAGCTTCGCCGGGTCCCGAGCGGAAGCCTCGCCCGGCCACGCGCGGGGCGCCGAGCGATCGACCCACAGCCCGATGAAGCGCTCCATGCGCCCGCCGGCGACGCCGTGCTCCCGGGCGACGTCCGCCATCGCGTCGGTGAGGTCACCCACGTAGCGGCGAACGTCGCAGCGGTCCGGCGCGAGGTCGATGATGGGGTAGGCGACGAGCTGCCCCGGCGCGTGGACCGTCACGTCGCCGCCGCGCCCCGTCTCCACGACGTCGACGCCGCGAGCGCGGAGCAGATCGCGCGGGACGAGCACGTTCGCGGCCGCCGCGCCCCGCCCGAGGGTCACGACCGGCGAGTGCTCGAGCAGCAGCACCGTGTCGCCGACCTCGCCGCGTCGCCGCGCTTCACAGAGCCGCTGCTGCAGTGCGTGCACCTCGTCGTACCCTCGCCGTCCCAACCACACGCCGCGCAGCTGGCGCTTCATCCGGTCGGGCCGTCCGGGGGTGTGCCGCTGGATTCGCTGGCGGTGTCCGCGGGAGCATCGGCGGCGGCGTCGCCGCGAACGTCCGCGTCCGTGGCCGCGTCGCCGGCGTCGGACGCTCCGCCGTCGGGCGGGGTGCACGGGAACGGTCTGGGACTACCCCCGTCGACCGTGGGCTGCACACCATCGAGCACCAGCGGCACGCGGTGCCGGTACGCCGCCTGCGGCACGCTGAAGGCGCGTCGCCTCGTGCCGCCGTCCGCCGACGCGTGCAGCGCTCCCGGCGGCGTGCCCGCGCCCACGCCGAGGCCGAAGTCGTCGAGCACGACCTCGAGGAAGCGGTTGCCGCCGCCGATCACCAGGCCGCGTATCGCGCCGTCCACCCGCGGCGCGAGGCAAGGCGAAGCGCCTCGACCCACCATCACGTCCCCTGCAGGGTCGGCGTAAGCACGGAACACGGTAGGTCCCTCGCCGTCGTCTGCTGCGACGAGCGCGCCGTCGATGGAGACCTCCACCGTCAGCTCGCGGACGGCGACGAGTGGAACGGACACGCTCTTGCCGGTTCCGAGCGAGAGGTTCTGCGCGCGCAGCCTGGGTCGGGGTGCGAGCAACTCGGCGGCTTCGTGGCCCCCGAGCCACACGCCCGGGGCCAGGCTCGCAGAGGGGCCGTCCCGGAAGACCAGTCGCAGGTAGATCGTGCTCGGAAGATCGTCGAGCCGGATCATGGGAACCGGCTCGTGAAGACGGACGGGGCCCGGGTTCGTGAACGCCGCGATCGGCGTCAGCGCCGTTCCGTCGGGATTCGTCGGGTCGGGCCTGTCGAACGCCTCGACGACCAGGTCGCCCGTGAGATCGAAGTCCGGATCGACCTCCGGCGTCAGCGGCTCCGGGTCGAGGGCAATGCAGATCGCTGCCCGCGCGGGATCTTCGGGCGGCTCGCAGGGCGGCAGGCCGCCCGTTCCGCCCGTTCCGCCGCCCGTAGCCCCGGCCCCGCCGAGGCCCCCCGCGCCCACGCCCGCGCTCCCACCGGCCCCGGAGGCATCCGGTGTGACGCCGCCGACGCCACCGGCGGGTGACGCCCGGCCGGCGCCCGCGCTGCTGCTGCTGCAGGCCGCCGCCCCGGCGGTGAGCGTGAGCGCTGCGAGCAACGCCAGCGTACGCGTGGTGTTCACGCCTCCGCCGGCACGCCGGGTCACTCCGGGACTTCCTCGCCTTGGTCGCGGCGCTCGGTCTGAAGGTCCTCGATGCGGCTCGTGAACTCGCCCGCGACGTCGGGGTCGAACTGGGACCCCGCGCAGCGCGTGATCTCGTTCACCGTCACCTCGTGCGGCACCGCGCGTCGATAGGCGCGGTCGGTGGTCATCGCGTCGTAGGTGTCCGCCACCGAGATGATCCGAGCGATGAGAGGGATCTCCTGGGACGCGAGGCCGAGCGGGTAACCGCGTCCGTCCCACCGCTCGTGGTGGAGGTGAACTCCGGGGATCACCGGCTCCAGAAACTTGATGGGATCGAGGATCTCGCGCCCGTACACGGGGTGTTTCTTGAAAATCTCGTACTCGCTCTGGGTCAGCTTGCCCGGCTTGTTCAGGTTGATGACGCAGCCCACCTTGCCGATGTCGTGCATCAACGCCGCCTGGCGCACGATCTCGACCTGGTCGGGTCCTAGGCCCAGCCAGCGCGCGAGCGCCGCGGCGTATCGCGCCACGCGCTCGCTGTGCCCCGCGGTGTAGCGATCCATCTTGTCGATCGTGCGGGCGAGGCTCTCGATGGTCTGCTGAAACGTCGCCTGAAGGTCCTCGTACAGGCGCGCGTTCTCGATGGCGGCTGCGGCGCGCGACGCGATGATCGAGAGGAGCTTTCGCTGTCCCTCGTCGAAGCGTTTGCCCGCGGTGAGGGAGACGACGGCGATCCAGCCGAGCAGGCGTTCTCGCATCTTGAGCGGGACGCAGGCCATGCTCGTGACGGCGCGACCGGGCAACTCCGAGAAGAGCTCCGCGGCTCGGCCGGCGTGCTCGACGATGGGCTCGCCCTTCCCGAGGCGGCGGACGACCTCGGCGGCGTCCAGCTTTCCGCAGCTCACGCCCTCGCCCAGTGTCGGCGTCTTGTGGTGGCCGCGCTCGAAGAAGCCACCCTCGCCGTCGTCCAGCCACGTGGAGACGAAGTCCGCACGCACCTCGTGCAGAGCGCTGTCGTCCACGGTCTCCATCACCTCGTCCAGAGAGAGACTGGCGGCGATGGCCTCGCTCACCTTGTACAGCGAGAGCGCCTCGCGAAGGCGCAGGTTCTCTGCCGCCAGGCGCTGCTTCTCCAGACCGCGCTGCACGATGTGGACGATCTCTTCCACCTTGAACGGCTTGAGGATGTAGTCGTAGGCACCGCGCTTCATCGCGTCGATGGCCGTCTCGACCGTCCCGAACCCGGTCATGATCACCGTGAGCGTGTCGGGGTAGGCCCGAGCGACTTCGCGCAGCAGCTCGAGACCTCCCATCCGGGGCATCTTGAGGTCGCTGATGACCATGTCGTAGCGCGCGCGCTTCAGCTCTGAGACGGCGGCATTCCCGTCCTCGGCGGTGCGCACGACGTACCCCTCCATGCCGAGGAAGTCCGCCAGGATGTCGCGGATGAACTTCTCGTCGTCGACGACGAGCACGCGGGGCTTCTCGTCCAGCGCCTTGGCCTCGGCTTCGACCATGTGATGCCGCGCCAGCCTAACAGAAACCCGCGAGGCCCCCGATGCGTGTTTCGCTCTCCGGGTGCGCCGGGTCCGGTCAGGGCCTGCCGCCCAAGAGTCCGCCGAGAGCGCGCGGGCGCGGCGCGGGGTCGTGTGACTTCAGGAAGAAGAGGTTGAACCCATTGACGATGGCGTGGGCGGCGATCGGTCCGAGCAGTGACCCCGTCAGCTGGAACATCGCGCCGAACCCGAGCCCGATGGTGCCAGCCCAGCAGATCCAGACCCAGCGGCTCGGTCCCCTGACCTGGTGCGCGAGGCCGAAGAGGACGGCCTGCGGCGCGACGCCGATCCACGGCTGGAGCAGCCCGCGGAACAGAAGCTCCTCGCCGAGCGAGCTGGTGATGGCGAGCGCGACGATGCCGGCAGGCGAGAGGTTGCGGGCGACCGGGCGGAGCTCGCGATGGAGCTGTCGCGCCCAGTCGAAGCGGGCGACGAGCAGGCGCGTCGCGAGGACCAGGAACGCACCGGTCGAGACGCCGAGCAGCAGGCTGTAGGCGTGGCTGGTGGTCGCGTCCAGCTCGAGCCATCCGTCCGGTACCGTGGTCGGCGACCCGTGGAACGTCGTCGCCAGCACCGCGGCCAGCAGCGCAAGGAGAGCGTAAGCGGCCGCGAAGCGGCCCCACCGAATCATCGTGCGGCAGTATCGCACGGCGCGCAGGGTGTGGCCACGGCGCGGATCCGAGCTCGGCAGATGCCGCGAGTCGTACGTTCAGGCGCGGATCACCTCGGGCACGAAGTCGATGGCGTGGTCGCGCTCGAGCGTGAAGTACGTGGGGGTCTCGAAGCAGACGCCACCGACCACGAGGTAGCTCACGCCGATGAGCGCGTCGTGATTGCCGGCCTCCAGGGCGACGAGCGGGTCCTTCACGTTGCGGACGCTCGAGAGCGCGGGGTTCGGAGCGCGCGAGTAGTCGATGACGAGGCCGCGGTCGAACCCGCGCGGTGTCGGGATCCCGTCCGGTGGCACGACCTCGTAGAACCATTCCGTGACGGGCGTGCCGCCCCGGCGCTTCGCACGGCTCGGCGCGTCCACGCCGTCCTGCTCGAGACGAACGTTCCAGCCGAGCAGCCGTCCGCTCTCGGGATGGCGCCAGAACGTCTTCTGGAACGTCTTCCAGGAGACGAGCTCGACCACCTTCGGCATGCCGAGCGCGGTGCCGCGGTACGCGTAGCCCTCCAGGGCCGCGGGGTCTATCGGGTGCCCTTCCACGATGCGGCGACGAAGCTCGCGGCGTGAGGCGTTGCGGAGCTCGCGTGCGGCAGACACGGCGCCGAGCCTAGCGCATCGGCCTGCCCCATCGCGACGCTCACGTTCCGGTGCCATGCGCCCGCGCCGTGAACAGCAGCACACCGGCGAGCACGAGCAGGGTGCCGACCGCGTGATACGTCGTGAACGCCTCCCCGAGGACCGTGACCGCCAGCGCCACCGTCACGACCGGGGAGACGTTTCCGATGACCGCGGTCCGCTCCGACCCCAGGAGGCCGATGGCGGCCGAAGTGCAGTAGGCAGGCAGCACGGTCGAGACGGTGCCGATGGCGAGCATGAGCAGCAGCGCGTCGCCGCTCACGCCGAGGTCCTTCACCGCATGCGTCGCCAGGAAATGAACGACGACCGCCGGGCCGGCGCCGCTCATCGCCATCGACGTGAACAGGCGCGCCCCCACCTCGTCGATGAGCGGCTTCGCGAGGAGCTGGTAGGCGGCGTAGACCAGCGCCGAGCCGAGCACGAGCGCCGAGCCGAGCACGACGTGCTCGCCCTCGACGCTCAGGTCGCGCCAGAAGATGAGGGCGATGCCGGCGTAGCTCACGAACAGGGCGATGATCATCCCAGGCGTGATCCGTCGGCGGAAGAAGATGCCTCCGAAGATCACGACGAAGAACGGGTACGTCAGCAGGATGAGGCGATCGAGCTGCGCGCTGATGTACTGGAGCGCCTCGAAATCGAGGACGCTTCCGACGTAGTAGCCGAGGGAGCCCACGCCGACGATCTTCAGTACCGTCCGCCTGCGCAGCGGCGGGGCTCCACCGCCGGCGCGAGCGTCCCGCCGATACCCGTGCAGCCCCACGGCGACGAAGATCGGAACGGCGACGATCATGCGCCAGGTCAGCGTCGTGAGAGGATCCACGCCTTCACGGAGCGCGAGCTTGATGACGATGCCCTTGGTCGCGAAGAGCGCGGCGCCGAGCACGCCGAGGCCCCACCCGAGCCAGATCGCGCGTCGGGGGTCGGGGGCGGTGAGGACGGCAGTCGAGTCGGTCACGCGCGTTCGACCCGTGGGAGCGCCGGGGATCCGCCCGGAACCGCGCGGCCCTGATCGCGGGGCGAGGCCGGTCCGGGGGGGGAGTGTAACGCTCTGGCGCGGAGGGCGAACCGAGAAAGCAGCGCTCGTACCGTCGAGGACGACTGCCCGCTGGCCGGACGCACCGCTCCGTCTTCCCGCGGCTCACCGGGGGCGCGGTTAGGGGTCGCGGTGCGACGGCAGTCTGGCCACCAGCCGGGTGCCCCGCTCCGCGCCGAGGAGGCTCAACGTGCCGCTGAGCGCCCTCGCACGCTCGCGCGCGTTCGCGATTCCGCCGCCGGACGCCTGGAACGTCGCTTCGTCCAGCCCGACTCCGTCGTCCGCGACTTCGAGCTCGACCGTGCCTTCGGCGACACCGAGGCGGACGCGAACGCGCGTCGCACCCGAATGCTGCGCGCTGTTCCTCGTGAGCTCCTGGCCGATGCGCAGCACGGCGTCTTGAACCTCGCCGGCGATGGGCGTGCCCGCCGGCGTGGACGGGCGTTCCACGGCGAAGCTCGATCCCGGGGGGACCAGCGGTGCGCACCTCCCCTCGAGCTCGGTAGCCAGCGACTCGAGGGACGCCTCTGCGCGCTGCAAGGGCTGCACCACGGCGCGCAGCTCTGACAGCAGAGCCGCCGTTCGCTCGACGACCGGCCCGAGGGCCCCTTGGACCGCAGACCCGGCGGCGACGCTCCTGAGTTCGTACAGGAGGGCCACGATGTCCGCGCCGATCCCGTCGTGGAGATCGTGGGCGATGCGCCGTCGCTCGGCCTCGAGTGCGAGGTGCCGCAACGCCGCCTGGGCGCGATCGCGCTCGGCCTGCAGACGCAGGCTCGCACGGTTCGCGCTGATGACCATGCGGTACGCGTAGTAGATGGAGAGTCCGGCGAGGACGGAGAACGCCGCGTCCCCCGCACGACCGCGCGCCAGGAACGCGACGCCGAGGCCGAGGGGAGACAGGCCGAAGATCAGCCCGTCGCGCGAGTAGTTCATGCCGCCCGGTCCGGCAGAGAGCGCGACCATGAGCAGCGGGAAGATCCAGAGCACGGTCGTCGCGTGGCCGATCGCGGCTTCGAGAGCGAGGATCAAGGCGACGGATCCTGGCGAGCGGATCTCGGCGTAGCCGTCCACGTAGCGACGCTCCACGATCGCCGCGATCTCCGCGTCGAGATCGGCGGTCGAGGCGTCGCTCACTCGACCTCGAGATACCGGGTGACCCACGCACCCACCTCGGCCTTGGAGCACACGTCGAGCTTGGTGTAGAGCGCCTTCACGTACGACTGCACCGTCCCCACGCCTATCCCCAGCGCGATGGCGCACTCCGCGTAGGTGAGCCCTCGCGCCAGTGCGCGCGCCAGCTCGGTTTCGCGTGGCGTCAGTGAGACGCCGGGAGTCTGCGGGCGAAGAGCCGCGAAGAGGCAGCCGAGGAGTCGAGCGGAGATCGGAAAGCCTCCGTGCGCGGCCTCCTCGACGGCGGCGACGAGCCGGTCCACGGGCTCCTCCTTGAGCACGTACCCCACGGCGCCAGCCCGGACGGCGCGCACGACGTCGTCCGCGTCGTCGTGCAGCGTGAGGATCACCGATGCCACGCCCGGGTGCGTCGCGGTCAACGTCGCGACCAGCTCGCTTCCATGCACGTCGGGGAGGCGCAGGTCGATGAGCGCCACGGAAGGGCGGCAGCGGGTGATCGCCTCGAGGCCCGACGCCCCGTCGCGTCCTGTCGCGACGAGGCGGATGCGATGCGCGTAGGCGCCGATCGCCGCGGCGAGGGCCATCGAGGTCGGTCCGTGGTCCTCGATCAGAACCACGCTGACGACGCGGCCCGCGGCCGCGCCACCCTCCGTGCTCTCGCCCGCCTCGACGTCGACCATCGCCTGTCGCTCCCCGCGCTACCCCAGGCGACGAAATCGCGCGGGTCGTCGGGGACGTCAATTCACCCCCATGATCATGGGCGTCCGGCGGGCGCCGCGGCGTGCCAACCTGAGGCAGTTGGTGAGGAGGCGAGTGATGCGAAGAAGCTCGGGACGATCGACGTCGCGCGTTTTCGCGACGACCATGCTGGCGCTGGCAGCCGTCGGCATTGCAGCATGCACGGAGGACGATGGAGGTGGCGGCGGATCGGGGGGCACGTCCGGTTCGTCGGGCTCGGGAAACGCCGGAACCGCGGGGTCTGGCACCGACGGATCCGCGGGGACGTCGGGCGCTTCCGGATCGGGTGCGAGCGGCGGCGCAGCAGGCGCCGGTGGCGCGTCGGGGAGCGGCGGATCCGGGGGATCGAGCACCGCCGGGCAAGCGGGTGCCGGCGGTGCTGGTGGAACTGCCACGGGGGGAGCTGCGGGCAGTGCCGCCGCCGGGGCGGAGTCCGGTGCGGGCGGTGCGAGCGACGCGTCCATGGAAGGCGGTGCGTACGTCGTCGCGGCCAGCTGCCGGCCCGTCGGTGGTGACACCTGTCAGGACTTCGGCGCCGGTTACCCGAACCTTTCGCTCTACGAGGCGAACTGTGCGTTGCCGGACTACGAGTGGTCGAACGGGCCGTGCGACCTGACCGGTGCAGCGGGAGGATGCCTCTCCTACCAGGGTGGCGGCCCTTCGACGCAGTGGTTCTTCGTGGCGGATGCCGGCGCTGCCGAGGCGGACTGCATCGCGGACGGAGAGACCTGGCGGCTTCCGTGATCCATCGCAAAGCCGGCTCCCCGCCCGGGGCCCGCCTCGCGCGGGCGCCGGGGGCTCGGCGCCGGGTCGCCGCGACTGGGGTGACGGTGACGACGTCGAAGCCCATGAGCCTGACTGCGGCGCTCGTGTCGGCGGCGCTCTGCGTCGGTGCATACGGATGCGCCGACGATCCCGCCGGTGGGCGCACCGTGGACGGCTCGGCCGACACGTCGGCAGCGGGTGGTGCGTCGGGTTCCGGGGGAACGTCGGCGTCAGGCGGTGCCGCCGGGTCGGGCGCCGCCGGTGCGTCGGCTTCAGGCGGCGCCGCTGGCACGAGCGCCGTCGGCGGCTCGTCCGGGACGGCCCCGACCGACGGCGGTGCCGGTTCGAGCGGTGACGCGGGAGCCGCCGGCTCGGCAGGAATGGCGGACGCCGCCGCGGGCGGACGGGGCGGCGCCGGCGCGGGAGGACGAGCCGGTATGACGGGCTGCGACGAGGCGGGCAGCGCGTGCAACTGCCTGGCGAACACGGGGCCGCTCGTGACGCCGTCCGCGGCATCGGGCGACGCCCCCACCAGCTCGGGTGGGACGATTCCAGCCGGGACCTACCACGTCATCAGTGCGACCTATCACAACGCTCCGGCGGCCACCGAGACGCAGCGGGAGACCCTCGAGATCACGGGCGCAGGGTCGCCGTACACGATCCAGTCCGTGTCGTCCTTCGGCACCGACCCCGAGCGTCGAGTCACCACGCTCTACACGACGAACGGCGCCGACGGGACGCCGGTCTACACCTGTGGCAGCGCGTCGCCGCTGCCCTCCACGTTCTCGGTGATCGGCGGCGGCGGTCCTGGTACGCGGGTCGAGCAAGTCTTCGGTGGCGGCCCCGGGAACTTCGCCGTCGTGGTGGTCTGGGAGCTCCAGTAGGCCGGGCCGTCGTACGCGACCACACCGTCCGTCGTCCTCGGCCCCGGATTTCCCACGGTGCTCGCGCTCTCTCTTGCGCGCACTGGAGCAGGCGAGAGGATCCCGGCTACCCTCACCGGGTGACACGAGGGACCGGGATGTTCGCGCTGGCGATCGGCGCGGTGGCCTGCGGCGACGGCGGCGAGGGGTCTGCCGTGCCCGGGAAGAACACGGTCGAGGTCACGTTCGCGATCGTGAAGTTCGCGCCCGGCGCCGGGGGAGGCGGCGCAGGCACGCCGCTCGAAGGGGCGGAGGTGTGCGCCATCGAACCGGCGGGCGCGTGTGCGACGACGAACGCGGAGGGGCGCGCCGCGGTGACGGTCCCGGCGACGACCCGCACCGCGGTGCGCGTGAGCAAGGCGGGGTTTCTCCCGGCGGTGGCGCAGGCCGTGAGCACCGCCGAGGACACCACCGTGAACCTCTTCCTCGCCGCCGACGATCTCGCGGCCACGCTGGCCCAGGTGGTCCAGATACCGTGGCCCGACCCGGAGCGCGGGGTCGTCGCCTTCAACGCCGAGGCCGTGCCCAGCGGATCGGGCGTCGGCCGCGAGGGGGTGTCGGTCGGCATCGATGTCCAGGCGGCCGGCCCGTTCTACACGAACGCGATGTTCCTCCCCGATCCTTCGCTCATGGCGTCGTCGGTCTCCGGCCTCGTGTTCCTGGCGACCATCGCGCCGGGGGATCACACCATCACGTTCTCCCATCCGTCGTCCACGTGCGTGGTTGGGCTCGGCTGGCCCACCGATGCCGCGGACGAACTCGTCGTACGAGTGCAAGCGGGCGCGGTCACGGTGGCGACGGTCACGTGCCCGTGACCGCGCGCTCCTCGCGATGAGCGCGGCGCCCTTCGCCGCGGCGACCGACGCCGCTCCATGGCTTCCGCCGAAGCCGCCGCCCTCGCGGGGCTTCGCGTCGATGCGCCGCTCGCTCCACGTGACGATGCGCGACGGCGTGCGCCTCGCCGTGGACGTGCACCTCCCCGTGGCGTTCGCGCACGGTCAGCGGCTGCCGACGATCTTGCGGCAGACCTGCTACTACCGCGGGATCGACTACCGGTCGTTGCTGGCGGACTTCGGCGCCGAGTGGCTGCTCGATGCGACCGCGGACTGCCGCAAGCGTTTTCTCGCGAGCGGCTACGCGTGGGTCGACGTCTGTGTGCGTGGCTCGGGGGCGTCGTTCGGCACGCGCCCGTGCCCGTCGAGTCCCGACGAGATCGCCGACGGTCGTGACGTCGTCGAGTGGATCGTCTCCCAGCCGTGGTCGAACGGTCTCGTCGGCGCGACGGGGATTTCCTACGACGGCTCGACGTCCGAGCTGCTGCTCGGCAACGGGCATCCCGCGGTCCGGGCGGCGGCGCCGCGGTTCTGCGTCTGGGACATCTTCGCCGACGTGGCCTTTCCCGGCGGGATTCACCTGGCGACGTTCACCGAGCGGTGGGCGACCTTCAACGCGCTCCTGGACTCGGGAGCGTTCGCGAAGGCCCTGGGGCTGATGACGCGGCTGCAGATCCGCGCGGCGCGCTCGCTCCTGGCGGACACCCGCCCGGGTGCCGAGCGCTGGCTCGCTCGCCTGGACACGGATCGGGCCGAGCGCGCCCTGGCCCGGCTGGTCCGCGCCATGGCGCGCGGCGTGCGCCCCGTGGACGGCGACGAAGGGGGACGACTGCTCGCGGCCGCGCTCGCCGAGCACGCGGAGAACGTGAACGTCCACGAGTCCGCCTCGAGGTCCACGTTTCGCGATGACCCCACCGCGTCGCCGGCGCTCCCCGGCGCCACCGTCGACCTCTTCAGCCCGCACGCGCACGCCGCCGGGATGGAAGCCTCGGGCGCTGCCATCTACGCCATGAGCGGCTGGCTCGACGGCTACGTCCACTCCGCCGTGAAGCGCTTCCATCGCCTCCGTGCGACGGGAGCACGGCTGGTGCTCGGGCCCTGGGATCATGGCGGGCTTCAGAACACGAGCCCGTACTGCTCGGTGCACGAGTCCGCCTTCGATCAGCACGGCGAGCTCGTGCGGTTCTTCGACCGGCATCTCACCGGGGGGCACGCCGGTGCCGAGCCCCGCGTGCGGTACTTCACCGTCGGGCAGGAACGGTGGAAGGACGGCGACGCGTGGCCGCCCCCCGCAGAGCGGCAGGTCTGGTGGCTCGGCGCCGAGCGTGGGCTCGTGCGGGATCGACCCGGGCGCGCGCGGGTGGACGAGCACGTGGTCGATCACGACGTCGGTACGGGTCACCGCGCGCGCTGGGACTCGCTCCTCTTGCTGCTCGCGCCGGTCGGCTACTCCCGCCGCGAGGAGATCGATCGGCGGCTCCTCGTCTATCGCTCGGCGCCCCTGGACGCGGATCTCGAGGTGACCGGTCATCCCGTGGTGTCGCTCTGGGTCACGGCCGATGCGAGCGACGCCCACGTCTTCGTCTACCTCGAGGACGAGCTTCCGAGCGGTCGCGTCGAGCTGGTCACCGAAGGGCAGCTCCGGGCCCTGCACCGGAGGTCCGAGGGACGCGACGCGGGGACGGGTGCCGTTCAGCGCACGTTCCTCCGCGCGGACGGCCGCGTGCTCGTTCCGGGCGAAGCGACGGAGTTCGTCTTCGATCTGCTGCCGACGTCGTGGCAGTTTGCGCAGGGCCACCGCCTGCGGCTGGCCATCTCCGGCGCCGACGCAGACCACTTCGTGGTGATGCGCGACGTGAGCGCGCTCGGCATTCACGTCGGGGGCGAGCGAGCGTCGCGCATCGAGCTGCCGGTGCCGACGGCCAGCGGATGAGCCTCGGCGCTTCAGGGCTTCGCGACGCGCAGCACCGCTCCGGTGATCGTGAAGTACACGCTCGTTGCGGTGAGCGCGAGGTTCTTCGGTCCGGCCACTGCCGACGCGAGCGTCGTGGGCGCGCCCCCTGCCGGGAGCCAGCGGAGCTGGTCCGCCCCGTTGTTGGTCCAGTAGGTCCCCGAGGCGTCGGCGGCGACGCTCATGGGATTCCCTTCGCCTGCAGCTAGGACCGTCGCCGTACCGCCGCTCACCGGGACCGAGAGCACGTCGCCCGTCATGCCCTGCCAGCGCGTGAACAGGACGTCGCCGCCGAACAGCGCGACGCCCGAGGTCGGGCGCATCGAGGTCGTCAGCGTCGCCGTGGCGCCGCCGCCTTTCGGGACGCTGAAGATCGAGCCGTTCGATCGGTAGGTGCCGAAGTACGCCGTGGTCGCGTCGAGCGCGAGGCCCCACGTGAGCGTCTCGGTGGCGATCGTCTCCGCGGGGCCGCCCGTCTTCGGCGCTCGTCGGATGCGCCCGGCGTTCTGGTAGCACGACCAGTACACGTGGGTGGCGTCCGCGAGGACCCGGAGCGGCCAGGGTTCGTTCGCGGCGAACGTCTCGATGGTGCCGCCGGCGCGTGGCACGCGCTGGATGCTCCCGTTCACGTCGTGAAACGCGAAGTACACGTGGGTCGCGTCGACGGCGAGGCCGCGGAGGCTGCCGAGACCCGTGCCGAGCACTTCCAGGCTCGAGCCGTCCGGCAGCGATCTCCCCACCGCACCGGGCATGTTCTCCGTCCAGTACAGGTGCGTGGCGTCCGTGGTCACGTCCCAGGGGTTTCCGATGATGCTCGTCGCCACCGTCACGGCGCCGCACACGCCGGACACGCACGCCCCGCCGAAGCAGTCGTGAGCGCAGGCGCCGCAGTGCGCGGGATCGTCGCTCGTGTTGGTCTCGCACCCGTCGGTGGCCACGCCGTTGCAGTTCGCGGAAGGTGCCACGCAGGTGATCGTGGCGTCGGGCGCTGCTTCGGGCGCGCCGTCGCTGCCGGAGTCAGGGAACGCGCCGCCGGCCGCCGTACGGTCCACGCCGGCGTCGGGAGCTCCGGCGCCGCCGCCGCCGCCACTCGACGTGCCACCGGCGCCCGCCGCCCCGCCGACGCTCGCGTCCGGTGCGGCGGCGTCCTGCCCTCCCGCGCCGGCGCTCCCGGAGGCGCCGCCCGCGCCGCTCTCGACGGAGCCGTCGCCCATCGTGGGGAGCTCGTCTTCGCCGCAACCCTTGGGCGGCAGGCAGTCGCCCGGATCGATCGTGGCGCTCACGCACTCCCCCTTTACGCAGGTGGTCTGGGGATCGCAGAACACGTCGAGGCAGGCTTCTCGCAGGACGATGGGGAGGACCAGGGGAGTGTGGGGGGCGAACTTGAGGCCGCGCCGCGCGACGATGCAGCCCTCGTACCTCGGCGCGAGGCACTCGCTCGCCGGTCGCCGAACGCCCGCGACGACCTTGACCCCGAACTTCTCTTCCTTCGACTCGCTCGGGAACAGCACGATGGTCCCGATGAACTCGTCGTTCGTCGTGGGCGTGCACGCCTCGGTCTCCGTCGCGAAGGGGACGTCCTCGATGCCACCGAGCTTGCCGTTCGTGATGGTCGTTCCTTGCAGGTTCGCGCAGTCCACGTCGGTGGAGAGCTCGACGGTGACCTGGGTGGGATCACGACACGCGCTAGCGAGCAGCACCGACGCGACGAGCGTGGCGCTGCGCGGGCCTTTCGCGCGGAACATGCGGGACAAGGTAGCAGCTCGCTCGCCGGGTCCCGCCATGACTCAAAACCTGACGAGGGGGGTTGGCAGCTTGCCGGGGGGAATCGTCCCCTCGTCCGGGTCTCGCTCGGTCAGCAATGCGACCGTCACCGCCGCTCCCGAGGCGACGACGACGCCGAGCCCCGTCCAGAACCACCACCTGGCCGTGATCGGCGGCACCTCCGCGAGGGGCACCGAGATCTCCTTGCTCTCCCCGGCCGCCAGCACGGCGGAGGTCTTCGCGTCCTCGTACCCGTCACGCCTCACGACGATGGTCCGCCTGCCCGCGCGGACCATGGTCTCGACCGGCACCGTGCCCGTCGAGCGTCCATCGACCAGGACGTTCGCGCCCTTCACCGGGCTGGTGACGCGCAACAGGGCTCGGTCACTGATCGATTCGAGTCGAATCGACAGGCGTTGCACCTCGCCGGCGCGCACTTCCAGGATCTTCTCGACGGCGAAGTGCCCCGGCGCGGAGACCTCGACGCTCGCCGGCCCCGTCGTCAGCCGCAGCGGCCTCGAGCGCCGCTCCATGCCGACGACGCGTTCGCGGATCACCACCCGCGCGCCGGCGGGCTCCACCGACAGCAAGAGCGTTCCCACCCGGCGCTCCACCTCCGCGATGAGCTCGCCCAACCTCGGGACGCGGCTGCGCAGCTCCTCGGGTGCCGTGTCGCGAAACCCCTCGAACTTGTCGAGTGCCTCCGGGTAGCGGCCCAGCGCCTGGAGCGCGCGCCCCTGGTTGTAGAGGAGCGCGGGTCGCGGGTCGAGTCGGTAGGCACGTTCGTAGGAGTCGAGCGCGTCGGCGTAGCGCAGCGACTCCATCGCCGCGTCGCCCGCGGTCTTGAGCCGGTCAGCTTCCGCCGGGCTCTCGGGTGGCGCCGGTGTCGTCACCGGCTGGGCGTGACCCGCCGGGCTCCACGTTCCCACCGCCGCGGCAGCCACCCACGGCAAGAATCGCCGCGCCCACCGGCCCCACGGATGCGCGCGAGATGTGCACACGTTCACGTGGAAGCGGACCCCGGAATGCCGTCGGGTGTCAACGGTCCAAGGGCGCCTCGCAGCGGGCGACCTGGGCGTTCGCGGGTCCCGAGTGTTACGCTGCGAGGATCGTGGCAACCGACGTGGCGGGGGCAATCGGGTGACCGCGTCGCCCGTCGAGCCGCGTGCGGAGCCGCCGGACGTCGTGGTGGCACCAGGAACCGTGCTCGCCGGAAAGTATCGCGTGGAGGGCTCGCTGGGGGTCGGTGGCATGGGAGTCGTCGTCGCGGCGAAGCATCTGCAGCTCGACCGGACCGTCGCGCTCAAGATCCTGCGCGTCTCGCTCGGGCAGAGCCCGTCCGTCAGAAAGCGATTCTCCCGCGAGGGGCGCGCCGTGGCCCGCATCAAGAGCGAGCACATCGCGCAGATCCTCGACGTGGACGAGCTCGAGGACGGCAGTCCCTATCTCGTCATGGAGTACCTCCGCGGCGGGGACGTCGCGGCGGAGATCAAGCGTCGCGGACCGCTTCCGGTCGTCGAGGCGATCTCGATCATGCTCCAAGCGTGCGAAGCGGTGGGGGCCGCTCACGCGGCGGGCGTGGTGCACCGCGACATCAAGCCGAGCAACCTCTTCCTCGCCGAGAACGGCGATGGGACCCGAACGGTCAAGGTGCTCGACTTCGGGATCTCGAAGGTGAGCGAGCCGGCGACGCCCTCGTCGGAGGACGAGTTGGGCGTCACCACCGCGTTCGAGGCGCTCGGCTCGCCCGTCTACATGTCGCCGGAGCAGATGCGATCGAGTCGTGACGTCGATGCCCGCACGGACGTCTGGTCGCTGGGGGTGACGCTCTTCAAGCTGTTGACGGGGCAGGCGCCGTTTCCGGGCAAGACCATGACGGACCTCTGCGCGCGTGTGCTGGTCGATCCGACGCCCTCCGTGCGCGCGCTCCGCCCCGAGGTCCCCGAGGGCCTGCAGGCGACGGTGGAGCGGTGCCTGGAGAAGGAACCTGCGGATCGGTTCCAGTCGGTGTCGGACCTCGCGCTCGCGCTGGCGGAGCACGCATCTCCGGAGGACGTCGAGCTCGCGCGACGCATCCCGTCCGTCTCGCCTCCGAAGTGGCACGACGACTCACAGGACTTCGACACGCCGGGCAGCCTCGACGTGGAGACGGTGATCGGTTCCTCCTCCGGGACCGAGGGTTCTTCGCCCGCGACGGAGTCGAAGCCGGCCGGCGGGGTTCGGCCGTGGAAGACGGTGTCGCTGGTCGTCGTCGTGGCCGTCGCCGCCGGAGCGACGGTCTTCGCGCTCCGCGGTCCGCGCGCCGCCGTTGCGCCCGTCGACCCTCGCGTCGCGGCCACGGACGCAGCCGCGGCAACCCCGCCGACGACATCGAACGCCGCCGTCGCTCGCCACGCTCCGAGCGGCGCGGTCGCGGTTTCGCCACCCCCGGTCATCGCGGAGTCGCGCGCGGCGGCTGCAGGGGTGTCGGCGAGAACGGGGCCGCCGACGCAGCCACGCGCCGCGCCACCGATCCCCGCGCCGCCCTCGACGGCTGCCACGCCCTCTGCGCCGGCGTCGCCCGCGGCGCCGAAGTCCCCGAGCAAGCCCCCCCCGGGAGACGACCACCCGTTGCACCTGTGAGGCTCGCCGCGCGCGGCCCGCGCCGCGCGTCGGGCGTCACTCGCAGCGTGGCGCCACGGGCGGGCTCTCCGTGTCGCCCGGGTTGTCGTCGAGGGCGAGCAGGAATGCGACCAGGGCAGTGACCTTCGGCCCCCCCGGGACGTCGTCGATGTAGAAGTCGTGACCGGTCGCGGTCATGCCGAGCTGCGCGAGGCTCACCGGCTCCGCGTGACCCGGCACCCGGTAGGTCTTCTGCGCGAGCGCCCGCCGGAGCCGCGTGCGCTCGCCGGCGAGCACCATCGCCTGCAGGCTCAAGGCCGCGTTGGCGCGCGGATAGGGTTCACCGGCCGTACGGTGGAGCGAGCTCACGCCCCAGACCTTGTCGGCTTCCCGTGTGCGGAGGAGCACGGCGAGGTCGTCGCTCGCCGGCACTCCAGGTCGGAGCGACACGGCCACGCTGCCGTCGTGCAGGTACGGCGCGGTACCCCACAGGTAGCGGTGCGTGAGCGTTCGCACGCCCACGGAGCGCCGCTCGGTGAAGAGCTTCGTGAAGAACGAGAAGACGTCCCCGCGCGTGGCGATGCCGGTCTTCGGATCGTACTCCGGGGCTCCGAGCTGAAGCTCCCGGGTGAAGACCGTGTGGTCGCTCCGTGTGCCAATCTTGCTCATGCCGTGCACCAGGTTGTCGGTGAAGAACGGGCCCCGATGGCACGTGGCACAGCCGGCTTCGCGGTGAACGCGCTGCCCCTCCTTCAGGAGCGGTCGCGCGCGGCGGAGAAGCTCCGTGGGGTTCGTCGGTGGCTCCAGCGAATCGAGCATGAGCGACACGGCGTTCGTGAGCAGCTCGTCGGCGTCGAATCCACGCCGTGAGGCCAGCAGATCGAGGCGATGGCGAAAGCGCAGATGTGGCGGCGTGCGGACGCGGATCCCCGTCACGGCGAGCGTCCGGGCCCGGGCCTCGGCGTCGCCGCGGTACTGGGACGCGCTCCGGAGCCGTGCACCGCGCCGATTCGCCTCGCTCTCCACGATGTGCTTGGGGACCGTGCCGAAAACGCCCGCGGCGTCGCGCATCACCACCACGGCTTGCGGGTCGAGGAGCCCGGGCACGCCATCGGACTCGCCCAGGATGTCGTCCACCAGCCGCCGCGCGGCGGGCTTGCCCCCGTGGAGGGCGGCGGGGGAGAGCGCGACCATGGTCTCGGCGAGCTGTCGTGCCGTGAGGTCGGCGTACGGCGTGGGCGCTGCGCCGAGCACGCGCGTGGCGTGTCCGCCTCGGTCGCTCGCCGCCGCGATCATCGAGCTGAACTCGAGGGCGACGGTCCACACGGAGTTGTTGCGGTCCGTGGCGTTCACCTGCGAGCCGTCGATGTTGTACGGCCAGTTTCGGTACGTGAAGAGCACCGGAAGCTGCATCGGGTTCAACCGCGCGTCCGGCGTATCGTCCGCGCTGCCACGCACCTCCGCCAGCATGCCGGTCACGACGGCGCGAAGCACCTCGCGCGGCTTCGTCGAGACGTTGTCGCGTACCCACGTCGCCCACTCGCGGCTCGCGCTCGTCGAGCGCTCGTGGACCGGTGAGCCGAGCACCAGGTAGCCCGCGACCGGGTTCGCCGACAGCCCGAAGATCCATCCCAGGTCGATGTCCTGGTTCCCCACGCCCCAGGCGTCCTGCGGCCGAAACCGCCCGGGCCGCCGGGCGCTCGGGTGGTCGGTCCACTCGTGGCCAGGCGGCGGCGTGGACCACGCGGACTCGAGGTCCGGCGCTCCGTCCCAGTCGATGTCGAGCGAGTAGTGGCACACGGCGCACGTGAGGCCGAGGCGGAACGGGCCCACGCCGGGCGCCGGTCCGACACCGAGCGTGTCGGGATGGATGAGGTAGGGAAGCTCCCGGTCGCCGGGCGGTGCGGGCACCGCGACGACGCCAATGGGCAGCGCGGCGCCGACCTCGACGTCGAGGCCGAGGTGCACGATCTCGGGCACCTCGATGCCGCCATGAAGGCGCGAGCCCTTCGGGAAGCGGACCGCGAGGTCGCTCGTGACGCCGGCGCGGCCGCCGCTCACGTTGCCGGCGAACAGGTTCCCCGGCTGGCCGTCGAGCGCGTCGATGGCCTGGGCCACGTACGCGAACACGGGTCTCGGCTCGTAGCAGCCGGGCACGCCGGACGCGCACGGCACCTCCAGGGTACCGGCGAGCACGCCGACCACGTCGGTCATCAAGTGCTCGTTGCCCAGGGTCTCCTCGCGAAACCACTCCTCGCCCCAGCGGCGAAGCGTCCCGTACTCGGCCTCCGTGATCTCCACGCCGTCGAAGACGAGCGGCGGTCGTGGAGCCCGGTGGCCCAGGGCGTCGAAGCCGGGGTATTCGCACGGAGGAGCGCTGCCGGCGCACGCCGCGCCGACCAACGCTGCCGCTGCGATCGGTGTGAGCGACCGGCCGGACCACGCGCCTCGTCCCACGGGGCCCGACCCTACCAAAGCTCCGACCCGCGCGCTGCTTCCGTGCAATGTACAGAGAACGAAGAGTTCGTCAGTCCGCGCAGCAGCGGATCCCGAGGTCGGGCAGCGTGGTGGACCGACTGACGGCAAAGTCGTTGTCACAGCGCAGGTTCGCGCCGAAGGGGACGAAAGCGTACGACCCACCGCGGACGCGGCACGAGTCCGTGCCGCCGGTCTCGTTGGCGCACGCGGAGTCCCACTCGTACACGTTGCCGCTCATGTCGAAGAGCCCGGGCAGCCCGCCCTCGCAGCTCACCGCCGAGCCCACCGGGACGGCGCTCCCGGCGCCGTAGTCCTGGCTGTTGCACGTCGTGCCGGAGTACGTCGAGCCATAAGGGTAGGTGAGGGTTCCGCCGGCCGAGCACGCCGCGTACCACTCGCTCTGGGCCGCGTTGCCGTACTCGTTGTAGCCGTTCGGTCCTCCTCCCACGCGCCCGCACAGGCGCCGTCCCGCCCAGCGGCAGTACGCCCACGCATCGCACCAGTCGACGTGCGACACGGGGTGGGAGTCGCGCCCTACGACCGGCCAGCCCGTCGTGGGGACGTACGACGCGTTCCAGGAGCAGTACGACGGCTGGATCAGGAGTGACGGGTTCACCGCCAGGAACGCTTCGTACTCGGAGACCGTCACCTCGTGGCCCGCGATCGAGTAGCCGCTCGCGCTCACCAGGCCAGCGCTCGGGCAGGGCCCACATCCGGGTGTCCCGCACGTGCCGGCGCACGGTCCCGCGGGCGCGTCGCGTGCCGCGTCCGCGTCGCTCCCTGCGTCCGTCGCCCCGCCGGCACCGTTGCCTGCGCCACCGCCGGTACCTGCCGAGGCCTCGGAAACGCCACCACCCGTTCCACCGCCGCCGGAGGCGCCGCCGGCACCGGCCATCCCAGCGGCGCCTGCGGCCGCGGAGTCGCGCTCGATGAGGTTCGTCTTCGTCGTGGACGAGCACGACATCATCAGCGTGAGTCCCACCCACGCTCCCGCCCCGATCGACAGCGCCCGCACGATGCTCGGAGCATAGCCGAACTGCGACACGGCGAGGGGTTCGTCCTGTCCCGCCGGTCAGCGTCGTTCGGGCTCGTACCCACCACGCCGCCGTCCCCACGACGAGGAGCGTTCCGCCGTGAATCACCCCGAACGGCGCGCGCATCCGCGAACGTCTGGAGGCGCCCTGGCGGTGCGGGTAGGCTGCTGCGCCGTGAAGGCGCCCGCGGACGATCCGGCGACGCTCGAGCGCTTCGAAGGGGCGCTCGACCTCGTCGACTCCGTGGCGCGCAGGATCCGCAGGATGGTCGAGCACAGCATCGAGAGCGACGAACTCCTCGCCTACGGGCGAGAGGGGCTGCTCGATGCCGCGCGCCGCTACGACGCCGATCGTGGCGTACCTTTCCGCGCCTTCGCGTATTTCCGAGTGCGGGGGGCGATGATCGACGGCGTGCGTTCCCTCGGTCGGCTCCCCCGACGCAAGTACCGCATGCTGCAGGCGGCTGCCGCCGCGACGCGAACGTCCGAGGGCGCCGCCGAGGACGTCCACGCGCCCCCGCCGCCGGGATCGACCGCGGCGCACGCCGACGCGGCTCTTGCAGCCCACCTCGGCGCCATGGCCACGGCCATGGCGGCCGGCCTGATCGCGCGGACCGCCCACGGCGACGACGGCGATCGCATCGCCGTCGCGAGTGGCGACGATCCGGAGGAGAGCGTCGCGAACGCCGAGCTTCTGCACCTGGTGCGGGACGCGGTCGAGGGGCTCGAGGATCCGGAGCGAGAGCTCGTCCGCCGCCACTACTTCGGAGGCGAGCGGTTCGACCTGGTGGCGGCGGAACTCGGTCTCAGCAAGTCCTGGGCGAGCCGGCTTCACAGCCGCGCCATCACGCGCCTCACGAAGCGCCTCAAGAGTCTGCGGCGTTGACCGTTCCCCCGGACCGGACTCGCGCTCTTTCGCCCCCGTGCGCGGTCTGCCGCGATTTCACGCAACCCCAGCGGCGCGACCGCCGACACCACGCCTCATGACGTCCCCCGTGCTTCGCTCTCCCGGTTCGGAGGTCCTCGTTCAGCCCGAAACGGCCGCTCCACGCGGCGTCGCCGGGTCCCGGTCGGGCGCGGCGTCGGGAGACTCGTTCGGGAAGGTGCTGGGCGCGCTCGGGCGTGAAATCGACGGGGGCGAGCGCCTGGTGGCGCGGGCGGTGCGTGCCTCGCACGGCGGTCTCGGTCCCGGCGATCTCATCGCCCTGCAGGCGGGCATCTACCGGTACAGCGAGGCGATGGACCTGACCGCCAAGCTCGTGGACCGGGCAGCGAGCGCCGTCCGAACGACGCTCCAGGGGTCCGGTTGAGGGTACGGGCCCGGGTCGTCGGCGCGCGTGGCCTGGTCCACCAGCCAGCATCGAGACGGCCGTCGCACGAAGGCAGCGGTGGGTCGTGCGGCGCGAGCGCGCCCGAGCGGTCACACTGAACGGCTCGCTCCGCCATGCACCGCCTGCTCCGCCGCCAGCTGGACCGCCACGGCCTCGGGCCCGACTCCTTGCCGGCGGCGTGGCGCGAGTTCCTCGCCGACGTCGACGATGCCTACGAGGCCGCGGACGTCGACCGCCGACTCGTCGAGCACTCGCTCGACGTCGTTTCGAGCGAGATGAGCGCGCGGACGGAGACGCTTCGCAGCAGGGCCGACGGTGCGCTGCGCGAGGCGGAGGAGCGCTCCCAGGCGATCGTGGACGTGCTGCCGGACATGCTTTTCGTGATCGATCGCGCGGGCGTCCTGCTCCAGGTCCATGCGCCGGCTCCGCAGGATCTCTACGAACCGGAGGGCGACCTGGTCGGCCGAAACGTGCGAGATGTCCTGCCTACCGCCCTCTCGGACCGCTGCCTCGACCTCGTGGAGCGCGCGCTGACCGAGCGGGCGCCGCAGACCTGGGAGTACGACCTCACGTTCCCGACGGGGGTGCGACGGTTCGAGGCTCGTGTCGTCCCCGCCGGTGAACACGTCACGGTCGCGCTCGTCAGGAACGTCACGGAGACGACGGTGCTGCGCGAGCGTCTCGCCGTTGCCGACCGGATGGCTTCGCTCGGGACGCTGGCTGCCGGCGTCGCTCACGAGGTGAACAATCCCCTGACGTACGTGCTCGCGAACCTCGAGCACCTGCAGGGCGAGCTTCAGCGAGCCACGGCGGAGAACCGCGTCCTCGACCCGCAAGAGTTCGCGCTGGCTCTCCGCGAGGCCGTCGAGGGCGCCCAGCGCGTACGGGACATCGTCCGAGACCTGCAGACGTTCTCGCGCACGGAGTTGACGACGGTGGGGGCGGTGGACGTCACGGTGACCATCGAGTCCAGCCTCAAGCTCGCCGCCAGCGAGATACGGGACCGCGCCAGGATCGTCCGTCGCTATTCCGACGTCCCGCCCGTCCTCGGCAACGCGGGTCGCCTCGGGCAAGTGCTGGTCAACCTGCTCGCAAACGCGGCGCAGGCGCTCCCCGTCGGCCACGTCGCGGAGCACGAGATCGTCGTCTCGACCCGCGTGGCGGAGGGCGGTTTCGTCGTGATCGAGGTCGCGGACACCGGGCCGGGCATCGAGCCGTCCATCGCATCGCGGATCTTCGAGCCGTTTTTCACGACCAAGTCGACCGGGACCGGTCTGGGCTTGGCGATCTGCCACGGGATCATCACGGGCATGGACGGGGAGATCAGCGTGAACTCCACCCCCGGCGCCGGCACATCCGTCAGGATCCGCCTGCCGGCGGCGCCGGAGTGGCTGCGCGCCAAGGACTCGGCGCCCCCGTCGGCGCGGGATCACGATCCGGCGCGCGTCCTCGTCATCGACGATGATCCGCTCGTCGCGCGTGCCGTGTCACGACTGCTGCGTGGTCACGTCGTCGAGACGGCCTTCGGGGGGCGGGATGGAGTGGCGCGCTTGCTCGGTGAGCCGTCGTTCGACGTCGTGCTGTGTGACCTGATGATGCCCGACCTGTCCGGCATGGAGACGTACGACGCGGTGGTCTCGCAGCGCCCCGAGCTGGCTTCGAGATTCGTCTTCATGACCGGCGGGGGCTTCACGCCCGGGGCACGGGAGTTCCTCGAGCGAGTGGCGAACGACCGGTTCGACAAGCCGTTCGATGGACGTCGCCTCCGGGCGGTCGTCGCACGTCACGTCGTCGACAGGCGCCTGGCCCGGCGCGGCGCCGCGGAGCGGCCCACGGCGGCGTCGTGATGCGTCGGTCAGCACTCGCAGCCGGCAACGGAGCAGGTCAGGCGGACGTTCAGCGAGTAGGTTCCTGAATCCGATCCCGACGAGCCGTCCATCACGATGAAGTGCCATCCGTCCTGGGTTGCGGTGTGGTTCACCGAATGCGACGTCTTCGACGCCGAACAGGTCGCCAGGGTGCCGCAGCCGGTGCTGGCGCACCCCTGCGTGCCGATGACCTTCAGGGTTCCGAACCACGTGCTGCCGAGGCACGACGCCGCGGTGGTGGCCGTCACCGCAATCGCCTCTCCCGACCGCAGGTAGATCCGGTACGTGTGGTCGGAGCCGCCGTCGGTGCATCCCGCGACGTCGGAGGCGTTGGAGGCGCTGCACGTCGTCGGCGAGGCCGTGTAACCGCTCATGGACGACGCTGCGAGCCGCCCTATCGTGCGGGCGCTGGCGCAGCCCATGCGCGACTCGGCCGCCGTCGTGCACGAGATTGCGGGGAGCGGGCAGCTCGGCACGTCGCACGTGTGCGTCGACGTGTTGCACGTGATCCCCGCGCCGCAGTCGCCGTCGCCGAGGCAACCGACGCACGTGGCGGACGAGCCCTGGTCGAGGCACCGCGGCGTCGGGCTGCCGCATGGCGCGCAGGCGGCTCCGCACGCCGCGTCCGACGCACACCGAACGCACGTTCCCGACACGCACTGCGAGCCGGCGCTGCAGTCGCCGCTGACACGACAGTCGACGCACCCCGTCGCGGCGGCGTTGCACACGTCGCCCTGCGCGGTGCAGTTCGCGCAGGAAGCGCCGCACCGCGCGTCCACGTTGCACGGCACGCAGGCAGAGCCGCTGCACCACCGTCCGGACGGGCAGTCGCCGTCGTTCTGGCAGGCGTTGCACGAGCTGCCGGCGCAGCCGAAGGGGCACACGTCGAGGCGCGAGGTGTACTGGCACGCACCGCCCGAGCAAGTGCCCGGAGCGTCGAAGACGCGGAGGTTGGTTGCGTCGGCGCACGTCGAGGGCGGCGGACTCGTGCAGGTGATCCCGATGCAGGGGTTTCCTGTGCACGCTCCGCTCGCGCATCCTTGCGGGCAGGCGACGGTGGCCGACGCGTAGAAGCAGCCGCCGTCACGGCAGGTGCCGGGCGAGGTGAACACCTCCAGATTCGCTCCGCTGCACTGGTTGGGCGGCGGCGACGTGCAGATGACGCCGAGGCACCCATCCGTGGACGCGTCGCCGGGCGCTCCGCCCGCGGACCCGCTGTCCGTGCCCGCGTCGAGCCCGGCGTCCGGCGTGACGCCGCCCTCGGCTGGCACGCCCGCGCTCCCTGCGCGTCCGTCCTCGGTGCCACCGGCCGAGCCCCCGACAGCGCCGGTGCCGGACGTGCCGCTCGCGCCGCCCGTGCTCGCGCCGCCCGTGCCCGCTCCGCCTGCCCCGCCGATCCCGCTCGCGTCGGACACGGCTCCACCGGCGCCCAACCCGTCGCCGATGGCGCGCGCCCCGGTGGCACAGGCGCTGCAAAGCAGGAACCCGGCAACGAGCCCACGTCCCCCGAGAGTCACACCATGATCAGCTCGCATCCGGATCGAGACCGCGTCCCCCGCCAGGAGGAAGCGTATCCGCAGCCGGTTCCCCGCACCAGGTCACACGTCGCTCGCGCGCGGCGCGCGACGCACTGCGGCGAGGACCGTCAGCTGCGCGTGCTTCGGGCCGCAGCCTGGTCGCGCCGAGTGACCCACCCCCATCGTTTCCGTCCAGCGAGCTTCCGACACCGTCCGGACGCTTTCTGCGCTCCGGGCGCTCGCGGCGCCTGTGAAGGAGCCGGGGGGAGCCGGTCATGAAGGCCGCGATGAAGCCAGCTCCTGCAATCCCCGCCGTACTCCGAGGGCGCCGCTCGCTCGCCACGGCGCTCGTGCTGCTCGTCGTCTCGTTCGCATGCTCGGCGAGCTCGAGCGCCGGACGAAGCGGAGGTGCCGGCGGAGCGGGCGGCGCGGCGGCGGGCGGTGGCGCCGGGGGAAGCTCGGCGACGGGTGGCGGCGGGCTCGGCAACTTCGACGGCGGCCAGGGCGATCCCGACGCCACCTTCGAGGGCGATCCCGTGACGTGCGAGCACGCGGCGGCGGAGCGCACGTACGTCGGCTGCGACTTCTGGCCGACGGTGCTTCCGAACTTCGTGGGGACGCATTTCGACTACGCGGTCGTCGTCGCGAACGCCGGCCCGAGCACCGCGAAGATCACGATCGAGCGCGGTGGAACCATCGTTGCGACCGGCGACGTGCCGCCCAATGGCCTGCGAAAGTTCTTCCCTCCGTGGGTACCCGAGCTCAAGCGGTACCTCGGCGCTTGCGACACGGATCTGACGCCGCCATCGCTCGGTCTGGACTCGAGCGTTTCCGCGCCAGACGGTGCGTACCACCTCACGAGCAGCGTGCCGGTCACCGTCTACCAGTTCAATCCGCTCGAGTACAAGGGCGCAGGGGGGCCCGACGGAAAGGACTGGTCGAAGTGCCAGTGCCTCTTCGGCTGCAACTCGTATACGAACGACGCCTCCCTGCTCCTGCCGAGTACTGCGCTCACCGGGAACTACCTGGTGACCGCGCAGTCGGGGATCGACACGGCGGACCTGAAGGCGCCGGGCTACATCGCCGTCACCGCGTTCGAGCAGGATACGGTGGTGACGGTGAAGGTGGGAGAGCGCGGGCGCGTCCTCGCCGGCGCCGGGACGATCCCGCCTTCCGGCCCCGGGGACGTCTTCAGCTTCCGCATGAATCGAGGCGAGGTCGTCCTCTTGACCGGAACCGCCGACTCCGATCTCGGAGGGACGCGCGTGCAGGCCGACAAGCCCGTTCAGGTGATGTCGGGAATGCCGTGCACCTACCTGCCGCACGATCGCCAGGCGTGCGATCACCTCGAGGAGACCGTCTTCCCGGTGGAGACGCTCGGGAAGCGATACTTCGTGGCGCGCCCGACCGGACCGGTGGGCGCGCCGGTCGGCCACTTCGTGAGGCTCTACGGGAACGTCGACGGTACGAGCGTGAGCTATCCGGCCGGCGCTCCCCCCGGTGCGCCGACGGTTCTCGATGGCGGAAAGACCTACGACCTAGGCGCGGTGAACACCGACTTCGAGATCGTCGCGGACCACGAGCTGGCCGTCGCCACGTTCCAGCAGGGCAACACCGTCGTGGACCCCGACATCTTCGCGAGCCGAGGCGATCCGTCTCAGAGCACGGTCGCGTCGGTGGAGCAGTACCGCAAGAAGTACGTGTTCCTCGCGCCCTCCGACTACGACGTCAGCTTCGTCGACATCGTCGTTCCCGATGGCGCGACGCTCATCCTCGACGGGAGCGAGATCACGCCTCAGCGGACGCCGCTGGCGGCCGGATGGGCCGTCGCCCGAGTTCAGCTCGGCGCGGGCGTCGACGGTGCGCACCTGCTGCAGGCCACCGAGCCCATCGGCATCCAGGTGTCGGGTTACGGGTTCGCGACGAGCTATCAGTACCCGGGCGGTCTCGATCTGAAGGGGATCGCGCCGCCACCGCCGGTGATCCCTCCGGTGTTCTGACGCGAGAAGTTCCGAACGCCATTCGGCGCACGGAGTACGCTCCGCGGGGTGCGCGCGAGCCATTGGTCCGACTACACCAGCCGCTGGGCTCGGCTGGGCCCGCCGCTCCGCCCACCTCCGGCGGTGGTGGCGGCGGTGCGCGCGGCGATCGTCGACCATGCGGGACCTGCGCTGCTCCTCGGCGTCACGCCGGAGCTGGCCGACGTTGCCGACGAGGTGACCGCTGCCGACAAGAGCGAAGCCATGATCCGCGCGATCTGGCCGGGCGATGCCGGTTCGCGTCGAGCCGTGCTCGCCGACTGGACCCGGCTCCCGTTCGAGCCGGCGACGTTCGCCGTCGCCGTGGGTGCCGGTGCCGTCAACGCCGTCGCGGCTCCCTACCACCCGCTCCTGGCGGAGCTCGCCCGAGTCGTCCGCCCCGGGGGCCGCGTCGTGATCCGCGTGTTCCGCAGACCGGATCCGTGCGAGGCGCTCCGGGTCGTGTGCGCCGATGCCCACGCGGGGCGTGTGGCGTCCTTCCATGCGTTCAAGTGGCGCTTCGCCATGGCGCTGGCCGCAGAGCGAGGCGATCCGAACCTGCCCGTGGCCGCGATTCACGAGGCCTTCGTCGCCGCCTTCCAGGATCGTGACGCCCTCGGCAGCGTCACGGGCTGGAGCCGAGACGACGTCGATGGCATCGACGTCTACGAGCGGTCCGACGAGATCTACAGCTTCCCCACGAGCCAGCAGGTCCTACGTGACGTGTCGGCACCGTTCACTCGCGCGGCGTGGCGGGACGTCGGCGGCTACGAGCTGTCGGACCGATGTCCCCTGCTCGTGATCGAGCGCGGCGCTTGAGACCTTCCCGCTGCGCGTGCTAGGTTTCGCCTCGCCGTGACGACCCTTCGCACCGGTGCCGTCGTGTTCGCGAGCGTCGCGCTGGTCGTGGCGTGCTCGGACGACCAGAAGTCGAAGAGTTCGGGGAAGACGAGCGACGCGAGCGCAGAGTCCGGAAGTGGTGGAACGGGCGCGGCGGGCGGAGCCGCCGGGACGTCTGGAACCTCCGGGACGGGCGGCAGCTCCGGAGCTGGAGCGATGGCCGGTGCCGCCGGCAGCTCCGGAGCTGGAGCGATGGCCGGCGCCGCCGGCAGCTCCGGTGCCGGTGCCGGCGGGATCGGCGGGTCTGGCGGCGAAGGCGGAGCTGCTGCGAGCGCCGGGGTGGCCGGGGTCGGCGGAAGCGGCGGCGCGGCGGACGCGAGCCTCGACGCGCCGGATGCGGGCCTGGTCTGCGCGCCCATCCCTGCCGCCGAAGCGGGCACCGGGGACGCCGGTGCAGAAGCGGGCGTGCCGGACGCCGCCATCACCCAGTGGCGCGACTGGGATGCGAACGCCTGCGCACCCTGTCCGGCGAGAAACGTCGTCTGCGCAGACCTCGTCGGAGTCGACGCGACCTTCGACGCGGTCACGAGGCAGCTTCGCCTGGTGCTGGCGCCCGGCACCGCGGAGGTCGTCTCGGCGACGGTCACCGTGGACTGGGACGGGTTCGCCGCGGACGGTGGCTTCGCTTCGGGAACCGCCAGCGCCACGCTGACGGTGGATCGCGACGTGCTCACCGCCGATCTCGCGGGACAGGTGCCCGATGGCGTCTATGCCCTCCGGTCCATCCAGGTGGAGATCGACGACGCCTGTGGGGCCCGGAGCACCGTGGGCAATTTCGGTTACTTCAACGAGCTCCTCGAAGGGGGCACGGTGATCAACCTTCACTGCGAGGTCTGACGCCACCCCGCGTCGGTCGCGTCGAGCTCGCAGACGAAGTCCTCGAACTTCCCGCCGGGCGAGCGGGGGATTTCCGCGACCTCGACGACGTCGAGACGGAACGCGATGCCCAGGGTGTCGAGCACGGTTTCGCGCAGGCGGGCCTCCTCCGAACCCGCGAAGGGCCTGTCGGTGACGACCTCGAGCACGAGGTGGCTGAGGCTCTTCTGGACCAGCCGGAACTGCCGCACCGGGAAGTGCTTACCGATGAGGAGGGCGCCGTAGCGCGGCCAGAGCACGTCCCCCGTGGGAAGTCGCATCATGTTCCGGAAGCGGCCCTCGACGCGCTCGAGGACGGGCAGGCCTCGGCCACAGGCGCACCGCTCGCCGGCGACGGCGTAGTCGCCGATCTCGTAGCGGATGAGCGGCATCGCGAACGCGTGGAGCGCGGTGACGACGACACGCCCGGTTTCGCCGGGTCTCGCGCGCGAGCCGTCCTCGAGCAGGAGCTCGACGAGGACGTTCTCCGACTGTACGTGGTAGGTCGTGGCGTCCGGGCACTGGACGGCAATGAGCCCCGTCTCCACCGCGGAGTACGCGTCCACCAGGGGTACGCCCCACACCCGCCGGCACGCCTCCCTCAGGCCCGCCGGAACGACCTCCCCGAACGTCCCCACCTCGCGCAGCCCGGGGAGGACCACACCCTCGGCCTCGGCGCGCGCGACCAGGGCCTCGCAGTTCGAAGGGTAGGTCGCGAGGTAGGCGGGAGCCTCGCGCTGTAGCCACGCGAGCTGGTCACGCACTGGCGTCCGCGCGTCCAGGACGACCACGGGGCCGCCGTCGTCGGCCGCGGACCATGCGTTCGTGGTCACGCGGCGCGACGTGGCGTCGTCCGGGGCCACCGCGCGGATGGCCGCCGCCTTGAGCCGGACGTCTCGGCCGTGCCACCGGTGCGCGCGCAGAGCGAGCGCGTCACCCACCGCGGCGGAAACCGCGTCGACCTTCATCGTGACGTGCCGTCCGGTGGAGCCCGAGCTGTTCGCCTCTCGGACGACCCGGTGCGGCGGGGGCGCGCTGCGAGCGACCAGATCCGGGAAGCGCTCGCGAACCGCCGCGCGCGAGAGCACCGGTAGCGCCCCCAGGGCGCCGGCGGTGAGGTCGCCATCCGGCAGCCGAGGGAGGGTCGCGTAGTAGGGAACGTTGTTGCGCGCGTGCTCGATCAGCGCCGCGCAGCGCCGAAGCTGGTGGCATTCGATCTCTTCGGGTGCCCAGCGCTCGACGGTGGCGAGCAGGTGCGCCACCGTCGGCGCCGCCCGTCGCACTCCCGCGAGCTCGGCGATCGAATCGAGGATCGACCGCTCGGCCATCACGAGATCGCGGGACCCACCGCGCTGCAGGTCGGCATGCGAGAGGCCTCAGAAGCAGGAGCAGAAGCCGGGCGTGCAGTTGTCGATCATACCCTTCGCCGAGCAGCACATCGTGCACGCAGCGCTCGGGCAAGTGCACTGCTCGCACGTGGCGCCGCACGACATCGCCCCGCCCGTTCCCGACGAGCCGCCGGAGCCCGACGAGCCGCCCGCGCCCCCCGTCCCGCCCGCGCCCGCCTCCGTGGCCA
>CAZARU010000027.1:0-70259 GCA_964487605.1 uncultured Polyangiaceae bacterium
CGAGGATCAGCACGGTTGCGGTGGACGGCGCCGCCTGCGTCGCCACGTCGAGCACGTGTCGCAGCGCGGAGCTCTGCCCCACGATCTCGCGACTGGTGAGGAGGCGGAGCTCCTGCCGCAGGCTGCGATTCTCCACGACGAGCGACTGCCGCTCGGCGGCCTTGCGGACGGTCTTCACGATCGTCATCCGCTTGAGCGGCTTCTCGACGAAATCGTAGGCGCCGTCACGCATGGCCTGGACGGCGACCTCCACCGTCCCGTACGCGGTCATGAGCACGACCTCCGTGTCCGGCGAGACCTCCTTCACGGCGCGCAGCAGCTCCACGCCGTTCGTGCCCGGCATCATGAGGTCCGTCAGGACGACCTGTATGCGGTGCTTGCGTGCGAGTTCGAGCGCATCCCGAGCGTTCTCCGCCGTGAAGACCCGACAAGACTCGCGCTCGAAGATCTTTCGAAGGCTGGTGAGGTTGCTGACCTCGTCGTCCACCACCAGCACCGTGATCTCCGGGGCGGGCGACCCGGCGGGCCCCGTCGCGTCATCCGTCATGATGTCGTTCATGCCGCCAGATTGGCGCGGCGATGTCATACTGTCAAATCATGTGTCTCGACGTCAGGCGCCGTCGCCGGGTGGCCGCCAGGGCGAACGCGATACCGGCGAGGGCGGCCAGGGCGCCGGAGCTCCGCGGCAGCGTCTGCCGACAGGCGCAGCCCGCGGCAGCTGGACCGTCGCCGCGGGTGGGGCGAGGCCCGGCGTCGAGGGCCGTGGGGCCCGCCTCGCCCGCTCCCACCGGTTCCCGGCCGGCCGCGCCGGCCGCGCCCGGTCCAGCGCCGCCGGCGCCGCCCACGCCTGCAGTTCCTGCTTCGGGCCCCGCATCGGCCGGGTCCGCGGTGGCGCACAGCATCGTTCGCGGGCTCCCGGAGAGATCCGTCGCCGGTTGACCCTTGGTGTTGACGGCAAGGACGTGGATCGTGTGGGCGGCACCGTCTCGAACTGCCTCCGGAAGCGCGAACGAGAAGCCATGGGCGCAGCTCCCGAGCGACGTGCACAGATCGTCGCGGTGCTCGTCGGCCGTCAGCGTTGCCGGCGCCGAACCCGGGGCGCCTGGGGGGAGATCGATGGCCACGACGACGTCGATGGATGCGTCCGGCTCGTCAGGATCCCAGACCCAGCCCGTCAGCACGTCACACCGCGCGTCGTCGAGCGCACCCTCCGGAGCGCGGTCGATGGGTTCGATGCAGGAGCCAGGCGCCTGCCGGATCTCGATGTCGGCGCCGTAGTAGAAGCGGAGGATCCCCACGTAGTCGCGGCCGAGGTCGTCCTCGAGGCAGCGTGCTCCCCACTGCCCCATGCAACCCCGGTTCTGTCCGAAGATGGACTGTCCCGTCGGGATGAAACCGAGCGGCGTCATGCTGACGTCTCCGCCGAGCTTCCCGTCGTTGTAGGTGATCCACCGCTCCCGGCTGGCGCCGGCGTTCCCGCTCGTCGCGCTGCCGGTGCAGGTCGGCGGGCTCGTCCCGTGGTCGCCGTCCACGTAGAACCCGTAGGTGAGCATCCCGTCGTAGGACAGGTAGAGCCCGCTCGTCTCCGCGACCGCCTGGTAGTGCTCGGCGCGGGGCGTCGCGCCGCACCCGTAGACCTGGCAGCCCTGGCTGTCGCAGATCGAGCCCTGCGTCGCCATGTTGTAGTACACGACGGAACGTGCGGCGATCGCCTGCGCCTTCAGCGCCTCGATACCGGCGCCTCCGTTCTCGCACTGGATCACGTGAGGCAGGTAGTCGGACTCCGTCGGGATCGTGACGTCGATCCCCGTGTCGACGATCCGCGTGTTGCAGTAGGCGGACGCCAGCGGCGCCACCACCGCGTGACGCGTGACGGCCGTCGACTCCGAGCGCTCGGTCGGCCCGCAGGCGAGCATCGTGAGCGAGCCCACGACCGCCCAGCCCGCCCAGCTCCTCACGGGCACCACCCCTCGGCGGCGAGATCCGCTCCCGGGACGCAGACGTCCTCCGGGCCGCCGCGATAGGCAGAAGCACCGAAATCCAGCAGCGAGGGAAGGTCGAGGCACGTCGCACGGTACAGCCGACCCCACCCCGCCGCGAGAATGGGAAACTCCTGTGCGGGATCCACGAGGGTGACGAGGCGGTGCTCCACGCCGCTACCGGCGCGTGCGCACACCTCGTCGGGCGGCAGCGCCTTGGCCACCGCCACGAAGGCGTCGAGGACCTCCGGGCACGATGCATCGCACGAGCGCGCCAGCACGAGCGCTCCGTGCTCCAGCGAATGGACGAGGAAGCCCCACGGCACCGGAGAATCGTAGTCTCGAAACTGCGCCCAGCTTCCGTAGTGCGTCCCGTGAGCGGGAGGTACCGTGTCGTAGGTCAGGTCGGTGCAATCGGAGACGTGACCCGCGGTGGGCTCGAGGACGCGCGCCGTCGTCACGACGCACTCGTCGAAGGGTGGAAGCGCGGGACTCGCGGGACGAGTCACGACCTCCTCCACGAGCCGGGTACCGGCGTCATCGATCGAGCGCCGCGGCCCGTCGCCCTCGGAGCACGCGAGCGCGAAGCTCGCCCACAGAACGAGGGACCGGGCCATGGCCGTTCACCGGACCAACCGAAAGCTACGGAGGAAGCGCCCAACGTCCGCCCGCAAGTCGAACCGGAGGACGGCTTCACCCACCTCGTGGCCGTTCTCGTCGAGGAGCGCGCCTCGCAGATTCGTCATCGAGCCGAGCAGGTCGTTGATTCGTACGACCTTCTGCCCGACGAACCGATGAACGCGACCGCCGTTGTCGGTGAACTCGAAGGTATAGGGAAGCTTGCCCGTCCTGAGGACGTCCATTCCCAGTGTTCCCTTCAGCGGACGATGATCCGCGAATCCCTCTGCATCGACCTCTCCCTCGATCTCGACCTCCCTCTTCGCGGCGAACCTGCCCAGGGAGCGCGACCGCGCTCGGATCGTGAACGACATCGGACGCTCGTCCGTCGGGTCTTCGGCCATGTGAAAGCTGCCCGCCATGGTCTCTGCAAACGTGAACGTCGCCATCACTTGCCTCCGATTCGTGCGCTCGCATCGAAACGTGCCTGCTCTTCGGCCACGTCCTTCGGGATCCGGAAGTCCTCCGGCTCGAGCACGAGGCGTTCGACGCGCGTCCCGTCCCGGAGGGCCGAGACGATGTCCTGCAGGTCCGCGTCCGTGACCCGACCATAGAAGTAGTGGTCGGGCTCGACGGCGATGGTGGGTCCCACCCAGCACGTATCGAGGCAGCTCGACGTGCACGCTCGCACCTCCGTCTTCGCGAGACCGGCATCCGCGAGCAGGACCTTCAGCTTGGCGTGCAACTCGACGGCCCCGCGCGCCGCGCACGAGCCCTTGGGCGTCCCGTCGCCCCGCCGGTTCACGCACACGAAGAGGTAGCGTCGTCGCTGCGCCATCGGGGCAAAGATAGCCCAGGGCCGCGCAACGCGTGCGCGACTTCGCCCGCCACGCCCGCCCCCGGTCGCGCGGCCGAGGCGGCGGCCCCGCGCTCGCCCGCGTGGTTGACCGCGAGGGTTCGAGTAGAGTCCGTCCGTGCGGGCCCCCTTCGACATCACCGTGCCGAGCCCCGACTCCACCACGGCGAAGCAGTGGTTCGGCCGGTACCTGCGCGACACCCTGAGCCAGCTTGCCGCGTTCCCCATGGGGCGCTTCGACGCTCGCACGTTCGACTCCTTCGCCGACGTGCGCGCCCACGTGGGAGCCCTCGGACGCGCCGGAAATCTCGGGCTCGTGTTCTCGATCCTGCGTCGCCCCGCAGTGTCCACCCTGGTACGCTGCCTAAACTCGGAGCTCTACGGCGCCGGTGACGTGCGGAAGCTCGACGACTGGCTCTCGGAGCTCACGACCCTGCTCCTCTTCGAGCTTGCCGTCGCGGGAGAGCTGCCCCCGGGGGGCGTGCTGCTCCCCGCTCGACCCCGCGTGATTCATTCTGCATCGTCCCGCGTGCGCATCACGGTGGACGACTCCGCGCGGCTGGGCTTCTTGCCCGGTCACCTGGTTCTGGATCGCGCCGGGCAGCGGACCGAGATCGACGTTGACGTTCTTTCGACCGGAGCGGACGCGGACCCAGCGGTGACGGTGGACCATCCCTACGTGCCCATCGTCGACGACCTCTGCCTGGCGATGGCCGACAACAACCCGCTGAGCGAGTTCGAGGCGCATCCGGAGAAATCCGGCAACTCGATCGACCTCGGCAGACGGGAAGCCTCCGAGTGGGTCGCAGTGCTTCGCCGCGCAGTGGATCTCATCGACGAGTTCCTGCCGGAGGTCGGGCGGGAGCTGCGGCTCGTGATGCACACCTTCGTGCCGGTGGGGTTCGACGCCGAGCGCCACGTCTCGGCTTCGTACGCAGAGGCGATCGGCACGGCGTATCTTTCCCTCCACCCCGACGTCCTGACCATGACCGAGGCAGTGGTCCACGAGTTCTCCCACAACAAGCTGAACCTGGTCTGGGCCGCGGATCCGGTGCTGCAGAACGCCTTCAGCCCCCTCTACGGCTCCCCCGTACGTCCCGATCCGCGGCCCCTTCACGGAGTCATGCTCGCGGTCCACGCCTTCGTCCCCGTGGCGCTCTTGTACGAGCGAATGTTCGAAGCGCGCCACGCCCTGGTCCAATCGGACGCCGCGCGGAAACGCTTCGAGGCGATCGTCGGGGGCAACCGGGAAGGGACACGCACGCTGCTGGAGAACGCGCGACCGACCGAGGTGGGACGGGCGATTCTGGACGAGTTGGGCCGCTGGGACGCGCACTTCGCAGCGTAGGGCGGCGCCGAGGGGGTCAGCGCGCCGACGAGTCGGACGCTACCGCCAGAACCGCAGCCTCGACGACACCGAGCAGCTCGTCCAGGGTCGCATCGTCCACGTTCAGCGGTGGCGCGACGTACACGACGTTCCCGAGCGGGCGGAGATGAACGCCACGGCGGCGCGCCTCTTCGCAGACGCGCCACCCGCTCTTCTCCAGGTACCCGGCGTTCCCCGCGAGATCGAGCGCGCCGATCATCCCCAGGCTGCGTGTCCCGGCGACACCCGGAAGGTCGGCGAACGCCTCGAACGCTCGCGCGATGCGCGCGGCCCCAGGACGGGCCCGCGCGAGCACGTCCTCGTCCCGGTACACGGCGAGCACCTCTCGCGCGACGCGCGCCCCGAGCGCGTGACCGGCGTAGGTGTGGCCATAGTAGAGGGCGCGCTCCTCTTCACCGAGGAACCCCTCGAAGAGTCGCTCGGTCGCGAGGGTCGCCGCCATCGGAAGCATGCCCGCGGTGAACCCCTTCGCAACGCACAGGACGTCGGGTTCGATCCCGGCGTGCTCGCACGCCCACATCGGCCCGGTCCTTCCGTACCCGGTGAACACCTCGTCGGCGACGAGCATCACGTCCAGCTCGCGCGTGATCTGCCGCACTCGTCGAAGAAACTCCGCGGAGTACGTTCGCATGCCACCCGCACCCTGGACCATGGGCTCGAGGACCACCGCGGCGATCGAGTCCGCGCCCTCGAGTAGCGCGGCTTCGACGGCCGAAAACGCCTGCTCGTGGCCGTCCGCGGCCGACGGGACTCTGACGCACTCCATGAGGACGCCGGAGAACGGGCGGCGGAACACCTCGACGCCTCCGAGGGCGGTCACGCCGAGCGTCTCGCCGTGGAATGCACCGTCCAGCGCGAGAAACCGTCGCCGTGCCGGGCGGCCGTTCTGGGCCCAGTACTGCAATGCCAGCTTGATGGCGACCTCCACCGCCGTCGAGCCGTCGTCCGAGTAGAAGACGCGAGTCAACCCGGTGGGCGCAACCGCCACGAGCTCCTTCGCCAGGAGCGCGGCCGCCTCGTGCGTCGCCCCTGCCAGGGCCACGTGGCAGAGCGCGCGCGCCTGTTCGACGAGCGCGTTCACCAATCGCGGATGGCCGTGGCCGAGCAGCGCGGTCCACCAGCTCGAGGTCCCGTCGATGTACCAGCGCCCATCGACGTCCCTGATGCGCGAGCCCTGGGCCCGGTCGATGACGAGCGGATCGCCTTCGTCGATGTACTGCTGCATCGGAGTGTACGGGTGCCAGACGTACCGCTTGTCGTGCTCGACGACTTCATCTCGACCGACGGACGTCATGCGCTCTGGCGCTCCGGCTCTGCGCGGGGTGCCTCTGCGCCGGCAAACGGCAGGAAGATCCGCACCGTCGTCCCCCTTCCCGCCGCACTGTCGATGGTGAACGTTCCGCCATGGGCCTCGATGATGCGTTCGACGATGGGCAGCCCGAGGCCCGTGCCACTCGGGCGCGTCGTGAAGAACGGATCCGGCGCGCGCGAGAGCACCTCGTCTTCCATCCCCTCGCCGGTATCCGCTACCTCGACCAGAAAGCCCCGCTCCGCTCCGCGTCCAGATTCACGCACGCTGACGTGGATGGCTCCACCGGCCGGCATGGCCTGGCAAGCGTTGGAGATCAGGTTGTCGAACACGAGGCGAAGGAGGGCGGGATCTGCGGAGATCGTCTGGGACGCCGCGGCTGCATCGGCCTCGAGCTCGAAACCGTGCGCCCCGTCCGCGCGAGGAGCCGAGCGCCGGGCGAGCTCCGCGAGAAAAACGGGAGAGCGCTTGACGTCCACCGGGCGAGCGAACCGAAGCAGGTCGGTGACCAGGCGGTTCAGACGCGCCGTCTCCTCCTCGACGATGCCGAGCAACATGCTCCGGTCGTCCTCACCGAGCCCCGGGCGCTTGAGGCTCGCGGCGGCGTTGATGATGACGGCAAGCGGGTTTCGAACCTCGTGGGCAATCATCGCCGCCAGCTCACCGACCGCTGCGAGCTGTCGCTTTCGCCCGAGCTCGTCCTGCACGCTCCGGAGCTCCGCATAGGACGTCCTGAGCTCCGAAGTGCGCTGCCGGAGGTCGTCGACGGCGACCTCGAGCTCTCCTGCGGTGGACCGGTACCGGAACAGGAGCGTGCTGCCGACGGCGAACGCGTAGACGACGAACGCGGCCGGCGTCAGGTACACGGTGCTCGCGGACCCGGTGACGAGGAGCACGTCGTTCACGACGGCGCCTGCTATGAGCCCGGCCGCACCGATGGCGATACCGGCCTCGCGCTTGCCTCGCCGGAATGCTTGCACCAGCAGCGCCAGGCTGGCCAGCATGATGGCGACCGCCACGACGTAGAACACGATGGCGATCAGAGAGGGTGTGGCACGAGCGTGCGCGATGGAGACGCCGAGGAAGACTCCGTCGGAGACGTCCAGCGAGCCAGGGACCCACCACGCACCCGAGAGGTTCGCGACGATGAAGAACGCCGTCGCCGCGTAGACGGGGCGCATCACTCGGCGAGTCGAACGTATCCCCACGTAGTGCAGGACGAAGTGGAGGTTGAGCGAAGCCGCAGCGATCGCGCCCACGTGGGCGAGGGCGGCAGCGCGGGGCCAGTCGGCGGGGTCCACGAGCGCGTAGTTCAGCGCGATGCCCGCGGTGTCGAGTGCCAGCGCAAAGCAGACGAGCCCGAACAAGAGGTACTCTCGCTCCGGACGTCTCAGCGAGTGAGCGAGTACGAAGAACGCACCGAACCCGAGCTGGGTGATCGTCCACGCGGCGAAGAGACCGGACAGGAACGGAGCCGTCACGAACCTGCCCCGACCGGAGCGTCCCGGTTCACGACGAAGGTGCGCCGGGCACGAGCGTGACGGAACGGAAGCGGCGCCCCACCGCCATCGAGCAGCTCGACCTGCACGTCCCAGTCACCACTCTGAAGGCCGAGGACCGCGATGGGCTGGCGCGTCGAGAACGCGCTCCGGACCTCCGCGCGACCGTCCGGGCCCCGCAGCATCACCGACACGGAGTGGGAGTCCGACGTGTTCAGCGTCGCGAAGTCGATCACGGCGGCGTCGGCGGCAACCTCACCGTTGAGCGTACCGCGAGGAAGGCAGAGGGCGATCGTCGGATCGAGGGAACCGACGGCGGGGTTCCCCTTCGCGCCAACCCAGAAGTGAACCGCCGTGACCGGCCCGCGCGAGGGCTGGGACGGTCGGTGGACCAAACCCTCCGGGGTGACGCCGATCGCCACGAGAAGATGCTCCCCGGGAGCGATCTCGGTTCCCTCGGGCACCAGCGATCCAAGCTCGACGACGGTGCTTCGTGTTCGAGGTCCGGCGTACCCGTCGAGCACGAGCTGCACGTCCGCACCGCCCTCGACGCCGAGCCTCACCTTGTAGCCGCGCGCCTTCGCGACCGGGATCACCTGCTCGGCAATCGGGAAACGGATCTCCACGTTCGGGGTCACGCCGGTGGGCGCCGGTACGGGCTCGAGGCGCACGCTCGACGGCGCGGCAGGCGGAGGTTCGACGGCGCCCGCGGGTTCGAGGGACGCCGACGCGCGAGGCGCATTCGTGACCGCAGATGGCGCCGGAGCAGGAGCGTGCGCCGAGCCCGCGGACGCGCACGCGGACGCGACGACCGCAAGGAGCCAGTACGGCGTGCTCACCCGCCGGATCTAGCGCCATCCGAAACGGTCGCCAACCGTCACGCCCGCGCTGACCCGACCCGCGAAGGGCACCGTCGAGCCTGGAGCCTCGGTGCCCGATCTGGTAACCCCTCGAACCCCGCATGAGTTACGAAGTTCTCGCGCGCAAGTATCGCCCGATGGGCTTCCAGGATCTGGTGGGCCAGGAGCACGTCGCGCGAACGCTCGCGAACGCCATCGATCAGGGTCGTGTCGCTCATGCCTTCCTGTTCACGGGGGTGCGCGGCGTGGGCAAGACCACGAGCGCGCGTATCCTGGCGAAGGCCCTGAACTGCATGCGGCCGCCAGGAACCACGCCCAAGGGCGTGGACCCCGGACCGACCCACGAGCCCTGCCTCGAATGCGATGCCTGCAAGGAGATCCGCACGGGCCAGGACATGGACGTCCGCGAGATTGATGGGGCAAGCTACAACGGCGTCGACGAGGTTCGAAAGCTCCAGGACAGCCTTCCGTACCGCCCGTCGCGCGATCGCTACAAGATCTTCATCGTCGACGAGGTTCACATGCTGTCCGGCGCAGCCTGGAACGCGTTCCTGAAGACCCTCGAAGAGCCGCCACCCCACGTCAAGTTCATCTTCGCCACGACCGAAGCACAGAAGATTCCAGTCACCATCCTGTCCCGGTGCCAGCGCTTCGACTTCCGGCTCATTCCAACTCAGATCATCGCCGCGCGCCTGCGGCACGTGCTCGAGCGAGAGCAGATTTCTGCGGACGAGACGTCGGTGTCGATCATCGCGAGAGAGGCCGCCGGCAGCATGCGGGACGCGATGAGCTTGCTCGATCAGGTGATCGCCTGGGGCGGCACGGATCTCCGCGGTGATGACGTGGCACGCGTGCTCGGCGTCGCCAGCCGGCAGATCCTCCACGACCTCGCGGCAGCGCTCATCGCCGGGGATCCCGCGCGCTGTCTCGAGGTGGTGGGCCAGCTCGCGAGCCAGGGCTTCGACATCCTGCACGTATCACGTCACGTGCTGGCGCTCCTGCGCGACCTGGTGGTGGCCAAGGTGTGCCGCACGCCGGAGGACCTCATCGACCTGGCCGACGAGGAGCGGCGCGACGTCGTCGCCCTCGCCGCCAGGACCGACGCCGATGATCTGGTGAGGATCCACCAGGGGTTCTCCACGGGCTTCGACGAGATCGCACGGGGTGGTCAGCCCCGAGCCGCGCTGGAGATGTTGCTCGTGCGCCTTGCGCGACGGCCGCACCTGATCCCCATCGACGATCTCGTTGCCCGGCTCGCCGCGCTCGAGCGCCGCCTCGGGGCGCGGTCGGCGGACGACGGACGCCCGGCTCGTCCAGGCCCTACCCCCCAGGCCTCGCCCGTTGCCCGCTCGCGACCGCGAGAGGCGCGCCCGAGCGCAGCAGCAGCCGAACGCGCAGTGGATCCCGGCAGCGACGAGCCCCCAGACGCGGCGCCTTCCGCCGGCGCGTCAGAAGGCGCGGGAGCGCCCGGGGGGGCCGCAGAACCTCCGCAGCGGGCTCGGACCGCTCCATCCAAGGACGCAGGCCCGCAGGGCCGTCACGGACGAAACGGCGCGGACGCACCGCCGGCCGAAGCCCCCGAGGCTTCGCGCACGAAGATGGACCGGTGGAGGGAGGTGCTCGAACTGGTCCGCTCCGAGCGCCCGGAGCTCGCGGCCGTGCTTCAGCACGCCGCGCCCCTGGAGGTGTCGGGGGAACGCCTGCGGCTCGGGTACGAGCGCGGGAGCGTCTGGGAGGAGCACGTGAATGCGGATGAGCCCCTGGGCGTCGTGACTCGCGCGGCTCGCGCGTGCTTCGGGCAGGAGACGGACGTGAGCTTCGACTTCGCGAGCAGGAACGCGAGCACCCTCGAAACCGTGGCGACCGCGAACCTTCGTGAGAAAGAGGCACGGAAGAAAGCCCAGAAGGAGCTCGCGAGCCGACACCCGATGGTCGGAACCGTCATCGACGTTCTCGGTGCGCGCCTCAAGGGAGTTCGCATTCCCGACGACGGTTGATCCGTCGGCGCGCCGCGTGACGGGACCGCGTTCACCGGGTCTTGCGCCGGCCGCGGCACGGAGGCAGAAAGGGTCCTCGATGGCAAAGCGCGACCGAAGTTTCGCCGGCGGTGGAGAAATGATGCGCCAGGCGGCGCGGATCCAGAGAAAACTCGGCGAGCTCAAGCTGGAGCTCGAGCAGCGAGAGGTCTCGGTGACCGGCCTCGGCGAGCGCATTCGTGCGACGGCAACGTGCCACGGCAGGGTTCGCCGCATCGAAGTGGACGCCGCACTGCTCGAGAGCGAAGGACTCGACCTGGTGCTCGACGCGGTGACGGCGACGGTGAACTCCGCCCTCGAACTCGCGGACAAGACGGCTCAGTCCGAGATGGATCGCATCACCGGCGGCGTCCGAATCCCCGGCATCACGGGCTGAATCTCGTGCTTCCCGACCGCCTGTCCCGCGTGGTGCAGCTCCTGTCCAAGCTACCCGGCGTGGGCGAGAAGACTGCCGCGCGCTTCGCGCTCTTCCTGGCCGACGCGGGCGAGTTGCCGTCGGAGCTCGCCAGGGAGCTGGCGGACCTACGAGACGCCATTCGCCCGTGCGGGCGATGCGGAAACCTCGCGGAGGTGGACGATGCTGGCGGGGCCACGTGCACCATCTGCCGCGACGTGAAGCGAGACGCCTCGGTCCTCTGCGTGGTCGCGAAGGTGCAAGACCTCATCGCCATCGAGCGAAGCGGAGCGATGCGCGGCCGCTACTTCGTCCTCGGCCGGCTCCTGTCGCCTCTCGACGGAGTCGGCGCAGAGGATCTGCCGCTCGACTCGCTGAAGCGGCGCATAGTGAACGACGGGGTGCGCGAGGTCATCGTCGCCACGCCTCCCTCGGTGGATGGCGAGGCGACGGCGCTGCTGCTGGCCCGCGACCTTCCATCGACGGGCGTCTCCGTGTCCCGGATCGCGAGCGGCGTCCCCCACGGCGGCGACCTCGAGTTTGCGGACCAGATCACCCTCGGGCGAGCCCTCGACGGGCGGCGCGCGCTGACCGGTCCGCGCAGTTGACGAACGTCCCGGGTGCGCCTATCGACCCTCCTCCCATGAAGCCCCTTCCCGTCTCCACGTCGTCCGCCCCGAAGGCCATCGGCCCCTACTCGCAGGCCGTGCGCTCGGGCGACCTCGTGTTCTTGAGCGGACAGATCCCGCTCGACCCGGCGACCGGTGAACTGGTGACGGGGACCATCGAGGAAGAGACCCAGCGCGTGATGGAGAACCTGGGCGCGGTCCTCACCGCCGCCGGCGCTTCGTTCGCCTCGGTCGTCAAGGCGACCATCTACCTGACCGACCTGAACGACTTCGCGGCGGTCAACGGCGTGTACGGCGAGCGTTTCGCCGACGCCCCCCCGGCGCGCGCCACGGTGGGGGTGGCCGCGCTGCCACGCGGCGCGCGGGTGGAAATCGACGCCATCGCGCGGGTGGAGTGAGCGATGGCAGCGAAGCGGCAGACCACGCTGGACCCCGCTCTCGTGGCCGTGGACGGCGCGGGAGCGCTCGCTGCGCTCGGGGAGGCCGGCACGCGGAGCGTCGAACTCGTCGAGGCCTGGCTTCGGGCCGGCAACGCCGCCGCGGTGGCGGCCGCAGCGCGAAGCGCCGAAGGCCCGGCACGAAAGGCGGCGCGCCGGGCGGCGTCCGTGTTGAAGTCGCGCGGGATCACCCTGCCCGAGGTCTCGCGCCCCGCACCGTCACAGAAGTCCCAGGACGCGGTCGAGGCCTGGCTCATGGCGCCCGACGCGGCGGGCAACGTGGCCGTCGTCATCGCGGCCCGTTCGCCGGCAGGCCGGCATCGCGCATGCTTCGTGTTCCTGCACGATCGCGTGGGGCTGCACCGTGTTCAGCTCGGAAGCATGAGCCGAACCCAGCTCAAGGACGCCTTCGCCAAGCTCCTGCCGGGCAGCGGCTACGGCCCAACCCCGGTGTCGGTCGAGTACGCGCGCTGGCGCGTGGCCGCGGCGCGCGCGCTGCACTCAGGGAGCCAGATCCCCCTACCGCTGGGCCTCGACAGCGCAAGGGACCTCCTCGAGCCGGCACCCACGGGGGTCGTCGCGCATCCCTTCGACGCCGAAGGGCTGGAGCTGTCGCAAGACGACGCTCGGGAGCGCAGCCGGACTTCGGCGACCCTCCACCGCAAGCCGGAGTTCCGGGCGTGGGTGCCAACGGGCGCCGCCATCAACGAGCTTTTGGTCGCCGTGGGACGCGGCCTGTCGCCCGGAGCGCAGCAGGAGGCCGCCGCCATCGAGGCGCGCATGAAGGACGAGATCGAGGCGGCGACGGACCGATTCTTCACTCCCGAGCTGCGAGAAGCGCTCCTTCCCCTCATGAAGGACTGCGCGCTCTCCGTGCTCGCGCGGGAGGGCGAGCAGGCCGCCCTCGACGTCGTCGCCGCCATGACGTGTGTCGAGCACGCGGGTCTCGTGACCGATCCCCCGCGCGACGTCCCGTTCCTCAAGGCGTTCTTCGAGAAGGCCGTGGCGATGCTGGCGGCCCGCGGCAACGGGCAGCTCCGCATTCCAGTACCCGCGCTCCCGGTGGATGCCGACGCCGTACCCGTCGAACTGCCCGTAGCCAGCGAGCCCACCGCTTCAGAGCCCGCCGAGCCTGGTGGGTGACCGGCGGCGAGCGCGCGGCTCACCGCCGGGGCAGCGGCCCGTCGCTCGACCGAAGCGTCACCGGTACGCGACGGTGACGTTCTCCTCGAACGCAGTGTCGGCGCCCGCGCTGACGGTGTAGTTGGGTCCGCCGGCGCCGCACGCAAGGGTCTTGGAGTTCGACGCAGCCTCCGTGACCTGGCAGCCGGACGGGGGTGTGCCCATGTCCACCGTACCGCTCGCGGTCGCTTGTACCGAGAACACGTCGGCCGAAGGCACCGTCAGGTTCACGCTTCCCTTGTCGGCGGTGATGCTTCCGCCGCCGGATCCTGCCGCAACGCTGGCGAGCGCCACATCGACGTCCCCGAGGCCGGTAGAGCGAATCGTCACCGCGTCCGCGACGTTGTAGACCGCGATGTCGAACTCGCAAGTCACCTTCGTGGACTTCACCGTCGGGCCGCCGTCGATCTCGCAGTCCCCCGCGCCGGTGTTCGTCAGGTCGATGGCCGCTGCGCTGGCCACGCTCTGCACCTCGACGGACCCGTTGTCCTGCTCGATCTCGAGCGTGCCGTCGAAGTTCGACGGGAGGGTCACCACCACGTCCGCTCCGAGCCCGGACGTGGCGCCACTCTTGCGCGAGGTCTTGATCACGGCCCCGCCGCTGCCGTCACCGTCCGCGACCTTCTCGAGCTTGTTCTCGATCTCGGCCACGGCTTGGTCCTTCTTGGTGTGACCGCGCCAGCTGAATGGCGTGAACTCCACGGACACGAGGTCAGCCGTGCTACCGGCCTTCACCACGACGTGACCGTTGCGGCTGTCCACCCGCACCTTGCCGCCCGTGGCCCACGAGACCTGCTTCGTCTCGGACGTGCCGACGAACTTCTTGAGGGACTCGAACTGGACGCACCCCTCCTTGTCCTCGTCCGACTCGCTCCCGGTCGTCTCCTCCGCCCCGGCGCCGGCATCGGCGGCCGCGGGCTCCGACTCGTCGTCACACGCACCGAGCTCGCAACCCACGGCGCCCGTCACGAGCCCCGCTCCAAGCACCGTCATCCCAAGAAACCAAAGCGCCGTCTTCATTCTGACCTCACTGACCCGGTGATACGCTGGCCCGCAGCGGAGCCTTCCCGGCGAAATTAGACCCTCGAACGTCCGCGCTATTCAACCCGGGCACCGGCCCGCAGCCGAGCGCGCTACCCCTCTAGCCCGTGAATTTCGGCGACTTTTCTCCGAAAGGCCGCCTGAAGAATTCGTGTCGCGGGGCCCGGCACCCCGTCGCCGACCGACCGCCCGTCGCACCGGGTCACCGGCAGGATCTCCCTCAGGCTGGACGAGATGAAGAGCTCCCGGGCTTGGCCCAGCATCTCCACGGGGAGGGACCGCTCGACGACGGGGGTGCCGGCTTCCCTTGCCACGTCGAGGATCAGCGCGCGGGTGATGCCGAGCAGCGGTCCATCCGCTGGCGGCGGGGTGATGAGCTCGTCACCGAGGAGTGCGAACACGTTCGAGTTGGCTCCCTCGACGACCCTCCCCTGGGAGTCCACGACGAGGCACTCGTGCGCACCGGCGTCCCGGGCCGCCTTGAGGGCCAGGATCGCGACGAGGTAGTTCGCGACCTTCGCGCCGGAGGCCGCCGTGGCGTCGGCAGCGCGCTGCGTTCGTAGCGTGACGACCCCGACGCCGTTCGCATACGACTCGGCCGGCGGCGTCTGAAGCTCCCCGACGAAGATCACCCGACACGGGCTGGTTGCGTCCGCCGGATCGAGCCCCATCGGTCCTATCCCACGCGTGATCATGATCCGCACGTAGCTCTCGGAGTTCCCGGCTGCGGCAAGGGCATCGGTGACCTCGCGCTCGAGTCGTTCGGCGTCGGCAGGGAGTTCGATGAGCACACGGCGGGCGCTCTCTCCCAGGCGATCGAGATGGGCGCGCAGCGCGAACGGCCTCCCGCCGTACGTACGCACCGTCTCGAAGATGGAGTCCCCGTAGAGGAAACCTCTGTCGAACACCGACACGCATGCCTCCTCGGCTGCGACGATGCGCCCATCGATGCTGACGACGGTGGTCACGCGGCTCCCGGGACGCCTTCGGGGCAGGGTCGAAGCAAGACCTCGGCGTCTCGTCGAGCGTGGGCGAGCGCGGCGTCGAGAACCGACGGCGTTGCTGCCACGAGCTCCGGATCGAGCGGCGCGGCCGCGACGACCGCGACGCGCGTGAACGGCACCGGTATCTCGAATCGGTCCCAGCTTCCCAGACGCAAGCAGTGCGCGGCCGCCGACGCCACGGGGACGAGCCGTGCGCTGGCCAGGCGCGCTGCCAGGGCGGCGCCGGGCTTTGAAGTCCCTGCAGGACCCCGTGGCCCGTCGATCGCGAACGCGGCATCCATGCCCGCTTCGAGGCGTGAAACGACCGCGCGCAGCCCTCCGGCACCGCGGCGCGAACTGGACCCGCGCTCGACGATGAACCCGAGCGCCGTCATCGCTCCGGTCTGCAGGTCGCCATCGCGGGACGTGCTCACGAGCACGGCGCGCGCGCGCGCGCGAAGATCGCGACCACGCATCAGGACCATCTGCTGTCCGTGGCAGAAGGCGATCACCCAGGTCGCGGCGTCAGCCCACTCGAGCCCGGGTGGCAGCGCCCACCGAAGACGGAGCGTCGCTACCCAAGCGCGCACGATGAGCCCCAGCAGGCGACCTGCGAACCGGCGCATGGCGTCGTGGGCTCAGCCCTTGATCTCGTCGAGCTTCGTCTGCGCCTTCGTCAGTGCAGGATCGGTCTGAAGCGCTCGTTCGAGCATCTGTATGGCCTTGCTCTTCTCGCCGAGGCCCTGGTGGACCTCGCCGAGATGGAAGAAGACCTCCGCCTTCGTGATCGGCGCGTCGTCCTCGAGCTTCTGCAGGAGCAGGGCGCGGAACATCTGCTGGGCCTTCTTCAGATCGCCCTTCTCGAGCGCCACTTCGCCCAGGCGCTTCAGCGTCGCCACGTTGCCGGGCTCGATCCGGAAGGCCTTGTCGAGCTCGTCGAGAGCACGGTCCCGATCTCCGTCCGCCAGGTAAGCGTTGGCGAGGCGACGATGGATCTCGCCGAGTTCCTTGGATCGCTTGCCGCCGTAGGACTCGACGATCTTCTCGAGCACTTCGGCAGCCGCCTTGCCGCGCCCCGAGCTGCTGTACGCGTCGCAGAGCTGCAGCAAGAGGTCCCGGTCGTCGGGGCGCAGCTCGCTCGCCTTCTCCAGGAGCCCGGCCTCCGCGGCGTGATCCGCGCGCTTCGTGCCGTGAATCTTCGCCCCCTCGCGGTAGAGGCGAACCTTCTCGTCCACGTCGTCGACCGCTTCGGCGTCGGCGGCCAGCAGTCCCGCGAGCTTCTCCCACGCGGCGGTCGCCGTGTACGAGGCCTTCAAGCGGGTACGGAGCTCGTCGTGCCTCGGGTCGTGCGTCAGTCCCCGCTCGAGCGCCGCAGACACGCTCCCCGAGTCCCCGAGCTTCTGGTGCAGGTCGGCGAGCTCCATCGACAGCTTCACGGCGTCCGCGCCGCTCGTGGCGTCCAGAAGGCGATCGAGGGCACGGGCCGCCTCGGGAACCTGGTCGCTGGCCAGGTGCAGTCGAGCCAGCGCCTCGAGCGCGCCCCGGTGCGACGCATCGCGCTCGAGAACGGCCTGATAGGTCGCGATCGCCTTCGGCTTGTTCCCGAGCCGCGACTCGTAGACCTCGCCCAACCGGACCTGGAACGTCTTCTCGGCCTCGACGTCGCCGCGGCCGCTCGCCGCGGCGATCTGCTGCGTCAGGAGCTCGGCGAGTTCCTCGTCCCTGCCGTTGGCTTCGTAGAGCTGGCTCAGGGCCACCACGGCCTCAGCGCGTTGCGGTTCTTCCTCCAGCACTCCCCGCAGGAGATCGATGGCAACGTCCGGAAGGCCGAAGCGATCCTGATTCAACTTCGCGAGTTCCATCCGCAAGGTCCCCCGGGCCGCGGGGGCGTCGGATAGGTCCACCAGGCGCTCCAGCAGGCCTCCTAGATCCTTCCATCGCTCCGTCTCCGCGAAGAGATCACGGAGCGCCGTCGATGCAACGGTGTCCCCGGGACTGTCTTCGAACAGGTGCTCGTACAGCTCGACGGCTCGTGCAGGCTCCTTCAAGTGCTCGCGAGCGATGGACGCCGCCCGGTGTCGCAACTGGCTCACGGTATCGCCCTGGGCGCGCAGCTCCGAGCGCTTCACCAGCAAGTCGAACGTCTCACGCCAATCCTGGGCGGCCTCGCGCAGGGTCGTCAGCTCCGCCAGGGCCCACAGGTTCGTGTCGTCCGTGGCGAGCAGCTCGCGGAGGATGGCCTCGCCGAGCTCTGCGTCTCCGATACCGTCGGCCAGGGCTTTCGCGCCGCGGTACAGATCGTCTCGCGATTCATCCGAAGGCTGCAGCTTGGCGCGGCGCCGTAGCGTGGCGATCAGATCGCGTTCGCGCCCACCGCTCCGCTGGAGCTGCTCCACCTGGACCAGTACCTCGTCGCTGGCGGGATCGAACTCCAGGGCGCGACCGAGGGCCTTCTCCGCGAGAGCGGGGTCCTGCACGCGGTCGCGGTACCAGACTGCCACGCGCACCGACAGGTCGCGTGCCGCATCGGGCAGGAGTTCGGCCTTGGAGTCCACCGCGCTCTGCAACGACTCCGCTGCCGCCGCCCAGTTGCCGGTCATCCCGGCGAGCCGCTCGATCTCGTCGAGCAGCGCGCCGTCGGAGGGATCGTCCGCGAGGCCCTGCTGGAGCACGCGCTGCGCCGCGGCCGCGTCCTTGACCTCCGATTCGAGGACCCGCGCGAGGTTCCGGCGCATGTCGATGCGCTCGCCCGCGCTCTCGGCGAATCCCACTCGTTTCTCGTACAGCGACGCGAGGCGGTCGGTCTGGGCGCGCGCACGGTAGACGGATTCGAGGATCTCGGCGGCCTCCTCGAAGAGATCGCGCTGATCGGTGAGCTTCTCCAGCTCGTCGGCGGCTTCCACGTGGTCCATGGCGCGCTCCAGCGCCATTCGGAGCGACGCCAGACCACGGGACGGCTCCTTGAACTCGTGGATCTGCAGCTTGGCGTGACGATAGTGGATCTGCGCCTGCTCTCCGTCACTCGTCTCCACGGCCGCGCGCCGGTCGAGGATCTCCGACAGCGCTTGCGCATCGCCGAGACGTTCGTAGAGGCGATCGAGCGCTTCGAGGAGCAGCGGCTGGTCACCGGCCTGCTCGACGGCACGGGTGTAGGCCTCGACGGCGCGCTTCTCGTCTTTCAGGTGCTCCTCGGCCACGCGCCCGAGACGCGAATAGAGATCCTTCCCGACCTCGGGATCGAACGTGGACTGCGCCCGCTCCCCGAGCGCGTCGGCATACCGAGCCCAGCCTTCGCTGAGACCAGCCAGCCGTTCGATGTCGGAGTGCAGGTCGCCGCGCTCCGGCGTCTCGGTCAGCGCGCGCAACGCCGCCCCGAGGGCGTCGCCGGGACGGGACAGGTGCGTCTCGAGCACCTCCGCGATGGTGCGGAGGGTTTCCGCGCGCTGAGTCGGCTCCGACTCGACCGACAAGCGCATCTCGAGCGCGTCGACGAGCGCGTCGTGCCGCGCCGCCTGCCGGAGCACCGGAACGAGGATCCCCGCCACCATGTCTCGCAGGTCCTCGTGGTCTTCCCCGAGCGAGCGAACCGCACCCAGCGCGACCTCGTCCTCGGGAGCTTCGTCGAGGACGAGGCGATAGGCCTCGAGCGCGTCCTCGAAGCTCTGCATCTTGCCGGCCAGAATCTCGCCAATCTCGCGTCGAATCTCCGCGCGGCGCGCGGGTTCCTCCGCCGTGCTGGCCTGGAGCTTCAGGTTTTCCAGGAGCTCCGGCCACATGCCCTCGCCCCGGTAGAGGCGGTTGAGGCTCGCGATGACACCGCCGTCTCCGGGGCGCGCGGCGAGCGCCTGACCCAGGGCGTCGATGGCCTTGGCGCGATCGGCGAGCTTCTTCTCGTAGACGTCGGCGGCGCCGATGAGGAGCGTGTACTTCAGGTCCGCGTCGTCTTCGTCGGTCAGGTCGACGCGCCGCTGGTACAGTTCCACCAGACGCTCGGCCTGCTCGCGACTCTCGTAGAGGTCGATGAGGCAGTCCACGGTCCAGGCGCTCTCCTGATCGAGATCCAGCGCGCGCTCGTACGCCTCCACGGCGCCGTCGTGATCCTCGAGCATGTCTCTCCGAGCTTCGCCGACGCGTCGCCAGATGCTCGCCCGCTCCTCGTCCTCGAGGGTGACGTCGATCTTCGCCAGGAGTACGCGCACGAGCGCACCCCAATCGCTCAGCAGCGTTGCCAGTTGCTCCATCTTCTCGATGGGCGCGAGCTCCGAAGGGTCGAGCTCGTGCAGCCGCAGGTACGCCTCGAGAGCGCGTCGAGGATCGTCCCGCCGCGCGTCGTGGACGCTGGCCAGGGTCGCCAGGACGTCCCGACGACTGCCCAGGGACTCGTTCGTGAGGGCCTTCTCGTAGAGCTCGGCCAGGGCGTCCCACGCGCCGATCGCCTCCGTCAGGCGCTCGTACTCCCCCCGCGTATCCGGATCCTCCGCGTCCAGCTCGAGCGCCAGCCCCAGCGCCCGGTGAGCCTTCTCGGGGTCGTTCCCTCGGCTCTCCCAGAGCTGGGCGGTCTCCCGCAGGACGGACACCTTCTGGTGGGGGTCCTCGGCCAACGCGAATCGATCCTCGTTGAGGCGAATCAGATGGCGCCAGTCGTCGGCCTCTTCGTAGATGGGTCGAAGGACCTCGACGACCCGCTCCTTGAATCCGTCGTCGCCCAGGAGCCCCTCGAGCTCCTTGATGGCTTCGCGATGGTCCCGCACGTCGCGAACTATTTCCTCGAGCTGGTCGATGGCGCGGGCCGTATCGCCCAGACGTTCGCGGCACAGTCGCGCGAGGGCCAAGCGGAACGGCGCAGCCACCGCCGGTGATCCCGCGGCTTCCGCGCGGCGCAAGTGGAGCTCGGACAGATCCGCCCAGCGTTCACGCTCTGCATAGAGGTCCGTGAGCGCATCGAGCGACGTCACGTCGTTCTCGTCCGCGTCCAGCGCGCTTCGGTACGTCTCAATGGCTTCGTCGGGAAGGCCGAGCTCCGAGCGCTGAAGGAGCGCTATGACGTGAAGCAACGCGAGGCGCTCCGACGGCTCGAAGCGGTGTTCAAGACCGTCGCGATACAGCGCGACGCGTTCTTCGTGTCGGGCCGTGCGCGTCAACAGCCCATCGATGGCCTCGAAGAGTGGGCGGCTATCGGGCTCGAACGCCAGGGCGCGGCGGTAGTAGACGAGCGCCCGCTCCAGGTCGGCGAGATCCGCGAAGAGCTCGCCCGCCCTGCGAGCGAGCCGCGCGGAGTTCTCGTCGTCTCCCATGACGGCCTCGAGCTCACCGGCGTAGATCTCGGCCAGCCGCTTCTCCGCGCCCGCTACCTTCGCGAGGCGCTCGAGCTCGGCCACCGTCGATTCGTCTCCGAGGTCCTCGTGCAGGAGCTTCGCCGTCGTTTCGAGGGCCGCACCGTAATCCTCCGCCTGCTCCTCGTGGAGCTGGGCGAGCCGCTGCAGCAACTCTCGCCTGTCCGCCGGATCCTGGGCGTGGTCGAGCCGCGCCCGGAGCGTGTTCATGACCTTCGAGAAGTCGGCTCGCACCAGGTACACGGGCTCGAGCAGCGCGGCCGCGCGCGCGCGCCCCTCGGCCTCGGGCGCATCCGTGAGCAAGCGCTCGAGTTCCGCGACCGCGCCGGCGTGCTGCGGGTCCGCCTCGAGCGCCTCCGCCAGCTCGTCGAACGCCCGTGACAGGTCCGACAGGTACCGCGCCGCGACGACCGCAATCTTCACGCGGAGCGCGGGCGCATCGGGAGGCGTCGCTTCGAGCTGGCGCTCGTGCAGGGCCACGAGATCGGTCCAGCGCTCCTCTGCGGCGTAGAGTCCTTCCAGTGCGGCGATCGCCTCGGCCTCGACGCTGAGGTCGAGGATCTCTTGGTACACCTCGATCGCGCGCGAGCGCTCATCGAGGCTCTTCGCCAGGAGCGCTCCGCGTCGGTAGAGAAGCACCTTCCGTTCGTCGTCGGATTCTGCGGCATCCGTGCGACGCTCGAGAATGTCGAGGAGGTTCTGGGCGTTGCCGCCCTCGTCGTAGAGGGACTCCAGCGCGAGCAGCGCCGTGCGGTCGTCGGGTCGAAGCTCGAGGGCCTTCTGGAAGTACTCACGCGACAGATCGCGATCGCCCAGGCGATCCCGGCAGAGCGCGGCGATCTTGAGCGTGACTTCGATCTGGACCTCGCCGTCGAAGATGTCGCCGACGACGTCGCGGAGGATGGCCACGTGAGCCTCGTGCTTGCCCGAGGAGGACGCCAGCCGGTCGAGGTGATCGAGCCACGGGGCGAGCGCCGTATGCCCTGCGGCTTCCCGGACCGCGCGATCGGCGTACCCGAACGCCCGCGCGGAGTCCGTGAGGGGCCCCTCCGCCACGCGAATGGCGTTCTCGAGTCGATCGAGCTTGGCGTCGAGGTCCTCTGCCGTCGCCACCTGAATCTCGAGCACCCCGAGCAGGTTCTCGTGGTTGCCGTCGGCCTCGTAGATGGGATGGAGAATCTCAGCGGCCTCCCGCCGAGCCGTCGGCTCCTCCGAAGCGAGGAGCTCGCGCAGGGCGGCCCGGCTGGGCTCGTGCCCGCCATCGGTGCCGAGCGCCTGACGGTAGGCTTCCAGGGATCCCGCGACGTCGTTTTGGCGAGTTCGTCGAAGGTCTCCCAGCTTCGAGAGCAGCGCGAGACGCTGCGCGTCGTCGGTCGAGAGGTCGAGGTGCTGCTCGAAGGTCTCTGCGAGTTCGTCCCAGCGTTCCCCACGGGCGTACAGGCCCTCCAGGGCGGCCAGGGATTCCTCGTCCGGTCCGAACTCGTCGGTCACTGCGCGCCACGCCTCGATGGCGTCGGCGACGTTCCCGAGCTGCGTCGCCAGCAAATCGGCGCGGCGGGTCATGAGCGTGCGGCGCTCGGCGCCGGCCTCCACGGCGTCCTGTCTGCGCTCGACGATCTCCACGAGGCGCTCCCACTGCTCCGTGGAGGCGTAGAGCTGGTCCAGGGCCGCGAGCGCGACGGCATCGTCGGGACGCTCCTCCAGGCGGGAGCGCCAGGCCTCGATCGCGCCTGGCTTGTCGTCGAGCACGGATTGACACAGCTCGCCCAGGCGCCCGAGGAGCCCGCTCTTCTTGTCGCCATCCGACTCGAAGCGAACCTGCGTCCGGAGCGCCTCGGCGAGTCGTGCAGAGTCCCCGAGCGCGGAGTAGATCCGTTCCAGCGCGCGCGCCGCCGGCAACACGAGATCCGCATCCGAGTCGTCGAGTTCCAGAACGCGCCGATACGTCTCCTCCGCGCGCCGGGGGTTCGACAGCAGGTCCTCGTGGATCGCCGCCACCTGCATCAGGATCTCGCCCTTCATGCCGGGCGTGTCCGCGCGGTCCGCCGCGCGCGCCAGCACGTCCGCGACGCGATCGTGCGCGCCGACGCGCCGGCCGATGTCGAGCAGCCGCGAACGCGCTCCGTCGTCGAGTGGATCGAGAGGGACCAGCTTCGACACGCACTCCAGCGCTGCCGCGTCGTCGTGCAATCGCTCGTCGAGCAGAACCGACACGCGACGCAGGAGGTCGCGCAGCTCGTCCTCGCGTTCGGCGTCACTCCGCTCCGGATCACCGGACGGCTCCTCCAGGACGGCGAGTCGAATCTGCAGGACGCGGACCAGATCGCGCACCTCGTCGCGCGCCTCGTAGACCACCTCCAGCGTTCGGGCTGCACGCGCGCGCTGACTGCCGATCTCCAGCAGCTTCTCGGCGAGCTGACGACCGTCGATGTCGTTCACTCGCTCGCGCAGGACGTCCTCGACGTGGAGCATCGCCTTCTCGGGCTGATGCAGTCGGTCGAGCTGAAGCCGCGCGATCCGCAGCTTGAAGTCCAGGAGGTCGTCGCCGGCGGCGGTTTCGAGCCGCCCCTCGAGCAGCGCCGCCAGGTCCTCGTGGCGCTCCTGGAGCGCGTAGAGCCGATCGAGCGCCCGGATGGCCCCATCGTGAACGCCGTCGAGTTCGACGATGCGCTCGTAGTAGGTGGTCGCCTTGACGACGTCCTCGACGATCTCCTCGCAGACGAGGGCGACCTCGACGAGCATGTCGATCTTTCGGGCAACGTCGTCGGTGGCCGCGGAGGCGCGGTCGTACAGCGCCTCGAGCTCGCCCCAGCGCTCCGCCGCCGTGAGGATGTCCTTCAGCCGGCCGAATGCGCGCTCGTTGCCGGGATTCTTCGCCAGGACGCGCTCGAGGTACGGCGTGGCGCCGATGGGATCACCCAGCTTGTCCTCGTGCAGGCTGGCGGCGCGCTCGCAGAGCTCGGATTCGACGTCGTCCGGCATGGAGCCGCGAAGCGCCTCACGGAACGCCTCTGCCAGCTCGGTGGGCCTCCCCGCGAGGGCGGCCAGCGAGTCGGCTCGGTCCCACAGCTCTATGTCCTGGGGGAACTCGCGCACGCCGCGGAGCACGACGTCCAGCGCGGTGCCGGCCGCACCGAGCTTGTGCTCGTGGACGTCGGCGAGGCGCGCGTGCAGCTCGCGTCGCGCCTGGGGGGTCTTGGCTTCGGCGAGGAGCACGTCCAGCGCCTGAGCCTCGCGCCGGGCCTCGCCGCTCGACGCGTACTCCCGCGCGAGGATCTCGGCCGCCCGATCGCGGGCCTCCGAGTTCTCGAGCAGTCGCTCGAGCACGCTGATCGCGCGTGCGTCACCCTCGCTGGACTCGAGGGCCCGCACGGCCGCCTCTAGCGCATCGGACGCGCGACCCAGGCGAACCAGGTAGATCTCCGCCAGCTCGATCTCGAGCTGGGCCCGATCGGCTCCTTCGGCATGGTCGCGGTGCGCCTCGAGCACCTCCGCGGCGCCCGCGTGGTCCGCCGCTTGGGTCAGCAGCCTCGGCAGCGCGCGGAGGGCCCCAGAGTCCCCCGGCGCGAGCTCGAGCACCCGGCGCAGCGTGTGCGCGGCGCGGGCGGGATCCTGGAACACTTCCTCCTCGAGCGTCGCCCAGTCCGCGAGGATGCGTACTCGCTCTTCGTCGGACGACGCGTTCTCGACGCGCAGCTCCAGCAGCCAACGCAGGTCGTCCACACGTCCCTCGGTACGCAGCAGAGCCTCGAGCGCTCGAGCGGCGTCCTCGTCGCCGGCGTCGGCCTCGAGCAGCGCCTTGTACGCTTCGATGGCCTCTTCCTTCTTGCCGAGCTGCTCCGAGTACACGCTCGCGACCTTCAGGCGCAGGCGGCGCTTCTCCGCGAGCCACTCCTTGTTCTTCTTCTTCCCCTCGGCCCGGAGCCGCCCCTGCAGCGCGTCGACGAAGCCCTCCCACGCACCCGCGTTCCGCGCCGTCTCCTCGAGAAGGCTCAGCGCGTCCTCGTTGCCCGGCGCGATCTCGTACGCGCTCTTCGCGTAGTCCGCGGCAGCGCGCTTGTCGCCGAGGCGAGAGCCGGTCACTTCCACGAGCTTGCGCAGCAGGGCTACGCGCTCGTCCGTACCTTCCTCCTGCGAGAGCAGCACCTCGTACAGCGCAGGAAGGCGCGCCCACTTCTCGTCCCCCTCGTACAGGGGGATGAGGGCGCCAGCCGCGCGTGCGTCCGAGGGCTGCGTCGCCAGCACGCGCTCGTACGACCGAAACGCACGATCGGGCTGGCCGAGGCGCTCCTCGTACACGGACGCCGCGCGGTAGCTGAGGGCCACCTTGGTGTCGTTGTCCTTCGCGCGGTCGGCGGCGGTGCTGAAGACGTCGGCCAGACCATCCCAGTCCCCCTGCGCCCCGTACAGCTGCTCGAGTGCGTCGTAGTCGCCCCCTTCCAGATACGAGTCACGCAGCACGCGCAGCGCGCGGTTGTGCCCCGGCTGGATCTCGAGCACCCGCTGCCAGGTGCGCGCCGCGGAGACGTGGTCCGCCAGGTGATCGGCATACACGGTGCCCAGCTTCTGGAGCACGGCGAGCGACGCTGCGTCGTCCGACGCCTGCTCGACGCGCTTCTCGAGCACCCAGGCCAGCGTCGCCCAGTCCTTGGCGCGCTCGGCGTGCTTCTCGATCGCATCGAGCGCGCCGCCGGCGGAGGGGTCGGCCTCCAGGATCTCTCGATAGAGCCGCACGGCGTCTTCACCGCGGTTGAGTCGCTCGGCGGCCAGCTTCGCCATCTCGGACATGAGCTCGACGCGTGCCGTGCCTTCGACGCGTGCCAGATCCTTCTCGTAGAGCGCGTACAGTCCGGCCCAGTTCCGTCGCTTCTTGTACAGATCGACGAGGCGCTCGTTGGCTTCCTGATCGTCCGGCGCCAGCTCGTAGAGCTTCTCGAACGACTCGATGGCGTGCTGGACGTTCGAGAACTGATCGAGCCAGCGCCGCGCGACGGACCGATACAGTTCGACCTTCTCGTCGCGCGCTTCCGTGAGCTCCGCGAGTCTCTGCTGCTGGGTCAGGAGATCGCGCCAGCGACCCAGCCGCTCGAACAGCTCCACGAGTTCACGGACGACGTCCACGTTGGTGTCGTCCAGCTGGGCCATCTGCCCGAGAACGGACACGAGCGCGGTGTCGCTCTTGACGAACTGGCGGTAGACCTCTGCAACCTCCTGCAGGATCTCGAGTCGCGCCGCGGTCTCTTCGGCTGGCGTTCGTTCGAGCTGCTGGCGCAGGAGCTCGACCAGGGCGTTGTAGCCTTCGGTCTGCCGGTAGAGCCGCTTCAGGGAGTCGCGCGCTTCGGTGTTGTCCGGGTCCTGTCTCAGCAGCCCCTTGTACTGCTCGATGGCCCGCTGCGCGTCCTTCTGCGACTCCGCCAATCTGGCAATCTCGGTGCCGACCTCGGCCTTCGACGGACCCTCGCTCATCACCCGGTGTGCGGCCTGGAGCACGCCGAGGAGGCGCGCGTCGTCCCCGATCGACGCGAGGTACTGCCGGAAGAAATTCAGCATGCCCTCGTGGGCCGGCTCGATCTTCCGGACGCGCTCGAACCACGGGTCGGCGTCCTCGGGTGCTTCGCGCTTGCGCCAGTGGAGCATCGCAATCTGGAACACGTCCCCGAGCCGTTCGGCGCTGGTGAGGTCCTGGGACGCCAGGTCCTTCTCGTAGAGCGCGACCAGATCGTCCCAGCGCTCGGCGTCGGAGAAGTGCTCGAGGAGGAACTCTCGTGCTTCGTCGTGAGCGGGCTGGTCCTTCAGGACCTGCGCGTACGCCCTCGCGGCGCCTTCCTTGTCCTCGAGCCGAAAGCGGCTCAGCCGAGCGAGGCGCACCGCCGAACGGACGCGCGCCTCGGGGTTCTCGCCCCGGGTGGCGGCTCGGTTGAGCGCTGCCGCCGCTTCCTTCCAGCGGCCAGCGCGACGGTGAACGAGCTCGAGCATCCAGCTCGCTCGCTCGTTCGATGGGTCGAGGCGTGCGGCCTGGTCGAGGCGCTCGGCCGCCGACGCCCGCTCGCCGGAACCGTAGCGGAGCTCCACCTCCGCCGCCCGCATCAGCATGCTGCTGCGATAGACGTCGTCCGGGGCGCTCTCCGCCTCGCCGGCATAGGTCTGCACCAGCTCCTCACACTTGGCTCGCTTCGACTCGTTCTCCTCCAGGGCGGCGGTGGCGTCGGCGTGATCGGGAACGAGCTCGAGGACGCGCAGCAACGCGACGTCCGAACCCTCGGAGTCGAGCAGCTCGTCGTTCAGGATGCGCGCGTGCTCCACGACGACCGCGAGCTCGCCGGAAGTGCCGGCCACCGCGCGGGAAAGGATTTCGAAGATCTGGCTGACGGCCTCCCATTCGCCACGGCCACGGTGGGCGCCGGCGGCAGCCTCCAGGAGCCGCACGAGTTGCTCGGAGTCGAGATCACCCCCCGGTTCGAGCACCGACTCCCGCAGCGATCGCCACGCTTCTTCCGAGTCCGGGTCGCTCTGCAATCGGCCGAGGGCCGTTCGGATCGTCTGCGAATCCATCAATCGTTTCTTGCTGTTTTCGAGGGAGCGAAAATGCTCCGGGCGCGAGCTTTCCGGCACTCGCCGGCCTCGCGCGAAGGGCGCCGAGATTACGCTGCGGACGGGGGGGTTACAAGGCTCGGAATGAGCGGTTTCAGCGGACTTTTTCGGTCCTGACGGGGGCTGCGCCCGGCGATCCCGAGGCGGCGTTCCGGCGCCGCAACAGCTCGCGGACCTGGGCTCTCAGCGCACGCCGATCCGCACCCATCGCCGCCGCGACGTCGAGGGCGCGCTCGGCGTCGTCGAGTCGCCCCAGCGTGAGCAGCGCCCACGAGCGTCCCAGGTGACCGTCCGCGAAGCGCGGGCGCGCGGCGACCAGCGCGTCGTAGTGGCGGAGGGCGGCGGCCGCGTCGCCGCGCGCCACGGCGACCGTTGCCAGACCGAGCCGGTTCTCGAGCGCGGAGGGGTCGCGCCGCAACCCGGCGCGGTAGGCGCGCTCGGCGCCCGCACGGTCCCCGAGCGCGAGTCGCACGGCACCGAGCGCGTGCCAGACCTCGGCGTCGTCGAGACCCCGCAGAGTCGCCTCGCGCAGACGCGGCTCGGCGAGCTGCGCTTCCCCCCAGCGCGCCGCTCGCATCCCGCCGACCCGCGGCCCCGCCGGATCGGCCGGCGCGACGTCCGAAGCCCGATCGTACAGCGCCAGCGCCTCGTCGTACCGGTGCGCCAGCTCGAGGGCCAGCCCGAGCTCGATCCACGGTGTCGGGCTGCCGTCCCCGAGCTGCTCCGCCAGGACTTCCGCTTCCGCGCGAGCCTTCCCGAGGTCCCCCGTGGACGCCAGGACGCGCACGAGCATCCGGCGGGCCGGGACGTCGCGGGGAGCCTCCGCGAGTCGATCTCGCAGCACCGCCTCGGCCTGATCGGGCCGATCGCGACGCACCAGGACGATGGCGCGATCCACCGCGCTCGTCGCGGCGCAGCCGAGCACCGAGACGGCGACCAGGGCGGCGGCCAGGGCGCGCACGCTGGAACCTCTATCGCTCGGCACGCCAGGTTGCCAGCGACGAACGAGAAGGCTACGCCACGACTGCATGAATGCCGACGACGTTCGTAGTGTCTACGTGATCGGAGCGGGCCAGATGGGCGCCGGAATCGCCCAGGTCTGCGCGGCGACGGGCTACGAGGTGCTCTTGAGCGACGCCGAGCTGAAGCGCTCGGAGGCCGGCAAGAAGAAGATCGGGGCCATCCTCGCGAAGCAGGTCGACAAGGGCCGGTTCACCGCGGAGGAGCGCGAGGCGCTGCTGGCGCGCATCACTCCGGTGGGCCCCGGCGAGCGCGTCTCGGAGGCGGACCTGGTCATCGAAGCCGCCACGGAGGACCGCGACACGAAGCTGCGAATCTTCCGGGAGACGGAGGGGCTGATGAAGCCGGGCGCCCTGCTCGCCTCGAACACGTCTTCCATTTCCATCACGCGCCTCGCCGCCGAGACCAAGCGCCCAGAGTCCGTGATCGGCATGCACTTCATGAATCCGGTTCCGCTCATGAAGCTCGTCGAGATCGTGCGCGGCGTGCAGACCAACGACGCGACGACGGCCGTGGTCAGCGAGACCGCGAGGCGTCTCGGCAAGACGGTCATCACCAGCAAGGACCAGCCCGGGTTCGTCGTAAACCGGATGCTCGTGCCCCTGCTCATCGAGGCGTGCTTCGCACTCCAGGAAGGGCTCGGCACACCGGAAGACATCGACGTCGGGGCGAAGCTCGGCCTGAACCATCCCATGGGCCCTCTCGAGCTGGCCGATCTCATCGGCCTCGACACGCTTCTGTCGATCGCCGAGGTCCTCCACCGGGAGTTCGGTGACGACAAGTACCGGCCGCCCACGCTGCTGCGGAACCTCGTGGCCGCCGGCTGGTACGGGAAGAAGGTGGGGCGAGGTTTCTACGTGTACGACGAGAAAGGCCGCCCCACGGGCCGCGCCTTCGAGCGCTGAACCAGGCAGGAGTCGCATGAGCCAGTACGAAACGATCCTCGTCGAGCGCGCAGAGGCAGTCGTCACCATCACGGTCAATCGCGCGGACAAGCTGAACGCGCTGAATCCGACGGTCATCCGGGAGCTGACGCGCGCGGTGTACGAGCTGGGCGCGAGCGACGCTCGTGCCGCGATCGTCACGGGCGCCGGCGAGAAGGCGTTCGTCGCGGGCGCCGACATCGCAGCGATGACCACTATGACGACGACGGAGGCCAAGGCCTTCAGCGACGCCGGTCACCGCCTGGCGCGCCACATCGAGGAGTCGCGGATCCCGTTCATCGCGGCGGTCAACGGCTTCGCGCTCGGCGGGGGCTGCGAACTGGCGCTGGCGTGCGACTTCATCTACGCGTCGGAGAAGGCCAGGTTCGGGCAGCCGGAGGTCAACCTCGGTCTGATGCCGGGCTTCGGGGGTACCCAGCGCCTGGCCAGGCGCGTGGGCGCGGGCGTGGCTCGAGAGCTCGTCTACTCGGGGGACGCCATCGACGCCACCCGCGCCCTGCAGATCGGGCTGGTGAACGCGGTCGTGCCACCGGCGGAGCTGCTCTCCAAGGTGAGCGAGGTCGCCCTGAAGATCGCTTCGCGCGCGCCGCTCGCGGTCGCCGCGAGCAAGAGGGTCATGTCGCGTGGCCTGGACGCGGATCTCTCCACTGCGTGCGAGCTGGAGGCGAGCGCGTTCGCCGCCCTGTTTGGCTCGGAGGACGCGCGGGAGGGCACGCGAGCGTTCGTCGAGAAGCGCCCCGCGAAGTTCGCGGGGCGCTGACGCCGTCGATGCGAGCACGCAACGCCACGCTCGGCGCGGGCGCGCTGCTCCTCGGCCTGGGGTGCCGCGAGGACCCACCGTACACGCCGTTCGGGGTCGCGTCGTCGGCACCGGCGATCTCGGCGGCGAGCGCCGTCGTCGCGCAGCCCAGCGCACGTCCGCCGGCGTTTTCGCCGAGACCGTCCGTCGTGGCGCCGCCTTCTGCGACGCGCTGGAGCCTGGAAGGGGTGGAGCTGACGGCCCCCGCAGGCCACGTTCTCGCGCGGGGTGTTGCAGCCGACCTGGACGGCGACGGCGCCCGCGATGGCGTCACCTGGTCGGTGCCCGCGGCAGGCGACGCTTCACCCCTGCCGCGGGGAGAGCTTCGCTTTCATTCACGCGGCGGCGAGGGCCGGCAGGTGCTGCGCATCCCCGGCTTCATCCCTACCGGCCCCGACTGCGCACACCACGTCGAGCTGACGCTCACCGGTCCGCGCACGGTCACCCTGGACGTCGGAGCCGCCTGCACGTCGAAGTTCGGAGCGCGGGTCCCGCGTCGCGCCGTCGTCGTCCTCGCGCCGGCTCGGGACCGCCCGCTCGTCGTCGGGCTTCGCGTCGCCGATGATCCCGTCGAGGGGCCGATCTCGGTCACTGCCGTGACGACGGATCGCGACGGTGACGGGACGGACGACGTCGCCTTGACGCTCTCGCAGCGGAGCGCCTCCGCCGAATCGACCCCCACAACGCTGGTCTGGCTCGACCGCGCGGCCGGCGCTTCACGCGACCCGCTCGAACCCACGCGGGCGCTCGGAGCCGAGGCCAAACGTCTCGAAGCCCGCGCGCAGTCGAAGGGCGACGCGGAGGTCTCGCGGGGCATCGACCGCCTTCGCAGAGGCGCCACGCTCGTCTGCAGCGAAGGAGGCGTCCCGAGAGTCCTGGACATCGAGGGGTCGGCGCTCGACTGCAGCGGCGTGGGCGCTCCATTGCGCGCCGCGTCCCGAGCGGAGGTCCACGCTGCCGTCACGCGAGGCGACCTCCTCGAGGCCATCGCGGCGCTCGGCCGAGACGGGTTCTTCGTCGCCACCCTCGAGGCCGAGGAGCGCGCAGATCTCGTCGCGCTGGTGGAGAGGAACGCGCGCGTTCGCACCGTGACGGTTGACACCCCGACGGTCACGGTGGCGCCCTGGAGAGGGCCCCGATTCGGCCCCCTGGCGTTCGACGCGACCGGAGCGCTCCTGGCGACGACGACGGACGGCGTCGTGCGGGTGCTGCACGATGGGCGGGTCGAGCCCCTGGCGCCCGACGCGGGCGTCGCTCCGTTCGGAGGACCCGTGACGACACGCGACGGGCGCGTGTGGAAGGGCGTGACGTTGCCGTGCGACAGCTCGCGAATCGCCCTGGACTTCGAACCGCCCGCACCGGCCGTTCACCTCGAGGTGCTGGCGCCGCGCCCTGGCGTCTGTGCCGGGGGTAAGCCCGCGCGACTGCCGAAACCCTCACCGCTGACCATCACGGCCGCCGGCATCGAAGCGCTCGTCGCGGGCTCGCTCGCGGGGTCGAGCACCGCCGCGCGCGCCGCGCGTTCGATGCTGCCCGGGCCGCGCGGCACGGCAGCCTCCCCCGACGGGCGGCGCCTCGTGACGCCGAGCGCCCTCGGCCTCGTCGTCGTCGGCGGACCGAAGACGGAGATCTGGCGCTCGCCAGATCTCCGAGATCCGCTGGATCTGAGTGATTGCACCGTGGCAAACGAGGCGAAGGCCGTCGCGTGCGTGCTGGGGAGCCGGGTCCTCTTGGCGACCCCGCGCTCGTGAACGGAATCGACCGCCCGCGTTCTCAGCCGGGCGCCTTGGCCCGCTCGAGGTAGGACCGCGTGCGGGTGTCCACCTTGACCCACTCGCCCTCCGAGATGAACAGCGGCACCTGAATGGTCGCGCCCGTCACGATGCGCGCCGGCTTCGTGACGTTGCTGGCGGTATCGCCCTTCACTCCGGGTTCCGTCTCGGTGATCTGGACGTCGATGTGCGGCGGAAGGCTGACGCTCACCGGATTACCCCTGAACAGGATGATGGAGACCTCGATGCCGTCGATGAGGAAGTCCGAGGCGTCACCCGCAACCTCGCGGTTCACGTTCACCTGCTCACCCGAGCTCGTGTTCATGAAGACGTACTGATCGCCCTCGGGGTAGATGTACTGCATCGAGCGCTCCTCGACGTCCGCGGCCTCCAGCTTCTCCCCCGATCGGAAGTTGCGTTCGAGGTTCCCCCCGGTCAGCAGATTCCTCATCTTCGTGCGGGTGAAGGCCTGTCCCTTCCCCGGCTTCACGAACTGGAACTCGACGACGATGTACGGCTGCCCGTCGAGCATGAACTTGACGCCCTTCTTGATGTCGCTGGTCTCCATGGCGCCTTCCGAGCTGCGCGCGGGTCCGCTCACTCCCGAGCGGCGAAGCGTCCGACGAAACGAAGGTTCCGAGGCTCGCGCGGCGGCGCTTATGTAGCCGCCGACGCGGCGCCCGGCAACCGGTATTCCCGTCGCCGCGGCGCTCGGCGGCCCGCGCCGGCCGCCCGTCCGCGCTTGCCCGAGGGCAAGAGAGGCGATACGCCGGCCCCCGGGATCCCGGATGGACGACGTCGCGACCGAGCTCGAGGAGATAAAGCGCGAGATCGTCGAGTCCCGCGCCCTGACGATCAAGACGAACAACCTCGTCAACGCCCTGTCGGCGGACCTCAAGTCGATAGCGAAGCGCCAGCAGGCCTACGAACGACGCACCCTCGTCAACAGCGCCACGGCGTACGTGGTGACGGTCGTCGTTCTCTTCGTTGCGCTGAAGTTCGCCTGGGACGCCCGGGTCGATGCCGTGCGCGCGGAGACGAAGGACTCGAAGGAGGCCGTGTCGCGGCTGGAGAAAGATCTCGCCGCGATGCGAGAGCGCGAAGAGCTGGCGCGACGCGGCAGTACGGCCGCTGCCGGCTTCTACGACCTGGTCCGGCAGGGCAAGCGGCGAGAGATCGTGACCGGCTTCGACGAGATCTCGAAGCTGGAGCTGACGAGGACGGAACGAATGGTCTTCGAGCGCGCCGTCGAACAAGCGAAGAACGAGCTCTCGCTCGTCGCCTACCAGGACGGTCTCGACCACGCCCGCACCGGGCGGTGGCACGAAGCCCACCAAGCGTTCGCGGAATCGCTGAAATTCAAGGACGACGCCGCGCACTCACCGCAAGCTCGGTACCAGATGGCGAAGGCCCTCCGCTCGCTCGGCCGCCAGCGGGAGGCGATTCCGTCACTCCTTCAGCTCTCGGAAGCTTCGACGGACAAGGAGGTCATGGACGACGCCACGCTCCTGCTCGCCGACGCGCAACTCGACATTCAAGCCTGGGGAGACGCCAAGAACACGCTCCGGACGTTCCTGCGAAGGTTCCCCGACTCGCCGTTCGTCAACGACGTGCGCATCAAGCTCGCGGACGTGTCACTGCACCACTGAGGGGTCGTTGTCGAGCGCCACGAGCAGCGGCGCTTGCCACCACTCGAACGCCGTGAAGCCGGGACGCGGCCCGAGCAGGACGAGGGAGTAGGAGCGGCCGTTCAGCAAGGTCAGGCCGCCGCTCCTTCCGAGCACGTCCAGCCAGTCGTGGCTCTGGCTCGCGACGGTGGAGCCCTGGACGAAGACCTCGATCGCCGAGTCGTCGATGGCGTACCCGACGAGCGGCTTGTCCAGGCGTGGAGGCACCGGCGCGATGGCGCCGAAGACGACCTTGGTCGCGATCGTGGCGGCGCCGGCGCCGTCCTTCGGGGTATTTCGCAGCTCGACCCACGGCGTCGCCGCCGACGCGTTCACCCCCTGCAGACCAACGCGGCCCGTCCCCGTCGTGCGCGAGAGCGTGACCAGAACCGGCCGAATCGTCGGCGACTTCGAGGTGTAGCCGTCGCCGCAGACGGACAGCTCCGATGGCGACGTGTGCCCCGGTCCTCCGACACAGCCGGCGGCGACGAGCAAGAGGCTGCGCTGGCCGGAAAACGTTCCGGCCGGGAGCGCCGGCAAGAACGACAGCGTCGTGGCCGTACCGCCGGCGTCGTCCGACGCGTCCGCGAGGCCGGACCCCGCGTCCATCGGGGCGTCGCCCGACCCCGCGTCGCTCGACGTCCCGTCCGTCGCCGCCACGTCGGCAAGACCGGCATCGTCCGGCGACGCTTCGGAGGGAGCGTCGGGGCCGCCCTCGGCGAATCGCGCCGCCGGTGGCGACTGGGCCGAGCCCGCGAGCACCGCAGCGCAATCTCGGCCCAGAATCGCGGTGAGATCACCGGAAACGACGGCGATCTGCAGCGTGTCCACGGCGGGCTTCGCCCCGCTGATGCCGCTCAGGACGTGCGCGTGGCCGTACGCGAGGCCGCCCGCCGGAACCGGCACGCCGATGGGGACAGGAACCGTCCCCTCCAGTCGCAGGAAGCAGAACGCCACGCGCGGCGCATCCACGACGCCGTTGAGGAGCGTGAGCACGTCGCCTCCCGACGGCTGCGCCGCATCCGGCGTAGCCGACTCCTCGAGGCGACCATCGACCGAGCCGGAGGCGTCGGCCATCGATCCGGTATCCGGCGTCGGATCGGATCGATCGACGGCCCCGGAGTCTCGGCCAGCCGCGCCGGCCGAACCTCGGTCGCGACGAGCCAGGGCGTCGTGGTCCGTCGTGCAGGCGACGAGCGCGCCGGACGTTGCGGCGAGGACGGCTGCGACGCCGCGTGCGTGGCGCGTGACCCGGAAGCGGCTCACCCGCACCGAACCGACTGCGCGCGCCTTGCCTCGGGCGATCTCGCGCGGGGGAGCCACCGTAGCATCGTGGTGCATCGGACCCCGGGGCGCGAGTCGCCCCACGGGCGCGGCGCGCCCACGGTCCCGTAGGCCGCGAGGCCGGGGCAACGACGTCGACCGGGCGATATAACGAAGTTATCCTTCACCACGGACCTCCCAGCGCCTGCCCGATGAGATTCGGTGTTGACGGGTCCATTGCGGGAGTTATCCTCCTGGCCTCGTGAGAACTGACATGTCAGTTTCTGGCCGACGGAGCTACCTGCCGGCCCACGAACGCCGCGAGCAGATCCTCGACGTCGCCCTCGAGATCTTCGCGGAGAAGGGCTACCACGCCGCCAGCGTCGCCGACGTGTGTGGGCGCGCCGGCATCGGCCGCGGAACGCTCTACCAGTACTTCGGCGACAAGCGCGCCCTGCTGGTCGCGCTGGCGGACCGGATCATCGGACGCGTCGAGGCGGCCTTCACGAGCCGTGAGCCTCTGGATATCCCCGAAGGATTTCGACCGAACGAGGCCGCGGTGGTCGCGTTCCTGGAGGCTCGCTTCGTCCAGGTGCTTCGAATCGTCTTCGAGGACGCGGCGACGACGCGACTCTTGCTGCGAACCGGCAGAGGCGCCGACGGCGTCGTGGACGACATGCTTCGTAGCATCGACGAGACGATGCTCGGCCGCATGGAAGACGAGCTGCGCCTGGCGAAGCGGGCGGGGGTGCTCCGCGACATCGACGAGCGCTTCGTGGCGCGATTCTTCCTGGGCGGCGTCGAGAAGCTGACCTTGATGTACCTGGACGACGACCGTCCCGTCGACGTGGAGGCGATCGCACGCGAAGCGGCGCTCCTCGAAGTCTGCGGCATCTACCGAAGAGACTCCGCCCCCGACAAGGCGGCGATCCCACAGGAGCAACCCTCATGAATCGATTCGCCAACTTCCCCCCGTACGAGATGCTGGAGTCCGCCGACGTCGAGGATGCGGCGGAGAAGACACGAAGGCTCGAGCGCCTGTACCACCTGTCGCACAAGCATGCCTGGGACGGCAAAGCCCTGCTCGCCTCCCTCATCGACGAGCACGGCCCGCCCGGGGCCGGGATGGACGCGGAGGTGAAGGACGCGCTGGGACGGGTGCTCTCGATCTTGCTCTGGGGCGAGCTCGCCGCGTGGAACATCTCGGCGGACCTCGCCCTGGAGATCAGCGACCAGGACGCCAAGATGGCGGCAACCGCCCAGGTCTTCGACGAGGCGCGACACTTCTACGTCATGCGCGACTACCTCACCCAGCTCGGACCCGTACGCCCACTCGGCGCGATCCCACGCCGGCTCCTCCGGAAGGTCCTGGACGCGCCGACGTTGACGATGAAGCTCGTCGGCATGCAGCTCCTGTTCGAAACGAACGCGGTGGTGATCTTCAAGCGGATCGGCGAGAGCAACGTCTGCCCCATCCTCACGGAGCTTCTTCCCTATTTCGAGCGCGACGAGTCGAGGCACGTGGGCCTGGGTGTGATGTTCGTGCCCCGCCTGGTGGAGAACATGAGCCGCGCCGAGGCGCTGCGGACCCGGATCTTCCAGGTGGAGTGCATCGCGCTGCTCGCGGCCGGCGGGTTCACCATCCGGGACGACTTCAAGAAGCTGGGGCTCGATCAGCGGCAGATGGCGGAGCGTGTAACGACCATGCAGGACGACATCGTCAGACAGATGGCCGAGCAGAGCGGCCGGTCGGTCTTCGGGGCGGTGCTCAAGAAGGGTCGGTTCGCGCCCACGATCATCGATTTCATCCACCCGCGGGGCGGCATCGACGAAGCTCCACCGATGCACCAGAAGGTTCATCGCGGCCTGCAACGCACGCTTCAGGCGGTAGACCGCGCATTCGCCTGACGCGCGCGGCTCAGGGCGACAGCAGCATCCGCGCCACGCACCGCGGCCTCCCGAAGGCGGACCACGGTCCGCGCGCGGGAAGGTCGGCACGATGGTCGAAGAACGCCGCGACGATGCCGAACCGCCCGTCGAGACTGAACGCCTGAGCGACGATCCGCGCGCGCTCCCCCGCGAAGCAGGGTTTTCGGTAGCCGAGTTCGGCGCGCCGCGCGAGGAGAATGCGGGGCGCGTCGTGGTCGGCGAGGCGACGCAGCGCTGCGTCCTCGACCAGCCGAGGATACGTCAGGAAGTTCACGTGCTGGTTCCCGTCGGTGTGCGCCAGGCCGAAGGCGATGACGGCCGGGTCGGGCATCGGCTCCGGATCGAGCGGAGCCGCGCCGGTCGGGAGCGTCAGCAGCTCCTCGGGCGCGAGCCAGCGACCCGACGCCTCCGGCACCTCGGGGAGCTCCGGGTCGTCGAGGCGAAGCACGCGATGATCCGGCGGGCGAGCGGTCGGGCGCGTGAAGACGTGCTGGCCGAAGGCGCGCGCGACCGAGACGCTCTCGTCGGTCCCGAAGGACATCGGGTTCGACGAGCGCCGGCGCGGAGCGCGGGTCTCGAGCCACGACTCGAGGAGGATGCGGGCCACGCACCCTTCGGCGTCCCGTTCCGTCGCGAGCCTGCACCTGACGCGCGTGGTCGCCGCTTCCCGCGGTGATATCGGGACGTCCGCACCGTTCAGCACGACGCGCGTGAGCACCGAGCGGACGCCTTGGCCGAGCCCGAGCCGCATCAACGCCTTGGACAGTGGGATCTGCGTCCAGAGGATCCTCCCCATGGGCGGCCAGACCCCCTCGAGGCGAAGGCGCCCGTCCTGCGCGACGTCCTCGTAGCGGTAGTGCGTCTGCCCCTCGCCGCCGTCCGACGGCGCCTCCGGCTCGGGAGGGATCTCGAAGTCGCTCAACTGGGCTCCTTGGTCTTCCCCCGCGAATCGACGGAACGAGCACCCACCCAGTGCGCGAGGGGTCCGGCACCGCGGCCGAACCCGGGAGCTTCGAGCAGCGCCCGCCTCACGTAGTCGCGGCCGCGCTCGACGGCGTCGCGCAGCGTGCAGCCCTCGGCGAGGCCCACCGCGATGGCGGAGGCGAGCGTGCAGCCGGTCCCGTGCCCCGCCCGGGTCTCGATGCGAGGCGAGGTGAAGACGTGAACGTCGCCGTCGGCGGTCGCGAGCACGTCCGTCACGCTCGCCCCTTCGATGTGCCCGCCCTTCACCAGGACCGCGCCTGGCCCCAGGAGCAGGAGCTTCTGGGCTGCGTCGCGGAGCCCTCGCTCGTCGTCGATCCTTCGTGCGCCCAGCAGCTCGGCCTCGGGCACGTTGGGAGTGATGAGCGCCGCGCGCGGCAAGAGCACCGCCTTCGACACTTCGCGTGCCGCGTCCGGCGAGAGCGTGGCGCCCGTACCTGCGTAAGCGACGGGGTCGACGACGAGCGGTGAGCGCCCAATGGACGAGGCGAGCGCGTCGGCCACCGCCGTGACGACGTCGGGCGTAGGCAACATGCCGACCTTCACGGCGTCAGCACCGATGTCGTCGAGGACCGCGGCGATCTGCGCGCGAACGAGGGACGCCTCGACGGGCTGCGAGCGATGGACGCCCGTGGTGTTCTGCGCGGTGATGGCCGTGACGGCGCTCGCTGCGTACGCGCCGAGGGCCGTGATGGTCTTGACGTCCGCCTGGATCCCCGCCCCGCCCCCGGAGTCCGACCCGCCGATGACGAAGACGCGGACGATCACGGCCGCCTGACTACTCCGTCACTTCGCCGGCACCAAGCACTTCACGTCGCTCGATCTGCATGTCGATGGGAAACGCTTCGAGCTCACGATGGCGTCGCGCCAGCGTCGAAACGTCGGCGGGGAGCTTGCAGCAGTAATCGATGAAACCGGGCAGCGTCGCGAACGTCGCCTCGGCTGCCACGTAGCTTGGATCGTCGCGAAGACGGCTCGGCCGCACGAGGTCCGGGGTCGAGCGGCTCTCGCGGAAATCTCGCACGTAGCCGAGCAGTCTGGCGTGATAGCCCGGATCCTCCACGATGGCGCCGATGGTCTCGGCGCGAGGATGAGTGCCGTCGACCATCGCCTCGACCTCTCGCTCGAACCGCTCGAGTCCGTCGGGAAACATCTCGAGGAGCTGGAGATCGTAGACGGGATTCAGGTGAACCACCTGCATCACGTGTCCCATGATGGTGTCGCGGTCCGACAGGAGTCCCGTGGGGTCGATGATGCTGACCGGGTCGTCGAGAAACCGGAGGACCTGATGAAAACCGAAGGAGATGCCCCGCTGAGCGTAGTAGTCCTTCGACGAAGGCACGATGACGAAGCGCAACATGTCGAGGGAACCGAACACGATCTGCGCCCGCGACGGTCGCTGCTTGACGTAGCCCTTCGACTCGAGCGCGGCGATCCGACGCTCGATCTCGGTGAAGTCCGCGTAGAGACGCAGAGTGCGTGCGACGCGCCGGAGCTTGTCACGAACTTGTCGCGGCCCACCGAGCGCCGCACGGAGCAACGTGATCGGATCCGCCGCTTGCCTCAGAGTCCCGGCGGTCTCCTCCGTCGTCATCGCCATCGCCTACCCGTCCTGCTCGAGGATGAACCGATTCAGATCGTACGACGACAGCCCACGACCCGTCACTCTCAGGAGCTTCTCGTCGAGGGTCCACCGGGCCCCGTCCGCAACCGCTCGCCGGGTCAAGAATTCCCCGGCTTCCGGCGAGCGCCACCTCGCTCCGAACCGAACGCGAAGCGCCTGATGCACCTGCATGGCCATCATCGACGCCAGCAGGTAGCTCTGCGTGTAGACGGGATAAGTGGCGAGGAACGGCGATGTGGCCCACACCGGTTCGGTGTTTCGAGGAACGTGAACACCGGTGTGGCGGTGCTCCACGTGGAGCGACAACCGATCGAGGTCGCTCTTCGGCTGGGCGAGCGCCGTGCGCTCGAACCACGTCCACCCGATGCCTCGCCGGGCCCGCACGAGCTGACCGATCCGGCGAGCGCGGAGCGTTCGGGAAATCTCGTCTTCGGTGAGGCCGACACGGTCGCGCAGGACCTCGGGTTCGTCCATCAGGCGACCGAACACCTCCGCCAGTCCTTCCGCGTACGCGGGATCGGAGAGTCCGGGTACCCACTCGTAAGCCTTGAAGAGCGGGTGGGTTTCGGTGGTGCGCGTAGCGGCGTACGCGTGACCGAGCTCGTGAAGTAGCGTCGAGTAGAAGCGCGACCCGGGCGTCGGGCGAACCACGAGCCGCACGTCCTCCGGAACTCGCACGGAAATCGCCTGACCGGCGAACGCAAAGTCTCGAATCGTGATGTCGAGCTTGGGAGAATCGAGATCGATCCCGAAGTCGCCGAAGATCGATCGCGCGACGTCCATCGCGCGTTCCGCTGGGTAGCGGTCGTCTGGGGGCTCGTTCGCGAGGCGCTCGACGCCCCACCCGAGATCCCACGGCTCCGGTCGGGGACGCCCCGCCATTCGCGCGACGTCCGCCAGGATGCTCGCGTAGCGCCGGTGCGTGGTCGAGAAGATCTCGCCCATGAGCTCGTCCAACCGCTTGGGCGCGACGCCACGGAGCTTGAGGAGCGCGTCGTAGAACGAGCCCTGGCGGAGCTCGCCAGCGAGGGCTCGGCGCCGCTCCAGCAGGGCCGTGGCGACGGGCTTGGCCTTCACGTGCAGCGCATGCTCGATGGTCCGCACCTCGCGACGAACTCGTGGATCGTCCGAGCGGGACATCTTCGAGAGCTCGCCGCGGGAGTGCGCGCGTCCTCCGTGCTCGAACCGATGCCCGTTGATGATCGCCTCCAGCTCGTCCGTAAGTTCGGAGCCCACGGGATCCCCGAGGAGCCGAAGGCCGGCTGCACCGTTCCTCCAGAGGGCTGCCTGTCGCGGCGGAAGGAGCGTCCGCTCCTGGTGCTGCAGGATGTCGAGGGCCTCCTCGAAGATGGCGCGCTCCGTCCGGCGCAGCTTGTCCATGGCCGCCGTGGCCTGGTCACCCTCGGCCAGCCGGCCCGCGTAGCGCGACCACTCGTGCAGGCCGTGGTCCGCCATCGCACGCTCGTACTCCGCCGCGAGCGCACCCAGCCGCTCACGCGCCTGTCGGCGCGAAAGCGGCTCCGGGAAGGTCGCGGTGGGCACCTCGGCGCGGGTGCACGCGCCGGCGATCAGCGTGCCGAACACGCCCAGGATCTCACGCCGCCGCACGGGCGCCACGCTAGCATGCAGGGCCGGCACCCTCACGGCTCGCGATCGAGCCACTCGGACGCCTGTCGCCCCCCCCGCCAACCTGCTCCGCCCAGGGCACGCCAGAACGCCGCGGCGAGCCAGCTGGCGCGCGACACGTGGTCGAGCAGGTCTCGTGTTGCGAGGCTTCGTTCGACTCGGAAACACCTGCGCGTTCTCCGTCACGCGACTCGGTTCGCGCAGCGTCGCGCAGAACGCGGCTCGGCCTCATCAGGGGATCGGGCAGCGCGTTCCGATCGGCTCGGGCTCCTCAGCCCGCGGCGGAGGCAGGGTCGTCGCCTTTCCCGCGCTGAGCGGACCGCAACCACGACCATCGGAGTCCGGCATGACCACGGCGCCGGCGGTTCTCGACGTGCGAGTGCACACGGGGGCAACGATCCAATCCTCGACGACACGGTGCCTCTCCGCCGCTTCGGAAAGTCACTGCAACTCGACCTGGCCGATCGGCCCGCTCCACAGCGTTTTCTCGGCACTACCGTCTTGATGCCGGACACGCAGCGACTCCGTAGTCCAATAGACGATGCGATCGCCGCGCCCCCAGCCGAATTGGCTCCCCTGTTCGACGTCGAACTCGGCCCGCACGTCGCCGTCCAGACCGACGAACTGCAGGGAAGCATGCGTGCCGCGCGAGACCGAAAGTAGCAACCCATCCGACGCCGCGTTCCAGCGGCCTTGCGAGACCGACTCGCCGCTCGCCATGACGCGGTCTTCGCGCCCATCCGCGCGGACGATGTGGACCTCGCTGGCGCCCGCTTGCGGTACGCCGTAGATGAGCCAGTCGCCCGTCGGATGCCACCCCCTGAAACGGACTGTCGGAGCCACCGCCGAGGCTGGCTGAGGAAATGAGGCTACGACGATTGCGCTGCCGTCCGCCGTCGCGACGCGCAGCTCGTCAGGGCCACGCATGTCCAGGTCGCGCACCCAGAAAGCGATCCGGCGCCCCACGGGCGACCAGGACCAGCCAGCCCAATGGCGGTGGTCGAAGTCGGGAGTCGCGACGAGTACCGCCCGCGACGAGCCATCCGCCGGCCGCACGACCAGCCGTCGAGCGTCCGCAACCGCGACGTGATCTCCCGTCGCGGCCCAGCCGAGAGACCGGAGCGAGAAGTCGGTCTCGACGAGCACGACGTCGTTCTCCGCCTCGCCAGCGTTTCGCCCTGCCGACCGCGCGATCACCACGTTGGTTTCGGTCTGGCTTGGACTGGTCGCGAATGCGATACGCGTCGAATCGGGCGACCACGCTGCAGGCTCGAACTCGAACTCGCTGAGGGCGGCGCCCGCGGCAAGGACGTGGAACGTACGCAAGAACCCGCGGGCGACGAGTGCGTCGTCGGTGCCGTCGCTCGACACGGTGCGCAGCTCGTCGGTCGAACCGTCGCCTGCGGGCGAGACGATCAGATAGGCGAGGCGGCTCCCGTCGGGTGCCCACGCGTACCAGGATGGTACTCGCGTGCCCTCCGAGCCGAACGTCACGATTCCTCGCTTCTTGCTGCCGTCGCTGTTGCAAGTGCCGAAGACGCCGTTGGTCTCGTTGGGCTTGGCACCCACCAGATACGCCAGGCGCGAGCCGTCTGACGCCCAGCTGAATGCGAGCCGGGTGTAGCCGGACTCGTCGGAGATGTGACCGTTCCCGATGTGGACGTCCCGGATCGACGCGTCGTCGAGGTCGGACCAGCCCCGAAACGAACTTCGCAGGACCGCGGCCGGGTTGCATGTCCTAGTATCTTGAGTGTCGCGTGCCGGGAGTCACGGGTCAACGGCGTCATCGCCAGGGAAATGCGCGCCGGCAAGGCGCTCCTGGCAGTGGTCGCCCATGAAGACAGGGCGCCCTCGTAGCGTTGCTAGCGGCGCGCCGACGTCGCCCGCGCGTTCACTCCTTGACGACTTCCGCAAGGACGCCGTCGAGGTGCGCTTCCAGCGCGTCGAGACCCGGCGAGGCGACCGCGTGAACCTCCGCGACCAGTCGTGCCTGCGCGACGACACGCGATGCGTCCAGATCGAGAACGTAAGCGTTGCGAAAGAAGTGACGGAACCGGCGGATCTCGGCGAGCTTGCCCTCGAGCTGCGAATCGATCACCGCGGGGCGAAGCCCGGGCACCACGACCGCCATCTGCGAGATGAGCTCTGCATGCCACGAGGCGCCCGAAGGAACTGCCGTGTCCAGCAGGCGTGCGACGCGCTCGAGCAAGGTCTCGAGTGCGGTGTACCAGCCGTGTACGTGCACGGCGAGAACGACGACGTCGCGATCGGAGATGTCCGGCCGATCCGACAGCGAAGCCGCGTCGCGATGCCGGGCTTCGAGCGCGCGGCGGTCCACGCGAATCTCCGCGAGCAACCGTGCGAGCCGAACTGCCGTACCGGGAGAGCTCGTCACGGAAACGCGAGCCCCTCGCGCTCGACGCGTTCGCGAAATCCCGTGGGGAGCGCGACGAGCTCCAGCAGCTCCGCCGGCGCACCGGTCGCGCGCGCGACGAGACGCTCGAGCTCGACCATGCGATCCGCGGGGATCGCGTCCACGACCAGATCGACGTCGCTGCGCTGACCGAACCCGCCCCACGCGAGCGATCCGATGAGCCACGCGCGCTCGCCCGGCCGGAGGAACTCCGCGAGCGCTGCCCGCAGAGCAGAACGGGCCGCCGCCGCGCGGCGCTCGCGCTCCAGCGTCTCGGCCGCCTCTCGCGCGCGCAGTGTAGCCGCTGCTTCGACGGACGTCAGACTCATGGGAGACAGATTCGCACGAGCTTCGCAGCCGTGCCAATCAGGCGACCGCATCGACTGCGAGCGACGATCACGGCCGCAGTACCCGAGGCACGCGAGCGGCCCATACGCCGCTCGCCGTCACGGCATCGCGACGACCTCGTCGTCCACGACGCGGCACACGCGCTGGCCCTGCTCGGAGACGACGCCCCGGGTAGCGCGATCCGCCACGCTAGCATGCAGAGCCGGCACCCTCACGGCTCGCGATCGAGCCCTTCCGTTGCCGAAGCCTCCACGCCCCGACCGACGTGCTCCGCCCACCGGCCGCGCCAGAACGCCACCGTGAGCCAGCTGGCGCGCGACACGTGGTCGAGCACCAGTGCCGCCCAAACCCAGACGACCCCCCAGCCGAGCCAGCGCGTCACGACGTACGCGAGGGGTACTCTGAACACCCAGTTGCCGACGAGCGCGGCCGCGAAGGGCGTCCGCGTGGCGCCCGCGCCGCGCAGCGCCCCGGCGAGCGTGAAGTGGATCCCCATGAACGGCTGCGAGACGGCGAGCATCGTCATGAACACGCCCAGGTGTGCGATGATCTGCTCGTCCTGGGTGAAAACGGAGGCCAGGCGGCTCTGGCCGATGACGCACGCCGCACCCAGCGCGGTCATGAGCCCGAGCGCGAAGGTCACCGAGCGCCATCCCGCGCGTCGTGCCTCCGCCACGCGGCCTGCGCCCAGCGCCTGCCCGACCAGCGTCGCGGCCGCCGCACCGAACGCCAGGCCTGGGATCCACGAGAACGACAGGAGTCGAACACCGATGGCATACGCCCCGATGGCCTCGGTCCCGTACCGCGAAAGGAAGCTGAAGTACGTGAGGATGGCGACGCTCATCACCAGGCGTTCGCCGACCGCAGGCGTCGAGACCTGCACGAGCTCTCGAAGCCGGTCGCGGGCCGTGGCGAAGGCCAGGCGGTCGAGAGCCATGGGGATGGAAGCGCGCCGCCCGGACCACACGTACAGCGCCACGGCCACCGCGTGGGACAGCGCCGTCGCGAGACCAGCTCCCACCAGCTCGAGTCGCGGAAGGCCGAACCACCCGAACATCAGGCAGAAGTTTCCCGTCGTCTTGACGACGAGCGTCACGAGCGCGATGGCGAGCGGCACGCGCGTGTTGCGCTGCGCGCGGTAACCGCTCTCGAACGTGAGGGCGACGCTCACCATCAGCGAGGACGACACGATGAGCTGGAAGTACGGCGTCGCCAGCTCGACGATGGCTGGCTTGGCGTCCAGCGCGTGGAGAAATGCGGCGGGCATGGTCAGCACGAGACCCGTTGCGACCAGCGCGACGCCGAACGACGCGCAGAGGGCGGCCACGAACGCGCTGCGCGCCGACGCGGGCCGCCCCGCACCGATGGAGCGCGCCATGAGCGCGATGCAACCGATGCCGACCGACTGCAGGACCGTGTAGACGACGTGGTAGTACTGCGCCGAGTAACCCACTGCGGCGACGGAGTCCTTCCCCAGTCGCCCGACCATCGCGATGTCGATCAACTCGATGGCGTTGGCGAGCAAGTAAGAGAGCATGACCGGCCAGGCCATGCTCCAGATGTCGTGATCGAGATTGCGGTGCCGGTCGCTCTCGGCGACGCCCGCGGGCGGTTCGCGCACGCTTCGAGGCTTTCGGTGGGGCGGCGGTCATATCACGAGGATGTGGTAAACGCGTCCCCGGGCCGATGGCGCGGAAGCGGTTTTTCATCGTCGGGGACGGCGCGGCGGGGTTCACCGCGGCGCAGACGCTCCGAACTCTGGAACCCGACGCGATCATCGTCATCGTCAGCGACGACCCGAGCCCAGCGTACTTTCGCGCCGCGCTCACCAACTATCTGCTCGGGGAGCTGCGTGAAGATCAGCTCTGGGCGGCGCCACCAGACTTCTACGGTCGCTGGCAGATCCACCGAGTGTTCGCCCGCGTGATCGGTATCGAGGGCGACAACCGACGGATCCACCTCTCGTCCGGAGGCGCGCCCGAGCCGTTCGACGCGGTCCTGGTCGCCTCCGGGGCTCGCGCGCGAAGTCCGACCTTCCCTGGGTCGCACCTGGACGGCGTCCTCACGCTGCGAACCATCGCCGACGTGCACCACGTCCTCGAGCGGCTCCGCACTCGACGACCCAGCCACGCCGTGGTGGTGGGCGGAGGGGCGCTCGGTCTGGAGTGGGCCCACGGCCTTCGCGAGCACGGGCTCGGGGTCACCATAGCGGAGCGCTCGCCGCGCTTCCTCCAGGGCGTGCTCGATCACGTCGCGTCGGACCTGCTGGCAGCGCGACTCACGTCGGCCGGCATCGGCGTGCGGCTGCAGACGGAAGTGGCCGAAGTCTACGCCGCGAACGACGGATCGGTCCGCGGACTCACGACCAACGCCGGCGAGACCATCTGGTGCGAGCTCGTCGCGGCCGCCATGGGCGTCACGTGCAACTCGGAACTGCTCCGGGGAAGCGGTGTCGCGCTGGCCGACAACGGAGCGGTCATCGTCGATCGGCACATGCGCACCAACGTGCCGGGGGTCTTCGCGGCCGGAGACGTGGCAACCGTGGACGGCAAGAATCCGCAACTCTGGGAGCCCGCGAAGCGCCAGGCCGTCGTCGCCGCGAAGAACATGGTCGGCGGCGCGGCGACGTACGATCCGGGCTCTCACTACTTCGCCACGCGGCTCTTCGACCTCGACTTCGCGTCGGTGGGAGCCATCGCAGACGACCCCGCCCTCGAGACGCTGGTGGACTTCTCCAAGGGCACCGGGCGTCTATCCTACCGAAAACTCGCGATCCACGACGGCAAGCTCGTCGGAGCGATCATGCTGGGCGAGCGCTCCGCGCGCGTTCGCGCGAACGGTCGGGTGCTGAAGAAGCTCATCGACACTCGCACACCGATCACGACCATTCGCGAGTCCTTGCTCGACCGGTCGTTCGACGTCGCGGCGTGGTTCCGCCGGCGCGAGCTGATGGCCCCGCCCAGGGCGACGACGCGCAAGGCGGCGCCTTCCGCGAAGGTGCGAGGGACTCAGGTGCTCGCGCTGGCGGGGGCGGGTGGCGCCGACCGTGCGCCGACGGGAACGGCCCAGGTGGGGGCGGTGGGCGCGGCGCCTTCCGCTGGGGCCACCGCCGGACTCGCGGCGGGCATCGCCAACGGCACCATTGCCCTGCGCATGGGAGACGGTGACGCGCCAGAGGGACCGACCAACAGGACCACCGTGACGGTCGCGAACGTCGGACCACGCGAGACGCGGGTGCTCTCCATCGGGCTCCGGGCGGAAGCGCCGGCACCCGACACCGGTGCGACGGTCCCCGAGGCGCACTTCGAATTGAACGGTCGGGCCCATCGGCTGACGGCGTCACCAGTGCTGCTGGGACAGGACCCGGAGGCGGCCATTCGGATCGACGACCCCACGGTCGCGACCCGCCATGCCCAGATCGTCGCCCATGCCGGCGCGTGGTGGGCGTACGATCTCGGCAGCCGCACGGGGACCTGGGTCGCTGGAGCGCTGCTGTCCAGCGCGCACGAGCTGCGCGATGGAGACGTGCTTCGAATCGGGCGCACCGACCTGGTGTTCCGGTCGTCGGTACTTCCTCGCGTAGCGCGTGAGCCGGAGGCGTCGGCCGTCGCCCCCCGGCTCGAAGTCCGCTCCGGATCGTTCCGCGGCCTCGCGTTCGCGCTCGGCTCGGGGGAAGTCACGGTGGGGCGCGGCGCTTCTGCGACCCTCCGTATCGACGACCCGGGCATGGATGCGACACACGTTTCGGCCCGCCTGCACGAGGGCCGATGTGTGCTCACGGCCCTGAGTCCGAGCCTCCCGACGTGGTACCGCGGACAGACGCTCGCACCAGGACAGGCAGTGTACGTAGAAGACGGCGAGATGGTGCGCATGGGGACCACCGACGTGGCTTTCACGACGGCCCCACTGCCGCGCGGGAGCCGTGCACTGGCCCGTCGTGCCCGGATTCACGTCGTCCAGGGGTCGGACGCGGGGCGGACTCTCGTGACCGAGAGCGCGGCGCTAGTCGGATCGCAGTCCGGTTGCGCGCTGACGCTGGCCGACCCCGTCGTCGCTCCGAGCCACATCGAAATCGGCCTCGTCGCCGAGGGGTGGACGGCGCGAGATCTCTCCGGCGGCAGGACGTTCTTGCGTGGCACCCCGCTCGCGCCGCATCCGACGTTGCTCGGTGACGGAGACGTGCTGCTCCTCGGCGGAGCCGTCATGTTGCGGTTCGAGGAGATCCAGTGAGCGGCCTGGAGAATCGCGTCGCCGAGCACACGATGGCGTGCATCGGGTGCAACGACTGCCTGCTGGCCTGCCCCGTTCCGCAGAGCAGACTGGTCACCATAGGCGAGCTGAACGCCGCCGTGCACCTCCCGACCATCGACGCCCCCAACGTCGTGGACTTCGTGGCGGCGTGCACGCAGTGCCGACAGTGCGTTCCAGTATGTCCGGCGGACATCGACCGCGCCGACATGGTGCTCTTCAACAAGATGAAGGTTGAGGACACGCTCCCGGACCGCGAGCTGCACCTGCAAGCTCGCTCCGTGAGCATCGCCTCGGGCTGGACGCTGGACGGGCTGGCCTCACAGCTCACGACCCTCGCCATCTTCGCCGGCGTGACCGCGCGCGATCTGCGGCGGCTGCTCCTCGGCTCCACCTTGCGCCTGCTGTTCCCCGGCGATCGCGTGTGCGAGCAGGGTGAGTTCGTCGAACGACTGTGCATCGTCCTGGCAGGCGCGCTCGAGCAGTCGTCGCTCGGGCTGCGGGGCGAGCGCGTCCCCATCCTGAACCTCGGGCCCGGGTCCTTCTTCGGCGAGCTCGGCGTCCTCACGGATGCCCCGGAGGCGTACACCGTGACCGCCCTCGAGCAGGCCATCGTCCTCGAGGCGCCCAAGGCTGCCGTGCAGCGCCTCGGCTCGCTCGTCCCGGACTTTCAGCACACGCTCGACTCGCTCTACCGCCAGCGCGCGCTCTTCAGCTACGCGACGCAGAAGAGCGCGCTCGGCGCGTTGCCCGAGGCTGCCGCTCGCGAGCTCCTGGAGTCCGCCGACCTACGGCCAGTGAAGGCCGGCGAGTTCCTCTTTCGCGAGGGTCAGGCAGCGGACGCGGCCTACCTGGTCCGGAGCGGCTTCTTGCGCGCCGTGAAGGGTGGCAGCGCCGGCCTGCGCGTCCTGGTCTACTTCCGCGAGGGGGACCTGTTCGGGCATGGCGCGTTGCTGCAGGCGCAACCCCACTCCTTCGCCGTCCAGGCAGCAAGTCGTGCAGAGGTGATCAAGATTCCGGCCACCGCGCTTCACGCCGTCGTGGCGCGCCACCGCGACGTGCAGGACGCGCTCGTATCGAACGCGATGGCGTCGGAGGCTCTCGCGCGGTCGGTGGAGGTCGGCCTGGCACCCATCGCGGTGGAGCGGGAGGACACGCTCGGTCCAACCGGGATGGACATGAGCCTGCATTCCCTCGTGAAGGAAGGCATCGCGACGAGCCGCGAGGTCCTCGTCGTCGACCAGACCAAGTGCACGAACTGTCAGAACTGCATCGCGGCGTGCGAGCGCCGCCACGGCCACGCGCGCCTGCAGCTCCGCGGCCAGCAGATGGGCACCTACCTGTTCCCGACGGCTTGCAGGCACTGCGACGATCCCACGTGCCTCCTCTGCAGCGTGAACGGCATCGTCCGGCTCCCGAGCGGTCAGATCACGATCGTGGACGACAACTGTATCGGATGTGGGGCGTGTGCGGAGCGATGCCCCTACGGCAACATCAGCATGCACGCGGTCGAGAAGCCGCAGCGCGGCCTCTGGTTCAGCCTCATGGATCTGCTCGTGGGCGCGCAGCACCGCGACGACGCCCTCGAGGAGCTCGATCCCAAGGTCCAGCGAATCGCGGTGAAGTGTGACCTCTGCGCCGGCCACGAAGACTACGCCTGCGTCACTGCCTGCCCCGTCGGCGCGGCGTTCCGCATCGATCCCGCGACGGGCGGAGGTGCGAGGAAGCGGCCGTGACCGACCGACCGTTGCGGCGGGGGCTCCGGTTCACCGAAAGGCAGTGGCCGTGGCTGCTGCTCTCGCTGCTGGCCTTCGCGGCGACCGTGGCCCTCGGCGCGTCCGCGCACTTCGGACTCCTCGAAGCGCTCGGCGTCGAGGCCGCCCTTCGCGGCCACACCGTACTGGGCGGAGCGCTGGGCGTGGCGGCCGTGTTGCTGGTCGTCATCGCCGGCGTGTACTCGGCACGCAAGCGGAGCCTGCAGGAGTGGATGCCGCTTCGTGGAACGCTCATGGCGTGGCTCGGCGCTCACGTGTGGCTTGGCCTGCTCGCGCTCGGTGTTGCCCTCGTGCATGCGGGCTTCGGTGCGTTCAGCCTGGAGCTCTCGACCGGCAAGGTGCTGCTCTTCGTGCTGCTGGTCATCGTGGGTTCGGGACTCGCGTGGCGAGTCGTCTACTTCTTCGTCCCGGCCGCGGCGGCGCGCGCGGTCGGCAACTACTCCGCGGTGGGCTCCTCGACGCGCGCCGACGAACTCGCCGTGGAGCTCGCGAAGGCCGCGGCTGGCCGCTCGCGTCGCTTTCAGGAGCTCCTCCACTGGGCGACGCAGACGGAGCGACGAGACGATGAGCTCTCGAATGCCGCCACCGAGCTCCCTGCCGACGAGCAGCAGCCCTTCCTTCATGCGGCCAGGCTCGGCGTCTCGCGCCAGCGGGCCGAGACGAGGCAGCAGCTTCAGGAGAAGTACACGCGACGACTGCAGTGGTGGCGAGTCCTCCACGTCCCGCTGACGCTGCTCTTCTTCGCCCTCCTCCCTCTGCACTTGCTGGGCGCCTACGAGTTGCCTGCGCGCCTGCTACCGCTCGGCGCGCTCGGCGCGGAGACGCTGGGAGGTTTCGAGAGTCACGACGCCTGCGCCGACTGTCACGAGTCCATCGTGAAGCAGTGGAAGGGCTCCATGCACGCACACGGCATGAAGAGCCCGCTGATGATCGCCCAGAACAACCAGGTCACGCGGGGCCCGCTCGCCGGCGCGACCAGGCCGGACCCCGCGCAGGTCTGCGTGAACTGCCACGGGCCGCTCGGGACCGCCGTCGCTCCTGGGACGCTGCTCCCGCTCGAGTCGAGCTCCGGCAACGCGACGCTCCCCATGGAGGGGATCTCTTGCGCGGTGTGCCACCAGTGGGAGGGGACGCCCAGGACCGCGAGTGCCGGTTTCGTCGAGTTCCAGCAGGGCCTGCGACCGGGACGCACGTACTTCGGCCCACGGAAGGACCCTGTGCCGAATGCCTTCCACAAGAGCGAGCACCGGCCCATCTTCGACGCGCCGTCCGAACTCTGTCGCAACTGCCACAACGTCCAGATGGACCGCGACGGCGACGGTGTGCTCGTCCGCGGAACCGACCTCGTTCTGCAGACGCTCTACGACGAGTGGAAGCACTACAGCGCCGCGACGAGCTGCGTCGAGTGTCACATGCCGGTCGTGGCGGACCTCACCCGGTCGGCCGACGGCGCAATCATCGGGCTGCAGCAAGATCGCGAAGCGCCCGAGCGAAGAGTGCGCGACCACTCGTTCATAGGTCCCGACTACCCGCTCGACGTTTCGCCCTCGAAGGATCCGCATCGGTCTCGACGCGACACGCTCCTTCGGCGCGCGGCGAGCATCGCCATCGACCCAGCTTCGGTCTCCGCCAAGCGCGGCGTGGCGTCGTTCGAGGTGACGATCACGAACTCGGGCACGGGTCACAACCTGCCCGGTGGGTTCGCGTTTTTCCGTCAGATGTGGTTCGAGGTGAAGGTCACCGACGCCAGAGGGGAGCTCCTGGCCTCGTCCGGGGTGCTTGCGGCTCCGACGGATGACCTCTGCGACGCGTCGGTGCTCGATGACGCGGAGAACCCGATGGCGCGGTTCATGGAGGGCTGCACCGCTTCGGATCCGCAGCTCGTGAACTTCCAGCAGCAGCTGATCGACAAGATCGAGGTCCTGCGCGGCCCGGACGGCGTGGTGCGCACGGACGACCGAGGGCAGAATCTGCTGCAGAAGGCCCCGGACGGGAAGGAGACGTGGATCCAGTGGGTCACGGCAGGGCCCGTCGCACGCGTGCGCCCCTTCGACAAGAAGCCGACCACGACGCTTTTCCCGGGCGAAGAGCGCAAGTTCCGCTACGCGCTCCCGGTCGCCAAGAACGCCGCAGGCGGCCGCGTCAGCGTGCGGCTGCTCTTTCGCCCGACACCGCCGTACTTCGTCCGAGCGCTCGGCGCACACCAGCCGCCCGACGAGGTACCCAAGGTGGCGCCGCTGGTCGCGAACATCATCGCGACGGAGATGCAGAAGGCGGAGGCGACGCTTCCGCGGTGATCGGGCATGAATTCGGCGGTACCGGTGGGGGCGTCCACTTTCGACGTGACCCGCCACCCTGGCCGCGTGTCTGATGTTCTCGTGGTCGAAACCGACACTCCCCCGCCGCGCGAGCGGAGCAATCCGCCGAACGCGATTCAGCGTGCCGGTGACCTCGACGGCGACGAAGAGGGCGTCCACGAGCTGTTTTCGGTGGTTAGGACCTACGTCGTGTCCGTCAGCAAGGCCTTTTCGCTGAGAGTTCGGGCCGGCGTTCGCCGTGCGAATCGGGGCGAGCAGGTCAGCCTGTTCACGCTCCTCGGCAGCACTCTGGCGCAGACGATGAATCTCGCCGCGTCCGCCCTGAGGAGGGACGGACCGGCCCCCGGTGGGCCCGGGAGGGGGGGGAAGGAAGACGATGACGACTGAGATCCCGCGCGCCATCACCGATCAACTCTTGGCGGTCGCACCGAAGGCTGCGCTCGTCCTCGGCGTCGCACTCGGCGGCCTAGTCCTCGCGTCGCTGGCAGGGCGGGTCGCGCAGTGGGCCGTCCGCAAGAGCGGCGTCGAGGCGCTGGCCGAGAAGGCCGGCGTCGCGAAGGTCCTCTATGCCGTCGGATTCCGCCGGGGGGCAGCCCGCATGGTGGGGTCCCTCGTCTGGTTCGCGGGTCTGCTGCTCACGCTCGGTGCCGTCGCGGATCTCCTGAAGCTCGATGCCGTCTCCGGCGTCACGTCGCTGGCGGTGAAGTACCTGCCGCGAGTTCTCGCCGCGGCCACCATGCTGCTCGCAGGCATGAGCGTCGCGGTGCTCGCCCGGAACCTGATCACCCGCCTTGGGAGCAAGGGTTCGGAGCTGCAGGACCGAGGATTCGCCGGGCAGTTCGCCTACTACGCCATCCTGGTCGTCACCGTGACGCTCGCCGCAGACCAGGCCGGACTGCAGACCAGAATCGTCGAGTCGCTGATCCAGATCGTCGCCGCGTGCGGGCTCGCGGCGCTCGCGCTCGCGTTCGCTCTCGGCGCGCGCGAGGTGTTTCACAACCTGACCGCCCGGCACTACTACGAGCGCACCCTTCATCCGGGCGACCATGTCAGCGTCGGCGACGACCACGGGATCGTCGTGCGGTTCACGCCGATCGCTCTGGTCATCAGAACCGACACCGGCGAGAAGATCCTGCCAGCTCGGCGCCTGATGGAATCCACCGTTTCGGTTCGCGCGCCCGGAGACGACGCCGACGGACCGGTTGGAGAGTCCTGAGCGGCGCGGACTCTCAACGATGAACGCGAGCCCGCAGACCGTGGATCTCGCCCTGCTTCGTCGAGCGAGAGTCCACGACAAGGGGGGCCGCCGCGCCTACGGCCGGCTCGTCGAGCGACACCAGGCGAGGCTCGTCCGTCTGTGCACGTTCCTCACGAAGGACCAGGCGACGGGGGAGGACGTCGCGCAGGAGGCTTTCGTGCGAGCGTACTCGAACCTGGCCAGGTGCCCGGACGACGCCGAGTTCGGCGCGTGGGTTCGGGTGATCGCGACTCGCCTGGCCTTCAATCACCGGCGCGACACGCAGACCCGAAGGAAGTACGAGGCGGCATCGCGCCCGCTCCAGTCGTTCGAGAACGGCCGCCGACGGATCGCCGAGCGCGACGCCCTCACGCGCGCCCTGGACCAGCTTTCGTACCCGTACCGGGAGATCCTGGTGCTGCGTTACCTCGAAGAGATGAGCGTCCAGGAGATTGCGAGCGCCCTCGACCTGGGCGAAAGCGCGACGAAGATGCGGCTCAAGCGGGCCCGAGAGGCCCTGGAAGCCACCTACGTCGCCGCAGTCTGACGACACCGAGAGCGTGTCGTCGGGGCGCTCACTCCCTCGGCTTCCGGCGCTTCTCCGGGACGGAAAGCTCCAGGAGATCGTCCACGACGGTATCGTGGGCGGGGGGCGCCGGGATCGTGTCGGAAGCCATCGGCACCGCGATGCGGAGCGTCGGGCACGAATCGGGAATCGTGTGCATGGCGTCGCGAAGATCCGGGGGAGGGTCCGGCAGTCGCGGCATCACGCTCCGGTCGCGACGGCCGGGGTCCTTTCGCTCGTCCTCTTCCGCCATCGGCGCGAAGACTAGCGGCTCGGGCGGCGGTACGCAATCGCGCGTTCGCTGGGGAGCGGTGGAGCGCGTTCAGTCGATACGCACGTGCACGTCGAGCTGCCCTTGGTCCCAGAAGTGGACGGTCGGATGGCTCGAGTCGAGGCGGTAGCGCGACGGCAGGAGCTCCGTCGTGACGAACTCCATGACCGTGGCGGCCGCGCTCTGCTCGTTCCACGTCGCGAAGAGGCGCCGCCAGTCACGCTCGCTCCGTGGGTGAATGACGATCACCTTCGGCGGGTGGTCCCGCAACGACCGCAGGTCGTGTTCGAGCAGCCTCTTCGGGTACTGATCGACGAAGAGGATCGCGCCTCGCAGCGGCGGCCGAGGGCGGCCGATGAGTCCCGCGAGCTGAACGTCCTCGGGGAGCACCAGGACGGTCTCGTCCGGTCCGGCGAGTTCACGGGCGCGCGCGGCTGCCTGAAGGATCACGCGGCCACGGTAGTTGACGCGTAGCCCCGCCCAGTGCCCGGCGGAGCCCACTTCCGTATCGGCCGACAGCGCCCGCTCGAACTTCCGCCCGGCGATGGGGCAGAGGGCCACGACGAACGCCACGGCGAAAGCGCCGCGAATCCTCGCGCGGATCACGACGGCGAAGATGGCAGCGAACGCGAGCGGGATGATCGGGTTGTTGTTGTAGAACGTCCCGAACTGATCGAACGACGCGTCGTGCAACAGGGAGGTACCGAGTGCGACGATCACGAGCGCGTCGAACGCGTGGCGCCTCTCGAACACGCGCTCGTCGGGCGCGCTCCCGGCGACGTGAACCACGAAGAACACCGCAAGGAAGACGAGCCCCGCACCTGGCAGCTCACCCGTGCGATGGACGAGGGGTGCCAGCCACTGGGGAAGCTGCGACGGTCCAGACCAGAGCAGCACCGCCGCGCCGACGAATCCGGCCACGACGGCCACCGCCCCCGCCATCGGCACCCCGACGCCGCCGCGTACGTCCACCGTGTCGTCGGTGGCGAAAGCGCCACCACGACGATGGACGAGAACGGCGAGCGCGAAGAGGGCGCTGGTCACGAGCAGGGAGCCCGAGAACGCCGGACGCATGACGAGGTGGCTCAGGAGCGTGCGTACGAGCGATAGGCGTCCGCCCTTCACCTCGCTGGCGTCCAGGAAAACCGCCTGCAGAAAGGCGGGCACCGTGCTACCCGACGCGACGACGAGTCCGGCGACGGCGAGTGTGCCGCCCGCTGCACCCAGAGCCCACGAGCGCGCGTCTTCGCGCCACGACAGGCGCGTGTTACGGAGGACGAGCGCTCCGTAGCCGAACGCCAGGCCCCACCCGACGAGCAGCCCCATCGCAGTGCTCTGCTTGAAGCCCAGCGTGAACGTCGCGGCGAACCCGGCAGCGGTCCAGAGCAGCGTCCGGCGACGTCGCACACCTGAGGCGAAGGCCCGCGCGCCCGCCGCGATGCTCGACCACGCCACGACCTGAGCCGTATGGTCGTAGACGCACTCCTTGGGGAGCTGAATCAGGGTCACGAGCGTGGCCACGGCGACGAACGCTGCGACGCGCGGTGCGACGACCGTCCTCGCGATCGCGTAGCCGAGCCAGGCGAGCACGAGCTGGGAGAGCGCGGCAACCCAGAGTTCCTGCAGTAAGACGGCACGCCCGGCCACGCGCTGGATCGCCGCCATGAGGACGAAGCTCCCCGGAGGAATGGGGAGGACGAAGTCCAGATAGGGTCGATCACCCGCCACGAGCCGCTCCGCGATGGGGCCCGTCCAACCCGTGAACTCGCGGTCGCTCATGACGTAGTTGTTCAACCGAGGCACGTAGTGCCAGGCGAACACGAGGTACGCCGCAGTCATGACGAGCAGCAGCGCCCCGGCATGCCAGCGCGGCGCGGTGCCCGTCGCCGGGTCGGCGTTCACGGGGTCGCCCCGATCACGAGCTTCTGTCCCGCCTCCGGCGGATCCACCGGAAGGTACTTCCCGTCGCGATGGACCATCCACTTCATCCTCGGGTCCAGCAGCGCCATCTCGAATCGGAAGAGCACGGCTAGGGGATCCCCGCTCGGCAGAACTTCGAGCACGCGCGCTTCGACGCCGGGAAAGCGGATGACGTCTCCGGGCGCGAGCGGATCCGACGATCCGCGGTAGATGCGGTTGAACGGGCTCGTCATGAACCCGCCGTGCGGGCGGACCTCGATGGCGTTGGGGTCCACTCCGGTGAGGGTGGCTTCCCCGAGTGACCCGACGAGGACGACCGTGGAGTGAGCGAGCTGTTCCCGCCGCGCAATCCGGCTCATCACCATCATGGCGCCGAAGTAGAAGTCGGGCGCGTTCACGATGACGAGCGCCTGCGACATGTGACCGATCTGAGAGTAGGCCGACTCGCTCATGCCACGGAGGCGCTGCTCGTAGCGGTCCATCGTGAGGACGCGGGCGGGGAACGTGAAGGGCGCCGCGACGGCGTGAACGAGCAGCAGCGGCACCGCGAGGAGCCGCATGCCCACGCGGCGAGCGCCCGACGAGACCAGCGCATCACGATCGAGCGCCGCCCCGAGCGCGCACCCTACGACGGCCGCTCCGCCGAGGCCCGCCAAGAGGAGGAGCCTGTCCTCGGGCAACGCCGCAGACACGGGGAGGAGCGAAAGCACGCCCCCCACGGCGAGGCACGCCAGTCCCCGATTGGCACGGAGCAGAGGCCAAGCAGCCCATGCGACGACGGCGGAGACGGCGAGGCCGCCGACGGACAGCCAGACCGACGCAGGCGCCATGGTCGCCCAGCTGTCCGACGGCGGCGCGCCCAGTTGTCCGAGAGCCAGGGCGAGCACACGGAGCGGCCCTTCGAGCGCGAAGCTTCCTGGATTCGCCAAGGGATCGAGGTACGCACCGGAGCCGTGGGCGCCGTGTCCGAGCGCACGGTAGACGACGGCCCACACGACCGTCACGGCCAGGCACGGGACGACGGCGAGCACCCGTCGCGCGCGCGACGCGGAATCGAGCAGGAGCGCGTGGGCCAGGAGGTAGCCGATCGCACCCACGGCGATCTCGGAGCTCGCGAGACCGAGCGCGAGCGCCAGCGGCGCCAGCACCGCCGCAGGGCGCGAGCCGCCGCGTCGCCATCGGTCGTGAAGAAGCAGGGTGGCGGCGGCGAATGCCGCGCCGAAGAGCGCGTTGCGATTCGCTATCCATCCCACCGCGTGGGCGTGCGCGTCGTCCACCGCGTAGAGGATCCCCGCCAGGCCCGCCCACCACGTGGGGCCGAGGAAGCGGCGAAACAGCGCCGTCGCGAGCGCCGCGAGCGCCGCATAGGCGAGGACGTTCTGAGCGTGCATCCACCACACGGCCTCCGGCCACCAGCGGTAGTCGGCGAGATGCGTGAGCGAGGTCAGTGGGCGCCAGAACGACACGTGGAACCGCGGTGCGGCGATCCACGGTTGTGCGCCGAGCGAACGTTCGAGCTGGTTGTGCCCGAAGACCGTGTCGGCGTCGCGAGACTTGCGGTGTCCGTGGAGGTTCACCGACCACGGAACACGCACGTCCTCGGCGTTTCGCGCTACGTCCTGGAAGACCCAATCCTCCGTCTGAAGGCCGGTCCACAGGCAAGGTAGCGCCAGCAGCACCGCGAGCATCGCAGCCCAGAGGGCCACGAGCGGAGTCTCGAGCCACCGACGCACGCGCACGGCCCGGATGATAGTCGCCGAAGGCGAGTGTGCGCGCCGCCTTCGCGTGACAGCGCGACCGGAGGCGTGTAAGCGGACATACGGATGCTCGCCGCGCTCCGGATCGTCCGCGAGGTGCTGGTCTACCGCCTCAGGAGGCTGGAAATGGCCAACCTGGTCGCGGCAGGGTCGCTGCTGGTCGCCCTGCGCGCCCCCTGGGCCGAGGTGTGGGTGCGCTGCGCGTTCGCAGGGGTTCTCAACGTCCTCGCCTACCTCACGAACGACTACTACGACGTGCACCGCGATCTCGCGGCAGGTCGAGCGGAGGACAAGACGCGGTTCCTGAGGGACCACGCACGCGAGGCACGTGCCGCGCAGCTCGTCCTGGCAGGTGCGCTCGCGCTCTTCGCGATCGCGTGGGATCCCAGCCTGCTGCTCGCCGTGGCCGGCGGTGCGGGGATCTGCTGGGTGTACTCTGCGCGGCTCAAGTCCATGCCGTTCGCCGACATCGCCTCCATGGCGGCGTGGGGCGCCGCCATGCCGCTCGTGGCCATCCGGCTCGGCGACACGCTCGGCCTCGCCCTGGTGCTGCAGCTCGCGCTCTTCTCCGCGTGCTTCGAGACGCTGCAGGTTCTTCGCGATCGTGAAGAAGACGCCACGGCGAACCTGCGAACGACCGCGGTCGTCATCGGGGAACGGCGGACCCTCGCGCTCGCACGCACGCTCGTCCTCGCGTGCTCGGCGTACGCCACGGCAACGCTCCACGCGTTCGCCGGTCCGGCACTCGCGATCGCCGCTCTTCTCCCCGTGGACCCGGCCAACGTGGAGCGTCACTGGACGCGTGTTCGAGTAGTGTTCGGCGTCGTGTGGCTGGCGATCCTGGCCTCGGTCTACGTGCACGGCGCGACGAGCGGCGCCCTCGTCACGCTCGATTCGCGCACTTGGTGATCGCCGCGAGAGACGCTCGCAGGCTTGCTCGTCCGGCGCGGGTCCGATAGCGTGCGGCAGAAAGCGTGGAATCGACTGGCCCGAGGCAGGTCGAGCCGCCGGACCACCAGCGCGGAACGGCCCAGCTCGCGTTGGTCGTTGCGGGTTTCGTCCTGCTCTCGACCGCGCTCGTGCCGCGGCTGACGAACGTCCACTTCGGGGACGTCGAGTTCAGCGGGTGGAGCGGACCGCTGGGCACGCGCCTTTTGTCCGGGGACGTCCCGTACCGAGACTTCACGCTCCCCATTCCGCCCGGGAGCTTCGCCCTGGTCGCGCTGATCGAGCGCGTGAGCGGCCGGGCGCTGCTGTCGAACGAGCTGTGGCTGAACGCAGCGATTCACGCGCTCCTCGGCTGCCTCGCCTACGCCCTGGCCCGCGCGTTCACGTCCAGAGCGCTGGCGCTGGCCGTCGCGGCGTCGACGCTCGTCGCCATGACGTACCTGAACAAGGAGTGCGCGTACGACCACACGGCCCAGCTCACCGCCTGGGCCTCCTTGGTCGCCGCCGCCCGCGCGCTGATCTCGACGGACTCCCGCGCACGCGGCCGGTGGTGGATCGCAGCGGGCGTCGCGGCCGGTGCGACGCTCGCCTTCAAGCAGAGCACGGCGCTCGGCGCACTCGCTGCACTGTCCCTCGGACCCACCTACGCCGCGTGGCAAGCGCAGCGCGCCGGGCGCTCCGGCGGCGCGGCGCTCCGTCGCGACGCGGCGCATGTGGCAGGTGGTGCCGTCGTGGGGCTGGCGCTCGTCGCCGTCCTGCTCGTCGGCCTCGGCGCCAGCCCAGCGTCGTTCGTGACCGCGGTGTTCCGCGACGGCTCGACGTTGAAAGGCGGGTCGGGGCGACTGATCACGAACGTGTGGGGGTACTTCTCGAGCTACGGCGTCTTCCCGCCTTCCCTCGGCTTCATCGTCGCGCTCGCCGCCGTCGGCGCGGGTGTCCATCGCTCTGGCGGATTCGACCTCGCGCAGGAGCAGGATCGCCGTGACGAGAAGCGGACGGCCTGGGCAGTGGCACTCGCGGCCGCCGCGACGTTCGTCTTCGCGTTCGCGTGGCTGCGGAGCGGGGCCGCGGGACTTGGCGCGGCGTGGGTACACCGCCTGGACCTGCTCAAGCACCTGCCGGGGTTCGGTGTGGTCCTCGCCATCGGCTTCGTCGCGCTTGGCCCCACGCTGCGCGCCCCGCGCGACGAGGCGCCGAACCGGGCGCGACATCGAACGGGCCTGGAAGCCGTAGGCGCGATGGCGCTCGTCACCACCATCCTCCACAACACCTCGGCCCCTGAGTTCAGGCCGTTCTACGACAACAACGTCCTCATCCCGGTCGGCTTCCTCCATCTGTACGTCGCCCTGGCGCGGTGCGGATCGCGATGGCTCTGGAGCGTGGCGTTCACGCTCGCGCTCGCGAGCCTGTTCGGGAACAAGCTGCACCGAGCCGCCGAAGCACGTCATGCCGCACCGCAGGAGGGGCACTGGGCGGGCCTGTGGGTGAGCGAACGTGGACGAACGATGCTTCGCGCGGCGGCCCGGGTGCGCTCGCTCACGAACGAGGACGACACCGTGCTCGTTCTCCCCGAAGACCTGCAGCTCACGTCGCTGATCGGGCGACGGCGCCCCGAGCTTCGAGGCGCCATCGCGTTCGTCGACCAGTATCCAGCGTCGGTGCTGGAGCACGACGTCTCCGTGCTCGAGCGCGAGCCGCCGAAGGTGATCGTCGTACACCCGCGGGAACCCCACCAGTGGGTGCGCTTCTACCGGATCTGGGCGGTGGAGAGCCCTGCCGAGCGCCTTCTGCGCCACGTCCTGGCGAGCGTACTGCCCACGAAATACGAACGGCGGTACTCGTTCGACACTCGATTCCAGCACGAGTCCGCGACGCTGGACGTGTGGGTGCGCCGGGAATGAGCCCCGTGGAGGAACGAGCCGAGAAGCGACGTGCACGCTGGGCGCTCGCCGGCGTGGTCACCGTGCACCTCGCGCTGGTCGCCTACTACTTCCCGCCCGCGCTGCTCGTCGGCGGCGAGCCCATCGCGACCTACGATCACGCCATGCACGTGTACCAGGCCGCGCGTGCGGTGGAAGCGTTCCGCGGATGGGGGCAGCTTTGGAGCTACGACCCGTTCGTCCTCGCCGGGCAGCCGGCAAACGCGGTCGAGGATCTCACCAGCAAGAGCCTGGAGCTGTGGGTCATCGCGCTCTCGTACTTCGGCGTTTCCCTGTCGAAGGCGTACAACGCCTACGTCCTGGTCGTGCATCTGGCCCTGCCGTGGTGTGTCCACGCAGCCGCTCGCACGTTCCGGCTCGACCGCATCACGTCCGTGGTGGCAACGGGGCTCGCGGTCGCCGCCTGGTTCTTCGATTCGTTCCTGCACTGGTGTTGGTTCGTCGGGATGTTCTCGTGGGGGGCCGCAGGGTATCTCGCCCTGCTGACCGTCGCGCTGGCCCATCGCGCGCTGGAGGAGCGGACGTGGCCGTGGTTCGTCGCCCTGGGCGGGCTGGCTGCCCTCGCGACCCTCGTACACCCCTTCGTGGTCGTTCCGATCGCCGTGCCCGCGCTCGCGCTGTATGCGCGACGGTTCCGTGCGCTCTCGCTGCGACACCATGGCCTGCTGTGGCTCGGAGCCGTGGCCGCAGGCGCCACGACGCTGGTGTGGATTGGCCCCGCGCTCACCTTCCGGCACTACATCGGCGACACCGACGTCTTTCTCAGGCCGACGGCGAGCTACCTGCTCCTCGACTCCCTCGACTTGTGGAAGGACGTGCTCGAGACGGGAGAGCCGGTGCGCACGGTCGTCCGCACGACGTGCTTCGTGGCCGCCGCCGTACAGCTCCTCGCATGGCACCGGGCGCGGGACGCGCGGGTCCTGCCGCTGTGTGCGCTGCTCGTCGCCGGCCTCGGCTTCGCCTATCTCGGCTCGTACTCGTGGTACACGCGCCAGACCCAGCCGTACCGCCAGCTCGTGCCCGCGATGCTGGCCGCAACGCTCCCGGCGGCCGCGCTGCTCCGGGAGCTCCTCGGCAAGGGCTCGTGGTCTGGGCTGCCGGTCCAGGCGCGGGCGCTCATCGCCCTGGGTGCTCTGCTGGCGCTTCCACGAGTGGCGCGCACGGTGCTGCATTACCTCCCGGGCGCCCTCCCCTCGCGCACCGCTGCCGCGTCGGAGGACGAAATGACGCGTGCGCTGGCCAAGATCAACGAAGCCGTGCCGCCCTGGAAGGGCCATCTGGCGGCCAGCAAGGAGCTGACCGAAACGCGGGACTGGCTCACCGCCCATCACGGGGGTCGAGGGCGCGTGGTCGTCAGCCACTGGGTGCTCGCCGAGTACCTCGCCGCCTTCACGCGGGTGCCCGTCCTCGGCGGCCTCCTCGAGCGCAACGTTCCGCACGTGGACGCTCACCTGTTCCGCTCCAACGTCGGCGCGGAGCCGGGGGGACTCGAGCGCTATCTCGACCGCTATGCCGTGGGCTGGGTCGTGACCGCGGGGGAGTTCGAACCGCTCGATGGGCGCCGCGATCTTCTCGAACCCGCGGTAGCGTTGGGTGCCGTGAGGATCTACCGCACGCACGCAGAGCCTACGTGGGTGCTCCGCGGCACGGGGAAGCTGACGTCCCAGTCGCTCAACTCCCTGGTCGTGGACGGCGCCACCGGCCCGGAGATCGTGCTGAAGTTCCACTGGATGGAAGCGCTTCGATGCCGACCTGGCTGCGAAGTGGAGCGGATCGCCATCGACGAGGACCGCGTCGGTTTCATCGGCGTGAAGAGTCCGCCGAAGCGCTTCGAGATCTACAACTCCTACCGACCGTGATGACCGCGTGACGTTTCTCGAGCGTGGCCGGAGCCTGCTGGCGAGCCCACGGGCGCCCGTCGGCGTCGCTGCGCTGGGCGTCGGCCTCGCTATGTCCTCCCTCGGCGCAGGCCTGCAGACGGAAGACTACGTGCATCGGCACGCGGTGGGACTCGCGTCGTTCGGCGCGAACCTGTTCGGCGGTCGTGTCACCCCGATGGAGGCGTACGGATTGAAGGACGCCGGGCTCTTGCCGTGGATCACCGTGGACGATTGGAGCCTGGCCTTCTTCCGCCCGCTGACGGCGTGGACCCACGTGCTCGACTACGTCGCGTGGCCGGACCTTCCGTGGCTGGTGCATGCCCACTCGCTGGTCTGGTTCGGCGTGCTGCTCTACGTGGTCGCCGTACTCCACCGGCGCCTGGTCGGCGGTGCCGCGTGGGCCGCGGGCCTGGCAGGCCTGCTCTACGCCATCGACGACGGCCACGGGCCGGCGGTGGGATGGATTGCCAACCGCAGCGCGGTGATCGCCACCGCGCTCGCGACGCTCGCGCTCGTCGCTCACGATCGTTGGCGTCGGGAAGGGTGGCGGCCGGGTGCGCTCGTGGCCCCGCTCACGTTCGCGGCCGCCCTGGCAGCCGGAGAGGTCGCGGCGGGCATGGCCGGATTCTTCGTCGCCTACGCGATCTTCGTCGAGACCGGGAGCTGGCGATCGCGAATCGCCTCGGCCGCCGGGTGGGCGACCGTCGCCGCTGGCTGGATGGCGAGCTATCGGATCCTGGGGTACGGCGCGCGCGGTTCGGCAGCGTACGTGGACCCGTTCTCGAACCCGAAGGGATTCGCGACGGCCGTCGTCGAGCGGTTCCCGCTGCTCCTGCAGGGGCTCTTCGGCGCTCCCTCCACGGACTTCGTCGTCGTCATGGAGCGCTGGGAGCGCTGGTTCATCACCTCGGGGGCCGTGATGGTGATCGCCTCGCTGTTCGCGATCGCCAGCGTGCTGCGGCACGACCGCCGCGCACGGTTCTGGGCCGCCGGAACGCTGCTGGCGCTCCTTCCCGCGTGCACCGCGCTGCCGGCCGATCGCCTGCTGTTCGTCGCCGGCATCGGCGCCATGGCGCTGCTGGCGTCGACGGTCCACGCAGTGGCGGCGGCCACGTCGCGGGGCCTTTCGGGCACCGGGTGGTTCACGCGAGCGACGCTCGCGGCGTGGGCGCTCGTTCACGGCGTGAGTGCGCCGGCGCTCTTGCCCTGGCGCGCCATGGGCCTACGCGAGCACGACGAGTGGATCCGGGTGCAGGGCGAGGCCGCATTCGAGCGGCTTCCGCCGCCGGACGGGCAGCTCGTCATCGTCAACACGCCAGACTTCTACACCGGTGCGCTCCTGGTCGCCGTGCGCGCGGCGCTCGGCCGCCCCGCGCAGGGTCGCGTCAGGGTCCTCTACGGCGGCGACCAGCCGGTACGCGTCTCTCGACTCAACGACACCACGCTCGAGGTCCGGCCGTCGAAGGGCTTCATGGTCCCTTCGGTGAACACGGTCTACCGCAGCGCGCAGCGCCCGCTCTGGGTCGGCACGGGGATCCAGCTCACGGGAATGCAGGTCATCGTCACGGAAGCCGATCGCCACGGCGCACCCGTCGCCGCGGCGTTTCGGTTCGACCGGCCGCTCGAGAGCGACGGTCTGGTGTTCGTCGCATGGGATGGAGCTTCGTACGTGCAGTGGGCGCCTCCTCGCGCCGGCAGTTCCATCGAAGTTCCCGGGATCGAGCTCGAAGCGTTCTGACCCTGCAGCGGCGGCGCCCGGGATCGCGCTCACGGCGCTGACGCTGGGGACGGCGCGGGGGCCGCGCCCACGACGGGAGCCGGCCTCGCCTTCGCGCTCTTGAGCGCATCGGAGAGCTCGCTCGTGCGACGGAGGCACTCGAAGCAGTCGCCCAGTCCGAGGAATCCGCACCCCCGACGGTGAGTGAGCGCGGCGAGGCGCTTCTCGGACCGGGCGTCCGCGTGAGCCGCGGCGCGCGGCAGCACTGCCTTGTACTCGCCGCAGGTCTTCGCCTTCACCAGGTCGATGGCCACCGCGAGCGCGGGTGAGGCTTCCTTGCCCGCCTTTCCCTTGGCGAGCAGCTCCCATGCGAGCTTCTTGTGCTCCTTGGACTTGGTCGAAGCCCACACGTCGAAGATCAGATCGGCGCCGCGTGGCCCCAGGCGCGTCGCGAGGCGGAGTGCGGCGTCCCCGTGCGTCGCGTGTTCGGCTGCGCGGCGCACGTCCGCAACCAGGGCGGCGTCCTCCGCGAGCTTCGCGTCTGCGCCCAGCGCTTCCTCGTACGCTGCGAGCGCACGGTCGTGGCGACCCCGCTGGCCGTGAGCGCGGCCGATGGCGTGCCACACGGTCGCCGAGCGGGCCTTGGGATCGAGCTTCTCGAGCTCCTCCAGCGCGTCCGCATCCCCGGCGAGCGTGGCGGTGACGAGCCGCGCCTCGACGGCCTCCTTCGATTCGAGCGCCGGGATCCCACCGCCACCGGTTTCGCCAGCTGCGGTCCCGCGCCCGGAGAACACCAGCGCCGCGACGGCAGAGATCACGAACACGAACACGATGGCGCCGACGGCTGCCGACCCCAGCGCCCAGGCGGGAACCAGGCGCCCACCGATCTTGATCTGCGCCATGAGCGGGTTCGGCGCGGGGCTCGCCGGGCCCGCGCCTCGTGGCGGCGCCGCGAGCAACGTGTTGGCCTGGGGGACCATGAGGACCGCGCCATGCTCGGGCTCGAGGTCGGCGCGCGGCGGGTCGGGCGTCGATGGCGCGACCGACGGGCCCGAAGCGCCAGATTCGGAGCCCACCCCACCGGGGGTGAAGGGCCCACCCCAGGAGTGCGGGGTTGCGTCGCTCGGCGGCGACGGCGTGAAGCTGCCAGGGGCTCCCGCGCCGTAGGGACCCGAGGGCGGATCACCGAGCAGGGTTGCCCCGACCGGGGAGGCCACGCCGCCCTGGGACTGGGACGCTGGACCGAGCGCTCGGCGAGTGAGCGCTTCGAGGTGCGCCTGGAGGTCTCGCGCAGTCTGCACCCGCTCATCGGCGCTCTTGGCAAGAAGCGCCATCACGAGCGCCGAGAGCTGGGCGTCCACGGTCGCGGGCAACGGCGCCGGAGCCTCCGTCATCTGCCGCGTCAGCACCACCACGAGGTCGTCTCCCGCGAAAGGCGTGGTCCCGACGAGCATTTCGTAGAGGATGATCCCCACGGAGTACAGGTCGGCCCTGGCGTCCACCGCGTGTCCCATGGCCTGCTCGGGCGCCATGTACTCGGGGGTTCCGAACACGGTGCCCGCGCGGGTCAGCGCGGGCTGATCCTTCATGTCCTCTGCGGTGACCTTCGCGATGCCGAAGTCGAGGACCTTCGCGGAATCGACGTCCCCCTCGCGGCCCACGAGCATCACGTTGTCGGGCTTAAGATCTCGGTGGACGATTCCTGCCGCGTGGGCCGCGACCAGCGCGCCGACGACCTGCGTGGCGATGCGCACGGCGCGGTCGGGGGCAAGCGGCCCCTCCGCGGCGATGAGTTCGCGCAAGCTCTGCCCCTCGACGTACTCGAGCGCCAGATAATAGCTGCCATCGTCCAGCCTCCCGAAATCCATCGCCTTGGCGATGTTCGGGTGCTCCACGCGCGCCGCGGCGACGGCCTCGCGCTCGAAGCGAGCGACGACCTCGGGCACCAGCGTCATGGCCTTGTGCAGCACCTTGATGGCGACGAGCTTGCGCAGCTGCATGTGCAAGCCGCGGTACACCGAGCCCATGGCGCCGGAGCCGAGCAGCCGCTCGATCTGGTAGCGTCCGTCTATCGTCGTACCGACGAGAGCGTCGGTCTCGGAGGCGGCTTCGTCCATCGGGGATGGCGAGCCTACACGCACTGGCCACGGAAGGGTGGCGTCGTCGCGACGCGCCCCTTCACGCCGTACTCGGAGCGCGACGTGGGCGCAGGCCGCCGAGGCTGGCTGCGACCGCGAGCAGGTACGCCCCGACACCCACGGCGAGGACACCACCGTAGCCGTGAAGGAGCGCGATGGGGATCGCCGCCGTGGAGGCCGCGACGGACGCGAAGAAGTTGAGCCCCACGCACCACGCCGCCGTGGGTTGGCCGCCGCTCTCGACGAGCGACAGGCCGGCGGGAAACGGAAGCCCCAGAGCGAAGCCAGCCGGTGCCACGACGAGCGCCGTCGCCGCCATCCGGAGCGCCAGCGACTGGCCGGCCAGGAGCGTGCCGAGCGCGGGGGCGACCAGCCAGGCGAGTGCGGCCAGCAGCACGCCGGCGAGCGGACCGACGAGGGAGCGGGCGAACGCTCCTCGAACCATCGCAGGGCCGAACAGCGCACCGACGCCCGTGGCCATGAGCAGGGTCGCGAGCACGGTGCTGAGCGCGTAGGCCTGGTGCCCCAGGAGCAGCCCGAAGCGGTGCAAGAGCGCGATCTCGAGGAGCAGGTATCCCGTCCCGATGGCGCCGAAGTAGCCCAGCGCACCCACCGTGGCCGAGCCGCGGAGCGCACGCCGAAGCGGCCAAAGCGGCAGCAGCACCGCCACGGCGGCCAGCAGCAGCATCACGCCGAGGACCCTTCCGAGGGCCTGCACGTGCTGCATGGCCCAAGCTCCCGGCAGGTCGTATCGGGTCAGGTCGAAGAAGAACGGGCGATCGTCGGTGACGGGGTCGATGCGGTACGGGTAGACGCTCTCGAAGCGGGATGTGTCGCCCGCCTGGTGCTGAGCCAGGAACTCCGTGAGCATGGGCGGTCGGGACCTGCCGGGCTGATGGATGAGCACCGGCCGCTCGTGCGACATGTAGTCGAACGGATCGAGGATCTTCACGGGGAAGCCCTCGTACGGGCGATGGGTGAACCAGAAGCGCTTGCCGTACGCTCGAACGACGTGGTCCGGGAACGGCTCGCCCCTGACGACGATCCCGAACGCCAGCCCGTTCTGGGCCGCGAGGAGGTGCCGCTCCGGGTGGGTCGCGCCGCGACGCTCCAGCGCACGGACCGCGGTGTTGATGAGTCGCATGGCCTCTCCCTCACCGAACCGAATGAGCGAGAGCACGCCGCCGGGAGCCAGGCTCCGCAGGTAGTCGTCGAAGGCCTCGGCCGTGTAGAGCTGATTCTCGCTGAGCGCGAGGCCACCGGCGGCGAGGTAGTGCTTGGTGTCGACGCCGCTGAGCTGCACCAGATCGTAGGATCCGGGCCGCGCGACACGCGCGAACGCGCGGCCGTCGAGGACGTGGAACGCGACGCGCGGATCCCGCCCGATGCCCCCCACGACGGAGTCGAACGGTCCGCGCAGCGCGTGGACCGTCGCCGGGTTGATCTCGACGGCGTCGACGCGCTCGGCCCGATGGTAGAGGGCGCACTGGACGTCGGTACCTCCGCCCAGGCCGATCACCAGCACGCGCAGCCGTGGCTCGAAGTACGCCTGCCCCAGGAGGCTCTCGCCACACATCCGACCTACCGGAGTCGTGTCGGCGGCGTCCGCCGGCCTGTGCGTCTCGTCGCGTCCGTCCCAGGAGACGACGAGCGCCCCCGCCGTGTTGTCCTGGGCGTAGAAGCGGAACGGATAGGGGTCAGGGTGGCCGGGAACGTTCGCGAACTCGAAGATCTCCACGCGTCCCGTGAAGCTCCAGCGATCGAAGACGCTGGTCATGCGGATCCCCCGTTCCTGGGCGAACCGCGCGAGGGCCGCGACCTGGCCGTTGGGCTCGGGCGTCACGCGGAAGATGCTGGGCGCCACGACGACGACCACGACCAGCACCACGGCGAGGAAGCTCGCCGCCGGGCGCGCCCGACGCTCGCCCCCGGGAGCCCAGGCGAAGCCGGCCGCCGCGGCGCAACCCGCCAGGGCGATCAGCGCGAGCAGTCGCGGGGCTCCCAGCGGCTCGAGGAAGAACACGGGCACGAAGCACCCGAGGCTGGAGCCGACCAGATCCGCGGCGTAGACGCGACCGATGCGACGGCCCGCGGTGGCCAGGGCCACCGTGACGACGATCCCCGCGGCGACGAAGGGAAGCGTGAGCACGGCCGCGGCGAGCAGCGCGCGCCACCCCACCTCGAACGGAAGGGTCGGCGCGAGCCGCAGAAAGACCGCGTAGGAGACGACGAGGAGCGCTGCGAAGGCCAGCGACGCCCAGGTGGCGACCGCCGCCGTCGCCCTCGGCTCGAGCCACGACCTCCTGAGGGCGACGAGCGTGCTCGCCGCGCCGAATCCGAGCATGGCGAGCCCCAGCACGACGTACACCAGGAGCGCGTGGACGGCGTACGCGAGCAGGCGAGCCAGCAGGATCTCCAGCGCCAGCATCGCCAGCGTGAGTCCGCCGAGCGGCAGCAGCGGAAGGCGAGGGCTCGGGGCCGAGTCGGGCAAGGGATGAGCTCCCGCGCGGGCGCTTGCCGACGGACGCGGTTCGAAGGCAAGCTTACTCGAACCCGCCGCAACGCCGGGCTCGATCAATGACCGACGGCCGCAGCGACGTGCTGGTGATAGGGGCCGGCCCCGCAGGGTGCGCAGCGGCGATCGAGGCGGCGCGGGCCGGGGCTGGGGTCTGCGTCGTCGACCGCGCGCGCTTCCCGCGACCGAAGACGTGCGGGGACGCCATCTCCAACGAGGCGGCCCGCGCCGTCGTCGAGCTGGGCGCCGGTGCGGGCTTCGACGCGGCGCCGCGCGCCCCTGTGCTGGGTGCCACGGCGGTGTTTCCCGACGGCTCCCGCGTCGGCCGAAGCTACGGTGACGCTCCGGGATACATCTGCGAGCGCCGGTCGTTCGATCACGTCCTGCGAGCCGCGCTGGACGCGCTGGGCGTGCGCGTGGTGGAAGGAGCGCACGTTCGGGAACTCGTCCGGAAGGGAGCACGCCGGGTCGAAGCCCGGGCGGACGGCTGGCGATGGAGCGCCGACGCCGTCGTCGCAGCCGACGGACATGGCTCCATGGCGTGGTCCACGCTCGGCGAGACTCGCCCGCCCCCGGCGACCATGGGCATCGCGATCACGGCCTACTACTCCCGGATGCGACCGGGGCCGGATCGCGGTCACAGCGAGCACTTCTTTCGCCACGACCTCCCTTGCGGCTACGCGTGGATCTTTCCCGACGTGGAAGGCGTCGCCAACGTCGGCGTGTACCTGCGCCTGGATAGGTACCGCGCCCAGGGCATCAAGCTTCGCGACTTGCTGGAACGCTTCGTCGGCGATCACCCGGAGCGGTTCGCCGAGGCCCGTCGCGAAGGCGCGTCGCGCACGTGGTCGCTGCCGCTGGCTCGGTGGCACGCGCCGCCCGCTGGCGAGAACCTCCTGGCCTGCGGTGATGCGGGTCGCCTGATCGACCCGTTGACCGGCGAAGGGATCTGGCAGGCGCTCGCATCGGGCCGGATCGCGGGCCGTCTGACGGCCCAGGCCCTGGGGCGAGACGGCGGCGTGCAGCGCCTGGCGCAGCGCTTCCGCTGGGAATGCGCGAGGAGCGTCGCATGGCCCACCGGGGCCCGGGCGGGGATTCAGCGCGCAATGCACGAGATCGTGGAGCGTCGGCTCTACGAGTCGCCAGCGGTCCGCCGGCTGCTGGAGGCCGGCTACCGAGCGCGCGCTCTGGAGGTGAGCAAGTCCGTCGGGTGAGCACCGGGGGCCGGGCGGCACACCATCGTGGCGGCGCCCAGCAGATCGCGACGGGCGGACACAGACGTCCATGCCCCGGCCCGCAGCGCCGCGTGATACACTCGCGTCATCTTGGGCCTTGCGCGAACCTGCCTCTTCGCCATCGCGGCCGCGGCCGTCGCGAGCGGAGCCGGGTGCAGCGGCTCCGATGACACGGGGGACCTCTTCGGTGACGGAGGGGGACCGGCCGAGGGCGGCGCGGGTGCCGCGGCGGATGCCGGCGCGGGCACAGCTGGAACCGGCGGAAGCGGCGCGGC
>CAZARU010000028.1:0-70192 GCA_964487605.1 uncultured Polyangiaceae bacterium
ATGGCGATGAAGTTGACGTTGCGGTCGTTCCGCGGGCGGACCGGGAACTCGGCGCGGGGGGCGGCGCCGACCGGGGTGGTGGTGGCGGGGCAGCCGTCACGACGACGTCGGCGTCAGAGAGGGTCGCGTCGTCGTCGAAGGTCTCGGGCTTCACGGAAATCTCGGGAACCGTGACCGCAGCCATCATCGGCTGCGAGGGCTTCGGGGGCGGCCCCGCGGGCGGCGGGGGGGCCGGCGCGGCTGCAGCGTCGGCGTCGGGCGTCGGCCCCGACGCGATGTCCGGCACGTCGGGCGGAGCCTCGTCGCCGAGGTCCGTCTCGTCGCCGTCCGGCGGGCTCATGAGGACGTCACCAGGGCTTCACCGTACTTGATGGGACCGGCCTCACGCGAGATTCGGGCCGGAGCCTCGGTGAGCAGCACGACCGTGGACCCGATGTGGAAGATGCCGATCTCGTCCCCGCGCGCCACCGCTACGGGCGGTTCGAGCTCACGGCGTCCCGCCGCCGGGCGCCCCGGGCCCAGCACCGTCACCGAGATTCGTCCGACGATGATCGCTCCCACCATGATGGCCGTCACCCTCCCCAGGGTCTGGGTCTGGATCTCGATGGCGACCCGATGGTTCTCGACGAACAGCCGCGGCACGTGCCGCTCGCCGATGGCGTTCACGGGGAAGAGGTCCCCTTCGAGGCTGTTCACGGCGACGATGTCGCCGTCCACGGGCGAATGAACTCGATGGTAGTCCCGCGGCGACAGGTAGACGACGGCGAAGCTCCCCCCCACGTAGCGGGCCGCCTGGCGCTCGTCGCCGACCAGGTCACCGACGTCGTACGGCTTGCCCTTCACGAAGAGGCGCGCTCCTGCGTCGATGGGCCCGGTGGCTTCCAGGCGGCCATCCGCCGGCGAGACCACACCGGCCCGCTCGATGGTCCGGGCGCCGCTTCGAAGCCGCCGCGTGAAGAACGCATCGAACGACGCGTAGCCGTCGTCGGCCCGCTCGGCCTCGCTGAGATCGACGCGATACGCGCGGGCGTAGGCCCGGGCAATGACGCGAGAGACGCCGGGGGAAAGGGGCCGGTCGCAAAGCCGGCCAACGGCTCGGCTGAGACGAACCCTCGGTAGTGCGCGGAGAAGCTGCGCCGCGGCGAAGGTCGTGACACTCAAGGGACGGGTCTCCGCGACGACTGGCCGGCGGGCTGATCATCGTAGGGCCTGGCGCAAGATCCGGTCAATCTCGACGCTGCCTGCGCGCCTCCTCGCACAGCGCCCGCCATGCGGCATCGGTCGGGAGAGGGGGACGCATGCTCAGGTCGGCGTCCCGACTGGAGGAAGACGGCGCGGGGAAGACCCGCGGCAGGGGATTCGTCCTCGCGGTCCAGAGTCCGCGACACGCCGCTTCCTCCCTGTAGGGGTCGACGGACAGCGCGAGCTCGAGTGAACGGTCGGCTTCGCTGGGCCTTCCTGCGGCGCGATCCGCTCGCGACTTGAGCGCGAAGTAACCACCATGCACCGTCCGTACGTCCTCCGCGCGGGACACGAGCGGCCATGCCGCGCCTTCGTCCCCCGCGTCCACGTGCGCGCGCGCCAGGCGCCACCGCAGCGAGGGACTGTCGGCCGTCGCGCCGAGGGCCTGAGTCAGCGGCGTGATGGCGGCCTCGGCGTCCCCGGATCCCAGCAGGACGTCACCCAGCCGCACGAGGCGTACGACGTCTTCGGTCGGCAGTGGGTCCTCTCCCTGCAGCACGGGCAGCTCGGCGCCGTCGGAGCGAACCGGCATCCGGAGCAGGTGCTCCTGCCACTCGCTGATCCAGGTCTCGAGGTTCTTGCCTGTCACGCTCACCATGGCGCGGTCCGCGCCGCCGTGACCCAGTCCTCGGAGGTCGGTCAAGAGCAGCGCGAGCGCCGCATCTCCGCTCTGCGCGAGCCAGTACTCGACGAAGCTCGAGACCTCGGCGAAGGCGATCCGCGCCGCGTCGGGGGACGGAAGCATGCCGATGCTCGGTCCGATGCGATCCACACCCACCGAGCGGCCGGAAACGAGGGCGTCGTACGCGACGACGTCTGCGGACGGTTCGTCGTCGAACGGTCGCGCGTCGCGCCACCGGCGCTCTTCTCGCTTCGCGATCCCTTCTTGAAGCCAGAGCGGTGCGTGGTCGCGGGTCGCCCGCGAGAGCGCCAGATGTGTGACCTCGTGCGCGAGCGTGTCCTCCCACGGGAACCCGAGGGGCGTTGCCCGGGGCGACACCATGGTGACCCGGCCCCACCGCGCGACGGCGATCGTACCGGTCGTCTCTGCCGCCTCGGTGGGGAGCCCCGTCACGGCAGAGAGCGTGAACAGGTCGCGAACCAGGTCGATTCGCAGGGGTCGCGGCAGCTCCACGCCGAGGTCGCGAGCCGCGGCCCTGCGAGCGCGAACGGCGACGTCCACCAGAAAGGGTACGAGCACACGATCGGCGTCGTCCTGGAGCCTCACCCACACGCCCGCGTCGACATCGTGCACGACCAGCGCGCCTGCGACGGCGCCGGCGCAGGTGCGCGCCAGGCCGGCCAGCGCCGCCACCTCGGGGGCCGTGGCGAGGGCGGGAGACGTCGTGATGGCCAGGGCGGCTTCGCAGTCACCTTCGTACAGCGCGAGCCGGGCACGCTCGAACGCGACGCCGGGCGTGTCCGCCTGGATGGATTCGATCTGGGCACGCGCGCTCTCGAGATCGAGCTCGGTCGTCGCGTTGGCGATCTGCTGCAGCACCGTCGGGGGGCCCATCTGCGCGGGCGGGTGCTCCGCGCTCGCCGAGGCCTCCGCCCGCGGCGTCGGGTCGGCGGAAGCCGACGACGGCGCCTGCGCCCACGACGGCGCCGAAAGCGTCGCCAGACCGAAGAGCAGCGCGCGGACCCGCCTCATCGGAGCAGCGTCTCCGCGTAGCGTTGCACGGCGTCCCCGAGACGGCCTCGGTCCTTGCCCAGCCCCTCCAGGACCCGCCGCCGAAAGTCCTCGGCGCCGTCCCTGCCTTCGCCCGGCACTGATCCGTCCGTGGGCATGCGGTTGCCGTCGGGAGAACTCCCCGGGGAGGCCGGTGGCTTCGCGTCGCCGTCATGATCCGAGGTCTTGCCGCGATCCGTCTGCTCCAGGAGGCGCTGGGCTTCGCGTTGCCGCTCGAGGCCGCGTTCCCCGTCGCCTCTCTGCAAGGCGTCCGCAGCCTCCGCCATCGCGCTCGCCGCGCGGTCCAGGTTGTCGATGAGGTCCTCCGGAAGGGCGGACTCGCGAATGCGACCACGTGAGCCGAGGTTGCCTGCGCGCTGAGACAGCTCGCGCTCCCGCGCCGCGGAGCTGCCTAGGGCTCCCTTGGCGCGCTGCGCGGCCTCGGCCCGCAGCTTTCCGAGCAGCCGCTCGGCCCACTCCAGCGCGTCCTTCACTTCCCTCCGCGCGCGTTCGATCGCTTCCTCGTCCGCACGGGAGCCCTCGGCTGCCGAGCGAGACTTGGCGGAGTCCAGCGCGGCCAGGGCGTCTCGGCCGCTCTCGACGGCATCGCCGACGGAGAGTTGCTCGAGCGAATGGGCCATCGCTCCCGCGTGCTCGCGCGCCAGCGCGGCAGCGGCGGCCGCCGAACCGGGTCGCGCGCCCACGAGTGGCAGGTCCGCGGCGGCGCGCCGAACGGCGTCCGCGCGAGCGCGTGCCTCCTGCCGGGCCTGGTCCAGACTCACCGCCTGCTCCGCTTCGCGGAGCGCGCGTTCGACCCGATCCATCTCGTCGGCGTGCTCGCGGGCGAGTTCGGCCACCTCGTCGGCGAGCTGATCGAACCCCTGGTCCGCGCGCGATGGCTCCCCGGCGGCCTCCCCCGCGCCGAGCATCCCGGACTCGACCCCGCTGCGACGCGAGGACTCTGAGGTACCGAAGGAGGGATTCGGGCGCCGCAGCCGCGCGGCGAGGTGTCGCGCGGCCTGCTCCGCTTCCGCGAGGGCCTCGCGACCGCGCGCTCGCCGAATCCGTCCGGTGTCCCCCCGAGCCACCGAGCCGACGTCGAGCCCGAGGACGCCGAGCTCCATGAGGGCCTGCGCGCCTTCGTCGAGCGCGGTGAGGGCAGAGTCCAGGCGCGCCGTACCGGCGGCGCGTGCGTCGGTTGCCCTCGCCTGGTGGGCGCCGTCGGCGGCCTCCTCCGCGACATCCCCCAGGCGCTTGGCAACGGTCCGCGCGTCGCGCAGCGCGAGTGCCCGAATGGCCTTGTCCACCGCGAGCATGACGTCCTCGGTCGCGCGCAGCGGCGATCCGCCGGGCGGCACCCTGGATGCGAGAACGGACGCCTGCCCGAGCAGGAACGTCGCGAGGCCGCCAGGAACGTCCAGCCGCCCCCTCTGCGGCGCGACGGATGCCCGAAGGCTCTCGATCGCCGCCACGCGCAGACCGTCGGCGTCGCGAAACTTCGCAGGCGGTCGCACGTCGCCGGCCGCGTGACGCCGAGTCTGCCAGGCGAGGAGAGCCGCGACGGCGTCGCGCGCGGCGTAGAGCCGCCGGTAGCGCTCGGCCTCGGGTTCGCCGACGGCCGGAGGCAGGACGGTGATCGCCGGACTCACGCCCCAGGTGGAGCGGGAAGGATCGCCGTCCCGGGCCTCGACGGTCACGGCGACCGGAACGAAGGCGCGCTTGAGGAACGGGTCCGAAGCGCTCAGCGTGTACCCGCCAGCGTCGACGGCAGACTCGCCGTCCAGCCGGGCCAACGCTCGCCGGTCCTCGCGGGTCCCGGCGCGCAGCACGACGTCGACGGCGCGCAGGCCGTGATCGTCGACGGCAGAGTACTCGAGACCGATTCGATCGACGTCCGAGAGCGAGAGGGTCCTCGGCGCGGGCTCCCTGCCGCCCGTCGCCGTCAGAAGCCAGAGCTCGACGCGCGGCGGCTCGTCCGGCACCGCGGCGATCCAGAGCGGGTCGGGCTCGTCGATGCGCACGGATCCGAACCTGGCGGCGACTCGCAGCTCCGTGGCGCCCTCGACCGTCCACCTCGCCACGACGCCACCCTTTCCGTCATCGACGAACGGCACCATCTCGTCGCCGTCGGAGAGCACCAGCGCCCTGCCCTCGTGAATGGGCACCCCCGCGACGGTGATCTGCGTGCCGATGGGGAGGAGGCTGGCGGCGCCGAGGAAGAGGCGCCGATCGGGCTCCCGGAGGTAGGCCGGCGACTGCGTCGTGACCCGGACGGAGGACAGCCACTCGAGGGGCAACGGGCCCACCCCTCGCACGGCCATCAGCACGTCGAGCCCCTCCACCACGCGGAAGGGACCGGCGGCGACGGCACCCAGCGCCGTCGCCGCCAGGGCAGTGGACAGCCAGCGCCAGCGCTTCGCGCGGCGGCCCGCGATGTGCTCGACGGCATCGCGCGACGCGCGCCGCAGCAGCCGCTCGAAGTGGAGAGCCGCCAGATCGGCCGATCCGAGCGTCGCGTCGCGCCGAGTCTCCTGCACCAGGTCGATCGCGCGCAGTGCGCCCGCGCCCAGCGCGCGATCCGTCGGCACCAGGGTCCGCGAGATGGTCCGCCGCGGATCGGCGAAATCCCGCCGATCACGCCAGTGCGCGGCGACCATGCCGGCAACCGCGACCGCGAAGGCGATGCCGACGGCGCCTCGTGCGACGGGGGTGCCCAGGCGCGCCAGGTGGGCGCCAGCGAAGAGAACCGCAACGACGATGGCCAGCCGAAAACTGCGCAAGGCCGCCGAGATCGGCCGCCGCCAGCTCGTTGCGAGGGAGTCGAGGTGCTCCGCGGGCGTCACGGCGCCGAGCTTACGCGTCGGGCGCGTCCGAGGCGAACGCGGTCGTCGGAGTTCGTCGCGCGGCCTTCAGAACCCCACACTCCGCGCGAATCGGTCCCGGTGGTACGCGCCGTCCCCGAACGTCATCTCCGCGGCGCGCGCCCGCTTGAGGAAGAAGCCGATGTCGTGCTCGTCGGTCATGCCGATTCCCCCGTGCATCTGGATGGCCTCGTTCGCCACCAGGATGAAGGCGTCCGAGCAGCGGGCCTTCGCGAGGGAGACGAGGGCCCGCGCGTCGTCGCTCCGCGAGTCCACCGCGCGAGCCGCGGCCATGACGGACGAGCGGCAGAGTTCGAGCTCGATGAACGCGCGAGCGGCGCGGTGCTTGAGCGCCTGAAAGCTCCCGATGGGCACGCCGAACTGCTGCCGCTCCTTCAAGTAGGCGAGCGTCCGGTCGAACGCTTCGCACATGCCGCCGAGCATCTCGGCAGCGAGGACGACCGTGGCGGCGTCCAGGAGGTCATGAAGCGCGACGCGCAGGTCGCCCGCCTCGCCGAGTCGCGCATCCCCCGCGACCTGCACGCCCTCGAGCACCACGGTCCCTGCCGAGCGCCCGTCGATGCGCCGCTCGCGTTCCACGGTGACGCCAGGTGCCCGCGGGTCGACGAGAAACGCGCCGAGGGATCCTGCCGGCGACGAGGTCTCCGTTCCAGCCATCACGACGAGGAGGTCCGCGCCGGGAGCGCCGAGAACGTGTCGCTTCGTACCGCGCAGCACCCAGCCGCCATCACGCGGGACGGCCCGGGCCCGCATCCTGTCCAGGTCGAAGCGCATCCCCGGCTCGTAGATGGCCATCGCCGCGAGGGAGGTCCCCGCCACGATGCCCGGCACATGCCGCTCTCGCTGGGCGGGTGACCCCCAGCGCGCCACGGCGCCTCCCGCGAGGACCGCCGACGCCATCAACGGCTCGGGAGCGAGCGCGCGCCCGAGACCCTCGGCGACGATCACGAGCGACGCGAGGCCGAGACCCACGCCCCCGTGCGCTTCGTCGAATGCCATGCCGAGCCACCCGAGCTCGGCCATCTCTGCGAAGAGCTCGGCGGAATGTCCCAGGGGGTCGTCCGCGTCGCGCAGGGTCCGAATCCGGGACAGAGGTGAGCGCTTCGCCACGAACGCCGCGACGGAACTCGCGAGCAACTTCTGGTCTTCGTCGAGCGCCAGCTTCATGGTCAATCCGGCAACCCGAGGACGCGCTTCGCGATGATGTTGAGCTGAATCTCGCTGGTGCCGCCTTCGATGGTGTTGCCCCGCGACCGCAGCCACTCGCGCGTCTCGGCGCGGGCGTCCGCGGTGAATGCCTCGCCTTCCCAACCGATGGACTCCGGTCCTCGCAGCGACATCAGAAGCTCGTAGCGTCGCTGGTTGAGCTCAGTCCCGTAGACCTTGAAGATCGACGACTCCGCTCCGGGCTGCTGACCCGCCCGGGCAGCATCCGCGACACGCTTCACCGTCAGGTCGAACGCCTTCTGATCCATCAGGAGCTGCGCGACGCGATCCCGAGCGACGGGATCGGCCAGCACACCGCCTTCGTGCCCCATGGATTCGCGCGCGACTTCGATCACCCGGTCGGTCGTCTTCGAGGCACGCCCCGCACCGAACAGACTGCCGATCATGTTGCGTTCGTGGCCGAGCAGCGCCTTTGCGACCGTCCAACCGTCGTTCTGCTCGCCCACGACGTTCGACACGGGTACGCGCACGCCGTTGAAGAACGTCTCGCAAAAGGGCGACGCCCCGCTGATGAGCCGAATGGGCCGGACGCTCACGCCGGGACTGTCGAGATCGAGGAGCAGGAACGTGATCCCACTCTGCTTCTTGGCGGAGGGATCCGTGCGGACGAGCGCGAACATCCAGTCCGACAGGTTGCCGTAGCTCGTCCACACCTTCTGACCGTCGAGGACGAACTCCTCGCCGTCCCGCACGGCACGCGTCGCGAGCGACGCCAGGTCGGATCCGGCGTTGGGCTCGGAGTAGCCCTGCGCCCACCGAATCTCGCCACGCGCGATCCTGGGAAGGTGCTCCCGCTTCAGCGGTTCGCTGCCGTACTGGAGCAACGTCGGACCGATCATCGAGAGTCCGAAGCCGTACAGCGGCGGAGGCAAGCGCAGCCGGGCCACCTCTTCGGCGAGCACCTTCGCGCGTGCCCGGTCCAGACCCGCGCCTCCGTACTCGACCGGCCAGGTCGGGGCCGTGAAGCCGCGCTCGCTGGCGACGTCGAGCCAGCGCTTGGACTCGGCGATGGGGAACGACGCCCGACGCCCGCCCCAGACGATGGCGTCCGGATCGCCCACGCGGCCGCGGAGCGCGGCCGGAGCGCTGAGCTCGAGCCACGCGCGGACTTCGTCGCGAAAGGCGTCGGGGTCCGTCATCGGGCGAGAGCGTAGCGACATCCGGGGCGCGGGGCACCGGCGTTTCTTCGATGGTAAAGTCGCGTGGTGGCGGAGGCTGAACGGATCAAGCGGGTGCTCCTCTCGTTGAGCCACGTCTCCCTGCGCGTGAGCTGGCTCGCCGAGCAGCTCGTCCGCTGGGCCCCGGAGCGAGCAGCGCTGGCGCTGAACGACCTCGCCGCCCAGAACGAGGCCGCCAACCCCGAGGCCCACGAGGCGATGCTGGCGGTCGCCATGCTGCTCGCGGCCACCGAGCCTGGGGACCCGCTGCGGGAAGAGCTGCGTCGCGAAGCGGGCGAGCAGCGCCTGTGGAGCCTCGCGCGACTACTTCGCCTCGCCCCCGATCCCGCCATCTGCGCCCCACCTTTCACCGAGCTCGCGGTACCGGACTACGGTGCCGGTCGCGAGCTGACCCTGGGCGAGCGAAGGAGCCTGGCGCGTCGACCCGACCGGCGTCACTTCGACCGCCTGCTGGCCGACCCCCACCCGATGGTGCTCCGCCAGCTGCTGGTGAACCCGAAGCTCACCGAGCTGGACGTCGTGCGGATCTGCGCGACGCGCCCGGCCCGGCGGGAGGCCCTGTCCGAGATCGTGAAGATGCACCGCTGGATGCGCCAGCCGAGGGTGCGCATGGCGATCCTGCTCAACCCCGGCGCTCCCGCGGAGAAATCCGTCCCTTTCGTCGTGCTCTGCACGCGGCGCGAGCTGCGCGAAGTCATCGCCAGCGCGGACGTCTCGGTGGTCCTCCGCGCCACGGCGCACGAGCTGTACGAGCGAAGGCCCCCCGCGGAACTCTCCGATCCAGCCGGCCGCGCGACGGTGCACTGAGTTTCGATGTCGTCGACGCGCCGCGCTCGACATCCTTCGAACCCACCCGGGCTGCCGCAGATCTCCCGACACGGACCGCGCTCGCCCCACGCTCGCGCTGCACACCCGCACCCGCTCGACAGACCTTGGAGGGACGCGTTCATGCTAGCCTGTCGGCCGTGGACGATCGCGAGGAGCGCGCCGAAGCGCGCCGACGTAACTGGGTGTCGGGCGTCGCGCGGAGCCACGCGGAGATGGAAGAGGCTTCGGACGCCTTCTATCGAGCGATGACGCCGGAGGAGCGCCTCGGATGCGTCTTCGTGATGTGGGACGAGCAGATGCGCCTCCGGGATCCAGACCATGAAGCTACCTCTCGACTTCAAAGAGCTGTTGGAGGAGTTCGCCCGAGAGGGCGTTGAGTTCGTCCTCATCGGCGGGTACGCTTTCGCGTTTCACGCGGAGCCCCGCGCGACGAAAGATCTCGACGTCCTCATCGACGGCAGTGACGAGAACCGGGCACGGGCTGCTCGCGCGCTGGCTCGCTACGGGGCGCCGAGTGCCGTCGTCGACGCCGTCACTCACCTCGCGGAGACCGAGGTCGCGTACCTCGGAGCGCCGCCCCTGCGGATCGACATCCTCCGCACTGTGGCTGGCATCGACGCCACGGACGCCATCCGGCGAGCCGTTGCCACGAAGTGGGACGGCGTTCCCGTCCGCGTGATCGCTCTCGACGATCTCATCACGAACAAGCGGGCCGCAGGCCGGGCGCGGGACATCGCGGACGTAGAAGTGCTCGAGCGGGTGCGCCGGACCCCGCGCGGCTGACCGCGCCGGCCAACGCGCCGATGGCCGGGAGACATCCCCGGCCAACTCTCGCCAGCGGACCTCACGGCGCGGCAGAGCCCGGACCCGACCGCTCGCACAGAGGCCTCACCCCTCTTCGTCGTCCTCGGCTTGCCACGCGGACAGGGCGCCCATGGTGATCGCGCGCGCGCAGGCCTCGCAGAGCGGCGGTTCCTCGTAGCGAACCTCTTCCCCGCGCGTCCACACGAACAGCCCCGCTCCCGCGGGCCGCCCGGTGGTCACGGCACCACACGAATCGCACTCGAAGGTCTGCTGAGAAACCGCATCGACGTCACCGGCGGGCGCGTCACCGGGATCGACTCGGGCAGGTTGGGGGCGAGGTGCTGGCACGCGGGGGAGGCATTATAGCGCCCAGCGTGCGCAATTCTACCGAAGTCCGTCCGAGCCCCGCTACGCCTCGGCGCGGTCGGACGGTGCCTCCGGTTCGGCGTCCTTCTTCGACGCCTTGGCCTCGTCGAGGCCGCAGGCGACGGCTAGGAGTTCGACGACGTCCATCTGGCGGATCTCCTCGTCCCGACCTTCGTTCTTGATGCCGTCGGTGAGCATCGTCATGCAGAACGGGCACGCCGAGGCGATCGTCGTCGCGCCGGTGTCGAGCAGCTGCCTGGTGCGCTTCACGTTCACGCGGTCCTTGTTCTGCTCCTCCATCCACATCTGCGCGCCGCCTGCACCGCAGCAGAGTCCCTTGTTGCGGCTCCAGTTCTCCACCTCCAGGACCTCCACACCCGGAATGCGCTTCAGGATCTCCCGAGGCGGCTCGTACACCCCGTTGTACCGCCCTAGGTAGCAGGAGTCGTGGTAGGCCACCTTCGCCTTCACCGACTTCGTGGGCGACAGCTTTCCCGAGGCGACCAGTCCGAGAAGGAAGTCGGTATGGTGCACGACGTCGTACTTCCCACCGAAGTCCGGGTACTCGTTCTTGAGCGTGTTGAAGCAGTGCGGACACGTCGTGACGATGGTCTTGACGCCCCCCTGTTCCTGGTAGCCGTTCAGCGTACCCACGTTCGTTTCTGCGAGCATGATGGCGAGGTACTCGTTGCCCGCGCGCCTCGCCGAGTCCCCGGTGCAGGTCTCTTCCTGCCCCAAAATGGCGAAATCCACTCCGGCGCTCTCCATCAGGCGCGACGTCGCTCGGGCAATCTTCTTGGCGCGATCGTCGTAGCTCGCGGCGCAGCCCACCCAGTACAGGACCTCGGTCTCGGGCTTCTCGGCGAAGGTGGGGATCCCCAGACCTTCGGCCCAGTTCGCACGGTCCATCCGCGACAGGTTCCACGGATTGCCGTTCGTCTCCATGCCTTCGAACGGCTTGTTGAGCTCCGCCGGAAACTCTCCGCGGATCTGGACCAGGTGCCGGCGCATCGCGACGATCTTGTCCACGTACGTGATCATCACCGGGCACTGCTCTTCGCAGGCACGGCACGTGGTGCACGCCCAGAGCACGTCGGGGTGCACGACGTTCGGGACCAGATCGATGGGCCGATACTTCTCGAGCGCACCGTCCGGCGCCGCAGCCGTGCCGGAAGCCGCCCCTTCGGCGGAGTCCCCGCCGTCGCTCGCCGGCTCGGCGGGTTCGGCAACGGCCGCGCCGTTTGACGCGGCCCAGGGAAGCTCCACGCCGCCGCGGGGCGCGCCGACGCTGGTGAGGAACTCCTCGTCCCGTTCGTAGAGGTGGTCACGCAGATCCACCGTCAGGTGCTTGGGGCTCAGCACCTTCCCGGTCGTGTGCGCCGGGCAGTTGTCGGAGCAGCGCCCGCACTCCGTGCACGTGTAGAAGTCGAGGATGTCCTTCCACGTGAAGTGCTCGATGCGAGCGTAGCCGATGGGCGCGGCGTGCATGTCCTCCTGCTCGGTCGCCTTCTCCACCATCTCCATCAGCTTCTCGCTGCTCGGTGCGAGCGGGCGCAGCCGCCCAGGCGGCGTCAGATCGCGATGCATGACGTTCGAGATCGCGGTCAGGATGTGAAAGTGCTTCGAGTACGGGAGGATGTTCAGGAAGACGAGGACGAGGGACGAGTGCACCCAGAAGCCTACGTGCGACACGACGACGAGCGACTCGACCCCCAGGCCGGAGACGACCACGGCCGCGGCGGAGCCCGCCGGCTCCGGGAACGCGTGCCACGCGATCGCCGCGTTTTCGGCCAGTGGGCCTCGGTGGGCGATGACGGTCTGCGCCGACTCGCACCAGCTCCCCGGGCCGACGTTCCCGCACAGCTCCCCGAAGCGGTGGTGCAGCACCGTGGCCGCCCCGTCGTAGAAGATGTCCGCGAGCATCATCGTACCGATGATCCCGAGAATCACGAGCCCCTCGACGCCCAGCTTCATGCGCTTCTGGACGTTGATGGTGCGGTAGTACACGAACACCGTTACCCCGAGCAGCACCAGCAGGGCGAACACGTCCTTGAGGAACGTGTAGCCGCTCCCGAGCGCGATCCCGCCGACCGGATCCGGGCCGAGCACCCAGAAGTTGAACTTCGGATCGAAGCCGCGCCCCCAGAGCATGAGGGACCGCAGGAGCAGCACCACGAACCCCAGGAAGATGAGCTGATGCGCGAGGCCGGCCCAGAAGTAGTAGCGCATCTTCTTCTGGTAGACGGCGAACGTCCAGACGCCGACGAGCCGCGACCCAAGGTCGCCGAAGCGAGACTCGTGGGTCGGACCGCCCACTCGAAGGAGGTTCCAGCGCCGGTGCGCGCTCCACGCGAACATGCAGACGAGCGTCACGATGACGGCGGCCATTCCGATCGGGTTCATCTGGTCCTCGCTGGGCGATGCGGGCGCCTCGTCATGGGAGCCCTCGAGGGGGACCGCCAGGCTGCTGACCCGGCCGATTCCTCAGCGACTTTCTAGGAGGCGGGGGACGGCCGCGTCAACCTGACGACCGCGGCTCCATCAGCGGGACGAGGCGATGGCGATGCCCCATGCGACGGCGACCGCGGCAGCCGCATACCAGCCCCACAGCGGGATCCCGAGCGGCGCGCGAGGAGGCGTCGTGGTCGCGGGCGGCACCGTCGGCACGATCGCCTGCGGCACGGGCCGCGGCGCTTCACGAAGCTCGACCAGCGACGCCTCCTTCTCACCATCGAGCCCCGGACGAACCGAGAGCAGGAGAACGCCGCGGGGGCGATCGTCCTCCTCTTTGGGCATCCCGCCACGCCCAGGCACACGAACCACCAGACCGCGCTTCCCGGACGAAGGCGGGACGTCGGCCGCCTCTCGCGGTGGCAGGGTCACCTGGAGCAGCTCGAGCGGCTCCTTGCGGCCGCGCAGCGAGACGGCCCCGGACCGATCGCACTTGTCGCAGCCGCCCCCCTCGCAGGACGCACACGTGAGGTTCCGTGGCAGTTCCACCTCTATGGTGGCGCCGGCCTGCAGCCACGCCTCCGGTACGCGGATCCTGTGCAGGGCGTCGGGCCCGCGCAGAGCGGCGATCTCGCCGGTAACCTTGCCGAGTACCTTCGCCAAAAATCCCTCGACCGCGCCGGAGCGCGGAACGGACGGATGCTCTCACGAAGGGCCGCGCGTTGGAAGCGGCCGCGCAACTCGCTTCCTGCGCGGTTTCACGCCGTCCACGCGCGCGTCAGAGTTCGACGACGATGACCTGCTCCTCTTCGACGCGCTCGAGCACGACCTCCACCTGGTACGTCTTCGGTCCCACCCGGGCGCCCAGGGTCACACGTATGGGCGGATTCTCACCGCCGAGCTTTTCCAGGCGCACGGCGACGCGGTACCGACCCCGGAGCGGATCGCCGGACTCCAGGTACACGTTCTCGACGTTCTGGCCGTGGCACGCGTTCGCCTTGCCCGGGCAGTCGTTCTCCTTGACGAGGCCGCTGTCGAACGCCCTGCCGACGTCGATGAGTTCGCCGTTCGGGTCGGTGACGTTGAGGTCCACGTCGGCCCCGGCTCGCTCCCACGCGATGACGAACTGCACCAGGCCGGTGTTGAGCCCGCATCCCTCGTCGATGATGCCGTTGCAGTTGTCGTCGCGCGCGTCGAAGCACCGCTCGGACCCCGTGGGGGTGCACGCCTGGTGGATGACCGCACCTGGCGCCGCCTCGAGCGCGATGACCTTCGGGCCGGACGCCGGCACGGAGCCGCCGGCGCTGCACGCCGAGCCGCTGACGGCGAGCGCGAGCGCCGCGATGCCGCGACGCGTGGACGTGCGCGGCTTCACTCGCCCGGGACGTCGTCCTTCTTCGGCTCGGCCACCTGAATCACGCCGGACGTCACGATCTTCGGGTTCATGAGCTCGTGGTACGCCTCCGCAGCGATCTTTCCCGTCTCGCCGGGAGCATCGCGCAGCGCCTGGAGCATCCCTCTTTCGCCCATGAACTTGAGTGTTCGGATGGCGCCTCCGCGCTTCGCCGCGTCGTCGCTCTTCGCGATCTCGCCCAGGCGGGCCCGCAGAACCACGCGCGTGAAGGAGTGCGGTCCGTTGTCGAAGTGGAGGTTGTCGAACTGCTTGATGAGCAGCACGCGCGCCCACTCCTGGGGTGTCTGGTTGAGCTCCAGGCGGGAAATGGCGACGGCGTTGTCCACCCAGCGGAAGATGTGCCCCTCGGCGAGATCCTCGTGCGACCAGTAGCCGAAGCTGCGGTACCAGAGGTCCTGAAGCTCGTCGAGCGCGGGCTTCTTGGAAGGATCGCCGAACATCGCGACGGCTCGCGCCGCGGTGTCGGGGGCCCCGCCGAGCACGAGGGCGAGCGCCGCATCGACCATGAGGACGTCGTCCTTCATCTTCTCGAAGAGCTGGCTCTCGATCTCCTTGGAGAGTCCCGCCTTGCCGAGGGCGCGCGCGGCCTGGTGACGCGTCTCGAGTGCAGCGTCCGCGTTGATCAGACCGATGAGCTCGGTCGCGATGGCGGGAACGGGGCGTGTGATGAGCGACTCGAGAAAGCACGCTCGCCTGAACTGCACCATCTTCTCGGTGCCCTTGAGCTTCGCGACTTCTTCGACGACCGACTTCATGTCCTCGTCCGTCGCGACCCAGGCGAGGGACTGGCAGCAGGTTTCCCTCCCCTGCTCGTTCTCCTTGTCGTCCTGGATGTACTCGAACATCTGCTTGAACGCCTTCTGCTCCCTGAGCTCGGCGAACCCTTCGCACGATCCCTTGCCGAGTGCGCGCAGCGTCATGCCGATGATGGCCAGGCCGCCGCCCATCAGGGAATCCATCGTGGCGTCGATGTCGGCCGGCCGTCGCTTCATCTGCTTCTCGAGGGTGCTGATGGACTGCTCGTCCTTCAGCATGCCGACGTACCGGAGCGCGCTCTGCGCGACGACCCACTCCTCCGGCATCGGGGGCTGCTGGCCCTCCACGGGGAGCTTCTCCTTCGGATCCGACCAGTCGCGGAGCTGCTTGAGGATCTTGCCGTCGGTGGTCTTCATCCGCGCCAGCGCGCGCAGACCGTTGGCGTGCGGCGAAGGCAGCTCGTTGATCCAGAAGCTGACGGCGAACTCGGCGTCCTTGCGGATCTGCTCGGCCTTGTCCGGGTGAAGGAAGGCCACGTCGGCGAGCATGCGCGCCGCGACGACGCGTTCCTTGTCGTCGCGCTTGAGCATTTGCTCCCAGTCGAACTTGTCGCTGTAGATCTTCAGCGGATCCATCCGGAGCCTCTTGGCGAGGGTCGGAACCGCGCGAACGTCCCCGACCTCGGCCAGGGCGAAGGCGGCCTCGGTCTGCCAGTGAATGTGCGGCTCCGACTCGATGTACTTGACGAGGTAGTCGGCGCCGCGCGGATCGGCGAGCGTGCGGATCAGCTCGAAGATCTCCTTGGTGCGGTACCAGCGCGGCTTTTCCTCGGCCACCTTGTTGGCGCCGTCGAGGGCCAGCACGAGACCCTGGGCTCCAATGCCGTCGCGGATCGCGTGAAGGTACTTCTCGCGCTCCTCCTTGCTGGCCTTGTCGAGGGCGGCCAGGAGCGGTCCGCGCGCGCGGTCGTCTCCGATCTTGCCCAGACCGGGCGCCGCCTGCCGGGCGACCTCCTCGTCGGTGTCCTGCACGAGCTTGATGAGCGCGTCGGTCCACTTGGGCTCGGCATTCCGGGACAGCACCGTCGCCACCAGCTGCCGAACCGCGCTGCTCTCGTCACCGGCCATGGCGGCGAGCTGGTCCAGAGTGATCAGCTTGACGAGCTTCTCCGGGTCGAACGCCACCACGCCGTCCAGCCGCTGGACCTTCGAGAGGTGTCCCAGCCGATAGAGCGCCATGACTTCCTCGAAGGCCGTGGCGTCGCCCAGCTCGACGAGAGCCCAGGCGACCTGCGGCTTCTCGCCCTTGTCGCTCTCCTTCATGAGCTTCAAGAGCGCGCCCTTCGCGGCCTCACCCGCGGGCAGACCCATCCACGCGATGGCGGTGGCCGCTTGCGCGCGAATCGTCACGTCCGTGTTCTCGAGCGCCTTGACGAGGAGGTTCATGGCCTCGCCGTCCTGATGGTAGGCAAGCTGCTTGAGCGCCTCCCGCTTGAGCTCGTTCCCGCCCTGTCCACCGATCGCCGACTCCGGAGAAGCGAGCTCGCGCCACTTCGGGACCTGCTCGTCCTTGGGGAGGATCAGGATCGCCTTCCTGCGTTCGGCAGCCTGCTCGACGGTGAGTTCCTCGACGGACTGCTTGACGCCCAGCAGGAAGAACGCGCCGCCGCCGATCAGCACGAGCAGCGTGACGATGATCGCCACCGGGCCCACGCGCCCCTTCTTGAAGTCCCCGTCCCCGGGACCCATCATCGATCCCCCGCCACCCGCCGGCACTCCTCCGCCCGGTGGATCGGGAACGTCGTCGTCGTCGGGCGGCCACTTCGCGAAATCCGCGATGCCGGGCGGCGGGACCTCGTGGGGAACGGGGAGCGATCGGTGCGATTCGAGCATGAGTCGGGCCCTCCGACGGACGGCGCTGTTCTTGGGGCGGCGGCTCGCAACGCTGCGTCTGAGCGCCGGCCGGCGCGACCTTATCCCAGCCCGCGAGCCCAGGGGTAGCCGACCCGCGAAACGAGGTCCTCGGGCCTCACGTGCCCATGGAAATTTATGGGGTTGCGGGGCAAGGCACGCCGAGGTGAGAACCCCGGGATGACCCACGATCCGGCGGCAACGCGGCCATCTTGGCGCCGACCCGTCGGCATCGCCCTGGGCACGACGGTGGCCGTGTCCGCGCTGTCGTACTCGCTCCCCGACGATTACGCGGCCACGGGCGTGGGGTTCGCGTTCCTCGCGGTGACGTACGCCCTCGTGCTGCGAAGCGACGATCCCGAGCTCATCCGCAGGCACGGGCTCTCCATGGGCGGCCTCTTCGAGCCGGTACCCCTCGTGGTCCGACGGCTTCTCTCCGACACGGGGCGCGCGCTCCTCGTGTGCCTGCTGCTCGCCGCGATCGTGTTCCCGCCGTTCTGGGTCGGCTACGCGTGGTGGTGGGAGCCTCGACAGCCCTTCGTGGCTGCGTCCGCGCTGGCGCTGATCGAAGACTCGCTCGGGCAAGTCGTCGTCATCGCGCTGCCGGAGGAAGCGTTCTACCGCGGCTGGCTGCAGACGGCGCTCGACGACGTGTTCAAGCCACGTTGGCGCATCCTGGGCGCGTCCGTGGGGCCGGGCCTCTTGCTCGCGAGCGCACTGTTCGGCGTCGGCCATTACCTCACCGAGCCTCATCCCAACCGCCTCGCCGTGTTCTTTCCGGCGCTCCTCTTCGGGTGGCTCCGCGCCCGCACGGGTGGCATCGGAGCTCCGGTCGCGTTCCACGCCGCCTGCAACCTCTTTGCTTCGTATCTGGCCCAGAGCTACGGTTTCCGCGGGTGATTCCTCCGGCCATCCTCGATCCCATCGTCGATCGCGCCCTGGCCGAGGATCTCGGCGGCGGCGACCTGACCACGACGTCTCTCGTCGCCGAAGGAACGCTGGCTCGCGCACGGGCGCTCGCGAAGGAACCGCTCGTGGTGTGCGGCTGGGACGTGTTCGCGCGCGTCTTCGGACGGGTCGATGCGACCCTGGACGTGCGGCGGATCGCTCCAGAGGGCGCGTGGGCCGCCGCCGGAGACGTGCTCTGGACCGTGGAGGGCTCCGCCCGCTCCATCCTGCTCGGCGAGCGCACGGCGCTGAACTTCGTGCAGCGCATGAGCGGCGTGGCCACCATGGCCCATCGCTACGTGAGCGCGTTGCCCGCCGGCACCAGGGCACGCGTCACCGACACGCGAAAGACGACGCCCGGCCTCCGAGCCCTCGAGCGGTACGCCGTTCGGACGGGTGGCGCACACAACCACCGCGACGCACTGGGCTCGGCCGTGCTCATCAAGGACAACCACATCGAGGCCGCCGGAGGGATCCGCGCAGCGCTCGAGGCGGCGCGCCGGAACGCCCCCCACACCTCCAAGCTCGAGATCGAGGTCGAGTCGCTCTCGGCCCTGGACGAGGCCCTGGACGCGGGGGCCGATGTCGTCATGCTCGACAACTTCGCGCCGGACGAGGTCAGCCTCGCCGTGAAGAAGGTCGCCGGCCGCGCGCTGGTCGAGGTCTCCGGGCGAGTCTCCGTTGAGCGAATCCCCGAACTCGCCCGGGCCGGCGTGGACGTGATCAGCGTAGGTGCCTTGACCCACTCGGCTCCCGCGGTCGATGTGTCGCTCGACATCGAGCGATTGGCGTGAGGGGGCCGACGTTCGACGTCCGTCGCTTCGAGGCCGGCCGTCGCTCGCGCGGGCTGACGCTGGGCGTGCCGGTGTTCGCGGTCGCCACGACGGGGTCGACGAACGACGACGCGCTCACCGGGGCGCGCGCGGGCGCGGCCGACGGCACACTCTGGATCGCCGACGAACAGACGAAGGGACGCGGGCGGCGAGGGTCGGGGTGGACGTCACCCGCCGGGCTCAACCTGACCATCAGCCTCCTGTGCCGGCCGCGTGTCGCGCTCGAGCGCGCCTCGGCGCTGCCGCTGGCCGTTGGACTCTCGGTCCGCGACGCCGTGGCGCGGCACGTCTCGAGCCCCGTGGCGGTGAAGTGGCCCAACGACGTCCTCGTTTCGGGAAAGAAGCTCGCGGGGATCCTCGTCGAGAGTCAGCTCGACGGGAGCCGTCTCGCCGCCGTCGTCATCGGCATCGGACTGAACGTGGCGATGACGGAGCTCCCGGAGGAGATCCACGCCATCGCGACGTCGCTCCACCTGGAAGGCGCCACGGACGCCACGCGCGAGGACGTCCTGTGCGACGTGCTCGAGGCACTGGAAGCACGGCTGGCTTCGTTCTGGCGCGGCGGACTCGCTGAGCTCGCGAAAGACCTGGCCGAACACGACGCCCTGCGTGGCCAGCGGGTCTCGGCCGGCGGACTCGAGGGGGTGGCGTGCGGGATGGACGCGACGGGTGCGCTTTTGATCGAGACGTCTGCCGGGGTCGAGCGGGTCATCACGGGTGCGGTGGTCGTGCACTGACCCGGGGAGCGGGTTCGTGGGCGTCAGGCCGCTTCGGGAAGCGATACGCCGTCGGCTGCGAGCCGTGTCGCGAGGAGGCGCCGCCCGCGAAAGAGGCGACTCATGACGGTCCCGACGGGGATCCCCAGTGCGACGGCGGCGTCCTTGTAGGAGCGCTCCTCGAGATCGACGAGCCTCACGACCGCTCCGAACGATTCGGGGAGCGACAGGAGCGCGCGCTCGACGCTCGACGTGAGGACGGCCATCGCGGGCGCAGGGTCGGAGCGAACCCACGCGCACGGATCCTCGTGCAGGAAGCCGAGGGCGCGCCGCTCACGGCGGGCTTTGCGACATCGGGTGACGAAGACGCTGAACAGCACCTGGTGCGCCCACGCCTTGAGGTTGGTTCCGGACTGGTAGCTCGCCTCGAAGCGGAGCGCGCGCTCGATGGCGTCCTGCACCAGATCGGCCGCGTCGGCGCGGCTGGCAGAGAGGCGAAGCGCTCGCGCGCGCAGCGAGGGGAGGAGGGCAGTGAGCTCGTCGCGAAACGCGCGCGACGGCGGAACGACGGGGGTCTGACCGGGCATGAGGAACCGCTTCGCAATCCGCGTGCCACGCCCGATCGCGCGGTTTCCCCGTGGCTCCAGCGTGCCGGTCTGCGTCCCCCCGGACGCAGGCGCGTGTCAATCTGGCAGCGTCAGGGACTTGCGCGCCAGTTCGACCAGCGCGCCCAGGGCGGCCGGGAGCTCGTCCGCGATCTCGCGAGCGAGCATTCCACGGTCGGCCTCGACCCGTTCCTGCCACCTGTCGCCCGCGATGCCGTGCACGAATGCCGCGCAGTACGCGGCCACCCGCGGCGGGCACTGGCAGGCGAGGGCGCCGAGCACGCCGGCCAGCACGTCGCCCGAGCCCGCCGTCGCCAGCGCGGGGCCGCCGGTGGGGTTGACGACGATGGGCTCGTCCGGAGCACCGACGAGCGTGAACGCGCCCTTGAGCAGGACGACCTTCCCGGTGAGCTCGACCGCTCGACGAACGGCAGCGAAACGATCCGCTTCGACCTCTTCGGCCGTCGTCCCTAGCAAGCGGCCGAGCTCGCCCGGATGCGGCGTGAGCATGCAGTCTCCGGAGAGCCGCCGAACCACGTCGGGCGCGCCGGCAAGGAGCGATATCGCGTCCGCGTCGATCACCTTGGGGCCTGGCCACCGGGTGGTCACGTGCTCGACGATGCGCCGGGCCACGGAGTCCACGCCGAGCCCGGGCCCCACGACGACGGCGTCCTTGCCCGCGAGCAGCGCGTCGAGGGAATGCTCGATCTTCTTCGGATGGATGCGCGCGGTCATCACCTCGAGCACGCGGGCCTCGAACGCGGCCACGACGTCGGGTAGCGACGCGAGCCACACCAGCCCGGCCCCCGCCCGCAGTGCACCCCGCGCCACGAGCAGCGCGGCGCCCACCGTGCCAGCGCGACCCGCCAGCACCAGCACGCGCCCCCCGTCGCCCTTGTGCGTGCGTGGCCCACGCGGCGCGAGCTCCGCGACGACATCCATGGGCTCGGTCGCCTCCGCGCTCCACCCCACCTCGTCCGCGAGGGAGTCGGGGACACCGATGTCCGCCACGACGACCTGTCCGCAATGCTCGGCGCCACGAGGAGTGACCAGCCCCAGCTTGGTCGCGGCGAAGGTCACCGTGACGTCCGCCTCCACGGCGCAGCCGAGCACGGTGCCCGTGTTCGCATCGATCCCCGACGGAACGTCGAGCGCAACGCGGAGCGCGCCACTGCCGTTGACGAGGCGTACGACCCAGCGCATGCGCCCTTCGACGGCCCGATCGAGACCGGTCCCGAACAGCGCGTCCACGACGACGTCCGCCGTACCGAGGGCCTCCTCGAGCGGGCCCAGGTCGGCGTCTCCAGGCAGCTCCACCACATCCTCGCCGAGCCGGGTCCACGCCTCCATGGCGGTACGCGCGTCGCCCTGCAGCTTCGCGGACGACGCGAGCAGGAACACGCTCACGGTGGCTCCGAGGATCGTCAGATGGCGCGCGACGACGAAACCATCCCCGCCGTTGTTGCCCGATCCGCAGACGATCACCACGCGACGGCCCTCGATGCCGCCTTCTCCTGCGCTGGACGCGATGACCTCTGCGGCGGACCGTCCGGCGTTCTCCATCAAGACGATCCCCGGCATCCCCCGTGCGCCCATGGCGAGCGCGTCGAGCTGGCGCACCTGCTCGCGCGAGAGCACCGGGATCATGGCGCCGACTCCGGAAGGTTCACGTCGCCCTCCAGGATCACCACTGCGGCGGCGACTCCGGCATCGTGCGTGATGGTGACGTGCGCGCGACGGACACCGAGCGCCGTCGCCCGCACGCTGCCCGGCCCCGTGAACGACAGCTCCGGCCGACCCGTGCGCCCGCGGCGAACCTCCACGTCGTGCCACCAGACGTCGCGCGGCGCGCCGAGCGCCTTGGACGCCGCCTCCTTCGCGGCGAACCGGCCCGCAAGAGCCGCCGCACGGTCCAGGGTCCGGTCGGAAAGGTCTTCTCGCTCTCCGGGCGTGAGCACCCGGCACCAGAAGCGCTCACCGAACCTGCCGAGGGCCTTCTCCACCCGTGCGATGGAGGTCAGGTCGAGGCCGAGACCGACGATCACGAGTCACCCGACCCGGCGCAGTCGCTCGCCGCGATCGATGGCTTCCCTGAACGAGCGCACGGCGCCGGACAGGCCGAGGAACAGCGCGTCGGCGATGACGGCGTGTCCGATGTTGAGCTCGGCAACCTGCGGTATGGCGGCCACCTCGACCACGTTGTGGCGCGTGAGCCCGTGTCCCGCCGCCACGTCGAGTCCCAGCTGGGAGGCGACCTCGGCGCCGCGCCGGAGGCGCGACAGCTCCTCGGCCCGCGCGGTGCCTTCGAGCTCGCAGTAGCGTCCGGTGTGGAGCTCGACCTGCCGGGCGCCCAGGCCGCGCGCGGCACGAATCTGCTCGGTGGCCGCTTCGATGAACACGCTGAGGCCGACCCCTGCCGCCACGCATCGTCGGGCAACCGCCTCCACGGCCGCCTGATTGGCGACGACGTCGAGCCCGCCCTCGGTCGTTCGCTCCTCGCGGCGTTCCGGGACCAGCGTCACGACGGTGGGCTTCACCTGCTCGGCAATGGCCGCCATCTCGGCGGTGGCCGCCATCTCCAGGTTCAGGAGTGTTCGCACGGCGACTCGAAGCCGGTTCAGGTCGTCGTCACGAATGTGCCGTCGATCCTCCCGCAGGTGACAGGTGATCCCGTCGGCTCCGGCGAGCTCGCACTCCTGAGCCGCCAGCACGGGGTCGGGGTAGAACGTGCCGCGCGCGTTGCGGACCGTCGCGACGTGGTCGACGTTGACGTGTAGGCGAATCATGCGGGCCCCTCGAGGCTCAGTCGCCCTCCGAGAACTCCCAGTCGGCGCCGAACGCTTCTTGCTTGGGTGTCGGAAGCGTCTCGCCGCCGGGCCCATCCTTGCGCACGACCATGCTCCGGCGGGTCACCGTGTCCGAGCTTTCCCGGGCGACCACCGTGATGAGGTTCACGCCGGGACGGAGCCGCACGTCGAAGGCGAACTTCAGCTTCCGGGGATCGAGCCCGGCACGATTCGACTGGTAGAACACCTTGTGGGAGCCGGCGAAGGCATACGCGTCCAGTACGCGATCGGCGTCGGTGGCCACGCCTTCGATGCGTACGGTGTCCGCCCGCGTGGAGAGGACCGCGGACGACACGTCGAGGGCGGGCGGCGAGCGGACCAGGACCGGAACCATCACGATCTTCACGGGCCGGTTCGTCTCTTCGAGCAGGCGAGCTTCCACGAAGCCGAAGCGACCCTCCTGCAGATCCACCTTCGCGAAGTCGTCGAAACGCCCGATGCGCTCCAGAACCGCGCCCTTCTGAAGGGTGGCGACCACGCGCGCGCCGCTTCGAGGCTGCTCGAGCACGTCGGCGTCCGCCGTGGGCGAGACGCGACCCTTCGCCTCGTTGATGGCGGTTCCGCCCTTGGTGACCGGAATGGACAGCTTCTCGCTCGAACCGACGCGCAGGTCGCGATCGTGGACGGAGAGCTCGACCTTCACGAAGTTGTCGCGAAGCGAGTCGAGGGCGTCGAACGTGAACACGACCTGCCGCACGTCGCCGGGCTTCATGTTGGAGATGTCGAACCGACCCGCACGGAGAAGGAGACCGTCGCCGGTCAGGTTCCGGAGGTTCGCCTGCGTCTCGTGAGAGCGACCGGTCCCGACGTTCTTCACCGTGAGATACACCGAGGCGCCCTCGCCCCGCGCCACCTGGCCGTCGCCGTTGCCCGGACGGTGATCGACCAGCTGGTACGTGTACGCGAAGATGGGCGCGGGCAACGCTTCCACCGTCGCGCGAATCTCCGCGTCCTTCGGCACGACGCCGCCCTCGGAGTCGAATCGAATGCGAATGGGGTCGACCCGCGTGACGGCGTCCTTCGGGATCTTGCACGAGCGCCGCGCATCGTTGGTGAGCGGCTTGGTGGATCCCGGTCGCCGGCCCTCGACCTCGCACCAGCCGAGGGGCGCCGTCGCAGTCCGCGACTCTCCCGGTGCAATCTTCCCGAACACCAGCTCCTTCTCGTCGAAGTACCCGAGGTCGCTCTTGGTCACCCCGTGAAGCCGGTGGACCGGCTCGGTGCCGTTGTTCTTCACCGTGACCTCGAGGTTCAGCGGCTCGCCTGCAACCACGCGGCTGCCCTTGCCTGTCAGCTTGACCGAGGTCTCGAGGTCCGTGGGGGTGAGGGCAGGGCGCTTGCCCTCGGGCGCGGGCGCCCAGTCGATGCCCAGCTTTCCGAGGTCGCCGGAGATGGACGCAATCTCGTCGCGCTGGACCTTGTCGATGACGGCCTTCACGCCTCGCAGCTGCTCGGCACGCGAACCGGGAGGCAGGCGACCTGCGAGATCCCTGGCGAGCTTCACCGAGAAGTCGAGGCGGAACTCGTCGTCGATGTCACCGCCGCGGTCACGCAGCTCTGCCCGCTCGGTTTCGGGCAGATTGTAGCGGACCTTGTACGTGGGTCGCTCGGTACTGCGCTGCGCCTCGTGGTCGAGGCTCTTGGCGAGGTCCCGCTCCTTGAAATCGCGCTGGGAGCTGAAGAGGTCCATCTCCAGGGTGTCCGCCGTCATCGGATCGAGCTCGATGTCCGGCGGCACACCGACGCCCTGGATCGAGACGTCACCGGGCGTGAGGTACTGAGCGATCGTGAGCTTGAGCGCCGCGCCGTCCGGCGTGATGTTCGGAAAGACGAGCTGTACGGAGCCCTTCCCGAACGTCGCCTCGCCGACGACGATCGCCCGGTCGTGATTCTTCAGCGCGCCCGCGACGATCTCGCTGGCGCTCGCCGACGACCCGTTGGCCAGGACGACGATGCCGTAGGTGGGCTCGGTGCCTCGGGCAATCGCGCGCTTCTCCTCGCGTCCCTCGGAGGCGCCCACCGTGGAGACGATGACGCCGCGGTCCAGGAATCGATCGGCGACCTTGGCCGCCTGGTCGAGGAGGCCGCCCGGGTTGTTCCGCAGGTCCAGGACGAGGCCCTTGAGCTGGCCTTGCTTGCGCAGTGACTTCAGCGCGTCGTCGAGCTCGTCGGCCGTGCTGCTCTGGAACTGCTTGATCCGTACGTAGCCCACCCCGTTGCCCAGGGGCTGGACGTCCACGCTCGTGATCTGGATCTCCTCGCGGACGAGCTCGAACGGGCGTGAGCCGGTCCATCCGTCGGCGCCCTCGCGGTGGATCCAGACCGTGACGGGCGATCCGGGCTTGCCGCGCAGGCGGGCCACGGCGTCGTCGAGCGGCATGTTCAGGGTTGATTCGTTGTTGATCTTCGTGATGCGGTCGAGGCGCCGAAGCCCACCGCGCCCCGCGGGCGTTCCGGGCATCGGTCGCATGATCGTCAACATCTGGTCGCGTATCGAAATGACGATTCCGAGCCCGCCGAAGTGCCCCGACGTCGAGAGGTTCATCTCCCGATAGCCCTCGGGGCTCATGAACACGCTGTGGGGGTCCAGGGTCCGGAGCATCCCGTTGCACGCGGCGTACTCCACCTCGCGGAGCTCCACGTCCGCATCCTGGAGGTGGGTCTGCAGGAACGCGAAGACCTCCCGGAGGCGCGCGGCGACGTCCCAGGGCCCCTGGACGTTGTCCACGCGAAACTCCTGCTCCTCGGTCTCGACGCGGACGCGAACCGTCGGGGATCCCTGCTCGTGCAGGACGATGACCTGGGCGACCTCACCCTGGACGAAGTTGAGCGCGCCGAGCAACATCCCGCGCGGATCGATGCGCTTCGGATCGACGTACTTCTTTCGGATGGTGTCGAGCGTCTTGTTGACGGCGGCCAGCTGGGTGAGGTCGTAGGGCCCCTTCGACTGACCCGGCGCGGTGACGGCGTGGGCAGCCTCGAGCCCGCGCCAGAGTCCACCCGTCCCGAAGGTGACGGCGAAGTACGACGCCAGCCCGAAGACCGTCAGGACGAGGGCCGACTTGCCGAGGCGCTCCAGGAGTCGCATCACTTGGGACGGCGAGTATAGAGCGAGGCTCGACGAATGGGCACCATGCCTCAGGGGGCGGCAGTCGCTTCGACCTTCAGCTGGCCCGCGGCCTTGGGCGGCGGCGCCGGATCGGCGATTTCCACGGATGGCGCCTTCTCGTCGCGCTTGATGGAGTATCTGACGAGGGCGCGCAGCACCTGATTTCGCTCGACGTTGCCGAGGACCATCTTCAGGTCCTCGTAAACGGACGGATCGACGAGTAACGCGCCCACGGTCCCCTTGCCGGCGCGAACGTCGGCGACGATCCGACGCAGGTCGCCAGTCATGGCGCTCACGTTGCCGACGATCTGCTGCGACTGGTCGTCCCCGTAGATGAGGCTCTTGGCGACGCCGTTACCTTCCCGCACGCCGCGCAGGGTCGCCGCGAGTTCGCCCGCCGCGTCCCCGAACTGCGTGAGGGCCTTCGTCGGGGTGTCCCCGTAGATGACGTCGTGGGCGAACCCCGGACCTCGCTCGATGCGTCCCAGGATGCCGTTCACGCTCCGGAGCGTGCGGTTGAGTTCTCCCGACGTACGCTCGAGGCTGGAGAGCGTCTCGGAGAGCTTCTTCGCCTCGTCGGGATCCCCGAGCAGTTTCGCTCCGTAGCCGTCGCCCTGGTCCAGCTTCTGCAAGATGTTGCGGAGCGACTGGGCGGTCCCCTTCACGTCCTTCTGGAACTGGTCCTCGGCGAGCGAGCCGGTCGTCTTCTCGAGATTCGTCATGACGCCGTCGGCTTTCTGCCCCAGCCGCTCGAGGTTCTGCATCAGGCCGCCCTTCTCCCCGGCGGCGATGACCTGCCCTGGTGGCACGGCGGGCTTGTCGAGGGAGCCCACGCTGATCTGCAGCATCTTGTCGCCGAGGAGCCCCTTGGCCGAGATGGTGATCACGCTGTCGGTCCGGATCCTGCCCTGCGCCCGCTGGACGACGTCGAACGAGACGTGGACGCGAGGGTCGTTCGGATCCGAGGAGTGCTGGACCTCGGTGACGCTTCCCACGTCGACTCCTCCGATCTGGACCGGCGACCCGCGCTTGAGCCCCTCCACGTCGTCGAAGACCGCGGCGTAAGGATCCGTGGACTCGAACATCGAGCGCTCGTCGCCGATCAGGAACACGACGAGGCCCATGGCGATGAGTCCGACGAGCACGAACGCGCCCACCTTGACCTCGATGCGGGTAGCCATGGGACTCCCATCTTCCCCCATCGACGGGGTTCGGTCACGCCGGCTCGGGGGGAGAATCAGCCGGCGGGCCGCGCGGCGTCCGACCCGGGTCCTGGTCCCGAAGGCTGTGGCGCACAGCCGAGGTTGGGGTCCGCCGCGAGCCGCGCCGCGAGGTCGGAGTGGAGCGCCCGCACGAACCGCCGGGCCATGACGCGGGCCCCTCGGTCGGTGAGGTGCACCATGTCGCGCCACGCCAGCCCGTGGTGAGCGAAGCGCACGATGGACATCTCTCCGCCCATGGCTGCGCGGAAGTCCCAGAACGCGCAGCCGAGGCGCTCTGCGACGGCCCGCTTGCGTTTCGCCAGCCGGCCCACACGCTTGCTGGGCTTCGGAGCGTGGATCGTCCCGTAGGCGAAATCGGGCGGGCTGAAGACGAGGCACGCCGACCCCGGGCTTGCCTCGCGGTGCAGCTCCACGAGGTGTTCGAGCGCCACGTCGTGTCGGTCGTCGTCGTCCTCGGTGCTGCCCGTGAGGAACATGACGAGATCGTGACGGCGGTGGCGCAGCGCCTCGAGGGCCTGCGGGCGACGCATTCGAGCAAGGTGCACCACGCTGGCACCGCCCACGCCCAGGGAGTCGAGGACCACGCCCGGCGTCGCGCGCTCCACGGCAACGCCGAACAGGCGAACTCCGGTACCCGCCGAGAGCGTCACACGATGGGGACCTTCGAGCACGTCCAGGCGATGCACGCCGACGCCGGGAACCGGCGAGCGCGTGTCCAGTCTCGCCGCCTCCGTGCCGTCTACGAAGAGGCCGAGCTCTCGCCCGAGGCGGTGCTTCAGGTAGTAGACGTCGAAGCGCGCGGCGAGCGTCCCGACGGGAGCGCCTTCGGGCGCCGTCGCGACCCAGGCGCGCGCACCGTCCGAGATGCTGTGGGCGGCGATGCCGCCGAAACCGTACACCTGGTCCGCGACGGCGTGGGTCGACACGGCGTGCGAGCGCCACGCCTTCGGTTCGAGTCCGTGCACGACGTCCTGATGCACGTACCAGGGCCACGGCCGCCCCACGGCAACGTACCCGTGGCCGCCGTCGCCGAATCCGGCCTGGAGCAACCGCCGAATTTCCCCGGAAACTTCGTCGCGCGTGAGGTTGGAGTCACCGTACATGGCGATGCGGAGGTGATCGGAGCCGCGACCTCGACCCAGGGCGGCCAGCCTCGCGTGGACGCTCGTGAGGCTGCCGGCGGGGTCGGCGACGAGCACGGTGGGCGCCGTCACGGGCGCGTCGTCGGCCTCGGGTACCGGGACCGTGAGTCCCGGGCACGCATCGACCTCGTCCGGTTCCGGGCTGGACCGGGCGCTCGGCGTGGACGCGGGAGCGGCGCGTGCCTCCCCCTCGAGCGATGCGCTCGGTGCGGCCGGCGGGACGTCGCCGGCGGCCGACCCACACCCACCCAGCAGGGCCGCGACGACGACCCCGCACAAAGGCCGAAACGGCCCGGTCCCCTCGGCCCCCTTCCTCATGCGTTCAGGAGCGTCTCGACGTCTTCCTTCACCGGAGCTCGACCTTCGATGAAGTCCTGAACGCGCTGCAGACCGGACGCCTGGAACTCGTTCACGGTGCCGACGCACAGGATCCGACCGCCGTGGACCATGGCGACCCGATCGCTGATCGTGAAAGCGCTCTTCATGTCGTGGGTCACGACGATGCTCGTCACGTTCAGCTTGCGACGCAGGCCCATGATCAGGTGATTGACCCGCGCCGTGTTGATCGGGTCGAGTCCCGTCGTCGGCTCGTCGTACAGCAGCACCTCCGGCCGAACGGCGATGGCCCGTGCCAGCGCCACGCGCTTTCGCATCCCGCCCGACAGGTCGGCGGGCCACATGAGCTCGATGCCGGGCAGGTCCACGAGCCCGAGCGCCCACGCGACACGGTCGGCGATCTCGCTCTTCGTCATGCGATCTCGAAAATGCTCTTCGAGCCCGTAGGCGACGTTCTCCCCCACGGTCTGCGAGTCGAACAGGGCGCCGGCCTGGAAGAGCATGGCGATGCGCTGCCGCAAGAGCGCGAGCTCACCGCCACCCATGCCCGTGACCGAGGCGCCATCGAACGTGATCGCGCCCGCGTCCGGACGCAGCAGGCCGATCAGCATCTTCAGCATGACGCTCTTGCCCACGCCGGATCCGCCGACGATCGTGAGCGTTTCTCCGCGATGCACCTCGAACTCGAGGTGCGAGTAGATGACCTTCGGCCCGAACGCCTTGCGCACGCCGCGAAAGGTGATCAGCGGCGTGGGATCCGACATTCGCGCGGAGCGTAGCGCGTGGAGCGCGGGTGGGAAAACGCGCTCAATCCAGCCGTTCGACGAACAGCTCGACCGAGCTCGCGCCGCGCCAAGTGTTCAGGCGCAGCTTTCCGCGGACCACGACCGAGCCTCCGGCCAGGCTCCCGGCGCGGTCGCCGAGCCCGAGGGCGAAGGCCGAAACGCGCGACCCATCGGGACGCCGCAGCTCGAGCTTGAGGTGCCCCCCCTTGACCTCGCGAGCCTCGAGGACCTCCGCGCGCAGCACGAGCTCCGGGGCGGGGTTCGCGGCGCCGCACGGCTCGAGCTTGCCCAGGTCGGCGTGGACCCGCCGTACGTCGTCGTCGGGATCGAGCTGGACGGTGGTGACGGAGTCGACGACCGCGGCGGTGGGCATCGACGCGCACGCCGCCTCGAACGCCTCGCGCAGCTCACCGAGGCGTGAGAGTCGAACGGTGACTCCGGCGGCCGCCTGGTGGCCCCCGAAGCGCTCGACGCAATCGGCGGAGGCGGCGAGCGCATCGTACAGCCGAGAACCGGCGGGGCCTCTCGCGGAGCCGCAGCCCAGCCCATCCTGGAAGCCGACGACGATCACCGGACGCTCGTAGCGGCGCACGAGCTGCCCGGCGACGATGCCCACGATGCCGTGATTCCAGCCTTCGCGCCCGACGACGATCGTCGAACGATCCGCCCACCGCTCGCGCTCGATGTCCTCGATGGCCTCGGCGAGGATCTTCTCCTGGGCCTCCCGACGGGCCGTTTGAAGCTGATCGATGTGCCCCGCGAGCGCCGTGGCGTCGGCGTCGGTCCGGGCGAGCAAGAGGTCGAGGGCGACGTCGGGGGGACCCATGCGACCCGGGGCGTTGATGCGCGGCGCGAGGCGGAACGCGACGTCCTCCCCGGTGATGGACGGGGCGCCTCGCAGGGTGGCCAGCTCGAGCAGGGCGCGCACGCCCGGCCGTTCGGGACGGGCCAGGCGCTCGAGTCCGGCACGCACGAGGCGACGGTTGTCGCCGTCGAGGGGGACGACATCGGCGATGGTGCCGATGGCCACGAGATCGAGCCAGGTCCTGAGGTCCAGCTTCCAGCCGAGCGCCTTGCGCAGGGCAGCCGCGAGGCTGAGCGCCAGCCCGCACGAGGCCATCCCCTTGTACGGGAATCCGCACTCCGGGCGGTGGGGATTGAGGAACGCGAGGGCCGGGAGCGGCTCGTCGGGGACGAGGTGGTGATCGATGACGATCACGTCGATGCCGGCGGCCTTCAGCCGCTCGATCTGCGGATGGTCGGAGGAGCCGCAGTCGCAGGTGACCAGCACCGAGGGGCGCACCGCTTCGACCTTGGCTGCGCCCTCGGGCGAGAGCCCGTAGCCACCGTCGAAGCGACTCGCGAGGAGCGCATGCACCTCGCCGCCGAGGGCGCGTATCACGCCGGTGGTGATGGCCGACGACGTGATCCCGTCGCAGTCGTAATCGCCGAAGACGGCGATGCGCTCGCCCTTGCGCACCGCGTGGGAGAGTCGATCGGCCGCCAGAGCGCGATCGGCCATGGGCTCCGGGTCCGACAGGTCGGACAGGCGAGGGTCGAGGAAACGTCGAGCTCCCTCGAGATCCGACAGCCCTCGGCGATGGAGAACGTCCGCGAGCGTGACCGAGACGCCGAGCTCGTCGGCCAGGGCTCGCGCCTGCGAGCTGGCGCCGTCGGGCTGGCGCGGCCGGCCCGGTGACGACGCGACGGCGACCTCCGCGAGCGCGCTCGTTGGTGCTTCGGTCATCCCGGCCGACTCATCGGTGCCAGAGGAAGAGAAGTCAACGGAGGCCCGGGGCCGCCCCGAGCCGGAGGACCTCAGGTGACACTGCAGAGATTCGGTCACGAAGCGTTGAACTCAGGTGGGTTCACCGCGTCGCGGCGCGCCATCGCTCCGGACGCAGAAGCATCGACTCGACCGCGAAGGTTCCGTGCAGTCGTCCGCGCTCGGCGACGGTTGCGGAGTATTCGAAAGCCGCGTCGCGACCTCGCGGCGACCGGGGCGCCAGCCGCGCTACGTGGCCGCCGCCGCCTTCGCACCGCGCTTGGCGGCGACCTTCGAGAAGACCTTGCGGTCGAGGAAGGCGACGAGCGGAAGCGCGACGTAGATCGAGGAGTAGGTGCCGAGGACCATTCCGATGATGAGCGTCATCGCGAATTCCTTGAGGGTGCCGGTTCCCCACACGAAGAACGCGAGCAGGCTGATGATGGTCGTCCCGCTGGTGAGGATGGTCCGGCTCAGCATCTCCGACAGGCTCACGTTGATGATCTGACTGAAGGACACCCCTCGCAGCTTGCCGAGGTTCTCCCGGACACGGTCGAACACGACGACGGTGTCGTTCACCGAGTACCCCACGATGGTGAGGATTGCGGCGACGGTGGAGAGGCTCAGTTCCTTCTCGAGGACCGTCAGCACGCCGATGGTCACCAGGGCGTCATGGGCGAGCGCCACGACGGCGCCAGGCGCGAACCGGAGGTCGAACCGGAACGCGATGTAAATCATGATGAAAACGAGCGCGATCGCGATGCTCTTCAGCGCCGCGTCCCGCAGCAACTTCCCGGCCTTGGGCCCCACCCACTCTACCCGGAGGGGGTCGTCGGGCACGCGCTCGGCTCCGAGGGCCGTCTTCAGCCCGTTCATGAGCTGGTCGCCCTTGCTCTGGAGCTGGACCTCCACCTTGTGCTCGCGCACGTTCTGCAGTGACGGGTTGTTGGCGCCCGCCCGCAGGGTGATGCCCTCGATGCCCACCACGGCCTTGCGGAGCCGCTCGAGGTCGGGCGGCCCGACGAGCCGCACCGTGATCTTGTCGCCGCCCGGGCTCACCTTCACTTCGCGGGCGAGCCGCTCCGCCGGGCACTCCGGCGTCGCTTGCTCGACCAGGCAAAGAGCAGCTTCGATCTCGGCGCGCTTCGTGTCGTCGATGGTCGTCACCTCCTGGACGCGCACCATGAACCTGAAAGGGTTGCTCTCGTCGTCGACGCGAATCACGTCGGGCGTGGAGAAGCCGGCGGCGACGACCCCCTTGCGGATTTCGTCGGCGGTGACCTCCGCCTTGAAGGCCACCTCGATCTCGGTACCCCCACGGAAGTCCGTACCGAGCTTGGGGCCGGGCTTGAACAGCAGAAGGAGCGAACCCAGGACGAGAACGGCCGAGACGCCGACGAACGTGCGGCGGTACCGCATGAAGTCGAAGACCTTGCCGACGGGAAAGAACTCCATGGATCAGCCCATTGCCAGCTTGTCGGTGCGCTTGAGGAACCGCACCCAGAGGTCGAACATGACCCGGGAAACGACGACCCCCGTGAAGATGCTCGTCAGCGTGCCCACGATGAGCGTCACGGCGAAACCCTTGATGGGACCCGAGCCGTACTGCGCGAGGATGAGGCCGGAGATGAGCGTCGTGGCGTGGCCGTCGATGATCGCGGAGACGGCGCGCGAGTAGCCTATCTCGACGGCGGCGCGGGGACTCTTCCCGTTGCGGACCTCGTCGCGAATGCGTTCGTTGATGAGGACGTTGGCGTCCACGCTCATGCCGACGGTGAGGGCCAGCCCCGCGATTCCCGGCAGCGTCATCGCCGCGCCGAACGACGCGAGGATCGCGAGCTGCAGGAACAGGTTCATGCCGACCGCCACGTCCGCGACGATTCCCGCACGGCTGTAGTAGATCATCATGAACAAGAGGACGAGGAGCGAGCCGCCCAGAGCGCCTTCGACGCCCAGCTTGATCGAGTCCCGACCCAGGGAAGGACCGATGCGCTGTTCGTTGGACGGCGAGATGGGCGCGGGAAGCGCGCCGGAGCGCAGCACGAGCTCCAACTTTCGCGCGTCGCGAAGCTGCACCTCCGGATCGCCCGATCCCATGGTGATGACGGCGTGTCCCCCGGGGATCTTCGTCTGTATGACCGGGGAGCTCTCGATGCGCTCGTCGAGGATGACGGCGAAACGACGCTTGATGTTCGCCCCGGTGATCCGCTCGAACGCCGCCCCTCCCTGATCCGTGAACGAGAGCGCCACGCGCCAGCCACCCATGGCCGACTCGGCAGCGGGCTCCGCGCGCGCGTCCCGAACCTGCTCGCCGGTGATCTCGGCCCGCGTCTTCAGCAGGTAGGTCCTCCACCCGGTCTCCTTCTCCTTGAGCGTGTCGGGGTCGATGTCACGGAGAACCTCGAAGCCGATTTCGCGATCGGGCGGCGTCGAGAGCGTTCCGGTCCACTCCTTGAAGCGGACGAGCGCGTCCTTCAACGTCTCGCCGTCCTTGCGCTGGATGTAGGCGTACGTCACGTCGCGCGTCTTCAGATCGCCCTCGTCGTCGAGGCCCACGGACACGCCTTCCTTCGCGAACTCGATGCCCTCGCCGAGCGTCTCGGGCTTCGCGCGGGCGTCCGCGGAAACCGTCTCGAAGAACGGCGACTCGTCGTCGAGGAGCTTGAACTCGAGGCGGGCCGTCTGGCTGATGATCTCCCGGATCTCGGTGAAGGACGCCTCGTCCTCGCCCGGCACCTCGACGATGATGTCCTCGTCGCGGGTCGCGACACTGGCCTCGCGCAAGCCGAGCTCGTCAACGCGGCGCAGGATGATTTCGCGCGCCTGCGCCACCGCGCGTTCGCGAATGCCCGATTCCGCGTCCTCTCGCATGGAAAACTCCACGAGGGCGCCGGTGAACTTCGGTGAGCCCAGGTCCCCCCGGAACTGCTCCTGGAAGCGCGCATCGACCTTGGCGCGAGCCGTCTCTTCGTCGGCGAACTCGAGCCGGATGGCGTTCACCTCGTTGCGCGGAGCGTGCAGCTTCACCTTCTCGCGAAGCTTGACGAGCGTCTCGTCGGTGGGGCGCTCGTCCCCGGAGTGCAGCTCGAAGGAGCGGGCCAGGATCGCCCGCATGTCCTCGTAGTATCGGTCGCGCTTGTCCTTGATCGCCTCGCCGACGTCCACGGTGTAGACCAGCCGCAAACCACCACGCAGGTCGAGCCCGGCCACCAGGCGAGGCTTGACGCGCTCTTCGACCCAGCGCGGGCACTGCGCGCGACCACCGGTCATTCCATCGAGCGAGGGCCAGAGCGCCACGAAGGCGACTCCGGCGATGCTCAGCACGAGGCCCGTGCGCACGCGCCACGAGAGGTCGACCCAGTTCGTCCCGGTGAACGCCGCCCACAGCGTGAGCACGCCGAAGCACACGAGCGGCCAGAAGCCGTCGTAGTGCGCGGCCAGCGCGGCGCACCCGCCCATGACCGCCGCGATCCACGCCGAAGCGCGCTTGGGGCGCGAAACGTAACCCCAGGCCGCAAACACTGCGGCCAGCCCGGCGAAGGCGTACTGGAAGACCGTGTTGACCACTCGGCGGCTCTACTTCTTCTCGTTCTTCTCGACGACCTTGGCGGCTTCCTCGGTGTCGCGCCCGACGAGGCTCGTTCGGAGAATCTGGACCTTCACGCCGGGGGCGAGCTCGATTTTCGCGTAGCGATCATCGGTCTCGACGAGCTTTCCCACGAGGCCGCTCTGTGTGAGCACTCGATCGCCCTTCTTCAAGCTCTCGAGCATCTGTTTCTGCTTCTTCGCCTGGCTCCGTCCGGACCAGAGCATCAGCAGCACGAAGGGCACGAGGATGAGGAGCGGGAAGAGCAGCGCCATCCCACCGCCGGGTGGCGGAGCGCCGCCGGTCTCGCCTGCCGCTGGCGCCGCGGGCTGCGCCGGTGCTCCCGGGGCAGCGGGCAGGTCCGGCACCGCCTGATATCCCAAATCCGCGAAACTCAAGGGCTCCTCCGGGGCGCCGGCTCATAGCGGGTTTCGTGAGGCCGCGCAAGGCGGGCGCGACCCCGGCTGGGTTGCGCCGGCGCTCGCGAGCGTCGGGCGCACGGGGCGAAGGGAACGGCCTCGTCTCGCATCCGCTGGACGCGCGCGCAGAGGGGCGCCTCGGGCGCTGCCCACGAGACCGGGACCAGGCGGGACCCGGGCCAACGCACGGGGCGCGACGCCCGCGCGTCCCGGGTGGCTGCCGCTTCCAGCGTGGTCGGGTGACCCGTATGGGACACCCACGGGCCGGACGGTGAGGCGGTAGCTGCGCTAGGAGCCCTTCAGACGGGCGGCTGCGACGTGCAGCCGACGATGATCGAGACCTTGCCCTGCGGATCCTTCTGCGCGCTGGTGCACGTGTCCGGACAGAACAGGATCTTCGTCGGCGTCGTGTTGTCGTCGTAGTACCAGCCCCAGGGGACCCCGGCACAGGCGGCCTCGTCGTCGACCTTTCCGACGGGCTGCTTGCCCGTTCCCGCGTCGGCGAGCCCCGACATCGTGAACTCGACGTTGATCTGGGTGGGGTCGACCATCTCGCCAGAGAGGCTCTCCGGCATGGAGAACTCGCACGCGAGTGCGATCCCCCGGATGGCTTCGAGGGCCTGGATGAAGGCCGTCGGCCCCGACGTCACGTCGAAGCTCATCATCGTACCGCCAGCCGCCGAGATCTGGTTGAGGAGCGCGAAGTCCGCACCCTGCATGCCCATGGTGTAGATCGGCACGCCCGCCATGTAGGAGTTCTGGGCGATGCCCGAGAGGGTCCCGCCCGACGTGTCGCATCTCGTGGGCACTCCATCCGTCACCAGGACGCCGATGGTCCGCTCGGTCGGATTCATCGCCGAGTAGTTGGCGGTGAAGGTGGCGAGACCGATGAGCGCGCCCTGGGTCGGCGTGTTGCCGTTCGGGTTCACGCCACCCATCCACGTGGTGATCGGCGCGGCGTTGGTCGGGAGCTCCCCCATCGGCACGGCCGGCGTGTTGTAGACGGTACCGTCGCAGGGTCCTTCGCCGCCGAACGACTGGATGGCCACCTTGAGTCCCGCTGACGCAGGATCGTTCGCGAACGTCGTGATGGCCTGGGAAGCCTGGGTCCACCTGCCGCCGGTGTTCATGCTGCCGGACGCGTCGAGCATGATGTACATGGCGACGACGATGCGTTCCGCCTGCTGGGACTCTCCGGCGCAGGCCGAGTCTGCCGTGAGGCCCGCGTCGCTCGCGCCGAACCCACCCTCGAACAGCACGCCTCCCTCGAAGGCGGAGGACCCGCCGACTCCGCTCGCCGCAGCTCCACTCGCCCCCGACGAACCACCGGCGCTCGTACCCCCGATGCCCGCCGTGCCGCCGGCGCCGGCCACCGTCGGGCCCTCGTCGCCCCCACACGCCGCCATCCCCGCGACCGTGACCGCCACCGACCACGCGACCCGCGGCATCGCGCTCGAAAGCGAGGTCGAGGGAGGGGGGGGCACGCGAAGACGGGGGCGATCCATCGAAGGCTCGAGGCACCTGGCCGTCGACGACGACGGCCCGGGTGGAGTCTACCCGAGCGCACGCGATCGAACGCCCGGCGGAGTGCGTGGCAGAACGGCGGTCGCGGTGCTGGCGGACTCTTCGCGCGGTGCTGGACTCGCCGGCGCGCCGACGAGCCCGCGCTCACCTTGACTCCGCACGTTGCGGGAGGTATCCGCCGGGGCCTGTTCTTCGAGGTCACCCCAGTCCGAGGCCACGGGTCATTCGCGCCCTGGCCGACCAGGCGCGTAGCTCAGTGGTAGAGCACTACCTTGACACGGTAGGGGTCGGCAGTTCAATCCTGCCCGCGCCTACCCCGCCTGCTGCTCGCACGCCTGCGGCGCCACGTCGGCGCCTCGCGCCGTCCACGATGCCCCGGTCTTCGTGAACGCGAGGGACTCGCGCCGAACGGCGCGAGAGATCCTCGCCGAACAGGGGTCTCTCGCCGACGACACGATCGCCGTCCTTGCCGACGGGCGCGTCGTCGATCTGCACACGCCCATCGATCCGGCCGCGCGAGTCGAGGTCGTCCGAGCGACGGATCGCGCCGCGCTCGCGGTGATCCGGCATTCGGCCGCACACGTCATGGCCGACGCCGTACAGGCGCTGTTTCCCGGCACGCAGGTGACCATAGGTCCCGCGATCGACAGCGGGTTCTACTACGACTTCGCGAAGCCGGACGGACCGTTCACGGACAAGGACATCGCGCGCATCGAGAAGGAGATGCGCAAGGTGATCCAGCAGGATCGCCCGTTCTCGCGACGAGTCGTGACCCGGGCGGAAGCGAAGCAACGCTTCGAATCGATGGGAGAGGCGTTCAAGCTCGAACTCATCGACTCCATCCCGGAGGGCGAAGAGATTTCCATCTACGCCCACGGAAGCCGTGGCCGCGCCGACGATCAGTGGATCGACGTGTGCGAGGGTCCCCACGTCCCCTCCACGGGCGCCATCGGTGCGATCAGACTCCTGAGCGTCGCCGGGGCCTACTGGAGGGGCGACGAGAAGCGGCCGATGCTCCAGCGCATCTACGGCACCGCGTTCCCGACGGAGGCGGAACTCGAGGCGCACCTGGCGCGGCTCGAGGAAGCGAAGCAACGAGACCATCGCAAGCTCGGCAAGGAGCTCGAGCTGTTCACGTTCCACGAGTGGGCGCCGGCCATGCCGTTCTTCCTGCCCCGCGGCGCGTTCGTCTACAATCGACTGGTCGAGTACATGCGCACGCTGTACGTCGACTACGGCTACCAAGAGGTCATCACGCCGCAGATCTTCTCGAGGGAGTTGTTCGCGAAGAGCGGACATCTCGCCAACTACCGGGACAACATGTACCTGCCCGCGGTCGCCGAGACGCTCGACGCGGCGAGGGCGGAGGGCGTCGCGGACGATCGCCTGGAGGCCCTGGCACAGAAGCCGATGAACTGCCCGAGCCACTGCCTGCTCTTCGGGCAGCGGCGACGCAGCTACCGCGAGCTACCGTGGCGCGTCGCCGACTTCGGCCGGCTCCACCGCTACGAGCGCGGCGGCGTGGTCCACGGGCTGGCCCGCGTGCGCTCCTTCTGCCAGGACGACGCGCACATCTTCTGCACTCCCGAGCAGATGGAGCAGGAGATCGTCGGATTCAACCGACTTCTCTTCGAGGTGTATTCGGCATTCGGCTTCGCGGACGTCGCCGTCAAGCTCGCGCTCCGACCCGAACCGCGGATCGGCACCGAGGAGCAGTGGGACCGCGGCGAAGCTGCGCTGCGAAGCGTGCTCGAGGCGTCGGGCCTCCCGTTCGAGGTCTTGCCCGGCGAAGGCGCATTCTACGGCCCCAAGCTGGAGTTCCACGTGGTGGATGCCCTCGGACGGAGCTGGCAGCTCGGCACCATCCAGGTGGACTACGCGGCCCCCGATCGCTTCGACCTCGAATACGTGGGTTCGGACGGCGCCTCGCACCGCCCCGTGATGCTCCATCGTGCCATCCTCGGCTCGATCGAGCGCTTCTACGGAATGTACGTCGAGCACTGCGCCGGGAAGTTCCCGGTCTGGCTCGCGCCAGAGCAGGCGGTGCTCGTCACCGTGAGCGAGAAGCAGCTCGAGTACGCGGAGCGGGCCAGGAGCACGCTCGCCGCGCGGGGTCTGCGCGTCGGGCTCGACGCGGGTCCCGACAAGCTCGGCGCGAAGATCCGCACCGCTCGGATGATGCGACACCCGTACGTCGTCGTCATCGGCGAGAAGGAAGCGGCGACCGACAGCGTCAGCCCGCGCGAACGCGACGCGGGTGACCTCGGCTCCATGCCCCTGGCGGCGTTCGCCGACCGACTGACTTCCGAGGCGCGGATTCCGCGTCTCCCCACCCCCCCGAAAGGAAGCTGAAGAACGACCCATGGCGATGAGCCGACGTTTTCAAGGGCGTGAAGCCCAGGGCCCGCAAATCCGAATCAACCATCGCATCCGCGTTCCCGAAGTTCGTGTCGTGAACGACGACGGCGACATGCTCGGCGTGATGGCGACCTCCGAAGCACTGAAACGAGCGCGCGACGCTGGTCTCGATCTCGTGGAGGTGAACCCGAAGAGTTCCCCGCCGGTGTGCAAGATCCTCGACTTCGGCAAGTTCAAGTACGAGGAGAAGAAGCGCCAGCGAGAGGCCAAGCGGAAGCAGACCGTGGTCGAGGTGAAGGAGATCAAGCTCCGGCCGAAGACCGACGATCACGACATCGAGGTCAAGGCCCGCAAGTCGCGAGCTTTCCTCAAGGACGGGAACAAGGTGAAGCTCACCGTGCGCTTTCGAGGGCGGGAGATCATGCATCCCCAGATCGCGCACGCGCAGCTCGACCTCATCTTCTCCAAGTGTGACGAGCTCGCGAACATCGAGCTCAGGCCCGCGCTCGAAGGGCGCCAGATGTTCCTCATCATGGCGCCGAAGCCCCAGGTGCTGCAGCGCGCCCAGCAGCTCCGCGCGCAGAGGGAGCGCGACCGCGACGGGGCGAAGAGCGGGACGTCGCACGAGGTCCCGGAGGAAGACGACGACACCGACGACGACGACGGAGCCGAAGACTGAACGCCCGACCCGCGTGACGACACCTCGGGTTCAAGGGTGCGAGCCTCGTGCCGTTCCGAGGTGCGGTTTCATGGCTCCCCGACAGGCGTCCATCGACGCGGATCCGGCTCCTCCTGCCCCTCGGGGATGGGGCCACCCGCTGGCCGGCACCGAGGCTTCCGAACAGGACGGACCGGCCCGCGAGACGAGTGGTCAGGGAGCCCCAGGCCAGGGGCAAGCCGGGCGTGCGCCGCTGGCGGACGCGCTCGGCCCCGGGTCGCGCAACGTCGGCGCCCAGCTCGCTCGAGCCGATCTGACCGGGCGCGACCTGTCCGGCGCGGAGCTCTCGGGTGCCGACCTCACGGGAGCCAGGCTCCTGGGCGCCAACCTGACCGGCGCATCGCTGCACGGCGCCTGTCTCGACGATGCCGACTTCACGGGAGCGGATCTCACGGGAGCGAACCTCTCCGAGGCGTCCGCGAAGCGCGCGGGCTTCGGCCTGGCCAAGCTGGAGAGCGCCACGCTGTTCGGAGGGTGCTTCTCCGACGCGACGTTCACGGGCGCAAAGCTGCGAGGGGCCGATCTGAGAACCGCGACCCTACAGGGGGCGCGGTTTCGCGACGCCGACCTGCGCGACGTCGCCGCCGACAGGGCGTCACTGCGTGGTGCCGATCTGGAGGGTGCGGACGTGGCAGGGGCGTCGTTCCCGGATGCAGACCTCCGAACGTCGCGGCTGCGCAGGCTCCGAGGCTACGAGTCTGCCGGTTTCCTTCGGACGGACATCCGGGACGTCGACTTCAGCGGCGCCTACCTCGTCCGGCGCCAGATCATGGATGAGAACTACCTGGAAGAGTTCCGCTCGCGGAGCGTCGCGAACCGAATCGTCCACGCGGTGTGGCTCGTGACCTCGGACTGCGGTCGGAGCGCGCTCAGGTGGTCCGCCTGGACGCTGGTGATCGCGGGCGCCTTCGGCCTCGCGTACTCCCACGTCGGGATCGACTTCGGCGATCACCCGACGGCGTTCAGTCCCTACTACTTCAGCATCGTGACGCTCACGACCCTGGGCTACGGGGACGTGTTGCCCATCACGACGGCGGGGCAGGTGCTGGCCACGGCCGAGGCTCTCTGCGGCTACGTGATGCTCGGAGGTCTCCTCAGCATCTTCTCGAACAAGCTCGCTCGACGGGCGGACTGACGCGATGTTCGGCTGGCTCTCCCGCAAGCCCTCGGACGCCAAGAAGGAGCTGAAGGCGATTCTCGGGAAGGCGGAGCTCCCGAGCTTTCCCGCGGTCGTGCTCCGCGCCCTGTCCGAGCTCCGCCACGACAAGTCGACGCCGGAGTCCGTGTCGAAGATCTTGAGCGTCGATCCGGGCGTGAGCGGTCGGCTGCTGAGGCTGACCAACTCGGCATCGAACGGCCTGCGCCGTGAGGTCAGGAGCGTGGACCACGCGATCGCGCTCCTCGGCAGAGGAGAGGTGGAGGCGCTGTTGCTCGCCGTCGCCTCGCGCGGCGCGTTGCCGGCGAAGCGCACGGCGGGGTTCGAGCCCGCGGCGTTCTGGCGACTCTCGGCGCGGCGTGCCGCGATCGCGCGGGCCATCGCGGCGCGCGTCCAGCCGGCGACCAAGAGCGAGTGCTTCACCGCGGGTCTGCTGCAAGACATGGCGATACCTCTCTTGGTCGGGGCGCACGGGGCGAGCTACGAGGCACTGCTGGGCGCGTCCTCGTCGGGCGGCGAAGACCTCCGCGACGCCGAGCGCGCGTCCCTGGGATGGGATCACGGCGTCGCCGCGGGGTGGCTCGCGACGCACTGGGGCTTCCCCGCGTCCTTGGTGGACGCCATCGGCGCGCACCACGATGGGGCAGAGAGCGCCGTCCCGGTGGGCGTCGTGCTCACCGCCCGCCTCGACGAGCACGGACCCGAAGCGCTCGTGGAACACGCCGTCGCCCTCTGCGGCCTGGCTCCGGACGAAGCGGTGGCCGTGCTGCGGGAAGCCGACGCCCAGGCGACCGAGATCGCGGCGCAGCTCGCGGCATGAGGACCGCGCCGCGCGCTCAGCGCGGCAACAGATCCTGAGGCAGGAGACCGCCGAAGTACGCGCCGGCGGCGCCCCCGGCGAGGACCAGCAGCAGCACGATGGCGATCACGCCGCCCCTGCCGGACTTCGGCGCGGCGACGGCCACGGGGGGAATGGACACCTGGTGAGGTGCCTGGGGCATCTTCGGAACCGGCGGCGCCGCCGGAACGGAGTCGTTGCGCGCCCGATGGCGACCCGACGGCGAATCGTCCTCGAGCGCCGCGAGGTTCCCGACCATGGGCGGCTCGGACGGCATGCCCCCTCGACTCCCCGCTCCCAGATCGAGCTCCTGGGCCCAGTTCGGCGCGTTGGCGAACGCTCCGAGGTTCAGCGGGGCGGAGCCCCCGTCGCGGGGAGACGATGGGGAGCTCGGATCGCTGGCTCGACCGGCTTCGAGCGAAGTGAACTCGAACAGCGCCTGGTTGATGAGCTGCCCGATGATCGAGCCCTTCTCGGCTCGCTTCCTCTGCTCGCCGTCTTCGACCGTGCTCCGCACCATGGCGCCCACGTCGAACGACGAGACGGGGCGCCCGGTCGAGAAGAGCACCGTCGTGAGATCGGTCGCGAGGTGCTGCGCAGACTGGTAGCGCTCGTCGGGATTGCGCGCGAGCGCGCTGGCGAGGACCGTCTCGAGGTCCGGAGGTACGTTGGGGTTGTACTGGCGGATGGGCGGGACCCGCGCCGCCTGCACCTGACGTACCGTCTCGAGGTCGGTGTCACCGAGGAACAAGCGCCGGCCGGCGAGGATTTCCCAGAGGATGATCCCCACGGCGAAGACGTCCGTGCGGTGATCGATCTCCTGGCCGAGCGCCGCCTCCGGCGAGAGGTAGCTGAACTTCCCCTTGATGATGCCCGGTTCGCTGCGTTCGAGCTGGCTGTTCGCGCGTGCGAGCCCGAAGTCGACGATCTTGACCTCGCCGTAACGGGTGAGCAGCACGTTCGGCGGCGACATGTCGCGGTGCACGATGCCCAGCGGGCGTCCGTCAGGGCCGGACAGGCGGTGCGCGTAGTCGAGCCCTTCGCAAATCTTGATGCAGATGTGACACGCCTCTTCGACGGGAAACGACGTGCCGCGCCTGCGCGTCCACTCGATGACGGCCTTGAGATCCGCCCCCTCCACGTACTCCATGACGATGAAGTACGTGTTGTCGCCGACGCCGATGTCGAAGACCTGCACGCAGTTCGAGTGACTCAGCGTCGCGCTGACGCGCGCCTCGTCCAGGAACATCCCGATGAACTTCTTCTTCTCGGAGAGGTGCGGCAGGACGCGCTTGATGGCGACGACCTTCTTGAATCCCTCCAGGCCCGCGCTCTCCGCGCGATACACTTCCGCCATGCCGCCAGCGGCGATCCTCTCGATGACGCGGTACCGCTGCTGCTGCTGCGACATGAACGCCGAACGGCTGGGCGAGCCTAGGGCCCGCTCCGATCACGGTCAAGAAGCGGTCCGGGATCAGTCGGTTCGGCGCACGAGGTCATGAAGCAACCCGAAGTGGCCCGGGAACTCCGGGTCGAATCGCAGCGTGCAGCAGCTCGTGGGCAGCACCGCCCGGGTCGCGCTTAGGCACCGCGTCGCGACTCCACACCGAGGACGCCGCGTCAAGAGACGCGGCCGACGAACAGGAGCACGCGCGCGGCCCACGGAGACGAAGCCCAGCAGCCTCGCGGAGTGCCTGACGGCTTGACCCGCTCTCGGGTAACCGTCAGAGTGACCGCAATGAGCCGCCACGCCGCCGAAGCCAGCGACCCGCACGCCATTCCGCCAACCGTTCACAGCGTCTCCGATCGACACGACGGCGGCGAGCTCGACCCGGACGAGCCGCGCTCGCCGGCGTGGCTCCCGCTGCTCGGTGGCGCGCTCTTCCTGATGGGCGGGCTCGCGCTGGCGGTGATGCAGCCGGCAGGGCGCACCGCGGAGGAGCTCGCCGCAGAGGCGGTGGAGGAAGCCAAGGCACTCGCTCCGCCGCCGCCGCCAGCTCCAGTTGAGCCGGCGCCCGCGGCGGCCGCGCCACAGCCCGGTGCGGCACCTCGCCTCGGCGGTTGAGGCTGACGGGACCGCCGGTCGGCGGTCGAGAGCGAGCAGAGAGACGGGGACAACGCCCGCGTTTCGCGCCGCCACGCGAGGGATCGATCCTTCTCGGCTCCGTCGCCACGCCGTGCTACAGCAGCGCCCGCTTCCCGGGGCCGTAGCTCAGCTGGGAGAGTGCCTGACTGGCAGTCAGGAGGTCAGGGGTTCGATCCCCCTCGGCTCCACCCCGATTCAAGCGCTGCGCGCGTTCCACGTTGCCCAGAGGCCCGTGGTGTCACTCCCCGGAGAGCCAGGTCTCGTGGAGGGAGAGCCATCGCCACCGCGATCCCCGGCGCCGAAGCACCGCCATGCTCCGACGCGAGTCGGAGCGCGCGGGGGAGCGCTTCCACTCCTCGTACCGAGCAACACCGAGTTCACCGTCGGCGGCTACGAACGCGTAGCCGCGAATCTCGATCACGAGGCCGGGGTCGGTACCGTGCGCGGCCTCGAAGCCGGAGACGATCGTCGCCCGGTCGCGCTGCACTCCCGTCGGTGAAACGATGGTGAAGTCGGGCTCGAGCGCCTCGGCGAACGCCGCGAACGCCTGCGGGGTGCGAGGCAGAGCGCCGGTGAACCACGCCTCGATGACCCGGTGCAGCTCGACGATGGCCGCTTCGATCTCGGTGGGCGCGGGTGTGTCGTCGTCCAACTCGGTGACTCCGCCGGAGAGGGTCGGCGATCGTCGGACGGTCCGCAATCCACCCTACGCCGAGGTGGCGCATGGGGGGCGCGCCGCTCGGCGTCCGTGAGAAAGTCCGCGGCGCCGGCTCGTGCTATACGGTCCGCGCGTCGGCACCGACGCTTCGGACCCGAGGTCGCCCTTTGACCGACATCGTCATCCAGTATCTCGAGGCCGCCGCGAGGATCGCGCCCACCTGGGGCTACGTGCTCATCTTCGTCTTCATGACGGTCGAGAGCTCCTTCATCCCGTTTCCGAGCGAGGTCGTGATGATCCCGGCAGGCTTCCTCGCGGCCCGCGGCGCTCTGAGCTTCGGTGCGCCGGGGCTCGACGCGGGCGTCGCCGTGCTGGTCGGCACGGCAGGGTCGCTGGCCGGCGCGTACATCAACTACTTCCTCTTCAGCTGGCTCGGTACGCCCTTCCTCGAGCGATACGGCAGGTACTTCTTCCTTCCGGAGCCCAAGCTGCGGCGTGCCGAGGAAGTCTTTCGAACCTACGGAGCCGGCGCGACGTTCGTGTGCCGGCTCATCCCGGCCATTCGCCAGCTCATCTCCATTCCCGCCGGCCTCGCCCGGATGAACCTCGCCACCTTCACGCTCTGGACGGGCCTCGGTGCCGGGATCTGGATGGTGACGTTGACCGCCATCGGCTACTCGATAGGCGAGCACACGGCGGCGCTCAGCTACGCCGACCTCGTTCATCAGGGCAAGGCCCTCGTCAAGCAACACCTCGTATGGGTGCTGCCCTTGCTCCTCGTGGGATTCGCCGGATACGTGTGGCTCACGAAGAAGATCATGCAGACCAAGGAACCGCCGGCCGTCGCCTGAGCGACCCGCCGATCACCTTGTCGCGGCGCCGGATCCGGGCCAAGCCTCCGGCATGACGGACCGCGTGCTCGTGACCTCCGAGGGTGGGGTGGCCCACGTTCGGCTGAATCGACCCGACAAGCTCAACGCCTTCGATCGTGCGATGTTCGAGGGCATCGTCGCGGTGGGCGAGAAGCTCGCCGCGGACCGGCAGGTCCGCTGCGTCGTCCTCTCCGGGGAAGGCCGCGCGTTCAGCGCCGGCCTCGACTTCGCGAGCTTTCTGGGGGAAGGCAGCGCGGGCTCCGACCGTCTGTTCTCGCGCAGCGAGCAGTCGCCCGCCAACCTGGCGCAGCGCACGAGCTGGATCTGGAGGGAGCTGAAGGTCCCCGTCGTGGCGGCGGTACACGGCTACGCGTTCGGAGCCGGCCTGCGCGTCGTGGCCCCCGACGCCGAGCTCTCGGTCATGGAGATCAAGTGGGGGCTGATCCCCGACATGGGTGGCACGCAGCTCCTCAGGGATCTCGTGCGGGCCGACGTGGCCAAGGACCTGACGTACACGGGGAGACGGGTCACGGGAACCGAGGCGCTGGAGCTCGGTCTCGCGACGCGCCTGGACGCCGAACCCGTGAAGGTTGCCTCGTCGATCGCCGCCGAGATCGCGGGGAAGTCCCCGGACGCGATCCGTTCGGCGAAGCTGCTGCTCGATCAGTCTCGTCGCGTCACCGAGAAGGAGGGTCTCCTCATGGAGGAGACGCTCCAGAAGCGGCTCCTCGGGTCGGAGAACCAGCTCGAGGCCGTACGTGCGAACTTCGAGAAGCGGCCACCGGCCTTCCGCGACCCGAGCTGACGGTGGCCAAGCGGCGCGCGCCGGCGACGCGTCGAGACCCCGCGGGCGAGGCCCCCTCCGAGGCGGCCTTCGGCACCCGCTCACGAGCGTGGGCACCGCCGGTGCTGACCGGTGCCATCGCGTTCGCGGTCTACGCGCCGCGGGTGTGCCCGACGATCCTGCTCGGCGGCGACTCGGCCACGTTCGTCGCGGCGGCCGCGACCTGGGGCGTACCACAGCCGTCGGGGTATCCGCTCCTCACGACGCTCGGGCGCGCCGCGTCGCTCCTCTTGCCCGGCGACATCGCGTGGCGAGTGCACGTCACGAGCGCGCTCTACCACGCGCTCACCGCCGCCGTCGTCGCGGCCATCGTGCACCGTGTCACGCGTTCGCGCGCCGCCGCAATCGGTGGCGGGCTCTCGCTCGCGTTCTGGGGCTCCTTTTTTCGGGCCTCGCTCTACGCGGAGGCGTTCCCGCTCAACGACCTCTTCACGGCGCTGGCCCTGCTGGCGGCGCTCGTCGTGCACGAACGGGCGCGCAAGTCGCTCGAAGCGAGAGAGTCGCGCCGGGCACTGCGCTTCTTGGCGCTGACCACGGGGCTCGCCGCAGCTCACCACCAGATGGTCGCGCTCGTCGCGCCCGCCATCGCCGTCCTGCTGGGACCGCACGGATGGCGCCTGGTTCGCACACGCGGCGCGTTCGTGGAAGCTCTCGGGATCGTCGCTGCGCCGATCGCGTTCTTCTACGGACTGCTGGCGCTGGCTGCCGCACGCGATCCGTTCGCGAACTGGGGCGACGTGCAGAGCGTCTCCTCGCTGGTGCACCTCGCCACCCGTCAGGACTACGGCGGTCCTTTCAGTCCGTTCCTCCGCACGGGAGCGGCGGAGGTCGGCGGCCAGCTCGGCGTGTACGGCGCGACGCTCTGGGACTCGGTCGGAGCCGCGGGGCTCGGCCTCGCCCTCCTCGGGGTCGGGCAGCTCGCGCGTGACTCGAGGCGCCTCGCCTTCGGCCTGGTCCTGGCGTGGGCCGTCGCCGGTCCGTTCTTCGCGTGGATCAACGTCGTCCCCGTGACCGATGAAGGTGGCATCGCGTTCGCCGAGCGATTCGTGACCATGTCCCACGTTCCCCTCGGCGTCGCATGCGGCGCGGGGCTCGCGTGGCTGGAGCGGCTGCTGGCGCTGGCCGTCCCCCCCGCTCGAGAGGCGGTTGCCCTCGTCTTCGTCGTGCCGCTGCTGGCCCACGGTGGCATCGACCTGCGGGACAATCACCGAGGCGCGCACATGCTCGACGACCTCTTCGCCAACGTCGAGCCGACCGCGATGCTGCTCACCACCGGCGACGCCCTGCAGGGGGCGATGCTCCACGCCTGCGGCACGGAGGGTCGGTGCACGGATCGGATGGTCTTCTCTCCGGGGCAACTCCACCTGCCGTGGCGCGTGCCGCAGCTCGCGCGCAGATACCCGGACCTCGTGCTTCCGGAGGCGACCGGCAGGTTCCTGACCACCCGCGAGATCGTCGCTGCGAACCTCGGTAGGCGTCCGATCTACGTCGCGCCGATGCTTCTGGCGCGGGAGCCTGCGCTGCGAGACTCCTTCGGCTACGTCCCCGAATGGCTCTGGCTGAGGGTCATCCCGAAGGACGACCTTCCGAACCATCGCGACCGCTTCGTCGCGCTCGCCGAGCGGTTCGCGAGCCACGACGGGTGCCGTGGCTGCACCACCCGACGACGGCAGCTCGCGCCCCCTTCGCTGGAGCTGCACATGCCTCACGCCTACGCCGAGGCCTTCGTCAACCACGCGCGTATCGCGCGCCTCCTGTCGGAGGACGCACTCGCGGCGCGTCTCGAGGATCGGGCTCGGACGGTCGACCCGGAGCACGTGCGTGGGCTCCTCTAGCCGCGTCGACGCGCTCGACCGCGCGCTGGTGGAGGCCGGCCGGTGGGCGGCTTCGGAGCTCGCGTACTCCGTCGACGACCCGAGAACCCACGCGATGGCCCTCCACGGCCTCTCGTGCGCCGCGTTCGAGATCCTCTCGCCGAGCGGTTCCCCCGTCGCCCCGGCATCGCTCAGGCTGTTCGAGGGCGCGGCGCCACTCCCCGCGCGCGCCGCCGGTCGCACGGAACTCCTGGACGCGCTCTCCGAATCCAGCCCGCACGGCCTCGAGGCGGCCGACCGTCTCGGCATGGTGCACGAAGCCTTGCTCGGACGTCAGCTCGTCGTCCGGCGCGGGCGCGTGGTCTCGATCCCGGCCAGGCGTCGCAAGCGCACGGGGAGCTTCTACACGCCCGCCCACCTGGCGCGAGAGGCGGTCGCTCGCGCCCTCGGCCTCCCACACCTCTCGGCCCGGACCGACCTCCTGGTGTGTGACCCGGCAGCGGGCGGCGGGGCGTTCCTTCTCGAAGCCGCGAGGCAGCTCAGCCGGCGCGCAACGGCCGGCGCGTCGCGGGCGAGCGTCCGCGAAGTCGTCGAACGCTCGCTCTTCGGCGCGGACGTCAGCGCCCTCGCCATCGCGGTGTGCGAAGCCGCGCTGGTCCTGCTGTGTGGCGACGACCCGCCGCGTGTCGCCGAGCTTCGCGCGCACTTGCGCCGCGGCGATGCCATCGTCGGCGCCGATGCCGAAGACGTCGCGAACTGGACGGCGTCGGGCCTCGTGCGTTCCGCGACGCGGGACGAGCTCGATCGCGCGGTGGTGACGGCGATGGCGGGCACCGAAGACCCGGCACCCGGCTCCGATGACCGTGCTCTGCCGCTGCACTGGCCGCTGGACTACCCGGAGGTCTTTCGACGCGGGGGCTTCGACCTCGTCCTCGGCAACCCGCCGTGGGTCGCCTACGCCGGGCGAGCGGCGCAGCCGCTGTCACCGAAGCTGCGAGCGCACTACGCGCGCCGCTTCCGGGCGTTCCGCGGCTACCCGACGCTCCACGGGCTCTTCGTCGAGCGCGCTTCGCGTCTCGCTCCCCGTGGCGTCGTCGCGCTCGTCCTGCCGAGCCCCATCGCGGACCTGGACGGATACTCCGCGACGCGCCGAGCGCTCACGCGCCGCCACGTCCCGGTGGAGCCGATGCTCGAGTTCGGGCAGGACGCGTTTCAATCCGTGCTCCAGCCGAGCTTCCTGCTCCTCGCGGAGCCCTGCGAGGAGACGGCAACCAGAGAGCCCACCGGAGCCACGTGGCGGCTCGCCGAGCGCCAGCGCGCGGCAGGCGCGGCACGCGCCCTGTCCGTGCCCGCCGTCCTCGGACGATTGCTGGAGGGGGCCACGCTGCCGCGGGAGGCGTTCCGCGAGCTCGGCTTCCAGAGCACCGGCCGCGTCACCAGGGAGCTGTTCTCGCGGGCCCAGGCCGCCGACGCCAGGCACACGTACCCGCTGCTCGAGGGCCGCAACGTCCGAGAGTTCTTCGAGGACGAGCCTCGGCTGTTCCTCGCCCTGGATCGCAGCGTGCTCGAGGCGGCGCGATGCCGCGTCCGCCCCCGCGAGCAGTACGAGGCGGTGTCTTTCGTCGTCCGCCAGACGGCGAGCCACCCCATTGCAGCGCTCCACCGCGGCCCTCCGTTCCGCAACTCGCTGCTCGCCGGGTTCGCCGTCGCGGACCTGTCCGCCCCGTTGCTCGTCGCCCTGCTGAACAGCGTGCTCTACCGGGCCCTGCACCTCGCCCGCGTTCGCGACGCTCGGCAGGCGACGTTTCCTCAGATGAAGATCGCGCACCTGCGCGCCCTGCCCGTCCCACCGCGACACCCGGAGCTCCGCGCGGGGATCGCCGAGCTGGGGCTGCGCGCCACGGAGCGCGGGTTCGATGCGGACCTCGCGCAGGCGCTCGACTCCGCCGTCTTCGATCTCTTCAGTGTCGGACGACAGGATCGGGCCGACGTACTGGCGTTCGTGGCCGAGCGAGCGCCCGCCGCGATGCGACGCACGGGCGCGTGAAGGGTTCCGAAGGTCGGGCGGGCAGGGCCCGGGCCTGGTAGGACTCTCCGGTGCGCTCGTTTTCGTGGAACCGTCTCGGCCGACGCGTGGTCTTCGCGTCCGGTGCACTGTCCAGCGCCCGAGAGGCGATGACCCCGCTCGACCCTCGCTCGATCGTCGTGCTCGCCTCCGAGAGTCAGCGCGGCGCGGCGTCGATCCTCGAAGCGTGTCTCGGGGCACTGCACCGGCGGACCCTGTTCGGTGCGCGACAGCACGTCCCGAGGGAGGATGTCGCGAGGCTCGTGGACCGGCTGGCGGCGGACGACGCGGACGTCGTCGTGGCGCTCGGCGGCGGTTCGACCATCGGGCTGGCGAAGGCGGCCGCCCTCGAGCGCCAGGTGTCGCTCGTCGCGATACCCACGACGTACTCGGGCTCCGAAATGACCGCGATCTGGGGACTCACGGACGGCGGCGCCAAGGCGACGGGGCGCTCCGACCGCGCTCGGCCGTGTCTCGTCATCTACGATCCCTCGCTGACCACGGCGCTGCCCGTCGGCACGAGCGTGCCGAGCCTGTTCAACGCCATGGCCCACTCGGTGGAGGCCCTGTACGCCCCGGGCGTCCTGCGCGAGGTCGAGGAGCGCGCGGAGGAATCGGTACGGGTCATCGCGATGGCCCTTCCGCAGATCGTCCGCGCACCGACGGACCCGGCTCCCCGCTCCGAAGCGCTCTACGGCGCGCACCTCGCCGGATGGGCGCTCGACGAGGCGACCATGGGTCTGCATCACAAGCTGTGTCACGTCCTCGGCGGGTCGTTCGGGCTCCCGCACGCCGAGACCCACACGGTGCTCCTCGCCCACGTGATCGCGTTCAACAGGGCTGCGGCGCCGCGGGCGATGGAGCGCCTCGGGCGGGCCCTCGGCGCGACCGACCCTGCGGCTTTCGTCCACGCGCTGGTCACGGGCGCCTTCGCCACCCCGAGTCTTCGCGCCCTCGGAATGTCGCGAGGCGACGTGTCTCGCGCCGCCGCCCTGGCACTCGAGGGTGCGTACACGAACCCGCGCCGCCCGGAGATCGGCGACGTCACGCAACTGCTCGAGCGCGCCTTTGCCGGCGACGCCCCGGCGCACTGAGCGCGGTGCTCCGGCTTCGGGCGCTCAGGTACGGGCCAGGCGCACGGCGAGCTTCATGGCGTGCAGCATGCCGTCCGCGCTGGCGCGACCCGACCACGCGATGTCGTAGGCGGTCCCGTGGTCGACGCTCGTGCGTACGACGGAGAGCCCCATCGTGACGTTCACCGCGTCGCCGAACGCGACGATCTTCATCGGGATGGTCGCCTGGTCGTGGTACATGGCCACGACGCCGTCGTAGTCACCGGCCACCGCCCGCCGAAACGCGGTCTCCGCGGCGACGGGTCCGAGAACGCGCGCGCGACCGCGCAGCTCGCGTCGAGCGTCGGCGATCCCCGGCACCACCGCCCGCCGTTCCTCCCCTCCGAGCAGCTCCGATTCTCCGGCGTGGGGATTGAGGGACGCGACCGCGACGAGCGGCTTTGCACGCCCCAGCGCCGCCAGGAGGTTCGCCAGGGCGACGGTCGAGCGCGCCACCGCGGCCTTCGTGATGCCTGCCGGCACCCCGGCCAGCGGGAGGTGCGTCGTGACGAGGCTCGTCACCAGCTTGTCGGAAGCGAAGCACATGACCGCGGTCGCCGCGTGATCGCGATCTCGCAAAAACTCCGTGTGCCCCCTGAACGACGCGGCACCACGTGCCCCCGAACGAGCGATGGCCCACTTGGACACGGGTCCCGTGACGAGCACGCGCCCCCCCGCGTCCTTCGCGATGGCGAGCCCCGCACCGATCCAGCCGAGCTGCGATCGGCCCGCCTGCTTGGACGGACGCCCTGGGCGCCGATCCCGCGGACCGAGACGCGGTCCGTGCTGCGCAATGGCGATTCGCCCGCGCACGGGTTCGCCCCGGAAGGTTGCGAATCGTTTCCGCGGGACGCCCACCAGCTCGGCGGCCTCGAGGATCGTCGCCTCGTCCCCGACGAGCACGCAAGGCGCCCCCCGCAGTCGCGCCGCGGCGGTCACGGAGACCTCCGGTCCGACACCGGAGGGGCAGCCGACGCTGACGACGATCACGCGTCGTCCTCGTCCTCTTCCTCGTCGACGTCCTCGCCTTCACTCGGCGGCGAGTCGGGGGTCCGCAGCTTGTAGCCCGACCCACGCAGTGTATCGAGCGGAAAGGCCTCGCCCAGCTTCGCCCGCAGGCGCCGGACGTGGATGTCGACCGTGCGCGGACCGCCCTCGTAGCGATTGCCCCAGACGTTCGAGAGAAGGTGATCCCTCGACAGCACCCGGCCACGCCGCTCGCACAGGTACGCCAGCAGCGCGAACTCCTTGGCCGTGAGCGGGACCGCGCGCCCGCCGAGCGTCACCTCGTGCGCCGCTCGATCGACGACGATGTCGCCCACCTTGTGTCGCTCTTCCGTGGCGAACTCGCTTCGCCGCCATTCCAGCGCGCGAATCCGCGAGTAGAGCTCTTCTGGAACGTACGGGTGGAGCACGAAATCGTCGAACCCGCTCGAGGGTTCGATCCTCGCAATCTGACCCACGGTCACCGAAACGATCGCGCCGACGCCGTCGAACGTCTGCTCCTTGCGAACGGCCCGCAGCGCGGCGATCGCGAGGTCGGGCCTATCGAGCGCCTCGAACAGGAACGCTCGTGGATGAATGCCGAGCTCCTCGTCGTCGTCCTCCACGAGATTGACGGGATCGTCCCAGAGGTCGAGGGTTCGCACGCGGGCGCCGAGCTCCCGAAGTACCTGCGCACCGCCGTCGGGGCGCTCGAGCAGCGGCCCGTGCCCCACGACCGCGACGTACCGACGCCCTCCGCGAGGGTCAATCGATCCGGGTGCCACCGACGGTGATCCTCCCGATCTTGATCGTGGGGCATCCCACACCGACGGGGACGCTCTGCCCGTCCTTGCCGCACGTCCAAATGCCGTCGGAGATCTCGACGTCGGTGCCGAGCATGGTGACGTCCCGCAGCGTCTCCGGGCCGTTCCCGATGAGATTCACGCCCTTCAGCGGCGCGGTGATCCTGCCATCCTCGATCAGGTAGCTCTCGGTCAGCGAGAACACGAAGTCCCCGTTGGAGATGTCCACCTGGCCACCACCGAACGTCTTCGCGTAGACGCCGCGCTTCGTGCCCCGCAGGATCTCCTCGGGATCGTGGGGGCCGCCGAGGAGCACCGTGTTGGTCATGCGCGGCATGGGAGCGCAGGCGAAGCTCTCGCGTCGGCCGTTGCCCGTCGGACGGGTCGAGAAGTGCCGCGCCGAAAGGCGGTCCTGCATGTAGCCGCGCAAGACGCCGTCCTCGATGAGGACGTTCTTCGATGGCTCCATCCCCTCGTCGTCGACGTTGATGGAGCCACGGCTCTGCAGGAAAGTGGGGTCGTCCACGACGGTGCAGAGCCGACTGGCGACGTCCTGCCCGACGCGCCCCGTGTAGTTGCTGGTGCCCTTGCGGTTGAAGTCCGCCTCGAGCCCGTGGCCTATCGCCTCGTGAAGGAGGATGCCGCTGTCGCCCGGAGCGAGCACCACTTCCATCTGGCCGGCCGGAGCGTCCTGGGCGTCGAGCAGCGTCAGCGCCTGGCGGACGGCGACCTCGGCGTGCCACTCGGGAGACTTCACCTGGAAGTACCCGAGCGTCATGCGACCACCTCCGCCGCTGCGGCCGGACTCCCGCTTTCCGCCTTGCTCCGCGATGGCCCGAAGACCGAAGCGCATCAGCGGCTGCACGTCCCGGACCAGACGTCCATCGCTGCTCGCGACGAGGATCTCGCGGATCTCCTCCGCGAACGACGCCTCGACCTTGACGATGCGCGGGTCGAACGCCAGCGCGGCCTTGCTGGCGCGCTCGAGGAGCGAGCGCTTGTCGAAGCCCGAGACGTCGACGGTCGGCTGGTCGAGTTCGTAGCGCGACGGTAGGACGATCGGCTCGACACGCTGGGGCGGCAGCGTCGCGCCCGAGTGGGCGATTCTCGCCGCCGTCTCGGCGGCGCGGACCATGGCTTCCCACGTCAGATCCTCGACGTGGGCGTAGCCCGTGGCGTCGCCGCGCTGGACGCGGACGCCGACGCCCATCGACACGCTGCGAGACGCACTCCGAGTGATGCCCTCTTCGAACGACAATCCACCACTCAACCGGTACTCGAAGAAGACGTCCGCATACGCTCCGCCCCGGCTCAGCGCCACGCCGAGGAGGCGCTGGCAGAGGTCGGCGTCGATGGCCGCCGAGCCACCCTCTGCGAAAGGTGCGCGTCGTGTCAGGCCGGGGTTCACGGGCCCGAACCATGCTGCGTCGGCGCGACGCTCGCAAGAGCGGCAGCGGGGGGGACCGGCCGGGCCGCGCTGGGCTCGCCTCGGGGGCGGATCTTCAGGAAAGAGGGGTTCGTCGAGCGTTCGGGAGATCGCGGAGGTATCCTGGGCCATGGGGTCCGATGCCTCTCCGCGTGTGCAAGCGGCGACCGTGCGCGTGCGCCGCGCGTGGGTGCAGGAGAATCACGGTGAGGCCGGCGTCACGCGACTCCTGGCGTCGTGCTCTTCACCGTTACGGCAGCTTCTCTCGCAGGAGGACGTCGCGCCCGGCACGTGGGTGGACTTCGAGCTGTTCGTCGAGTCCACCGTGCTCGTGGACAAGCTATTCGGCTCGGGAGATCTCGAGCTTGGGCGCGCCATCGGACGTTTCGCGGCCGGCCACGCACAGGGCGTGTGGAAGACGTTCTTCATCAAGCACCTTCCCCCGACGATCGTGATGAGGCTGGCCTCTGGCATGTGGCACCACCACTACGACGCAGGAAGGCTGACGACGCGCACTGCCGGCTCGACCGGGCTCCTTCTGACGATCTCGGACTGGCCGCGACCGCACCGAGCGCACTGCCTTTCGATTGCGGGTTGGATGCACGGGACGCTGGAGCTCGGGCCACGCACCGACATCGTGGTCCAGGAACTCTCGTGTCGAGCGCAGAAGGCAGCCACGTGCGACTTCCGGCTCTCGTGGAGATCGTGAGCGGCTGCTACTTCGTGTCGAAGAGTTCGTCGAACACCTTGTCGAACTCGTCATCGTCGTTGATGACCCGCGCCGCCGGACGCGGCGGCTCGGGTGGGTTCAGTGAAGCGATTCTGTCCTTCACATCGCGGTAGCCCGGGTCTCTCCGGGCGATCTTCTGGAAGTAGTAGAGGGCCTCTTCGGTGTTGGTCTGCAGCTCGTACACGTTCCCGAGGTCGTAATACAGGCTCATTTCCTGCTCCACGGTCTTCTGGGCGGCGTGAAGGCCCTTCACGTACGCATCCGCGGCTTCGGCGAAGCGCCCCTGCTCCAGGTGGATCATGCCGACCATCGCGAAGCACATGCACTCCCGGGTCGAATCCTGCGCTGCGACGGTGAACTCGTTGATGGCGTCCGACAGAAGCCCCATCTCCTTGTACGCGACTCCGAGGTCGTAGTGCGTCGCGCTGTCGCCTTCGGCGACGGTCGCCGACACGCCCTCCTTGAACTTCGCGAAGACTTGGTCGACGTCGACCTCTTCCGCTTCGCTCGCGAACGCCGGCCGCCCGCTCGGCGCGCTGGGCCCGGTCAGGTCGTCGAACTCGTCGAGCGCGTCGAGGGACGCCGCGATGTCGAAAGACCGATCCGGCTCGGCCGGCGCGAGGGACGCCGCTCCCACCTCGTGCGCGCCACTCTCGCCGGGCGTTCCGCGCAGCTCGTCGAGCTCACGCAGGCGCTCGATGAGCAGCGGATGCCCGGGCGTCCGCGTGAGCTGATCCTCGATGATCATGCGGGCGTCGTCCTCGAGGCCGCGGCTCAAGAAGAACTCGGCCTCCTCGAGGACCTCCTCGACCGCGGACGCGTCGGCTCCCGTACCGCCGGAAGCCTCCGGCGCGGCCAGACCGACGAGGGAGTCCTCTTCCAGGTCGCCGAACGCCGGGAGCGGTTCGCCGAGCTCCATCCCCTGGGGCGCCGTGGCGTCCGTGACGTCGTCGAACGTGTCGATGCGCGGGTTGGACGGCGGCGCCTCCGCGGCGAGGGGAAAACTGGGGAGAGGCTCGCCGAAAGGATCGTCCACGGCGTCGAACACCGGTGCGCTCACCGCCGCGTGCTCGCCGCTCCCCATGGCGGCCGCCGCGCCCACCTCTTCGAGGTCGTACGACGGCAGCGGCTCACCGGGATCGAAGTCGGCCATCGGCGCCGGTGCCGCGTCGTCGTCGTCGTCGAAGGCGGTCTCGAACGCGTCACGCCCAGCGTCACCGGGCTGCGCGTAGGTCGAACCCACCACGATGCCCATGTCCTCGAGCATCTGCAGCGCCGTTGGATGCTCCGGCTCGCGCTCGAGCACGCGGTAGAGCTCCTGGGCCGCGGGGTCGAGCTGTCCCTGGTCCACGTGGATGGCCGCGATCGTGATCATCTCGCCGATGGAGCCGTCCTCGTCGCCCGCCTCACCCAGGACGTCACGCAGCTTCTCGCGGATGGGCACCGATCGGGGATCGATCTCCAGCGCGATCTGAAGGGTCTCGGTAGCCTTGCTGTAGAGCCTGAGCTTCCGAAAGCTCTCGGCGTCCACGACGGCCTTGCGCGCGTGTGCGCGCGCATCGAAGGAGTCCGCGATGTCCCCGAGCTCCTCGACGGCCTCGATGCTCTCGTCCACTATGACGACGTCGGGGGCGCTCGTCATCGGTCGTCGCGGGGCCGTGGTGACCTCGCTTTCGAAGCCCTCGAACTCGTCCTCGCCGACCTCGACCACGTAGGCCTCGGAAGCCGGCAGCTCGTCGACGAACTCCGCTTCGACGCTGATCATGGCGTCCTCGGCGGCGGCGCGCTGCGGCGGGCCGAGGGACGCCAGCGCCCGCACCTGCTCGTCGTGGGGCGCGACGGCCACCAGGTGATCCAGGACCTCGCGGAGCAGGGCCGTCTCGCCCGTCTCGCGCGCGAGGCGAGCCATCTCCTTGTAGACCTCGACGGCCTTCTCCGCCTGACCTATGGCGTTGAACGCCTGACCGAGCAGCGACAGGGTACCCAGGTCCTTGGGATTGGCCTGAAAACAGATCTGAAGCTTCGCGAGCGCCTGCAGACCGTCCTGCTGCGTTCCACCCTGCAGGTACAGTTCGGCAGCAAGGCGCGCGAACTTCACGTCCTGGCGGAAGTGGAGGATCCGCTCGATGACCTTCAGCGCATCGTCCCGCCGGTTCAGCTTCATCAGGAGCTCGGCGGCCAGCGAGAAGGAGTCGATGGCCTCGTCCAGGCTCTGAACTCGGCAGCACGCCTCGGCCAGCCGCAGATGGGGAAGTGGATTCGACGCGTCCAGGGCCACCATTCGCCGAAACACGTCGATGGCATCGCGGTCGCGCCCGGCGCGCTGCAGACGCGTCGCTACCTCGTCGTACGCGGCCAGGGCGTCACTGGTGAGGCCGAGCTGCGTGTAGATCTCGGCGAGCTTCGGGACGATGTGCCCGTAGCGGTCCCCGAGCTGCGGCGCGAACTTCTGGATGAGCTCTCGGATCTGCTTGTAGACCGCGATGGCCTTGAGGGCGAAGCCCTGCGCGGCGTAGTACTGACCGACACGGTCGTAGGTGGCGATGGCATCGGCGTACGCCTCCATCCGAGCCTGGAGATCTCCGATCTTCAGCAGAGTCCGCGCATCGCTCGGATCCTGCTGGACGATCTTCTGGTACTCCTCGATCGCCCGGTCGTACCTCTTCTTGTCGACGTACTTCTGGGCTGCCTGGAGGATCTTTTCGCGGTCTGCGGCCACTCGCCCGGGTTCTCACACGGATGGAGCTACAAGCGCCAAATCGTACGGGATCCCGAGGGGTTCGATCAAGCAGACCGACCGCGGGAGCACCCCGGCGCGCGCATCGCGCCCGCGATGGCCACGAGTTCCCGATGGAACGGCCCGGTTCCGTTCCCGGGTGGAGGTGGGCGGGTCGCCTACCCGGAGCCACGGGCGCAGCCACCCGCGCCCCCACGAGCGCCCGAATTAGACCGGTGGTGGGCGGCGCCGGGAGCGGTCAGTTCGCGAAGAGCGGACCGTGAGCTGCGATGAGCTCCCGGTCGTTCGTATCGTCGGGGTGGAAGCCGGGGCGGACGTAGTCGAGCGCCCCGAACCAGAACCGGATGAACACACGCTCGCGGAAGAAACCGTACGCGAGGACGTCCCACCACGCGCGCACCGACACGACCAGCCCCGCGCGCGCCAGCAAGATCACGAAGGGGACGCCGACGAAGAGGCCGGCGTGGAGCACGCACAGGAAGAACCCGAGCATGCGGACGAAGTAAGATCCGCTGACGTACCGCAGCACGTCGAACGCGACGGCCTTGTGCTCGAGCTCCTCCAGGGCATGCCACTCGTAGAGATCACGCATCACCGGATGGGCGCCGGCCATCGTTCGGTCGCGCAGCGTCATGCGCGCCATGACGGCCGTGAAGTGCTCCACCGCAGCCGTGATGGAGAGCGCGACGACGTGTCCGGGACCGACCATGGGCAGCCTGCACAGGGCCACGGTACACCGTGAGAAACCCCCCGAGTCCGAGTCCCTGGGCGCGAAGCACGTCGAGAAACGCATCGTGCGCAGCCCCATGGCGGGCTTCTTGCGCCATGAACGCGCGCACGTCCTCACGTAGCGCTCGATCCTCGATGCCCTTCTCGAAGTGCCTCACGGATCTGACGAAGAAGCGTTCCCCCTCGGGAAAGAGCGCCCCGAGCGCGTTCACGAACTGGGTCACCCCCGGATGGCCCTCGAACCACACGAGGGGCACGCGGGCGTCGAAATCGAACACCGGGCGTCGAACGACGATCGGACGCGCCGCGGCGTGGACCCCGTCGTGGTCGGCCGAAACACCCACTCCACCTTTTCGCGTCATGACGCCCGCCTCGCCCGCATCGTAGCGAAGTCTCGACTCCGCCGCCGCGCCCATCGTGTCGGCGCACGCCGCCGTCTCCACGCCGGCGAGGCGCCGGGTGCAAGGTGCTGCACCGCTGCACGGCCCGGCACGTCGCCGGTGCACGAGCGTGCACTCTGGGCCGGATTCGACCGGGAATTCCGCGGTGACCTGCCCTGGCACGGCCCCTGCTCTGGACCCGTGTCGAAAAGGAGACCCCACCCATGAACGTCGCAAAGATCGTCGCCCTCGCCCTCGCCACCTCGGTCGCCGCCCTCGCCGGTGCGGCCCCTGCCGGACCCGACGCTCGGGTGGAAGTCGTGAACGAAGATCCCGACGCGCGCGACCGCGTATGCAGCTCGTCCGACGTCGGCAAGGCGTTCCGGAGGCAGGAAGCGGTCGTCGAGGAGGCGTGCTCCAACGGCAGCGAGGTCTGCCAGAAGATCCTGGTGTACCGGGACTGGACGGTCGCCTCGAAGTCGAGGGACGGGCGTGCCTGCATGTGGAAGGAAGGCCGCCGTCAGTTCAGCATGCTCGAGTGCGAGCCGCGACCGGACGGCTTTCAGGGACGCACTTGCCTGAGTGTGGGACAGCAGTACCTCATCCGGAACCGCTAGGCCGGAAGGAGGTCGTTCGACCGACCCCGGGCAAAGTGTCACCGGGCGCGGATGCTCGTTGAAGCATGTGTTCGCGGATGAACGCGACGAGCCGCGAAACGAACGCATCATCCTCGAACTCTCGGTCGGCAACCTCCGTGGCCGCAGCCAGCGGTTCGCCCGAACGCCACAGGAGGCGGAACGCACGGCGCAGCGCGGCTCGAGAGGCCTGGGGCACGGCGTTTCGGCGCAGGCCGACCACGTTGAGCGCACGCACGCGCGCGCGATCACCCGCGGCGATGACGAAGGGCGGAACGCTTCGCTCGACCTTCGCGCCCCCGGCGAGGAAAGAGAGCTCGCCGATGCGCGCGAAGGGGGCCACCGCGACGTGGCCGCCGAGCACTGCGCCGCGCTCCACGTGCACGTGCCCACCGAGCGTGGCGAGATTCGTCAGCACCACGTCGTCTTCGACGAGGGCGTCGTGGGCGACGTGGGCGCCGACCATCAGGAGGCAGCGCGACCCGATGCGCGTCGTCCCGCCGCCGGCACGGGTGCCGCGATGCACGGTCACCTGCTCTCGAAGCACGTTCTCGTCCCCGACGACCACTTCGGTTCGCTCGCCCGCGAACCGCCGGTCCTGCGGCGCAGTCCCGATCGACGCGAAGGGGTAGACGACGTTTCGCGCGCCGAGGCGGGTGGGACCTTCGACCACGACGTGAGAAAGGAGACGTGTTCCAGCCCCGACGACGACGTCGGATGAGATTCGACAGTAGGGACCGATCTCGGCGCCGGCCTCGAGGACTGCACCGTCCTCGACGATGGCCGTCGGGTGAACCGTCGCCTTGCTCATCCGCCCCGGTCGACGATCGACGCCAGGAGTTCGCCCTGCGCGCACAGCGTGCCATCCACCGTCGCTTCGCCGCGCAACTTCCAGACGTTCGAACGATGGTGAACGACCTCGACGTAGAGGTCGAGACGGTCGCCCGGGGTCACCGTGTGCCGGAACTTCGCCTTGTCGATCCCGAGGAAGTACATCAGGCTCGTGGACGCATCGAAGGGCTCCGAGGCGTAGGCGAGGATCCCACCGATCTGCGCCAGCGCCTCGATGACGAGCACACCCGGCATGATGGGACGACCGGGGAAATGCCCCGGGCACCACGGCTCGTTGGAGCTCACCATCTTCACGCCGCGGATGTACTCGCCCTTTTCGATCTCGGTCACGCGATCCACCATGACGAAGGGGTAGCGATGGGGCAGGATCTCGAGGATCTTCGGGATCTCGATCTTCAGGCGCTTGTTCATGGGGACACTACGGAACGGAGCCGCGGAGCAGGCGAGCCCACGCGCGCAACCAGCGTAGCCTAGAAATCGCGGGGTAGCCGGCAACTTCGGCCCCCGGCGGCACGTCGCCGATGACGCCCGCCTTGGCCGCGATGCGGGCGCCATCACCGATGCGGGCGTGATCGGTCACGCCCGCCTGTCCACCGACCCGCACGCCCGCGCCGATGCGAGCGGAACCCGCAAACCCCGCCTGCGCGGCGACGAACGCGCCGGCGCCGACCTGGACGTTGTGGCCCACGTGAACGTGAGCGTCGAGCTTCGCCCCCCGACCGATCCGCGTCGGACCGAGCGTCCCGCCGTCCACCGTCGCCAGCGGGCCAATCTCCACGTCGTCCTCCATCTCCACTCCGCCGACGTGCGGCAGACGGCGCACGCTTCCCCCGGGGCCAGTGGCCCACCCGAAGCCCGGTCGTCCGAGCACCGCGTTGGCACCGACGACGACGCGCGAACCGAGGCGCACGCCTGGATAGACGACGGCCCCGGGCTCGAGGCGACAGTCCGGGCCGACCACGGCCCCGGACATGACGATCGCACCGCTCCCGACGAGGGCGCTCGCGTCCACCTCGGCTCCCGGCTCGATGATCGCCGAACGCGCCTCGACCCGTTGCGCCGGCACGTCGATGAGCGCGGCGAGCACCCACAGGGGGTGCTCGTGAACCCATCGGCGATGGCCGCACCGCGACGCCAGATCGGGTGTGCAGAGGACGACGCCTCGAGTGCCGAGGTCGGCCACGCGTCGCGCAGAGGTCACGAGCACGAGGTGCTCGTCGTGGTTGGCCGCGCCCGGCTCGACGACACGCGCGACGAACGCGGAACCGATGGCGTCATCCGCTTCCCCGCCGTGAGAACTCACCAGGGACGCGATCGAGTAGCGGTCGCGCAGCGCCACACCGCGCGAGCCCCGACCGCCGTCGCCGCTCATCGGCGTGGGGTCAAGGAACCTTGCCGGGCACCGGCATCGGCTTGGGGAGCTCGGGCCGCTTCGTCTTCGGTTTGTCTTCGGACTTCTCGTCCGAGCCCGAAGCGCCGCCCTGGTTGTACATCGTGATGACTCGATCGGTCACGTCGAGGTCGCTCCGGTGATACGGCACCGCCTGCTTGTCCACGATCATGTCGTACCCCTCGGACGTCGCCAGGCGCCGGATGAGCCCCATCGTCTTCTGAAAGATGGAGTTGGTGAGCTCACCCTGCTTCTTCTGGAGTTCCTTGTTGTACTCCACGAACGTCGTCTGGAGCGCGATCATGTCCCGCTGCCACTTCTCGACGCGCTTCTGGAGCGCCACCTGGCTCAGAACGTCCTTCTGCTTCTCGATGTCCTCGCGCTCCTTCTGGAGCTCGTCCTGCTTGCGGTCGAGCTCGCGCTGGCGACTGTCGAACATCTTCTTGAGCGACGCGGCGGCGCGGAGCCCGTCTTCCGTTTCCATGATCGCCCGCTGCGTGTCCACGACGGCGATCTTCGACTGGGCCGAGGCGGTCGAAGCGGACACGAGGAGCGAGGCCGAAAGGGCGGCGGCGGAAGCGAGGCCGATGAGACGGTGGTTCATGGTCGCGCGGACATAGCCAGGGGCGGGGGGCTGGTCAAGCAACCCGGCCACCGCTTCAGCGCGGCGCACCGGCCATCGGTGGCCCATGCCGTCAGATGAGGATGAGATCCTCCACGTCGGTCGCCTCCTGCGCCACGATCGACGACGTCTCCTCGTCCCGCTTCACGGCGAGCTCGTACAGCTCGGCGAGCAAGGCCGGGTGCTTCTTGACGACGCCGAGAAACTCGTCGCGAGGGAGGTGGAGCGTGACGGTTGGTGTGTCGGCGACGACGTCTGCGTTCGACGGCCTGCGAAGCACGAGCGCGACCTCACCCACCACTTCGCCGGGACCGAGCGTCGCGACCACGGTGCTCTCGTCTCCATCCCGATGAACGACGACGATCTCCCCCGAAGCCACCAGGTGCAGTCCGGCAGACTCCTGACCCTGCTCGATGAGCTTCTGGCTGCGCTCGAACGTGCGCGTGACGAACTTCTCGATGAGCTGCGGCCGCTCGGACGGTGTCACCGCCCTGAGGATCGCGCTGGTGCGTACCAGGTTGTCCACCATCCGGCGATGACAGTGCTCGGCGAGCACGCGGCCCACCGCGGGCACCTGCGCGGCAATGGCGTCGAGCGCCTCCTTCTCCTCGACGAGCACGATGCTCGGTCGGCACGCCACGACGCTCGCCGCGCGAGGTGCGCGGGACAGCAGTGCCATCTCGCCGAAGAGGGCATCCGCGCCGAGGCGGGCCAGACGAATCGGATCGTCGGTGTCGGTCGCCCGCTGGACCTCGAGCTCACCGCGCGCGACCACGAAGGCGGAGGTGCCGGGCGTCCCCTCTTCGACGAGCACGTCACCGGAAGCGACGACCCGGACGTGGAAGCCGCCGATCACCGCGCGGAGCGCGTCGCGATCGAGCGCGGAGAAGAGGGGTTGCGGCGGAACTCGGGGCGCGGAGTCTCGCGCATCCGCGTCCTCGCGCAGCGAGTCCGCCGCTTCGCGGAGGATGACGGCCGAGCGTGCCGTGAGCTGGTCGCCCACCTCTGTGAGCGGCGCCAGCTCGACGGAGCGATCTCCCAGGCTCGGGGGCGGAGCGGCCCCGGCGTCGAGGAGCCGCGGCGAGCCCGCGCAGAACGTCGCGGCGATGGCGTCCATCCGTGCGGCGGCATCACCGCCGAGCGCCTCGATCTCGCGGCACGCCACGACGGCGAGGGCGAGGTGCGCGTCGTCGATCGCACGCGTGACGCTCACCTCGAGCCCGGCGATCGCGGCCTGCGTCGCGCCCAGCTTTCCCATGACCGCCGAGGCGAGCAGGAGAGCCACCGCCGAGCGCTGGTTCGCCTTGGCGAGCGCCGCAGACCACTGAAGCGCCCCCTCCCAGTCCTCGGCAATGTAGAGCAGTAGCGCCCTGTCGAGCGGCGTCTCTACGGAGGAATACGGCTGCGCGACCACGGGAACCTCCTGGGGGCCGGCGCAGGGTAACAGCCGACCGCCACGCTAGGAAGTCGAACCGTCCGGGCCCCGATCGCGCCCGTCGGAGCGAGCGTCCGCCTGAGTCGCGCGCGACAGCGCGGCGCTCACGGCGTCCGCCGTGGCGCCGACGAGCGGCACGATGTGCGAGTAGTCCATGCGCGTGGGTCCGAGGACGCCCACGCTGCCAGCAGCGCGCCCATCCTCGTGATAGGGCGCGGCGACGACGCTGATCGCGTGACCGATGGTCTCTCGGGTTTCGTTCCCCAGGAACACCTGTACCTCGCTCGCCTCGAGCGCCCGATCGAGCAGCAGGACGAGCTGCTCGCGCTCCTCGAGGACGCGCATGAGCCCGCGCGCTCGCTCGGCGTCGGCGTACTCGGCGCGTTCCAGCACCTTGGCCTGGCCTTCGATGACGACCTCCGAGCGGCGCACGGCGATGCCGAGCGCCGCGGCGATCATCTCCTCCCCGACTCGAGCCAGAGAGTTCAGCTCTTCCCGTTCGGTGCTGGCGCGGCGTGAAAGCTCGTCCCGTAGTCCCTTCAGCGTCCTGCCGGACACGACGTCTTCCAGGACGTTGTGGAGTCGCTCGAGGGCTCGATCCGACGGCACCTCTTCCACCGCGATGAAGCGATTCTCGACGGTCCCGTCGGTGAAGACGACCACGACGAGGACCTCTCGCGGCCGCGTGGGCACGAAGCGCAGCTTGAGGAGGTGGCGCTCGTCGGCGCGGGGTCGCGATACCACGGCGACCACGCCGGTGAGGTCGCTCAACAATCTGCCCGTCTCCCGCAGGAGGTCGGAGCCGGCGGGCAGGTCCTCGAAGTGATCGGCGATCTTCGAGAGCTCCTCGCTGGACAGCTCTCGCATGCGCACGAGCGCATCGACGAAGAGCCGGAACGCAGCGTCCGTGGGTACGCGCCCAGCCGAGGTGTGCGGCTGCGCGAGGAACCCCGCCTCTTCGAGATCCGCCAGCACGTTGCGAATCGTGGCCGCCGAGACGTCGAAGCCGTACTTCCGAGCCAGTGTCCGGCTCCCGACGGGCTCTCCCGTGGCAGTGAACTCCGTGACGACCGCGTAGAGCACGGCCCGAGCGCGGCGCGAGAGCTGCGGCGACATCCTTCGTTCAGTCTAGCGGCGAACGCACCGCCATGCCCCAGCGGGATCGTGCCGGGAAAGAGGGGCCGCCAGAAGAGCGCTCGCGAGGCCACTTCGAGGCACGGGCAGGGTCGCGCGCCGCGCCGCTGGAGCGGCGCCGGCCTCCGGGAGCTCGGCCCGGGCAGTGGCAGACGGATCCGGCCGGACGCCCATCGGCTGGCGGGAGGGTCCGGGCTCCGAGCACCGACACACCTCGCAATCGCGCTCCGCGTCGTACGCGCAGACGACGCGTGTGATGCACCGCGTGGATCGCGACTCCGGGCACGGCCGGGCGGTCTGCGGTGCGGCACATGCCACCCCGACGAGCGCGATCAGCAGCGAGCCGAGCGAGCGCCGCATGCGCGGAGGCTCCCACGCGTGGGAAGCCGGCGCCAGCCGTGCGCTTGGCCCGACAGCCCCTCCTCGGCTACCGGTCGCAGGTGGCCACGAACCGACCCGGAGAGCACCGACGGAGCCACGGCAGGCTCTGGTCTCTCGGTGTCGCCGTGGGGATGGCCACGGCCGTGGCGACCACCGCCGCGCACGGGGCGAACGTCGCCGAGTTCCCTGCGGACTACGACGACTCGCGGGCACACCACTACGCGAGCCTGGACGCTCGTGCGTGCCATGCCGAGCTCGTCGCGCGCAAGATCGCTCACGTGATCGCCTCGGACGCTCCGGGCGTCCTGGCGCCCGTTCGCCTGCGGGGCACGGTCGGAGGCGTCCTCTATCGCACGGACTTTCCGGACGACCGGCGCGCGACCGTCCCGTGGGAGATCTTCGATTGCCGGCTCGTCCTGGCGCTCTCCGACCTGAGCGTGCTGCTGCGCGCGCACGACGTGGTCGAGGTGCGGATGTTCTCCGCCTACCGCCCGCCACCGAAGGGCTGGCCCGCGGGGAAGGTCGCCCGCAGGCACCCCGGCGCGCTCGCCATCGACGTCCGGACGCTGCGCCGTGCGAACGGTGAGGAGTTCGTGGTCAAGGACGACTGGATCGCGCAGATCGGTCGCGACCCGTGCGGACCTGACGCCCCGCCCTCCGCACCTGAAACCGAGCGGGCCAGGGAGCTTCGCGGGCTCGTGTGCGAGCTCTCCGAAGCACGCATCTTCCACAGCATTCTCACGCCGAACTACGACCGCGCCCACTTCAACCACTTCCACCTCGAGCTCGCGCCCGCGGTGACGTGGTTCATCGCGCGGTGAGCTCGCCCATCAGCGCTTCGGCCGTCTCGAGTGCTCGATCGGTGTCGTCGTCGAGCAGTACGACGTGACCCATCTTGCGCCCTGCTGAAGCGCGCTCCTTGCCGTACAGGTGCAGGCGCGCTTCGGGGCGGCGCAGCACGGGGCTCCAGTCGGGCTGTCCGCGCTCCCAGAGATCCCCCAGGAGATTGAGCATGACGGCGCCGCTCATGGCCGAGCAATCACCGAGCGGCCAGCCGCACACCGCCCGCAGATGCTGCTCGAACTGGCTCGTTCGACACGCTCCGAAGGTGTAGTGCCCACTGTTGTGTACCCGCGGCGCAATCTCGTTGACGAGGAGGCGGTCGTCGTCGGTCACGAACAGCTCCACGGCCATCACTCCGACGTGATCGAGTTCTCGAGCCAGGCGTGCGCCCAGGTCACGTGCCGCTTCGGCGACGGCCGGCGGGATCCGCGCGGGGGCGCGGGAAGTGTGGAGGATGTGCCGGCGATGCACGTTCTCGACCACCGGATAGAACGCGACGTCGTCACTCGCGGCTCGAGCGAGCACCACTGAAATCTCGGCACGAAACTCGACGAACGACTCGACGAGGGCCGGCACCTCGCCGATGGATCGCCAAGCGTCGAGCGCGCCGTCCGCGTGCTCGATGCGACGTTGTCCCTTGCCGTCGTAGCCCGAGAATCGGCTCTTCAGCACGGCGGGCGTGCCGCACTCGCTCACCGCTCGCGCGAGCAACGCCCCGTCCGAGGCGTCGTGGTGCCTCGGCTGCGGCGCGCCCATGCGCGCCAGGAACCTGCGCTGCTCGAGACGATCCTGGATCGTGGCCATTTCGCGCGACGAAGGGACGACGCGCACGACCTCCTCCACGCGCTCGATGACTCGGGCGGGGACGTGCTCCGTGTCGAGCGTCACGACGTCGGCCCGCGCCGCGAGTCGCGCACCAGCCTCCGCATCGTCGAGCGCCCCCTCGATCCACTCGTCGCAGACCTGGGCGGCGGAGCACCGCGGATCGGGGTCGAGGACCGCGACGCGCAGCCCCAGGCGCCGAGCTTCGAGCCCCATCATGCGAGCGAGCTGCCCGCCGCCGAGAACCCCGACCGTTCCCCCGGGGGCGACCTCGCTCACAGCTCGTCCTCGAGGACGGCCGCCGTCTGCCGGGCGCGGTAGTCCTCGAGCCGACCTCGAAGTGCTGGATCGGAGAGCGCGAGGATCGCCGCCGCGAGCAGGCCGGCGTTCTGGGCACCGCCTGCGCCTATCGCCAGGGTGCCGACCGGCACGCCCTTGGGCATCTGGACGATCGACAGGAGCGAGTCCAGCCCGCTGAGGGACTTCGACTCCACCGGGACCCCCAGGACCGGGACGACGGTCTTGGAGGCCGCCATCCCCGGCAAGTGCGCCGCTCCTCCGGCTCCGGCGATGATCACCTCGATGCCGCGCGCCTGTGCCCCCGACGCGTACTCGAAGAGGAGATCCGGGGTGCGGTGCGCCGAGACGATCTTGCACTCGTGCTCCACGCCGAGTTCGTCGAGGACCTCGCTCGCCTTCTGCAGCGTGGGCCAGTCCGACCGGCTGCCCATGATCACCGCGACTCGGGCCGCCACTCAGGCCCCCCACCGAGCGGTGCCGACCACGGGGCGGCCCGGAGCGGGCGCGGCAGGGCGGTGACCCCAGGAAGCCGGCACGGGAGCCATCATCGGAGGGGGCTGTTTCCGACAATCACCGCGGCGATGCAAGGCCTGCTGGCGGCGCATTGCCTCCGCGCCGCAGCGGACGAAAAAAGCCGGGGTCCTTCGAGTTCCTTGACACCTCCGAGGGCAGCCCCGATGATGAGCCTCCGTTTTTTCGAGGGGTTTCCGGAGGTTTCGGAGTGGCGACCACGGTTCTGGCGGTCGATGACAGCAAGACGATGCGGCGGGTCTTCGAGATCACCTTCGCCGGTGAATCGGAGTACCGCCTCGTCACCGCAGCCTCCGCGGCCGACGCGCTGGCGAAGCTCCGCGCAGAAGCTCCGTCGATCGTGCTGACGGACGCGGCGCTCGGCGCGGACAGCGGCTACGACCTGTGCCAGCGGGTGAAGGGCGAAGCACCGGGGACGGTGGTGATGATCCTGGGGTCCAAGCAGGCGCCCTACGACAACGCGCGCGGCGCGGCAGCGGGCGCCGACGACCACATGGACAAGCCGTTCGACACGCAGCAGATGCTGGACCGTGTCGCGGGTCTCTCGCGCAAGACCGCGGCCGCGCCTGTGGCGGTCGTGGCTCCCATGCCGTCGCCTGCACCTGCACCGGCCCGCGCGGTCACCCCTGCGCCGGCCGCGCCCGCGTCCGCGCCGCCCACGGCCCGGCCAGCGTCCGTCCAGCCCGCCGTCGCTCCGGCGTCGCAGCGGCGCGCGCCCACCCTGGCGTACGGCGCACCCGCCGACACACCGGCGCCCGCCGCCACGCCGGCGCCGGTGCACGCGCCGACGATGACCGCCTCGCCCGCGCCCGCCCACGTCGCCACACCGAGGCCGGCCCCCGTCGCCCAGGTCGCGAGCGGCAACGGACAGCTCGTGGACAAGCTCGCGGGACTCGGCCTGACGCCGGACCAGGTCCAGGGCGTGCTGCAGCTCTCGCGGGAAGTCGTCGAACAGGTCGTGTGGGAAGTCGTGCCGGTCCTCGCGGAGACGATGATCCAGGAAGAGATTCGGCGCCTCACGGCCGACTAGCGCCGCGCATCCGACGTTCCCACCGGGTTGGGACCGCGTGCCGTGGCGGCCGGCAGGGGTTAGGCTCGCGCGCCCATGTCGGAGTTGCCCAAGGCGTACGAGCCGAAAGAAGTCGAGCCGCGGTGGTATCGATTCTGGCTCGAGGAAGGCGTGTTCCGCGCCAGCCTCGCACCTGACGACACCCGCCCCACGTACGCCATCGCGCTTCCGCCGCCCAACGTGACGGGCTCGCTGCACATGGGCCACGCCCTGATGGGCACGCTCGAGGACGTACTGATCCGCCACGCCCGCATGCGCGGAGCGAACACGCTCTGGCAACCCGGGATGGATCACGCGGGAATCGCGACTCAGACGGTGGTCGAGCGCCAGCTGCGGCGCGACGGGAAGTCACGCCACGACCTGGGTCGTGAGCGCTTCGTCGAGCGCGTGTGGGAGTGGCGACGCGAGAGCGGCGGGCGCATCGAGGAGCAGATGCGAGCACTCGGCTGCTCGTGCGACTGGGAGCGCTCCAAGTTCACGATGGACGCGGACATGTCTCGGGCAGTGACCGAGGCCTTCGTGCGGTTGCACGAGCAGGGGCTGATCTACCGCGACACGCGCCTCATCAACTGGTGCAGCGACTGCCGGACCGCCCTGAGTGATCTGGAGGTGGAGAACGAAGAGGCGAACGGCGAGATGTACGAGTTCGCCTATCCGGTCGCGGACGCCGACGAAGATGCCGGCGCGACGGAGGTCGTGGTCGCCACCACCCGGCCCGAGACGATGCTCGGCGACACCGCCGTCGCGGTGCACCCGGACGACCCTCGCCATCGACACCTCCATGGCAAGCGGCTGAAGCATCCGCTGCTGGACCGCGACATCCCCATCGTCACCGACGCCATCCTGGTGGACATGGCGTTCGGCACCGGCGCCGTGAAGGTGACGCCCGCACACGACTTCAACGACTTCGCCACGGGGAAGCGACACGCGCTGGAGGAGATCGCCATCTTCGGCGCCGACGGCCGCGTGAACGAGCGGGGCGGTCCTTTCGCAGGCCTCACCGTGGTGGAGGCTCGAAAGGCCGTGAAGCGCGCCCTGGACGAGCTGGGCCTGGCGCGCGGTTCGAAGCCGCACGTGCTGCAGCTCCCTCGATGCCAGCGCTGCAACACGGTCGTCGAGCCGATGATATCGACGCAGTGGTTCGTGCGTACCAAGCCCCTGGCCGAGCCGGCGCTCGCAGCGGTCCGTGACGGCCGCACCAAGATCATCCCGGCCGAGTGGGAGAAGACCTACACGCACTGGCTCACGAACATTCAGGTCTGGTGCATCTGGCGAAAGCTCTGGTGGGGGCACCAGATCCC
>CAZARU010000029.1:0-68526 GCA_964487605.1 uncultured Polyangiaceae bacterium
TCCGACGTTCCGACGTTCCGACGTTCCTGTGGGCTCTCGCCGCGACCGTGACGGTCGCGGGGCGCGCGGCGGGCGAGCCGACCGCGCCGACGGCAGGCCCGGCGATCCGACGCCAGGCGATCGAGGCACAGCGCGTCTGGCCGGTCCAGGCGATCGTCGCGGCGAGGGCCGTCGAGCTCCGCGCGGGTAGCGCGGTGCGCGGCGACGTCGCGGTCGTGGAGGCGCGCCAGCCGCCGCCCGCCGGCGGCTTCGAGGCGGACATCGGCGCGCACGCGGGCGTCGACGGCTCGGTGTCCGCCGACCGCGTGCGGCTCGGCGCGGGCGCGATCGTCACGGGCGACGCGCGCTACAACCAGCTCGAGGGCGCCGGCGCCGTCCAGGGCGCCCGGATCACGCCGCTGGCGCTCCCGCTGGCCATCCCGGTGCCGGCGCTGCCGCCGGTGTCACCCGGCGCGTCGAGCATCCGCCTCCGCGCCGGCGAGCGGCGCGAGCTGACGGCGGGCGCGTACCGCGACCTCGAAGTCGGAGCGCGGGGAACGCTCGTCCTCGGCGGCGGGACGTACCACGCGCGCGCCGTCGTCGTGCAGCCCTCGGCGCGCGTCGAGTGCGCCGCCCGGTGCGAGCTGCGCGTCGAGGCCGACTTGGACGCCCGCGCCGCCTCGTACGTCGGCCCGGCCCAGGACGGCGGCTCCACACCGGACGACGTCGAGCTCCTGCTGGCGCGGGCGGGCACCTTCGGTGCGCGGGCGACGGTGCGGGCCCGCGTGCTCGCGCCCCACGGCGCCCTCTCCCTCGGGGCGGGCGCCGACGCCGAGGGCTCCCTCGTGGCGCGATACGTCACTGTGGGCGCCCACGCCCAGGCCCGCGCGTTCCATGTCCTCGACGTCGTCGACTTCCCGGCGCCGAGCCCGTTCGAGCGGGATCAGGACACCGCCACCTTCACGGCCCGTGTCTCGGTGGGCTCGCTGCCGCAGGAGCCCGCCGCGTGCCCGAACGGCTGCACCTTCTGGCTCGCGTACACGTTCGACGTCCGCCAGGGCACGAACCTGTTCCCCCTGCGGCTCCTGCCCCAGGCCGACCTGGGCGATCTCGCGCGGTACCCGCTGGCCCCCGGGTTCGCGGCTCCCGCGGGGCCCATCGTCCGCCCGCCGCCACCGATACCGCTGTCGCTGTCGCTCCGGGGCGCCACGCTCGCGCCGCCGCCGGAGGTGCACCAGCCGCTCACGCAGCCGCGCGCGCTTGGGCGCCTCTCGCGCGCCGGCCTCGCGCCGCTCTCCGTCGCGAACGACGCGGCGGGCAACACCTACGTCGTCAGCGGGACGACCATCCAGAAGTTCAGCGAGGCGGGCGTGTTCCTCCTCGAGTGGGGCGCGCCGGGCAGCGGCGACGGCGAGCTCGGCGACCAGGAGGTCGGCGCCTTCGACGTCTCCCTCGCCACGTCGCCGGGCGGCGACGTCTACGTCTCGGATCCCGGCAACCACCGCGTCCAGCGGTTCGCGCCGGACGGGACGTTCCTCGGCAAGTGGGGCACGCCCGGCCCCGGCGACGGCCAGTTCGAGTCCCCCACGGGGATCGCGGTCGCGCCGCGGTCCGGTGAGGTGTACGTCGTAGACACGGGCAACCACCGCGTCCAGCGGTTCACCGCAGAAGGCGCGTTCCTCGGGTCCTTCGGCGGCGAAGGCACCGGCGACGGGCGGCTGCAGGTGGCCCTGCGCGTCGCGATCGATCCGTCGTCCCAGGACGTGCTCGTGCCCGACGACGAGCCCGGTCGCGTCCAGCGGTTCACGGCGGACGGCACGTTCGTGTCGAGCTTCGCGCCAGGGCTCTCGGCACCGACGGGCATCGACGTCGACGTCGGAGGGCGCATCTTCGTCACCGACGCCGCGACGAGTAGCATCGCCGTGTTCTCCCGCGCCGGCGACCTCCTCGGACGCTTCGGGCAGCTCGGCGCCGGTCCGGGCGAACTCGACGGCCCCCTCGACGTCTCCGTGAGCCCCGCCGGGCTCATCGCCGTCGCCGACGCGGGCAACCAGTCCGTGCAGCTCTACCGCGTGCCCGAGTCCATCCTCGGCGACGTGGGGGTCGTCGCCGTCGACGCGCCGGGCGAGTACGAGATCTCGGAGCCCTGGGATCTCCGGAACCACCTGCTCCGACGCGTCCCGGACGACGTGATGAACGTCACGTTCACGGTGCAGCTCCTGAGGCTCGACGGCGGCTTCCCCTCGCCGGAGGACCTGCCGCGTCCCAAGCCCCCGTGCCCGCCCGGCGCCGACTGCGCGTTCATCGCCGAGGCGGCCCGCATCAGCGTGAACGTCCGCGACCTGCCCCGCCTGTGCTTCGGCGGCCAGTGCGAGCGCATCGACACGGAGTACACGTGCGCGCTCTTCGGCGACGGGCCGGCCGCCTTCTCGCCCCTCGGCGGCCCGCCGACGTACACGCCGGGGTTCATCGGGTGGAACAGTCGGGACCGCAGCCCCTTCTTGGGCGGCAACCGCGACAACCCGGTTATCGCCGGCGGCGACCAGGGCCTGCCCGTGCTGCACAACGGGCGGACGGTGTTCACGTTCGGGGACGTCGAAGCCCTCAACAAGCGGCTGAACCCGGGCGTGTTCCTCGACCCACTGCTCCACGGATTTCCGGAGTTCTCCGTCGATTCGTCCACCACTCCTGATGGCGTCGTCCACGACGACGTCATGGGCGCGTCGGACTCGACGACGACGCCGTCGAGCGACCTCGCCTGCCTCGACGTGGACTTCTTCCGCGCACCGCCGCCCGCTGCCAATCAGAACGAGTTCTTCGCGACGACCGTCGACGGCAAGTTTCAAGCGGGCGGCACGGACCTGGGCTATCTCGCCGGTCCCGTGACGTCGTTCAGCGCCGGCGGCAAGCTCTGGACGCTGGTGCCGAAGCATCGCACCGGCACCAGCGCCGCCGGCTGCTCGCCCGGTGAGGTCGCGTGCGCGACCCCCGGCGACGCCTGCCTCGAGATGCCGGCGAACTCCGTCCCGTCGGGCAACGTGTGCTTCACGGGTGCGTGCGGCTCCGGCGCCACCAGCAAGGACTGCCGCGTCGACCTCACGCTCGGGACGCGCCCACTCAACGGCGTCGGCGACTACTGCTCGGACGACGGCGACTGCTTCGCCTTCGGCGCCATCAGCCGCTGCTTGCCGTACCACGGCTGCTTCCAGGGCACGTTCGAGAGCCGCGTGAACTGCGATGCCCAGCACCCCGATCGGTGCCTTCCCCGGCTCGGCGGCGGCACCCTCGGCGTGATGCGCTCACCCGCGGAGGCCGCCGGTCGCGCCGAGTGCGCCGTGAACGGCGACGTCACCAATTGCCTGCGAAGGGCGGTCGCCGGCGACCTCTTCGTGGGCGCCTCTCTCGACGCCGTCACGGCCCCGTTCGACCGATGGGTCGTCACCTCCGCCGTGCCCGATCCCGAGCCGAACCCATTCGGCACTCGCGTCTTCGTCTGGGGCCGCGAGCACTTCCTCGCCGCCCGCACCGACGACCCGGACGACGACCCCTCGACGCCCCCCGAGACGGACTGGAGTCCGCTCGACGTGTACCTCTGGAGCTACCTCGTCGCCCCGAACGGGCGGATCAGCGAGCCGTCGTACTGGTGCGACTCATGCCCCGGAAACGTGCAGGGGTTCGGCGCGAACATCGAGGACGCCGATCCCGTGCTCCGGGAGCACGACCACGTCATGGGCAACCAGATGAGCGTGTTCTGGGCGCCGCCCATCGGGAAGTGGGTGATGCTGTATGGCGGGCGGATCCCGTTTCCGACGATCGAGGGGGTCGACCCGATGACGGGGCAGCCGATGATCCTGGAGAGCATCCTGCGGAGCCTCAGCGTGGACCAGGTCTTCGACCCCACCGCCGGGATCTACCTCCGCCACGCGGAGTCGCCGCAGGGGCCATGGAGCGCGCCGCGGACGATCTTCAACCCGTTCCAGGAGGCGGCGTACGGGTACTGCGAGATCCTATACTTCGCGGATGCCTACGAAGTGCTGAAAAGCTCACACCCTGCCTACATCGCGCAACTCGAGTCCGAGTGCCCGCAGACGGCCGCGACGCGCACTGCCCAGGACTGGTGGCTGAAGATGACCGAGGGGCTACCGGACGGCACTGCAAACAGTCCCCGCTCGTTGGCCCGGCTCGCTTACGGCGCCGAGTACGGCGCCGCCATCCTGGCGCAGTTCATCCGGCCCGCGCCCGACGACAGCATCGTCGGAGGCGTCCGCTTCCACTGGCTCCTGTCGACCTGGAACCCCTATCGCGTCGTCGTGATGCGCACGGACTTCCGTCCATGAGGGTGGCGGCCGCCCTCGTGAGACGCGCCGCGCTCGTGGCGCTGTCGGCGCTCGCTGCCGTCACCTGCGGCGAGGCCGACGGCGGGTCGCGGTCGACGTCGCGGGATGGCGCCGACGCCGGAGCCCCGGACGCGCCGCCCGACGTCGTCGTCGACATCACCGTGCCCGACACCTCCCCGGACGCTCCCCCGGACGTCGTCGACGCGCAGCCCCGTTGCCCGCCCGTGCCCCCGCCGGACGGGCTCACGACGCGGGCGGCGGAGAGGCGACTGGCGGTGGGCGCCGCCCACACCTGCGGGATCCGCGACGATGGTACGGTGCAGTGCTGGGGGGCAGACATCTACGGCGAGGGCACGCCTCCAGGGGGCACGTTCATTCGTCTCTCCGTAGGCGAGGATCACACGTGCGGCATCCGCGCGTCCGGAGAGGTCGCGTGCTGGGGCGCGGGCACGGCGCTCGTCCCGGCCGACGACGGCGAGTACGGATGCCGCCACTTGGGCTGCGGCCAGTCGCTTCCGCCGCCGGGCCGCTTCCTCGAGATAGCGGCAAGCAACGTCTTCACCTGCGGCATCCGACAGGACCTCACCATCGAGTGCTGGGGCGCTCCCGCCGGTGGCTACACGGACCCACCTTGCGGGCAGTTCGTGCAGCTCGCTGCAGGATGGGGGAACGCCTGCGCCGTCGATGTCGCGGGCGCAGTCCACTGCTGGCCGCCTCCCTGGACCTTTGAGCTGCGCGACGAGCCCGCAAAGCAAGTGGCGCTGGGCGGGGGGTGTGCCTGCGTCCTCTACGAGTCGGGCACGCTCGCCTGCGAGGTGGGCTTTTACAGCCAGTTCCGCCCGTTTCCGTACGTGACGTATCCCTGGACCCGGGAGGGCGTCCAGGCGGTCGCCTGCGGGGAAGGAACAATCGGGTTCGGCAGCGTCGCCTGCGCGATCCTCGACGACGGCACGGTCGAGTGCAAGCGGGCTTGCCCCCTGAACGCATGCGAGGCCACGTGCCGCCGGATCCTGGACGACGGCACGGTCGAGTGCGAGAGGGCTTGCCCCGGCAACTCCTGCGACAGTGCACAGGCCTACGGCGGGGACACCTTCACGGAGGTCTCGTGCGGCCTGTTCGCTTGCTGCGGCCTACGCACGGACGGCACGGCCACCTGCGGGACGAAGAACGGCCAGGACCTCGCCCCTCCCGACTTCCCATCCGGCTCATGATTGGAACCGGCGCGCAAGACCCCTTCTGCGTTTAGAGATCCGCACGCGTGGCTCGACGAGCTGCGGGACCGTCGTGGGCGCGCTCGGGTTCAGGCCCGCATCGAGCGGCTCGCCGCCGGCAACCCAGGAGACGTGAGGCCGGTTGGCCAGGGGGTGTCGGAACTGCGCATCGACTTCGGCCCCGGTTACCGCGTGCACTTCGTGAGGAAACGTCGGACGGTCATCGTCCTGCTGACCGGCGGCGACAAGACGTCGCAGGCCGCGGACATCAAGACGGCGCTACGACTCGCCCGCGACCTGTAGGAGGACGACATGGCAAAGACGAAGACCACACGCTACGACGTCGCCGAGCATCTGCGCACCCCTGAAGAGATGGCGGCCTATCTCGAGGCCTGTCTCGACGAGCCGGGGGCTGACGCGGCGTTCATCGCCAAGGCGATCGGCGATATCGCGCGGGCCAAGGGCATGTCGGAGGTGGCGCGCGAGGCTCGCATGTCACGCGAGAGCCTGTACAAGGCGCTCTCGGGAGACCGCAGCCCCGACTTCGACACCATCATCAAGGTGCTGGGCGCGCTCGGGCTCAAGCTCCACGCGGAGCCCGCGTAGCGGCTCTGGCTGCTCGCCGTTCACACGGCATCAGCCCGGTCGTGTCCCCGCCCGGCATGCCGCCACGCGTTGCCTGTACGTGGACACCACGCGCACCGACCATTACCCCGACAATCCGTCCCACCTGACGCCGGAGCGCGTGACCTCCGTGAGCGCCTGGACAGCGCGGCGGATGAAGGGCCGCCCCGACGACGGCGCGTTCCGGCACCTCGTCGGCGACGTAGGCGTGGGCCATCGCGTTCCGGAAGCCGACGGCGGCGACCAGCCGGTCGGCGAGCGCCTTCGGCACGTGGCCCGCCGCTTCGAGCCGCCGGAACGCATTGGCGTAGTCGGACGGCGCGCCCAGCTTCGCCCGCACGCAGGTCGCGACGGCAACGTCGATCACGATCTGGACCACTTGCCAGAGGTGGAGCAGCACCGCGTCGGACGTGTCCGCGCGTGATGCGACCACGGCGCAGCCCAGCACCCGGGCCCGTGATACACTCGCGGCCCGGGCGAGGGTGCCCCGCGAAGGAGGCGAGCGATGGCCGCAATGCCGAGGGTTGCATGGGTGGGCTTCGTACTCTTCGGCGCTTGCTCGGGGGGGGAAAGCCGCGGACGCTTGGTCGAGTCGGCTGCCGTCGCGCGCGCGCCGATCGAGCCGGCTCGAGTCTGGCCGCCACACGCGGTGGACCGGCGTCACGCTCTTGGCGGGTAGCGGCGTGCGCGGCGATGTCGCGGTCGTCGAAGCGGTCGCCGCCGCCCCTCCGTCCGGCGGTTTCGCACGCCGGCGGCGCTCGTTGACCCGAGGTTCCTTCGCTACCCGCCGTTCTCGCTCGACTACCGCATCGAGCCCCCGATCGTCGTCCACGACGACGTCATGGCGATCTCGAACATGACCGCCGCGCCGACCGGCGAGGGCGCCTGTTTGAACATGACTTTCTTCCGTAAACCCCCTCAGCCGCTGCTGCCCGCGCCCTTCGTGCCGCCGCCGCCCGCGCCCGACGACCAGTTCTTCGCCACGACCGTGGACGGCGAGTTCCAAGACGGCGGGGCCCACCTCGGCTATCTCAGCGGACCGGTCAACTCGTTCAGCGCGGGGGGCAAGCTCTGGTCGCTCGTCCCGAAGCGCAGCACCGAGAGCTTCGTGGTGAGCTGCTCCCCCGGCAACTCGCCGCCCGGCAGCGGCGTGCCGCCCGAGGACCGCGACGTGCGGTGCGCCGAGAACGACGACGCTTGCATCGAGGTCAAACTTCCGGCCGGGTTTCCGGTGCTCGGCAACGTGTGCTTCACGGGCGACTGCGGCGCCGCCGCGACCAGCGACGACTGCCGCGCCGACTTGACGCTCGGGACGCTCACGTCCGGGACGACGCCCGGGACGGCCGACCTCTGCACCGCCGACGCCGACTGCGGTGGCACCAACCACTGCCTCCCCTACCGCGGCTGCTACCGGGGCACGTTCGAGAGCGGCGAGCACTGCAGCGCCACGAACCGCGCTCGCTGTCTCCCGCGCTTCACCGGCGGCACGCTCGGCGTGATGCGCTCCCCAGCCGAAGCCGCCGGCCGCCCCGAATGCGCGGTCAACGGCGACGTGACCAACTGCCTGCGCCGCGCGCTCGACGGCGTCGACACGTTGCCGGGTGATCTCGCCGCCGTCACGAGGCCCTTCGACCGGTGGATCGTCACCTCGGCCGCGCCCGACCCGAGGCCCCCGCCGCGTCCCACCGACGGCACGACCGTGCTCGTCTGGGGTCGCGCGAACTTCCTCGCCGTCCGTGTGGACGGCACCCTCACGACCCCGCCCGAGACCGACTGGTCACCGCTCGACGTCTTCCTCTGGCGCTACTTCGTGTCCAGCGAGGGCGTCATCAGCACCCCCACGTACTGGTGCGGCGACCCCGAGTGCGGAGTCGGCGGCTTCAGCGACGAGATCGAGGACGCCGAGCCAGTCCTGCGGGAGCGCGACCACGCCACCGGCAACCAGCTCAGCGTCTTCTGGGCACCGCCGATCCAGCGCTGGGTGATGCTCTACGGTGGGCGGTTCCCGTTCCCAACGGTCGTGGACGAGGAGGGAAACAGCTTCGAACAGGGCCTGCCGAGCCTCACGGTGGCGCAGGTGTTCGACACGACCGCGGGCATTTACGTCCGCCACGCCGCAAAGCCCGAGGGGCCGTGGAGCGCGCCGCGGACGATCTTCAATCCGTACTCCCTGGGCGAGCTGGGGTACTGCGACATCTTGTACTTCAGCGATGCGTACAAGGTGCTGGGGAATAGAAACCCGGCGCTCCTCGATCTGTACGAGGCGCTCGAATGTCCGAACACGCGCACGGCGCAGGCGTGGTGGCGGGAGCTGACGGAGATGCATTACTCGGATGACAAACAGCGCGACCTCGCCCGCCTCGCGTACGGCGCCGAGTACGGCGCCGCGGTCCTGCCCCAGCTCATTACGCAGGCTCCAGATGGCGACGGCGTGAGCTTCCACTGGCTCCTGTCGACTTGGAACCCCTACCGCGTGGTCGTGATGCGCACGGAGTTCGAGCCATGATGCGGCCGCTCGTCGCGGTCGGCGTCCTCACCGCCGTGGCGTGCGGAGAGGCCCAGGGGCGCTCCGACTCGAGAGCGCACGAGGGCGATGGTGGCCAGCCAGACGCGGATGCAGCGCCGGCCATCGACGCCCAACCGCCCGACGCGGGCGCGGACGCGCCGCGCGACGTCGCGGTCCGGGACGTGGCGGCCGACACGCCGCCGCGATGTGCGCCGGTCGCGCCGACGGACGCGCAGCCGGCATTCCCCGAGAAACGACTCGCCGTCGGATGGTATCATACCTGTGGCATCCGGGACGACGGAACGGTGCAGTGCTGGGGCGGCGCGCAGCCGAACCCCATCTTGACGCCGCCTCCGGGGGAGTTCGTGCGCGTGTCCGCGGGCGATGACCACACCTGCGGCATACGCCCGTCGGGCGATGTCGAGTGCTGGGGTCGGGGGAAGGTGATCGGTAACTGTGACTCCCCCGACTACTACGAGTGCGGCCAGTCCCTGCCACCCCCCGGCCGCTTCCTCGAACTCGCCGCAGGCGACGCCTTCACCTGCGGGCTGCGCCCCGACCTGACCATCGAGTGCTGGGGCGCGAACCTCCGCGGTGAGACCGAGCCGCCCTGCGGGCAGTTCGTGCAGATGAGCGCGGCGCGCCGCGACGCCTGCGCCGTGAGCGTCGAGGGCCAGGTCGAGTGCTGGCCGTCGGCGCGGACGTGGTACCCGCCGGGCCTGGTCGAGCCCAATGGCGAGCCCGTCAAGCAGGTCGCCCTCGGTGGCCAGTGCGCGTGCATCCTCTACGCCACCGGCGAGGTGGACTGCGCGCTCTTGCACTACGACCAGTTCCACACCGGGTGGATCGAGCGCCTCTGGCGCTGGACGCGCGGCGGCGTGGCGGCGGTCTTCTGTGGCGAGGAGCACGCCTGCACGATCCTCGAGGACGGGTCGGTCGACTGCGAGACCGCGTGTGCCGCGTCCACGTCGTGCGTGAGCCAGTGCACGATCCTCGAGGACGGCTCGGTCGACTGCGAGGGGTCCGTGCACGAGGGGGCGTTCACCGAGATGTCGTGCGGCTGGCATCGCTCCTGCGCCCTCCGCACCGACGGCACCGCGACGTGCTGGGGAGGGCAGCCAGACTACGGGACGGAGATGCCCCCCGACTTCCCCGCGGGGCCGTGAGCGTCCGATGGGGAGGCTCGCCGCGCCTGCCGCACACTCCGGTCGTGTGCGCGTTCATCGGCGCATGAGACGTCCGGTGCGCCAGTCGTTCCACCGCCGCGGCGCGCTCGGCGAGGACCTCCGGTTCGATCGCCGTCACCCGAGCTCCGCGAGGACTTCGGCGTACTGCTCCCGTACGACGCGCTCGACGTCGAGCCAGAACCGAATCGCCGAAATTCGAAATCGGTCGAAGGTGCCAGGTATTCGCTCGTACGCGCACCGACCGTCGCGGGCGACGCGGTACCTCACGAGGCCGCCGGCGCGGTCCAGGTCCGCCAGGTCGAGGCGGTCGCTGCGAACGGCGCACCCGAGCTCACCGGCGAGCATCGCTGCATCGACGTTGGTCCCGAGGTAGGCGAAGTCCCAGTCCGACTCGTCCCGCGCGTCGCCGCGTGCGCGCGATCCGTGGAGCACGAGGAGCGCGAGGCCCGGCGTCGCCGCGGCGAGGCGACGGAGCGACTCCGATGTCGGAGAGTGCTCGGGCAGCGCGGGCTGATCGCGTGTCCCGTTCGACAAGGCGTCGATCCTACCCCAACGCCCATGGCTCGCCAGCACGGACGCCTGAGGCGGCGGCCCGGAGCTGTAGTCGCGCAGCACGCCCGGCCCTCCGCTACTCTCCCGACCCACCTTGGTCGAGCGTCGCGAGTCGGTGGACCTTCCGGATGAAGACCTTCCGGATGAGGACGCTGCGACGCTGCCCGCCGGCGACTCGGACGGCGACGACGACTGGCTGCTGCGCGCGGTAGCCCGGGCGCCGACGGCCCAGCTCCCGAGCGAGCTCGACGGGACCGACCGCTGGCGCATCGTCCGGCGCCTCGGCGAGGGGGGCTTCGGCGTCGTCTACGAGGTCGCCGACCGCCGCACCGGGGATGCCGCCGCGCTGAAGCTCCTGCGCCACGTGCGGCCCGACGCCGTGTACCGCTTCAAGCGCGAGTTCCGCGCGCTCGCCGAGATCACGCACCCGAACCTCGTCCGCCTCGACGCCCTGGAGAGCGACGGCGCCGCGTGGTTCTACACGATGGAGCTCGTGCGCGGCGTCGACTTCCTCGCGTTCGTGCGCGCCGCGCCCGGTTCCCTGGCCGACGCGTTCGCACAGCTCGCCCGCGGGCTCTGCGCGCTCCACGCCGCGGGCAAGGTCCACCGGGACGTGAAGCCCTCGAACGTGCTCGTGGACGGCGGCGGTCGCGTCGTGCTCCTCGACTTCGGGCTCGCCATCGACGCGGCGCCGGGCGCGAGCACCGAGCTGGCGGGGACACCGCTCTACATGGCGCCGGAGCAGTTCCTCGGCAGCGGACCGTCCGCCTCCGCGGACTGGTTCGCCGCGGGAGTCCTGCTCTACGAGGCCCTCGCGGATCGGCCGCCCTTCGAGGGCACCGCGGCGGAGATGATCGACGCGAAGCGGCGCGGCGCGTTCGAGCCGCCGGCGGCGCGCGACCCGGGCACGCCGCCAGCCCTCGCCGAGCTGTGCGGGCGGCTCCTCTCTCCGGAGCCCGGCGCGCGTCCCGGCGGGGACGCCGTCCTCGCCGTGCTCGGCGCGGCACGGCCGAGCGCGGGGCCTGCGCGCGACGATCCCTTCGTCGGCAGAGCGCAGGAGCTCGCAGCCCTCGACGGAGCGCTCCGCGCGTCGCGAGCCGGGCCGCAGCTCGTGCTGGTGAGCGGCGAGGCGGGCGTTGGGCGTACCACGCTGCTCCGCCGCTTCGCCGGCGACGCCGCTCGCGCCGGCGCGCTCGTCCTCGTTGGTCGGTGCCACGAGCGCGAGTCGGTGCCCTACAAGGCCCTCGACGGCGTGATCGACGAGCTGGCGCGGCACCTGCGACGGCAGCCCGCCGAGGACGTGGACGCGCTGCTCCCCCCCGACACCGGCGATCTCGGTCGCGTCTTCCCCGTGCTCCGTCAGATCGCCGCCATCGACCGCGCGACGCCCCTTCAGGGCGGAGACCCGCACGGCGCACGGCGACGAGCCGCCCGCGCGCTTCGCGAGCTGCTCGGCCGCATCGCGGAGCGCGCCCCGGTGGTGATCACCGTCGACGACGTGCAGTGGGGGGACGCCGACAGCGCGGCGCTCCTCGCGGAGCTCTTGCGCCCGCCCACGCCGCCGGCGGTCCTCTTCGCGGGTACCGCGCGGCGCGGTGACTCCGGCAGTCCGTTCCTCCACGCCCTGGACGACGCGCGGCGTGGCGTCCTCACCGACGTGCCGATCACGCGCCTCGACCTCCAGCCCCTCGGACGCGACGAGGCGATGGATCTCGGACGCCGGCTCCTCGCGGGCGCGGGCCTGGATACCGCCGCGGCGGCCCTGATCGCCGACGAGTCGCGCGGCGTGCCCCTCATCCTGCGTGAGCTCGTGGACCACGCACGCCTGGGCGGCTCGGTCCGCGCGACGCTGCCGCAGGTGGTCGCACGCGTCCTCGATACCCTCGATCCCACGGCGCGCCGTCTGCTCGACGTGATCGCCGTCGCCGGTCACCCCGTGACCGCAGCCGCGACCCGCGACGTGTCGGACCTCCCGGGGAACGCCGGCGCGGCGCTGGCGGCGCTCCGCAGCGCCCGTCTCGTCCGGGTCCGTGCGGAGCTGGGAGACGACCTCTACGAGGTCACCCACGAGCGCACGCGCGACATCGTGCTGGGCTTCGTGGCGGCGGAACGGCGGCGAGCCATCCACCTCGCCCTGGCTCGATCCCTCGCCGCCGCGAGCGATCCGGACTCGGAGTCGATCGGCGACCACTTCGCGGCAGCCGGCGATTCCCGCTCGGCCTTCGAGCACACCCTCGCCGCCGCCCGTCGCGCGAGCTCGGCGTACGCTTTCGCCCACGCGGCGTCGCTGTTTCGCAGGGCGCTGGAGGTCGGCGGGGACGCGACACCCCGGGACGGATCGCTGCAGGTCGAGCTCGCCGAGGCGCTCATCGGCGCCGGGCAAGGGGCCGCCGCCGCGGACGCGCTCCTCGTGGCGGCGCGCTCGTGCACACCGGACACCGCGCTGGACCTCAAGCGCCGCGCCGCCGAGCAGCTCCTGCACGCCGGGCACACCGATCGCGGTCGCGAGGTGCTCTCCGCCGTGCTCGCCGAGCTGGGCCTGCGTCTGCCGCGCTCCACGGCGGAGGCGTTCGCCCGGTTCGCCGCGGGAGCCGCGAGGCTCGAGCTGACGTCGCTCGCTCCGGCCCGTGGCCGGGCGCCGGAGGCGCCGGACCGGGCACGCCAGCGAGTGGACGCGCTGCGCGTCGCGGTCAACGGCCTCGCCTGGTCGACGCCCGTCGATGCGGCGCCGCTGCAGACGCAGCACCTCCTGGAGGCCGTCGCCCTGGGCGACGACGAGCGTCTGCTCGAGGCGCTCGTGGCCGAGACCATCTACGCCGCGAACGCGACGTGGACCCGGCGCCACCGCCGCGCCCGCGCCGCCCTCGCCGAGCTCGGTCGCCGGCTGGACACGCCGAGGACGCGCATCCTGACGCTCTACGCCGAGGCCGCCTCCGCCACCGTGGAGGGGAGATGGCGCGACGTCCTCGGCCACCTCGGCGCCGCCCAGGAGGCGATCGCCAGGCATCCCGTGATGGAGCCGCACCTGATCGCCATGCTCGTGTACGCGCGGTTCAACGCTTACTACTGGACGGGTCGGGTCGGGAAGACCGCCCGGGAGATCCCCGCCGTCGTCCTCGAGCTCCGGGAGCGCGGCAACCTGTTCGGCTGGATGTGGATGAGCCTCATCCACGCGTGGGTGCACTGTGCCCACGACCGGCCCGATCGCGCCCGCGACACCCTCGCGCGCGCCCTCGAGCCCTGGCCCAAGCTCGGCGAGCTCACGACGATGCGGTGGTGGTACGGGCTCAACGAATCCACGTTCGCGGCGTACGCCGGCGACGCAGCGGCCGCGACGCGCGCCGTCGAACACATCGAGCTGGGCCCGCTGGCGCGGCAGCTCATCGGGAGCGACGGGCGCACCCAGTACCTGTGGGCGCGCGCCCGCGACGCCGCCCTGCACGGCGACGACAGACGCCTCGACGAGATCGCCGCGGCCCTGGACCGCGAGGTCATCACCTTCGCCGGGCCCCTCGCCCTTGGCCTCCGCGCGGTCGCCGCGAGCCTGCGCGCCGACCGCGGCGAGGCCATCCGGCTGCTCGCGGCGGCCGAGCCAGCGTTCGAGCGCGTCGACATGGGCATGATGGTCGCGGCCGCGAGGCGCTTGCGCGGCACGCTCCTCGGCGGCGAGACAGGCGCCGAGCTCGTCGCCCGCTCCGACGCCTGGATGCGCGAGCAAGGCGTGGTCGCGCCGGCGCGGTTCTGTCGGATGTATCTGCCGGGGATCGAGTCGTGAGTGGACGGGCGGCCGAGCTCGGCGCCGCGTCGGCCGCGACGACGTGCTGCCACGGCGCCTCGAGATGGGCCAGCTCGTCGTCGATCGAGAGCTCGTCGAACCCGTGGCCCGGGAGAATTCGTCAGCGGCAGTGAGCGTGCTTCACAGGCACCGGTTCGTCCTCGAGTCGCAGACGTGCGAGCAGCAGGTGCCGTCGAAGAAGCACGGCAGGGAGCTCCCAGACTCCACACAGGCGCAGAGGGAGGAGCGTTCATCGCAGTGGTTCGTGCAGCATCCCCCCCCACCGTCGCTGCAGTCGCCGCCGACTCGCGTGCACGCGAAGCAGGCGTCCCGGATGCACAGAAAGGAGCAGCACTCGGCGTGCGTCGAGCACGCACCGTAGTCGGGAAAGCACGCGCCCCCGCCATCCGGCGCGGGAGCGTCGCTCTCGGTCGCCGCGTCAGCCGAGCCGTCGCGGTCCGTCCGGGGCTCGGTGCTGGACATACCGCCGCAGGCCGGGAGGGCGTACGCGACGATCAACACGACGTGCGCGCGGGTCATCGTCACGCACTTCATGACCTCGACACGAGCGCACCGGAACCGCAGCCGGACCCGGAGTCGAGCCGAAGCCTTTGATTCAAGGACAAACTCCGCACCCGTACTTTTCGACGAGCACGTCACAGAACAGCCACGTAGTCTGGCAGCAGAATGGGGTCTGCGCGCAGACGCACGCGCTGATCTCGGGCGACCAGCAGCCAGGCCAGGGGTGATCCTGACAGCAGTCGCCGTGGTAGCCCCCGTTTCCGCCAGCGCCAACTCCCGACGCGCCGCCCGCGCCGCCCGTCGTGCCACCGACCCCCGCACCACCGTGTCCCGCGGCGGCGCTCACTCCGCCGACCCCGCCAGCTCGTGAGCCGCCGTCTCCCGCGCCGCCGTTCGCCCCAGCGCCGCCGGTCCCCCCCGAGCTCGCTGCGTCCTTCGGCTCGGCACCGCCCGCACCGGAGGTTGCGCCGCCCGCACCGGAGGTTGCGCCATCGGCCGTGCCCGAGCCCGCCGCGCCCTGCCCATCTCGATCGACCGCCTTTCCGCCGCACGCTGCGAGCGTGAGGAAGCCGATCCACCCGACGTGCTTCAAAAGCACTGATTCCTCGTCAAGTCGCACCTCCGCGAGCAGCAGCCGGCGTTGAAGAAACATGGGATGGGACTGCCGGACTCGCGGCACATGCACTGGGCAACGCTTCGATCGCAGACGCCCGTGCAGCACGTGCTGTCGTAGGTGCAGTAGCCACCGGCGCGCGTGCACGAGGAGCATCCGCCGGGTTCGCACAAGAACGAGCAGCACTCGGAGTCCATCGCGCACTGAGCGCGGTCTGGAGTGCACTTGCCCGCGTCAGCCGAGGCGGGCGCATCCCCCTGGGCATCCGCGGCGACTGAGCCGTCCTCATCCGAACCGTCCTCGGACTCGCCGCCGCAGGCCGTAACACCACAGGCGACCACGAGCCCGACGTGTGCGCGAGTCTTGGCCATCCACGGCCGGCTTTTGCTGCCTCGCCCTGTGTGGGTAGTCCAGAAACCCGCGACGCGCGCGGAGGTGCTGACGACGGGCTTCATTGCTGTGACACGACCGCGCCGAACACGAAAGCGTTCGGGCCGGGAGTCGAGGTGATCGGTCGCGTCCATGGCGAAAAGAAGCGCTGGGTTCCGTCCGGGAACTCATCGATGTACGTTCCGTACTTGTAATCTCCGAGGAAGCAGGACGGCGTCCCGTCGATGTCCCTGCACGGGAGATCCACGGACGGCAGCAGGAAGTAGTCGTCGACCACCTCGGCCCCGAAGAAGCCGCCACTCGGGGTCCAGACGTCGAGCATCTCCCGGACCAGACCGCTGTCGCGCACCTCCGACCAGTGGAGCACGTGAGTGAAGCGTTCTTCGATCATCGTGGTATCGGGAGGAGAGAAGCCGGCGGTGTCGATCAGCTCTGCCCAGAGCACGTGCGCTTGGCTGGCGCTGGCGTTCAGCAACCGCACGGGCGTCACTTGTACGCCCCGCAGGACGAAAGGTGGAAAGAAGGGCGGATCAACGAGAGTTTCCGTAATCACCACGTCTGCAACCTGCGCGGTCTGATAGCCGGCTCCCATCGCACCGGTGGTCGTGGAGGGATACTGCACGCGGAGCACGTCCCTGCGAAAGGTAGGGGTCACGATCGACGGGGCAGCCTGCACCACGCTCAACGTCCGCACCAAGTTTTGCAACCCGAACCCACCGTCGTTCGCCGGAGCACCGTTGGCGGCGATGACGCAGAAGGGCAGGCCGCTTCCGCCCGGTGCCGCGCGAAGGGCGATCGATTCGTAGGCGGACGAGGTCAGCGGGTCGTCGACGATTCGAAGGGTGGGCGAGAAGAACGAATCACACTGCAGCGCGTACAGCCGATCGTCGCCGTCTTCGACACCCGTCATGACCGTCAGGTCGGCGCTCGGCAACATCGCCGTGTGCTCGAATTGCACGGGCGACGCGAGCGCACTGGCGGACATGAGGAACACCGCGTTCAACCCGGTGCCGTCCAGCTCGGATGCTGCACGGAAGGCCAGGTAGAAGCGCCCGGTGTCGATGTCGGTGTAGATCTCGTGCCGGTCGATGAACGTGAACACCCCCGGGCCAACCAGCCCCGAGAGCTCGTCGGCGTCAATCGTCGCGACGTGCCACGTATCACCGCAGTCGGGCGTCGAGCGGACGAGGAGCGATCGAACGTCCTCCACGGGCATCGGGAACGGCTCGAACTCGCACCGCTGCCGGGAGCCCAACTGAACCTGGGCGATCAGCCCGTTCGGGCTGCGGGCTATCACGTTGTCGACGTACCTCGCGATGTGCGCGGGCGAGCCGAAGAAGCCGCAGGCCAGCGTGCCTTCGTCGGTCAGCGGCAGGCTCTCTGTACAGGTCGCGCAGAAGTCGCGCCGAGGAAACGCCGCCGTCCCGATCTGCGCCGTAGAACCGAGCATCACGCGGTCTCGACCGGAGATCGCCATCTCCGCATCTCCTTCGCCGCGCGGCCCACAGATCAAGGACGCGAATGGGACGGTCGTCGTGTCGATCTCGGGCTCGAAGAGAGCGAGCGAAGGCGTGACGTTCCCGACGACATCGATCTCGGGAGCGCAAGCGGCGAGTGACGACGCGACCACGACAACCGCAAGTTGGCTTCTCCGGCGCGGTGGATGTGCTCGCCGGCGTCCGAGCTGGTCTCGAAAGTCGGGCGCGCCTTCGCTAGCGCGCTCTGGGTCGGCGACCTGGGAACTTCGGAACTTCGGAACTTCGGAACTTCGGAACTTCGGAACTTCGGAAGTCGCTCATCGCCCACCTCGGTGTCAAGGCGAAACTTTTATCACGCGTCGCGTGGGCAGACAATGCGAGCCTACGCGTTCAGGCCGCGCCATCGCATACGCGACCTCGACCCAGCGCATCGCGCCGCCGCAGCGGTCGCAGACGGCTGACGACCTGCAGGAAGACGTGTCGGAGCAGCCACGCCCAGGGCCTGGGTGCAGGCTCGTCGTCGTCGAGGGAGTCGTCACAGAGGTCGAGGGCGAGCTGCCGCGCGTCCGGCTTGGGCGACGGCTTCTCGTGGATGTGCCCGGAGCTGGGCGCAGGACCGGTCAGCAGCGTGGGGAACTCGATCACCTCGGGTTCCGGCGTCACGGCATCGCCGAAGCCCACGTCTACCTGGACGCCGAGCTTGGCCGTCCCGAGCTTGCCGTCGAGCGTGACCCGCACGCCGTCGGACTCGGCGTCCTCCTTGATGCGGTGGGCGGGCAACGCGGCACACAGCGGCAGCTCTCGACCCACGCCGCGTGCGGGCTCTGCGTCCGTCACCTTGTGGAAGGCTAGTCCCGAGAGCAGGCACACGATGCCGGACGGCACTCGCTTGGCGGCCTCGACGAGAGTGTGGTGCCCGCGACCCGGGCCCGGGCCGGCACGTAGAGCTGCACGCAACGTAGAGGTCGACCACGGCGTGCAGCCGGGCGGACCTCTCCGCGTTCCCCGGCCGCTGGCCGTGGCAGCGTGTATACGTCCCAAGTATATTCCCCAAGGTGGCCCAGATCACGATCTACGTACCGGACGAGGTCGCGCGCCAGCTGCGTCGCCGCGCGAAGGAAGCCAAGCAGAGCCTGTCGGCCTATCTGACGGGGCTCGCGGCGGGCGATCGGCCCGGCAGCGCGTGGCCAGAAGGGTTCTTCGATCTGCAGGGAAGCTGCAAGGGCACGTTGAAGGCGCCCGATGACCCACCGCCGAACGAACGGGAGGGCCTGTGAGCTTCCTCCGTCGTCCGCGCCGAGCTGCTCCACGGCGCACGCAACAGCACGCGCGTGTCCGCCAACCTGGCGAGGCTGGCCCAGTTCTTCCTGCCCTTCGAGTCGGTTCCCTTCGACGAAGCCGCGGCAGAGCAGTACGGAATCCTGCGAACGCAGCTCCAGCGCGCAGGAGCGCTCATCGGCGCAAACGATCTCTTGATCGCCGCCACGGCGCTCGCCAACGACTTCACCCTGGTCACGCGCAATGCCGCCGAGTTCGTCCGCGTCGCCGGGCTGCGCGTGGAGGAACGGTAGCCCGGCGCGTTCGCCCACGCGGGCGACGCCGCGTGGAAGCTCGATTGCGCAGGAGAGCCGCCGCCGCGCTTCGGGCGACCGCGCGTCGAGTCGCGCGCGGAGCTCCTCGATGCCGCGCCGCCCAGAACCCCGTCTGTCCCACCGGCGCTCACGTCTTCGGAGAGCCATCTCGGCCTCTGCCGAGGAGCTCCAGGACACCGTCCTTCGCGCCGTGCCTGACCTGAGCTCCGCCGGATCCCGCCACCGGAACGCCTGGCGCTGGACCCGGGACCGGCGTGCTACCATGCGACGTCTCCGGGTTCGGAGGTCTCGTGCGCCGCTCGGAGCTTGGTTGGACGAGCCCGCCGCGTTCGATGTCCACCACATCAGATTCAGGACTCCGATCCTACGTCGCATTCCGCCAGCACGATGAGCGCTGGGAGCAGAGCGACGCGGAGGCGGTCATCAAGCTGACGCAGGAGGCGCACCGGCGACTCCCCGACGAACTGGTCGCTGCGTTCGTTCAGAAGCCCCGGTGTGGAGAATCAGACGGGCGTCTCCTCGGAGACAATCCTCGATCTCGGCCGCGCGTCGATCTCGCCCGGCCCCGAGGATTTCCGTGCAACTCTCGCGCCTTCGCCTCGGAAGACGACGAGGTCCCCCGCACACTTCGGGGATCGTGTCCACGAACAGAGAGGGAAGACCTCATGACCGAGACCGCCGTCTTGCGCGCGGACGAGTTCCTCTCGTGGGCCCCCGGGACACCCTCGTGAGCGACGTCGAGTCCGCCGCACGCCACGCGCACGAGGCCGGCGATCTCGCGCTGGCGGCCACCCTCGCGCTGCGCGCGTACGGCGGCGAGGTGCTCGGCTATCTGGTGGCCACGCTCCGCGACGAGAGCGACGCCGACGAGGTGTTCTCCACCGTGGCCGAGGATCTCTGGCGCGGCATCGGCGGGTTCGCGTGGCGCTCGTCGCTGCGCACCTGGCTGTACTGCCTCGCGCGCCACGCGGCGGCTCGTCACCGTCGCGCTCCGGCTGCGCGCCGCGACCGGAACCTGCCGCTCTCCGAGGCCGAGCACGTCGCCGAGCACGTCCGCAGCCGCACGCTGCCGTTCCTCCGCACCGAGGTGAAGGACCGGTTCGCGGAGCTGCGCCGGAGCCTGGACCCGGACGACCAGGATCTCCTGGTGCTGCGCGTCGACCGCGGCCTCGAGTGGCTCGACGTGGCGCGGGTGTTCGCCGGGGACGACGCCGACGACGAGGCACTCCGGCGCGAGAGCGCGCGCTTGCGGAAGCGGTTCCAGACGGTGAAGGACGAGGTGCGGGAGCGTGCGCGGGGTGCGGGGCTGCTCGAGGGGTGACGCTCCGCGCGGGCCCGCCGGGAAGACTCTCGCCGGCGGGCGCCCTCGGGTTCGCGTCACGCGCGCACGGCGTCGCGAACCTGTGCGGTGTCCTCGAAGTGCCGCATCCGGACGACGCGACGGGCATCGTCGAGGGTCCACCAGTGGAGCTGCTGCTGCTCGACGCGCTTGCCGGTCGCCTTCACCCGGAACGCCATGCGCACGTCGACGAGCACGTGGGGGCCCGACGGCATCATCTCCTTCGGCTCGAACCGCTCGAACTCGACGTGCTCGGCGATGGACCGAAAGAAGCCCGGGAGCGCGGCCTTGCCGCTCACCGGTCGGTGCCAGGGGACCTCCGGCAGGCCTCCGTTGAAGTCCCACTCCGTCGCCTCGGTGACGCTGGCGAGGATGTCCGGGACGGCTCCTCGGCCGAACGCTTCATAAATGCCCTGGACGGTCTTGACGTTCTCGATGGTCATTGGCTCCTGCCTTCCTCTGCGGAGCGGACTCCGCGGTTCGTGACGCAGGAGACCTTGCGCCGGTGAAGGCTTCGGCGGCAGAGGGTGTCGGCGCGCCCCGGGCGTGCGAAAATGCGCCGGTCGTGAGCTGGGACGATTACCGCGTTCTCCTCGCCTTCGAGCGCGCCGGCAGCCTGGCGAAGGCCGCCGAGGGGCTGAGCGTGGACAAGGCGACGGTCGGGCGCCGCATCTCCGCGCTCGAGGAGACGCTCGGCGTCCAGGTCGTCGACCGCCGGCACGGCGGCTGGCAGCTCACGGCTCACGGCTCATCGCTCGTCGCGGCGGCCCGCTCGATGGAGAAGGCGGTCGCCGACGCCGAGGCCGACGTCCGCCGGGGCGTGCCCCACGGCGTCGTGCTGCTCACGGCCCCCGTGTGGCTTGCGCAGACGCTGCTGCTTCCCCGCATGGAGGCATTCCGGGCGTCACACCCCGGCCTCGAGCTGGAGCTCATCGTGACCAACGCGGTGCTCGACCTCGAGAAGCGGGAGGCGGAGATCGCCGTTCGCAACATCCGGCCCGAGCAGGCGTCGTTCGTGAGCCGGAAGCTCGGCGTGCTCGGCAGCGCGCTCTACGGTTCGAGGGACTACGTGGCGCGTCGCGGGTGCCCGACAGACCGCGAGGAGCTGGGAGGCCACGCGTTCGTCGCTTACCAGGCGCGGGTGTCGTTCTGCGCGGAGCTCGAGTGGCTCGATGCCGCCGGTCTCTCCGTCGCATTCCGGGCGAGCGACACGATTGTGCTGCTCGACGCTGCGGTCGCCGGCCTCGGCCTCGCGGTGCTCCCCTGCTGGCTCGCCGATCGGCGCGACGCGCTCGTGCGCGTGCCGGCCGTGGACCGCACCGTCGACGACATCTTCGTCTGTTTCCCGGAGTCGCTGCGAAGACTGCCTCGAATCCAGGCGGTGAGCGGGTGGCTGGCCGACGTGTGGGCGCTGGAGCAGCCGGGGCTCGCGGGCGAGGTCCCCCAGGCGCCGCCCGCAGCGGAAGAGCGGGTCCCCGGCGAAACGACGAGGCGCTAGACCCGCCGATTCGCTACGGTGCCGGCATGACGACGCCTGCTTCGGTGTGCCGCGCGCCCAGCCGCGCTGGATCCACCGCCGCACTTCTCGTGACGATCGCGACGCTCGGATGCGGGAAGGACGAGTCTTCCGCAGCGGCGAGCAGCGGCGGATCAGCGGGTTCGGGCGGCAGCGCGGGTGCGTCCGGCGCTGCGGGCATGGGGGGGGCCGCAGCCGCAGCCGGCACCGGAGTCAGCGGAGCCGGCGCGGACGCCGCGCCCGACGGCGCCATCGGGGCCTGCCCGGAGTTTGCGCCGGGGGTCTCCGGAGGCGCGGTCGCAGAGCCGGCGATCACCGAGGCGTCGGGCGTCGTCGCCAGCCGGAAGAACGCCGGCGTTCTGTGGGTCCACAACGACTCGGGTGATCGCGCGCGCGTCTTCGCGCTGGGGACCGACGGCGCGGCACTCGGTACGTTCAACGTGCCGGTCCTGGCGGCAGACTGGGAGGACATGGCGCTCGGTCCGGGTCCGATTTCCGGGCAGGACTACCTCTACCTGGGAGACATCGGGGACAACCCGAAGGGCCGAGGCGGCGTCCTGGTGCACAGAATTCCGGAGCCCGACGTGGCCGGCGCGGTCGGCACGCTGGACGTCTCCGACGTGGAGACGTTCACGCTGCGGTATCCCGATCACGCGCACGACGCGGAGGCCCTGCTCGTCGATCCGATCACTGCGGATCTCTTCATCGTCACGAAGGAGATTGGCGAGCCCACTCGCGTGTTCGCCGCGCGGGCGCCGCTCGACGCTTCGGCGCCGACGACCATGCAGGACGTGACGGAGCTCGGGTTCGGACCGCTCGTCGTGGCGGGAGACGTCTCCCGAAGCGGCGACTGGGTGATCGTGAAATCGTATCCCGCCGCCAGCTTGTGGCGCCGTCCCGCGGGGCTCCCGCTCGAGGCGGCGTTCGCCACGGAACCCTGCTCCGTCCCGGTCGAGGCGGAGCCGCAGGGCGAGTCCATCGGGTTCGCCGCGGACGGCTCCGGCTATTACACCGTCAGCGAGGGCAGCGCGCAGCCGGTCTACTTCTACGCGCGGAGGTGACGCGGGTGTGGAGCTTTCTCCGGCGTGAAGGTCGGGTAGAGTGGCCGACGTGGCGCCGCGGAGGAATCACGTGAGGGGCGGCGGCCCGCACCTGGTGCTCGTCGGCGCGCTGCTGGCTGCGTGCGGCCAGGAGGTGAGCGAACCTGCACGGCCCGCTCCGTCGGTGAAAAGCTCGGCGGCCACGCAGCGCGCCCCGGTGACGGCTGCCGCGGAGCCGGCGCCGCGCGTCGTCCCGCTGCGACGCGGCGGCCGCGCCGTCGAGATCCCCGCGCGCCTCCGCCAGACGACCATCGCGAGGCTCGGACCGGGGGGTGAGCTCTCCGTCGAGTGCGTCACGGGCGATCCGTCGAGGGTCCTTCGCCCGGAGCACGAGGGTACGCGATGAAGCCCGCGCGACCTCGGACCGCTGCCGGCGCCGCGCTCGCGGCAATGCTCGCGTGGGCGTCCTCGGCCGCCGGTCAGGCGCAGGTTCAGATCTACAACGTGAACCAGCCGACGGTCGGGTTCAACGATCCGACACCCGCCACGCCCATCGGCGGCAACGCCGGAACGACGGTCGGCGAGCAGCGCTTCAACGCCTTCCGGCGCGCGGCGGAGATCTGGGGCTCGATGCTCGTCAGCGCCGAGCCCATCGCCATCTTCGCCAGCTTCGACCCCCTCGAGTGCGAGCGGGATCGCGGGGTGCTCGGCGCGGCAGGTCCCACGTGGATGTTCACGGACTTCCCGGGCGCGCCCCTGCCCAACACGCTGTACCCGCCCGCGCTGGCGAACGCCCTCTCGGGCTTCGACCACGACGACTCCACGCCGGAGATCCAGGCGCAGTTCAACACGCGCGTCGACGACCCGGACTGCCTCGAAGACCGGAGCTGGTACTACGGGCTGGACGGCGCGAGCGGCCCCGACATCGATCTCGTCGTCGTCGTGCTCCACGAGTTCGGCCACGGGCTCGGGATGATAGACATGGTGGATCGCGACACCGGTCAGAACCCATCCCGCATTCCGGCCGTGTACACGCACCTCGCCCACGACGTGGACGCCGGCCTCGCGCTGAGCCAGATGAGCTCGGCCGCCAGGCTGGCGGCCCTGACGAACGTGCACGGCCTGGTGTGGGACGGCCAGCACGTGACCGCTCAGGCGACCCAGCTCATGGAGCCAGGCGTTCCGCAGCTCGAAGCGCAGCCTCCCATCGCGGAACTGAGCGGTCTGCTCGCCGAGGCGCCCTTCGCGCCGCTTCCCGCGGCGCCCATCACCGCGGAGCTCGCCATGGCCGACGACGGCTCGGCGCCGCTGTGGGACGCGTGCGATGTCCTCGTCGCGGTGCCGGGGCGCATCGTGCTGGTTCAGCGTGGCGGCGGCTGCGAGACGCCCGTCAAGGCCAGGAACGCGGAGGCCGCGGGAGCCGCCGCGGTGCTGATCGCCGACGACGAAGACTACACCCCGCCCTTCCACCCCCGCGCGTTCGACGCCTCGGAGAGCGTCAGCATCCCCGTGTTCGGCATCACGCGCGCCGACGGTGAGGCGCTGCGCGTGACCGCGCTGGGCGGCCCCGTGACCCTCACCGTGTCGCTCGACACGAGCCGGCAGGCGGGGATGCGCGACGGCCGCCTCATGCTGTACGCCAGCAGCCCGACGATCCCGGGTTCGTCCGTGTCCCACTGGGATCCCAGCGCCCGTCCGAGCCTGCTCATGGAGCCACGCGCGATGCCCGGGCTGCGCCACGACGCCGACGTCACCCTCGCCGCCCTCCGGGACATGGGCTGGCCCATCGCGGCCTTCTGCGGCAGCGGCGTCATCGACGCCCCCGAGCTCTGCGACGACGGGGCGGCGAACAGCGACGAGCGCCCGGACGCGTGCCGCTCCAGCTGCACGCCCGCGCGGTGCGGAGACGGCGTGACCGACACCGGCGAGGAGTGCGACGACGGAAACGCCGACCCCGGGGACGGCTGCGATCCGACCTGCGCGAGCGAGAGCACGCCGCCGCCGCCCGGCCAGGGTGGCGCCGCCGGTGAGCCGGCAGTTCCGGCCGATGCGGGTGCCGGAGCGCCCGGCGCGGGCGGCGAGGGACCGGCGGGTGCCCCGTCCACCCCCGAGCGCAAGCGCGGATCGGACGACGAGGGCGGTTGCGGCTGTCGCGCGTCACGGGGCTCGCCGCGCACCGCGGCCGCGTGGCTCGGCCTCGCGCTCCTGCTGACCGGGCGCCGAAGGACGCGCTGGGCTGCCCGGGTCGGCTAGGATCTGCGCGCCCATGCGGTTCCTCTGCCTCTCGGACATCCACGGCAACGGGCGCGCGCTGCGCGCCGTCATGGCCGAAGCGGAGACCCGCGGCTACCAGCAGATCGTGGCCTGCGGGGATCTGCTCTTCCCGGGACCCGATGCCCTCGAGGTCTGGCAGACCCTCGCCCGCCACTCCGCAGTCTGCGTCCAGGGCGCCAGTGACCGCGCCATGGTCCGGTTCGATCCGGACAAGATCACGGCGGTGGGTGCCGCAGAGCGCGAGCGACTGGCCCAGCTCCGCCGCGTGCGCCAGGACATCGGCGATCTCATCCTGGCGCGCGTCGCGAAGCTGGAGCCGACGGCCGTCCTGCACGTGGAGTCCGGCGCGACGATGGTCATCGTCCACGGCTCGCCGGTCGATCCTCTGGAGCCGATCACCGCCGACATGAGCGACGACGAGATCCTCGCGCTGCTCGGCGAGGTTCGCGACGGCATCGTGGTGTGCGGCGCGAGCCACGTTCCGTTCACCCGAACGATCGGCGAGGTCCACGTCGTCAACGTCGGGTCGGTGGGTGAAGCGCCCCGCGACGGATTCGCGCACGCGACGCTGCTCGACACGAGCCCCTTCGGCGTGACCGTCGATCAGTTCGAGGTCGAGATCGAACCGTCGGGTGGCGCGACGTGACCACCCGGAGAAAGGTCGCGGTGCTCGGCGGTGGACTCGGCGCGATGACGGCTGCCTTCGAGCTGACCGCGACGCCCGAGCTGCGGGAGCAGTTCGAGGTCACGGTGTACACCCAGGGGTGGCGCCTCGGCGGCAAGGGCGCCAGCGGTCGCAATCGACGGATCGCCGACAGGATAGAAGAGCACGGGCTGCATGCTTTTCTCGGGTTCTACGAGAACGCCTTCTCGCTGGTGCGACGGATGTACGGCGAGTGGGAGAAGAAGCCGGAGAACCCGTTCCGCACGTGGCAGGACGCGTTCCACCCACAGCGCCTCGTCTCGCTCGCGGAGTCACCCGACGAGAATGGTCGGTGGCGCGCGGCCGCATGGACGCTCTGGAACATCGACGTCCCTCCGCTGCCGGGAACGCCGGGGCTGGGCTTCGAGGCGCCGAGCCCCGCCGAGTACCTGGCGCTGCTGCTCGAGTGGCTTCGCGCACGACTGGACGAGACGAAGGAAGAGCTCGACGCGCCCCCGCCGAGCCTCCCCAGCCACGGTCTCAGGGCGCTGTTCGATCAGGCGATGCACGCCCTGCACGAGCGCGGGTCGCGGCCGGGCGGCTCCGGGAGCACGCTGCTCGATCAGGCGCACGCCATAGCGCGCTGGCTCGACCTCTGCCCGGAAGAGCACTCGAAGGCACACACGGCCGGCCTCCTGGAGGTGCTCGACGATCTGGACGCCCTCTCGAAGCGCGCGCGGCTCCTGACCACGCTGGGGGACGACGCTCGACGCCTCGTGACGCTCCTCGAGATCGGCGCCGCCGTGGCACGCGGCATCGTCGCGGAGATCTTGCCGCCTGGCAGCGGCGGTTTCGCAGCCATCGACGGGCACGATTTCAAGGAGTGGCTCGAGCGCCATGGCGCGCGCCGCGAGGTCGCCTGGTCCGCCCCGATCCGCGCCCTGTACGATCTCGGCTTCGCCTACGAAGGCGGCCGACGCGGGCGCGACAACGCTCGCGCCTCCGCGGCCGTCGCGCTGAAGGTGATGCTCTCGCTCGTGCTCCGGTCGAAGGGCGCGCCGCTCTGGAAGATGCAGGCGGGAATGGGCGACACCCTGTTCTCGCCGCTCTGGGAGATCCTCGTCCGCCAGCGCGGCGTCCGCATCGAGCTCTTCCGGCGCGTCGCCTCGGTGCGGCCGACCCCCGACGGAGCGGGCGTAGACTCGGTGGAGCTGATCCACCAGGTGCAAACCCTGGGCGACTACGAGCCCCTGTACGACGTGGGAGGGCTGCCGTGCTGGCCGTCGGAGCCCGACTGGAAGCAAATCGAGAACGGCGAGGCCACGCGTGCGCGCCTCCTGGAGCAGCGTCTCACCCTCGAGTCTGCGTGGTGCCACGAGGAGGTCGGACGCGAAACGCTCCAGCGTGGCAAGGACTTCGACGTGGTCGTCCTCGGCCTGTCGATCGGTGAGCTGCCCCACGCGTGCCCGGAGCTCGTCGCCGCACGAGACGAGTGGCAGCGCATGGTCGCAGAGGTGAAGACCGTGCAGACGCAAGCGCTGCAGCTCTGGCTCTCCCGCCCGCTAGCCGGTCTCGGCTGGACCGCGGGGAGCACCATCATGACCAGCTACGCGGAGCCCTTCGACACCTGGGGCGAGATGTCGCACCTCGTGCCGCGCGAGCGCTGGCCCGACGACCACCCGGCGAGATCCATCGAGTACTTCTGCTCGCCGATGCAGGACGCCGTCGTGATCCCGCCGTTCGACGACCCGTCGTTCCCGGGCACCCAGGCCGATCGCGTGCGAGAGGACGCCCTCGCTTGGCTCCACGCTCGGGTCGGCGCCCTCTGGCCGGACGCGACGCGCGCCGACCAGCCTCGCGGCCTGGACTGGTCGCTGCTCGTGGATCTGGAGGGGCGCTCGGGGGAGGCGCGTCTCGACTCGCAGTTCTGGCGGGCCAACGTGGATCCGACGGAGCGCTACGTGCTGTCGATTCCGGCGAGCACGCGGCACCGCCTGGCCCCGGGCGGCTCCGGCTTCGAGAACCTGGTGCTGGCCGGGGACTGGACGGCCACGTCACTCAGCGCGGGCTGCGCCGAAGCGGCGATCGAGAGCGGCATGCTCGCCGCCCAGGCGCTCTCGGGATTTCCGAAGCAGATTGCGCGGCACTGAGGCGGCGCCGCTCACGCCTTCCACACCACCTTGCCCGCCAGCGCACTGAAGTCGAAGTCGATCCAGAACGCGAACGTGGCCGGAACGCGCTGGGGCGCAAGCCCGAGATCCCGCGCAATCTGGTGGCTCTCGCACGGGGTGACGTCCAGCTCGTACTCGCCATCGAGCCCCCACCCTCCGTGCAGGGCGTCCAGATGGATGGGGCTCTCGACGAGCGCCTGGTAACACGCGAGCGTGGGATCCTCCGCGTCCCGAAACTGCTTGAGGTTCACGATGGGCACGTTGCGCGCCGACACCAGCTCCGCAACGTCGAGCAGGATCTCACCTTCCTCTTCGAGCCCGTGCACTCCGAGCTGGCCCGCCTCCCCGGCGATCCCGCGGACGATGGCCTCGAAGGCATGGCTCGTCTCCACCCACGTTCCACGCGCGAGGCCGAGCTTCTTGGTCCGCCGGATCGTGACCAGCGGCTCGTCCCGGCCGAAGCTCTCCGGGGCGAACTCGCGGAAGATGGTGGCACTCGCGACGAACGTCGTGGCGTCCCAGGGATCCTGCGGGATGACGAGGGACGACATCTCCTTGCGAAAGCCCCACACCTCTCGCCCCGTGGCCATGCCGCTGCAGTTGTCGATGAGGACGTAGGGCATCCAGAGCACCAGCCGGAAGCGCGGCTTCGCGTCCCGCTGATCGACGACGAGGGGGAGCCACACCCCGCACTCGCGGTCCTGGAGGTACCCGGTCACCTCGCCGGTGCTGAAGAGCTTGTCCGCCGCGAGCATCGAAACGAGGACGCTCGTGCCGAGGACGTGATACCGGACGGCGCCCGCGGACGGCGCGTTGAGCTTGGCGTCGACGAACGCCTGGGCGCGAGCCGGATCACAAGGGAACGCGAAGTAGTAGCAGCGACCGTTCTGGACCTTCCCGGGCGGCATCGCCGACTGCTCGGCCGAGCCGTGGAAGGACACGTACTTCGGCAGCCCCGCCCTCGAGTCGCGTCGAGTCGCTTCCACGTCGCCCTCCTTCTCGCCTCGTCGTCCCAGACCGAAGAAGAAGTCCTCTCCGGGGATGACGCGCGGTTCGCCGCAGATGGCCCTCGCGGCGGCCTTGCCGCTCGAGACCGCGGACTCCACGCACGCCGTGTTCGTCACCGAGCGTGTCCAGTCCCCCGCCAGCACCAGGTTCTCGAACCCGGCGCCCCGCGGCCCCAGTCGCGCCGCCGTCGTTCCGGCCAGCGACGCGACGCAGCACTCCGTCGGATCGACGTTGGCCCGGAAGAACTGCGCCGCGAACCGTGCCTCGCCCTTGAGACCGTCCGGCGCCGACAGCGCCGCGTCGTCCAGCGCCGAGGGTCGGTCGGCACGGGTGGCGCGAGGCCAGAGCAGGCCGGTGTGCAGGTCGAACCATTCCCGCGCGATGCGATGGACTTCCGCCTCCGCCCGATCGGGCACGGTGCGGTCGGAGGCCGGCCGCGCGTAGAGGCGCGTCGGGTAGATGCAGCAGAAGTAGTGCACCGAGCGCGGCAAGTCGGCGCCGACGAAGCGCTCGAAGGGGAGCACCTGCGTCATGTCGGCCCACACGTCGAGCAGCTCCGGCGCGGCGACCATCGCCGGCTTGGGATCGCGCCAGCCCAGCCCGGCCAGGTCCTGCCTCATCCAGAGCTGCACCGACAGCGTCGGCACCACCCCGAGCGCGTGAATCGCCGCGCGAAAGGCGGGGCGCTCGCGGAACAGCTCGTCGGCGAGCGTCGGCTCGCCATCGAGCTGCATGAACGCCGGGGGCGCGATGGCCAGGACGACCTCGTCGAAGTCCACGCCGCGCTCGACCACGACGGGGCGGGTCCGCTCGGGCTGACGCCACTTCGACTCGAAATTGACCCCGGCGCGCCGGAGCTCGTCGCCCCCTTCGAGCTGCTCCCAGAAGGGCTCCGACGGCCAGTACCACACGCCGCCGTGCCCCTCGGACGGCGGCAGGTACGCCGTGGGCCGGTACTCTCCGCCGAGCGCGCGAGCCTGCTCCGCGAAGTGAACCCGCGCGATGCCGTTCCGCGTCCGATCGAGCTCCAGCCGCGTGACGCGATGGAAGAACCGGAACCTGACGCCGTTCTGGCGCAGCACCCGGTGGATCGGCGCGATGACGGCCTCTCCGAACCCGGCCTGCGGAAGGTAGAGGACGTACCCCTTCGAGGTCGCCACGATGCGCAGGATGCAGCGAATGGCGGCGCCGGCACCGACGTTCGGTCGCTCGATCTCGCCGTTCTCGTAGGCGAACGCGAGGTCGTAGAAGGCACGGAGCTCGTCGGCGTTGTCGATGACCCACCCGAACGCGCTATGTCGCTTCAGCAGCTCGCGCAGCTCGAAGCGATCGAGCGCGGAGAGGTCCGCCGTCAGGAGGAAGCCCGAGCGCGGGTCGAGCAACGCCCGCGTGATCGCCACGCCCAGCACGCTGACGTGGAACAGCCCGCGAATCGCGGGGTGCTCCTTGCCTCCGTCCAGCGCCTGGGACAGCGCCACGAGGAACCGCTCGAGCAGACTCGACAGCCCTCCATGGTGCTCCGCGGAGAACTTCTCGTGGTTCCCCTCGAACGCGTGCACCCACCGCACGGCGAGGGACAGCATTTCCACGGCGGCGGCTTCCGCCGCGACCTCTTCCACGGCCAGGGCCTCGGAGAGCAACTCCCGCACTTCGTCTCCGAGGGCGTGCTGCGTGACGGCCGCCTTCGTGGTGAGGGGGGCCGCGGGATGGCGCCGCAGCATCTCCACGAAGCGCTCCACCGCGCTGACGAGCTCGGTCACGGCTCCCCACGGCGTCAGCAACACGCTCCCCGACCCCGGAATGTCGGCGTTCTCGGGCCAGGTCACCGCCCACGTGGTCCAGTCGTCGCCGTAGCGCTCGCCCAGCGGCGTGAAGCTCTGTCCCCGCATGGCGTCCGTCCACGCCTGGAAGGCTTCGCCTCGATCGGGCACGAGCTGATCGTAGACGCCCCGCAGCATCATGAACGCGTTCTCGTAGAAGCCGAGCCACACGTGCAACCCGTGCTCTTCGTTGCGTTGCCACGCGCCGGGCGTGCGGCCGCTCGCGAGCTTGCCGCCCAGGCGCCACCCCATCTGGTAGATCGTCACGTCGTGGCGCGCGCGGAGCTCGGGCGTCCGCGTCAGCTCGTAGGCGGTGGCGAGCGCACCCATGCCGCCTCCCAGGATCGCGATCTTCTTCCTCTCCGCCGCCCTGCTGCCGTCGGTCATCGCGCGCGCACGATACTCCGGGCCGCACGGAGATGGCGAACGTCCTCCGCACGCAGAAGGACCCTGCTACGCTGCCCGGACTTTCGGAGGAGTACCGATGAGCAGCGTGAATCCGATCCCCGGCGACTACCCGAGGATGAGCGCCTACCTGTGCGTGGACGGTGCGGCCCGGGCCATCGATTTCTACGTCGAGGTGCTCGGGGCGACGGAGCGGATGCGCATCGCGGCGCCGGGCGGCAAGATCGGGCATGCCGAGCTGGAGATCGGGGACTCGCTCTTCATGCTCTCGGACGAGTATCCGGAAATGAACGTCCTAGGACCGAAGGCGATCGGCGGTACGCCGGTGACCCTCAGCGTGTACGTCGGCGATGCGGACGCCGTCTTCGCGCGAGCGCTCGCGGAGGGCGCCAAGGCGCTCCGCCCGGTCGAGCAGCAGTTCTACGGGGATCGCTCCGGACAGTTCGAGGATCCGTTCGGCCACCGATGGAGCGTCGCCACGCGCGTCGAGGACGTGCCACCGGGAGAAATGGCCCGCCGCGCGAAGGAGCTCTACGGGGACTGAGGCGAGGGCCCGGGGCTCGAGCGGGGCCCCTCAGAGGGCAGCGCGGAGCGCCGCCACCAGATCCCCCACGGCACGAAGCCGCGAGTCCGGATCGGCGCCCGCGGCGATCGCCTTGACCACGGCCGTTCCCACGACGACCCCATCCACGCCCGCCGCCGCGACACGCTTCACCTTCTCTGGCGTGTCGATGCCGAACCCGACGACGACCGGCAGCCCGGCGCGCAGGCCGAGCTCGCGCGCGGCGCGCCCGGCGTCCTCCAGGGGCGCGTCGCCGGCGCCGGTGACACCCGTGAGCGACACGTAATAGACGAAGCCCGAGGCGCGCGCGAGCGCCGACCGCTCCCGCTCGGCGCCGCTGGTGGGCGCCAGCAGCGGGATCAGCGCGAGGCTCGCGTCGTTCGCGGCGTCGCGAAGCACGGCCCCTTCCTCCGGCGGAAGGTCCACGAGCAGCAAGCCGTCGATACCGGAGCGCGTCGCAGCGGCAGGCAGCTTCGCGTCGCCGAACGCGAGGACCGGATTGTAGTAGCTGAACAGCACGAGCGGCGCGTCGCCGTGCTTGCGCAGCTCTTCCGCCACGCCGAGCGTCGCGCGCAGCGAACCGCCCTGCCGAATGGCGCGATGGCTCGCCGCGGCGATGGCAGGTCCGTCCGCGGTGGGATCGCTGAACGGCACGCCGAGCTCGAGCACGTCGGCGCCCGCCTCGAGGCAAGCGAGCGCGAGATGGAGAGACTCTTCCGGCGAGGGGTCGCCGACGCACAGGTAGACGACGAGCGCGGGACGCCCTTGGCGTCGCGTCTCCGCGAACGTCCGCGACAACCTCTCGACGGTCACGAGCCGGTCCCGAGGCGCTCGGTCAGCGTCGCCAGATCCTTGTCGCCGCGCCCCGACACGCACACCACGACGCGCGCGGGACGCCCCAGGCGCTTCGCCTCCTGCTTCGCGATGTCCCCCAGCCGCGCGAAGGCGTGCGCCGTCTCCAGCGCGACGATGAGCCCCTCGGTCCGGGCGACCAGGGAAGCCGCGGCGAGGGCTTCGTCGTCCGTGGCCGACAGATACGTGGCGCGGCCACTCTCCTTCATCGCAGCGTGCTCCGGGCCCACGCCCGGATAGTCGAGCCCCGCGCTCACCGAGTGCGCTTCCAGGATCTGTCCGTCGTCGTCGGCCAGCACGTAGGTGCGCGCGCCGTGCAGGACGCCCACGCGCCCCGCGGTGAGCGTGGCCGCGTGGCGCTCGGTCGTGATCCCTTCGCCCGCTGCCTCGACGCCGAAGAGCGCCACCTGGAGCGGCAGAAACGCGCGAAAGATCCCGATGGCGTTCGACCCTCCGCCGACGCACGCGATGACCGCGTCGGGCAGCCCACCGGGCCCCGCTCGCCACTGCTCGAGGGTTTCGTCGCCGATCACGCGCTGCAGCTCGGCGACGAGCGACGGGTACGGATGCGGGCCCGCGGCGGAGCCGACGCAGTAGTGCGTGGTGCGCACGTTGGTGACCCAGTCGCGAAGCGCCTCGTTCATGGCGTCCTTCAGCGTGCGCGATCCGGAGGTCACGGGCGTCACCTTCGCGCCGAGCATCTTCATGCGCGCGACGTTCGGCGCCTGACGAGCGACGTCGAGCTCGCCCATGAAGACCTCGCACGGCAGGTTCATCACCGCTGCGGCCGTGGCCGTCGCGACGCCGTGCTGCCCCGCGCCGGTCTCCGCGATGATGCGCTGCTTGCCGAGCTTCCTGGCGAGCAGCACCTGTCCCAGGGCGTTGTTGATCTTGTGAGCGCCCGTGTGGCACAGGTCCTCGCGCTTGAGGAAGACTTCGGCCAGCGTGGTGCCGGCCGGGTCCAGCGCCGCTCGGAGGCGCGGCGCGGGCCCGAGTGGGGTCGGCCGCCCCACGTAGGACGACAGGAGCTCCCGCCATTCCGCCTGGAACGCGCTGCCGAGCACGACGTCCTCGTACGCTCGCTCGAGCTCGACGAGCGCAGGCACCAGCGTCTCGGCGACGAACCTGCCGCCGAAATCGCCGAAGTAGGCGCTCACGGAACGCGACCCAGGACGCGGGCGCTCTCGACCCACTCCGAACCGCCCGTGTCGTACTCGACGAAGTACTTGTCGGTGAGCGCCTGCACGATCTTGGCGCGCGCGACCGCGGTTCCGCGATTCACCGCGACGGTCTGACCCACGGTGTAGGACGTCTGCGGTTCGGGAGTCCCGTAGGCCGTGCTCGTGGGGGCCACGGCGGGGGGTGGCGGGGCCGCGGGGGGCGGCGCGGCCGCAGGCGCGGGCACGGTCGCGGCCGCAGGCGCGGGCGCAGGGGGCTGCGGAGTGGCGTCGCTCGAGAGCGCGCAGGTCACCGCGGGAGCGTCGAACGTCGCACGAAAGGACCCGCGCGGGCCCCGTGCCTCGTTCCAGACCACGGCGACGGCCATCCGCCCCTTGGGCCCCATGTTCCTGGGCACTCGGTAGTCGCGCAGCGTCGCGCGGCCGTCGGGGCCCTTGACCACGGCCTGGTAGACCGCCTCCGGCCCATCCTCGAACGCGTTGTGGACGACCAGCGAGTCGGCGCCCGTCCGCGACTCGACCAGCGTCACCACGCCCGCCGTGTCCTTCACGAGGAAGATTCGTGAGCTCTCCGGGCCGGAAACCGCGGCGCCTTGCGCGTCGCGACAGTCCGAAGGCACGTAGCTGGTCGCCACGTTCCCCGGCGGCTCCTGGCCTGGCGGCACGCTCCTGGCGCCGCGCACGCTCGGGCTCGCGCACGAGAGACACCCCACCACCATCACGACCGCGGGAACGAGGAGACGGGGCACGGGCGCGATCCTTACCAAACGCGCGGACGGCCGCCCAGGGGGCGCCGCCCCGGGGAAGGTCACTTCGCGGCCCGCCGCGCCGCTTCGACGAACTGCGCCATGCGCGCCGCGCTCTTCATCCCGGGCCGGCCCGGGTGCTCCACGCCGCTGGCGACGTCCACGCCCCACGGCCGGACCACGCCGATGGCCCGGCCGACGTTGTCCGCATGGAGCCCTCCGGCGAGCATCACGGCGCGCCGCTTCGCCACGTCCACGGCGAGTGACCAGTCGAACGTCGCACCGGTACCTCCGAGCGCCACCTCCGACCTCGCGTCGAGCAGCAGCGGCGCGGAACCGTAGGCTTCTGCGCCCACCACGTCGTCGCGCGTGGCCACCCGAGCCGCCTGGTAGGCGACGTCGCCGAGCGACGCCACGAGCTCGGGGGGTTCGTCACCGTGCAGCTGCGCCCGATGGGCTCCGGTGCGCGTCAGCGCCCCGCGGATCTCCACCGCCGACCACCCGGCCACCACGAGGACGATCTGCGCGCTTCCACCCACCGCACCGGCGATCTGCGCGGCTCGATCCTCGTCGACGCAGCGCTTCGACGACGCGATCAGGTTCACCCCGAGCCAGTCGGCCCCGGCTTCGACGGCGGCGAGAGCGTCCTCGACGCTCGTGATGCCGCAGATCTTGACGACGATCCCCACGCGCGCGACCGGCTCAGATCTTGAGCAACTCCTTCACCGTCGCGATGACCTGCGGGGCCTGGATTGGCTTGGTGATGTAGGCGTTCGCACCGAGCTGCATCGCCCGCTGCCGATCTTCCTGTGAGCCTTCCGTCGTGATGATGACGATGGGCGTGTCCTTGTGTACCGGATCGCTCCGGACCCGCTTCACCAGCTTCAGCCCATCCATGATGGGCATGTTGATGTCGGTGAGGATGATGTCGTAGCGGGCGGACGCGAGCTTGCGCAGGCCGTCCACGCCGTCGTCGGCCTCCGTGACCCGGAGGTTCTTCACCCTCGCCAGCGCGAAGACGAGCAACTGCCGCATCATGGGCGAGTCTTCGACGATGAGACACGAGTATTCAGCCATGGTCACACGCTCAGATCGAGAAAGGCTTCGAGGCCGGGGAGCTTGCGTTCGGCCTGGGCAAACAGGCTCGCGCTCACGAGCGCCGCCGCCGCGTGCTGCCCGAGGAGCTTGAACAGCTCGAAGTCCACGTTCGTGAACTGCGTCTTCTGCTCCAGCGTGCCGAAGATGGCGATGACGCCCACCACGCGATCGTCGATGCGCAGGGGGACGACGGCGGAGGGCACGTCCACCGTCCCGCGCGACGAGTCTCCCTCTTCGTCGATGGCGGCAGCCCCCGTCTTCAGCGTCCGTCCGACGACGCCGTCCGCCGCCGACACGGGGCCGAGCTGGTCACCGGGTACGCCCTCGAAGGCGATCGGGACCAGCTCCGCGCCCTCGGCGTTCGCGAGGTAGATGGCGTAGCGCTCGGCGCCGACGAGCTGCGCGAGCACCTCCTTGATCCGGCGCATGACGCCTCGCGGTGAGAGGCTGGAGTGTATCTGGTTCGACGCGACGAAGAGGTTGGCGAGGTCCGCGAACTGAGTCTCGATCTCCTCGAAGCGCTGGCTGAACTGCGTCGTCTCGGCCTCCACCTGCCGGTAGCGCGACACCAGGTCGCCCTTCTCCCGCTCCAGCTTCTCGATCTTCGCCAGAAGCTCGCGAATGGCGTCGTCCGCCTCGACCTTGGCTCGCAGGCCCGCGTTCTCCGCCTCGAGCTCGCGGAGCCGGCTCTGGATGCGCTCGTGATGCTGCATGAACTCCTCCGTGAGGCCGCTCCCTTTCCCGAAGTTCTGCAGGACCTCGTCTCGTTCCTTCTTCAGATCGGGGGGTACCGAGTCCGAGCCTCGCTTCGAGCCATCCTTCGTCTTCTGGGCCATGCAACGCGAATGGTGGAACGCCGCAAGAGCGGCGAGCCGTGGACGCTAACACGCCCCCGAACGGCGGCGAAAGGGCCCGGCGGGGCCTCCCCGCTCGACGCCGTCTGCCTCTCGCTGGGCTCGGGATCCGACGTGCCCGCGGCAGCGAGAATCAGCCTCCGGGGGGCGTCGCGTGCCCCGCTTCCTTCGGGTGCGGCCCCGTGGGCGGTAGGAACTCGCGCCGCGCGGTACTAGAATCCGACACATGAGCGACCCCGCGCCCGAGGTCGAGAACATTCGCAAGTCCCTCCACGACGGAAGTCTGCTGCCGCAGGTCGCGATGCAGCGGCTCGTCGCGCTGATGCGTACGACCCCCGACCTGCCCGGAGCCAAGGAGCTGTATCAGGAGGCGTCTCGAAAGGCCTACGGAGTGGGGCACTCCTCGCTGGCGCACTCCCACCCTCCACCGCCGGCCACCGGCGACGACGACTGACCCGCTCGGGGCCGCCGCGACCGACGCTCACCAGTCGACGATGGCGGAGCCCCAGGTGAATCCGGAGCCGAACGCGATCATGGCGACCTTCTTGCCCCGCGTGAGCCGTCCGTCACGTTCGCACTCGGCAATCAAGAGGGGAATGGTCGCCGCCGTCGTGTTCCCGAAGCGCTCGATGTTGTGGGGACAGCGATCCTCACCGACCCCGATCTGCTCCGCAACGTACTGATTGATCCTCAGGTTGGCCTGGTGGAACAGGAACAGATCGATGTCGTCGCGGGTGATGCCGTTCGCCATGCACGCCTGCATCAGCGCCTGGATCATGCGCTCGACGGCGTTCCGGAACACGAGCTTGCCGTCCATGTTCGCCCAGAGGTCTTCGGGTGCGACCTGACCTACGCCGGCGTCGTTCACCGGAATGAACGGTCGCTTGCGGATGTCCCACACCTTCTGCGCGAGCACGTCTGCGAACCGCCCGTCCGCTCCGAGGTGCCAGCTCCGCACTCCACGGTCCTCGTCCGTCGCGCTGACGACGACGGCGCCGGCCGCATCGCCGAAGAGTGACGACACCGTGCGGCCACTCGTGCTGAGGTCGAGGGCGGCGGAGTGCGTCTCCGCGCCGACGAGGAGCACGTGGCGCGCAGAACCCGACTGGACCATCGAAGACGCGCACGCCAGCCCGTAGAGGAACCCCGAGCACTGATTGCGCACGTCGAGCGCGGGAACGAACTTCGCGTTGGGTCCGTCGCACAGGCCGAGCTTCTGCTGCAGGTACACACCGGACCCCGGAAACGCGTGATCCGGCGACAGCGTCGCGAAGATGATCATGTCGAGATCCGCGGGTTCGATCCCCGCGTTGCCGATCGCCTGCTTCGCCGCTTCGGTGGCCAGGTCCGACGTGCCCACGCCCGGCGCCGCGAAGTGCCTCTGCTCGATGCCGGTCCGCTTGAAGATCCACTCGTGCGTCGTGTCGATTCCGTAGTCCGCTGCGAGGCGGTCGTTCGTGACGACGTTGGGCGGCACGTACATGCCGGACCCGGAGATGTAGGCGTTGGTCACGATCTTCCTCCTCGGAGCGAGCTCGATGATTCACCGCGCACGTCGCCGCGGCAAGCACGATCACCGATGGTGGGACGAAGCAGGAACGCCTAGGGAAGCTCGCGCATCCACTGCGCCAGATCACCGACGATCAGCCGCGGGCAGTCGCGCAGCGCGCGCAGGTCGCGGGCGCCGACCAGGAGCATCGTGGTGCGCAGCTCGAGCTCGACGCGCCCGAGGAACGCCGTCGCGCCTTCACGCCCTCCTTCTTCCAGAGCCTGCAGCGCCGGGCGCGCAATGCCGGCAACGTGCGCTCCGAGCGCGATCGCCTTCGCGACGTCCAGCCCGGTCTTGATGCCGCCCGTGGCCACGACGGTGCGAAAGCCGACGCCGGCGACGAGCGCGACGCTCGCGGCGGTGGGAATGCCCCAGTCCCAGAACGTCTCCCCGACGCCACGGCGGTCCTCGGCGGCGCGATGGGTCTCCACGGCGACCCAGGAGGTACCGCCGGCGCCGGAGACGTCCAGGTGACGAACGCCCGCGGCAGCCAGTCGCTTCGCGACACGGCTCGACAGCCCACAGCCCGTCTCCTTCACCACGACCGGGACCGAAAGCTCGTTCACGAGCCGTTCCACGGCGGCCAGGGCACCGCGAAAATCACGATCGCCGTCGGACTGGATGAGTTCCATGGCGGGGTTCAGGTGGACGCACAAGGCATCCGCCCCCACGTCCGAGAGGAGGGACTCCACCTCGCTGGTCTTCATCGAAGCAGCCTGCACCACGCCCACGTTGCCGAGCACCAGCGTCGTCGGCGCAGGCTCGCGAACGCGGTAGGTGCTCGCTCGCGCGGCGTCCCTGTGCATCGCTCGCTGGCTGCCCAGCCCGAAGCCGTAACCGCGCTCCTCCGCGACACGGGCGAGCTCGCGGTTGATGCCCTCGGCGCGCTCGGTGCCACCCGTCATGGCCGCAATGATGATCGGGGCTCTCAGGCGCTTGCCGAGCACCGTGCACGACGTGTCCAGCTCGTCGAAGGCGAGCTCGGGCAGCGCGTCGTGGACCAGCCGAACGCACTCGAAGAGCGTGGTGGTGCTCCGAAATCCGACGTCACCGCGCACCGCGAGGTCGAGGTGATCGGCCTTGCGACGTCCGATGTCCGACACGAGGCGCAGCATACCGCTCGAAGGCGCCACGCCTCGGTTGACACGCGTCCGGTCGACTCCTACGCTCCGCGAAAATGCCTGCCAAGACGCGCACTTCCGGGTCCAAGGGGCGTCGGACGCGGACAGCACCGCGGCGCGCGAAGCGCCTGGCGCCGCGGCCGTTTTCCGCGCTGCTGGCCGAGGTCCAGAGTGACGTGGACGCGCGCCTGCGTGGCTTTCTGGACGCGAAGCTGGATGGAGCGCGCCGGCACGGACCCGAAGCCGAGCGCCTCGTCCGCGCCGTGCGTGACCTCTCGCTTCGCGGGGGCAAGCGACTGCGGCCGGCACTCCTGGCGGTCGGGTATCGCTCGGTCGACGCGACGGGGCCGCTGGAGCCCGCGCTGGACGCGGGCGTCGCGCTCGAGCTGCTGCAGTCGTACTTCCTGATCCACGACGACTGGATGGACGACGACGACGTCCGGCGTGGCGGCCCGAGCGTCCATGCGGCTCTGTCGGCCGCGTACCGTTCGGCCGAGCGCGGCGCGCACTCGGCAATCCTGGCGGGGGACCTCGCCGCGGCCTTCTCGCTCGAAGCGCTCGCTCGCGTGGAGGTGGACGCCGAGCGATCACCGCGCGCGATGGCGTGCTTCTCCGACATGCAGCGCGACGCCGTCTACGGCCAGCAGCTCGACGTCAGCGGCGGCGCCCGACCCGAGCGGGTGTACGAGCTGAAGACCGCGAGCTACACCGTGCGCGGCCCCCTGCGCCTCGGAGCCGTCCTGGCCGGCGCGAAGCCGCCCACGCTCCGCGCGCTGGATCGCTACGGGCTCCCCATCGGCATCGCCTTCCAGCTCCGCGACGACGTGCTCGGGTTGTTCTCCGATCCGAAGAAGACGGGCAAGCCCTTCGCGAACGATCTCCGCACGGGCAAGCGAACGGCGCTCCTGGAAGTCGCCCTCGCCCTCACCAAGGGGCGCGACGCGAAGCGACTCTCCGGCGTCGTGGGCAACGCGAGGGCCGCGAGGTCCGACCTCGCGGCGGCGGTCGCGATCATCGAGGCGTCCGGGGCGCGTGAGGTCGTGGAGAAGCGAATCGCCGAGCTGGTGCGGAGCGGGCTGGTGTCCCTGGGCGAGCCGAGCCTGACGCCCGTGGGGCGTGACTGGCTTGCCGGAGCGGCGACGGCGCTCACCGCGCGGGAGCGGTGAGGAACGCGCCGTGGCCAGCGCTTGCGGGAAGATCATTCTCCTCGGAGAGCACGCGGTGGTCTACGGAACACCCGCCATCGCCGCAGGCATCGACAGGGGAGCGGAGGCAACGGCCGCGCCGGCAGCTCGAGCGAGCATTCACCTGGGCGACGAGCACGTCGTGGCGGGGGACGGCACCGACACCGCTCGCGCGTACGCCGCGCTCCTCGAGGCCCTCGGCGCCGCTCCGTGCGAGACGCGCGTGACGCTGAACCAACCGGCCGGAGTGGGGCTGGGCGCGTCGGCGGCCATCGCGGTCGCCGTGGCGCGCGCGGTCCTCGTCGCCGACGGGCGCGACCCCACGAACGTCGCGCGCGTGCTCGAGGCGGCGACGGCCTGGGAGCGCGTCTTTCACGGCAACCCGTCGGGGATCGACACCGCGGCCGCCGCACACGGCGGCTGCGTCTACTTCACGCGGGCCGGCGGACCCGAGCCCATCACCCTGGGCGACGATCTGCGCGTGGCAGTCGCCGTGGCAGGCCCGGCGGCGAGCACCAAGTCGATGGTCGAGGGCGTGGCGCGCCTGCGCGACCGGAAGCCCGAGCTCGTGAACAAGGCGCTCGAGGGAATAGCGGCCCTGGTGAAGAACGCCCGGCTCTGCCTGGAAGCCGGGGACGTGCACGGCCTCGGCAAGCTCCTCGACCTGAACCAGATGCTGCTCTCGGGTCTGTTCGTGTCGACGGACGACGTCGAGCGGGCCTGTGCCACGGCGCGCGAGGCCGGTGCGCTCGGGGCGAAGCTCACGGGAGCCGGCGGCGGAGGCGCGGTGATCGCGCTCGTCGAGGACGACGCAGCGCCCGTGCTCGACGCCTGGCGCGCGGGAGGGTTCGAGTGCTTCGCCTGCCGGGTGTCGAGCCGCGGGAGCTCGCCGTGAGCGGTGCACGGGCCGTCGCGTGCTCGAACATCGCCCTGGTGAAGTACTGGGGAAAGGCCGACGTCGAGAGGAACCTCCCCGCCGTGCCCAGTCTGAGCATGACGCTCGACGGCCTTCGGACGGTCACGACGGTCGCGTTCTCCGCGACGCTGACCGAGGACGTCGTCTCGATTGGAGGGAGCGTCGCGACGGGCAAACCCAGGGACAGGGCCGTCGCGCTCCTCGAGCGCGTTCGCGCGCTCGCGGGCGTTCCTCACCGGGCCCGGGTGGAGAGCGCCAACGACTTCCCCACGGCGGCGGGTCTGGCTTCCAGCGCCTCGGGTTTTGCCGCGCTGGCGCTCGCCGCGGTGGCGGCCGCCGGGCGCGAGGTGGACCTCTCCGAAGTCAGCGCGCTCGCGCGTTCCGCCAGCGCTTCGGCCGCGCGCTCGGTGTACGGCGGCTATGCGGCGCTCGGCGCGGGCGCCGAGCGCGCCGAACGCGTGGCGAGCGCCGCGGACTTCCCGCTGGCCATGCTCGTGGCCGTGACCGCCACCGGGCCGAAGAGCCTCGGCTCGACGGAGGCCATGACGCGAACGGCCCAGACGAGCCCCTACTACCGCGCCTGGGTCGAGGGCGCCCCGGCGCTCTTCGAGCAGGCGCGCAGCGCGCTCCTGAGCCGGGACCTGCGTGGTCTGGGTGAAGCCATGGAGCAGAGCACGCTTCAGATGCACGCCACCATGCACACGTCCGTCCCGGCGGTCGTGTACTGGGTGCCGGCCACCCTGTCGGCCATGGCGTGCGTCACCGAGCTCCGCACCGCAGGCGTCCCCGCCTACTTCACGATCGACGGAGGACCCCACGTGAAGGTCCTGACCTCTCCGGAACACGCCGACGAGGTGCGTGCGAAGCTCACGGGCGCGGCGGGCGTCCTTCGCGTCCTGTCGTGCACGCCGGGTCCGGACGCGTTCGTCGAGGAAACGTGGGAATAGCGCGCGCTCCAGGCAAGATCGTCGTGTCCGGCGCGTACTCGGTGCTCGAAGGTGCACCGGCGATCGTCGCCGCCGTCGGGCGCTACGCCGTGGCCGACACGTCACGCCCACCGCCGCTCGAAACGCCCGAGGTCGCGGCGGCCCTCGGCGCGGGCAAGGCCCCCTGGTTCGACGCCTCGGAGCTCCGCGCGGAAGGCAAGAAGCTAGGGCTCGGCTCGAGCGCGGCCATCCTGGTCGCGTCGCTGGCGGCGACGGCGATCGACCGGCGCGCGCCGACCGGCGAGCCCACGACCGACGAGGCCCTTCGCGACGACGTCTTCCCGGTGGCGCTCGCGGCCCACGCCGCGGCGCAAGGCGGCGGGAGCGGCATCGACGTCGCCGCCGCCGCCTGGGGCGGGATCATCGCTGCCCTGCGCGACGCGCGCGGGTTGAACGTCGTGAGCGTCTCGCTTCCTTCGGGCTTCCACATCGAGATCTGGGCTGCCGGGGAGCCCGCATCGACGCCGGAGCTGGTCCGGAAGGTCCGCGCACTCGCCGACGCGGACCGCGTCGCCTACGACGCACTCCTCTCCAAGCTCGGAAACGGCGCGCGCGGCGCCCTGGACGCCACGACCCGGGGAAGCGCCATCCGACTCGTGGAGGCGCTCGCGCTCCAGGCCGCTGGCCTGGAGGAGCTCGGAGAACGCGCCGGCGCGCCCATCGTGCCCGAGCCTCTGCGGGCCCTCGGTCGCCTGGCGCGCAACGAGGGGGCCGTGATGATGCCGTCCGGGGCCGGCGGGGGAGACGTCGCCATCTACGCGGGCGTGCGGCCCCCGTCGACCGCGCTCCGAGGGCTTGCTATCGAGCGGGGACTACGACCGCTCGAGGCCCAGGTGGGGGCGCGTGGAGTTCATCGCGCGGGCACGGGTTTCGAGGAGCAACTCCGATGAGCGAAGGCTCGCGCGTCCCCGGCTTCTACAAGCTCTCGATCGCCGAACGGCGCGCCCTGATCGCCGATCGAACGGGAGTCGCCATGGACGAGCTGACCGACGCGGTGGCCACCGGTGGCCTGGACGCCGGACGCGCGGACAAGGTCGTCGAGAACGTGCTGGGCGTCTACGGGCTGCCGTTCGGCGTGATCCTGAACGTCGTGGTCAACGGGACGGACCGCCTGGTCCCCGCCGTCGTCGAGGAGCCGAGCGTCATCGCGGCTGCGTCGAACGCAGCACGCATGGTCCGGGCAGCCGGCGGCTTCACCGCCGAAGTGCCTGACCCGCAGATGATCGGACAGATTCACCTCTTCGAGGTGCCGGACCTGGACGCGGCCAGGGCGAAGATCGACGCGGCGCGGGCGGAGCTCCTCGAGTCGGCGCGGGGCGCCGTCCCGGGACTGGTCGCGCGCGGCGGAGGGCCCCGAGGGATCGAGGTGCGTCCGCTCGACGAGCACGACCTGGTCCTTCACGTGCTGGTCGATTGCAAGGACGCCATGGGCGCCAACCTGGTCAACAGCGTCGCCGAGGCCGTCGGCCCGCGCGCCGCGGAGCTCTCCGGGGGCCGGCTCGGCCTTCGGATCCTGTCGAATCTGTGCGACCGCCGCCTCGTCCGTGTTCGCTGTCGCGCTCACGCCCGCGACCTGGTCGGCGGCACCGACTCGATTCGCCCACCCGGAGCGACGTCACCGGAGCAGAGCGGCACGGCTGTCGTGGACGCCATCGTCGGGGCCTCGCGCTTCGCCGAGCTCGACCCCTATCGTGCCGCCACTCACAACAAGGGGATCATGAACGGCGTGGACGCCGTGGTCCTGGCCACCGGCAACGACTTTCGTGCCGTGGAGGCCGGAGCCCATGCGTACGCCGCTCGGTCGGGACGCTATTCGCCGCTCGCGACCTGGCGGCGGGACGGCGACGACCTGGTGGGCGAGCTCGAGATGCCGCTCGCGCTCGGCACCGTCGGCGGCACGCTGCGGGTCCACCCCGTGGCCCGCCTGGCCCTCGCGATGTTGCAGACGGAGTCAGCGGCGGAGCTGTGCCAGATCGCGGCCGCCGTCGGGCTGGCGTCGAACCTGGCCGCGCTGCGAGCCCTCGCCACCGAGGGCATCCAGAGGGGGCACATGTCCCTGCATGCACGCTCCGTGGCCGCTGCAGCCGGAGCGGAGGGCGACGACGTGGAGCGCGTCGCCGCAGCGCTCGCCGAATCGGGGGACGTGACGTTGGAGCACGCGAAGCGCCTGGTGGCGCGAGGAAGGAACGAAGATCGATGAGTTTCGCCGAACGAGTGTCGCTGGAGTGGAGGGAGGCGGCCCGGACGGTCCGGCTGCTCGCGGACCTGCCCAAGTTCCTGTCGGGCGGGAGCTGGAGCGCCGCGAGAATGCTCGAAAAGACCGCTCGAGACTTCCCCGACCACACCGGAATCGCCTACCTGGATCAGCGGTTCCCCTGGCGCCGCGTGAACGCCCTCGCCAACCAGTACGCGAGCTACTTCGCCGCGCGAGGCATAGGGCCGGGCGACGTCGTGGCCCTCATGATGGACAACCGACCGGACTTTCTCTTCATCGAGATGGGACTCGCGAAGATCCGAGCGGTGGCGGCGCTCATCAACACGAACCTGAGCGGCACTCCCCTCGCCCATGCCGTGAACGTGGCCCGCCCGAAGCTCTTCGTCGTGGGCTCGGAGCACTGCGAAACGGTCCGCTCCATGTCCGCAGAACTCGAGATCGAAGCAGCCGGCAGCGGCATCGTGGTGCAGCTCGAACCGGACGTGACCGTCGCAGGGTTCGAGGTCATCAACGACGACGTGGAGGCGGCCGCACAGCAGGCGCCGCCCGCGGCGCATCTCACCAGCGACCCCGTGACGTACATCTACACGTCGGGGACCACGGGGCTTCCGAAGGCGGCGCGCATCACGAACCAGCGCTTCTTGATGGCAGGTGCCGCGTTCGGCCGGATCATCCACGAGGCACGCGCCGGGGACGTCATCTACGTCGCGCTCCCGCTCTACCACTCGAGCGCCCAGTGGATCGGGTGGGCCTCGTGCGTGCGAACCGGTGCCACGCTCGCCCTCCGACGGAAGTTCAGCGCCACGCAGTTCTGGAAGGACGTCTCCGAGTTCGGCGCCACGCACTTCGTGTACATCGGAGAGCTTTGTCGCTACCTGCTGAACCAGCCGCTCCGGGAGGGTGAGCGCAACCACCAGATTCGCGTCGCCGTCGGCAACGGCCTGCGGCCGGACATCTGGCAGAAGTTCCAGGAGCGCTTCGGCATTCCCGTCATTCGCGAGTTCTATGGTGCCACGGAGGGCAACGCGCCCATGGTGAACGTCGACGGGCGGCCAGGGATGGTCGGGCGCCTGCGGCCAGGCCAGATCATCGTCAAGTGCGATCAGGCGACCGGCGAGATCGTTCGTGGAGAGAAGGGGCGCTGTACGAAGGTGCGAGTCGGTGAGACGGGGCTCCTGCTCGGACGCATCTCGGCCGTGACCAAGTTCGACGGGTACGTGGACGAGTCGGCGACGCAGAAGAAGATCGTGACGGACGTCCTGGCGCGCGGAGATCAGTACTTCAATTCGGGCGACCTGCTGACGCTGCACGAGCACAACTGGGTGGCCTTCGCCGATCGCATCGGAGACACGTTCCGGTGGAAGGGCGAGAACGTCTCGACGAACGAGGTCGCAGAGACCCTCAACGGCGCCAAGGGCGTCCTGGAGACGAACGTTTACGGCGTGACCGTTCCCGGGAACGACGGCAGAGCAGGGATGGCGAGCGTCAACGTGAACGACGCCTTCGACGTGGAGGCCTTCGGCAAGTTCGTCGTGGAGAAGCTCCCGCGGTACATGGCCCCGTACTTCCTGCGAGTGCAGCGGGACATGCGCACCACCGGGACCTTCAAGCATCAGAAGGTGGACTACCGGGAGGAGGGATACGACCCGGCGAAGGTGACGGACCCGCTCTACTTCCTGGACGGCGAGCGCTACGTGGAGCTCGATGCCGCGCTCTTCGCGCGACTCGACTCGGGCGAGATGGTACTGAAGTAGGAGCAACGGTCCGCGATGCAAGCGTCCCTCCTCGCCGAGATCCTCCGGGAGGAGATCCGCGGTCTGAGCGCGTACGCTCCCCACCCGGGGAGCTTCGGAGTCCGGCTCGACGCAAACGAGGCGCCGCCGCTGCTTCCGCCTGCGGCGCTCGAGCGCCTCGCGGCGGTCGCGGCGGAGACGGACTACGCGCGTTACCCGGACGCCACGTGCTGGGCGCTCCGCGAGAGCATCGCGCGCACGCTCGGCGTCGGCACCGACGAGGTCCTGGCCGGAACCGGCAGCGACGAGGTCATCGCGCTGCTGCTCACCGTCTTCTCGCGGGCGCGCGGACGCGCGCCTGCGGCGACCGTCGTGACGACGACGCCGAGCTTCGTGATGTACCGGATGAGCGCCCAGGTCCGAGGCCTGAAGGTCGTGGAGGTTCCCCTCGACGACGGGTGGGACCTCGCCACCGAGAGCATGCGGCGCGCCATCGAGATGGGTCAGCCGAACCTGATCTTCATCGCGAGCCCGAACAACCCCACGGCGGGCGCCATGAGCCGCGACCGCATCGAGGCGGTCGTGAAGGCCGCTCCCGGCGCGCTGGTCGTGCTCGACGAGGCGTACGTGGCCTACGCCGACTCGAACCTCGTCTCCCTCTACCGAGAACACGAGAACGTCGTCCTCCTGCGAACGCTCTCGAAGGTCGGGTTCGCGGCGCTGCGGGTCGGCTGGCTGGTGGCGCGTCCGAGCATCGTCCGAGAGGTCGACAAAGCACGTCAGCCCTACAACGTCTCGGTCCCGTCGCAGCGGCTCGCCCGGCTCGTGCTCGACGAGCTGGGCGACGAGGTCGCGAGCGTGGTCGCCACGGTCCGCTCGGAGCGCGAGCGCGTCTCCGCGGCCGTCGCGCGCCTGCCCGGTCTCACCGTGGCGCCGAGTCAGGCGAACTTCCTCTGGATCGCGACGGCAGGTCCCGCCGCGCAGATCTTCGAAGGTCTCGCGGCCAGGGGCGTGCTGGTGCGGAGCTTCCACTCGCGCGGCGGGCGCCTGGCCCGCCAGATCCGCGTCACCATCGGGACCCCGGCGGAGAACGACGCGTTCCTCCGAGCTCTCGGGGAAGTGACGTGCTGACGCGCGTCGGAGCCGCAGCAGTCGTCGCGCTCCTGCTGTCGGGCGCTTGCGCGCCGCGCGGCGGCCCGGTCACGCGGCTCGTGGAGGGTCGGTACGACCACGGACGCTACGTGACGGTTCGAGCCTACGAGGCGTACGCACGCGGCGCACACCTGGAGGCACGAGGTGACCTCGACGCGGCGATGGCGGCGTACGGCACTGCGGCCGTCGAGGATCCGGACAGCCCCGAGATCTGGAGCCGGGTGGGCGCGCTCCGATGCCGGCGCCGCTCGGGAGATGCCGAGGCCGCCTTCGCGAGCGCCGAGCGGGCCGACCCGACGTACGCGCCGCTCTGGTACGAGCGCGCCGAGTGTCTCGCGTCCCGAGGGCAGACGGCTCGAGCGCTCGAGAGCGCGCGGCGTTCCTTTCGGCTCGATCCGGACCGGGTGGAAACGACGTGGCTGCTCGCCGACCTTCTCGAGAAGACGGGGCAACCCGACCACGCGTCTCGAATCCTCGAGGCGGAAGCGGCGAGGGACCCGAGCGGGCGCGGCACGTGGGAGGCGCTCGCCAAACTCGCCGAGCGGACGCGAAATGCGCCCCTCTTCGCCCGGGCAGCACGCGCCATGGCACGCCACGATCACGCACCGCGCGGGCGCCCCCAGGCGCTCGACGCGGCCCTGGTTGCCGGAGAGCTGACCGAGGCGCGGCGGCTCGCCCTCCGATCACGGCATCGCGCCGCCGACGTGGCCGTCCGGGCCGCCGCCCTCGGCGCGAGCGACTCCGCCCGCGAGCAGGGCGCGCTCGTTCTGGCCGCCAACCCCGACAGTGCCGACGCGCTGATCGCGGTGCTCGTCGCCGCGGACCTCTCCGGGCAGCGCGAGCACTTCTCCCGCGGGCTGTCCGATCTGGGGGATGACCCCGAACCCGCGAGCCCCCTCGCAGCGCTGCTCTTCGGCGAGCTCCTGCTTCGGCACGTCGGCGCGGAGGCCGCCCGCACCTGGCTCGTTCACGCCCACCTTCCCGAGCGGGCGCACGTCCAGCCGCCATCGAGCGTCGATCCGCTGTACCAGCGCGTCCGAGAGCGGCTGGGAGCGAGGGGCGTCCTTCCCGGGAGTGCTCGAAGCCCCGTGGTCACCGCTCCGTCCGACGCCGGCGCTCAGTGAATCGTGGGCCGTGGCGGCGGCGTCGATTTCTTCGTGTGCTCCTTGGCGTCGAAGAAGATCTCGAGGTCCACCACGACCTCCTTCCCCGCCTCCACGTCGATCGACTTTTCCGCCGTGAGGAACGTGGAGGGCATGACGGCTCCCACCTTCACCTTCCCCACGGGGACGCGTTCGATGCGGAACTTGCCGTCGAGCCCCGTGACGTCGAACGTCGCGTACTTCAGCACGAACACGTCCGCCTTGATGAACTCCTTGCCGATGTCCACGAGGTGGAAATGAGCCGCCGGACGATCGGGGTAGATCTTGACCGCGTCTCCACCCGGGATCGCCGCGATGACGGCGGTTTGTCCGGAGCCGGCGAGCTTGGGCAGATACGGCATCCCGTCCAGACTCTTGACCTCGAAGCGCTGCCCGAAGGTGACGGCCAGCGTGCGGCTCCCCCACGAACAGCCCTTCGCTCCGATCTCGACGACCGGGCCCTTCGCGGGCACGTACCCGTCGTAGCCCGTCACCGTGACGAGGACGTCCGCCAGAGAACGCATCATGCCTTCGCGAAAGAGACGACCGAACTCGGCGCGCGCGCCGTCGCAACCGCTGGGCGGCAGGCCGCGGAGCTCCGCGACAGGGGCCTCGTCGCCCTTGATGCTCACGGTCCCCACGACGACGCCGGTCGCACCCGCGTAGGGCGCCTCGCCCTTCGGGTTGACGGCCTTGTCCACCTTGGTCTTCTCGACCGGAATTCCCTCCGCGAGCTGCTCGGCGTTGGGCGCGCTTCGTCGCGCTGGGACGCTCGCGCTCGGTGCCGCGGAGGCCGCGGCCCCGGTGCCGGGCTCCTGCCGTCGACACGCGAGGGTGCCAACCAGAGTAGCGGCGATGCCCCAGGCCGCACCGCGGGAGAGCCCGAGTCTCCAGCGCGGGCTCTCCGGAAAACGCGAGCGTTTTCCGGCCGCTCGGAGTTCGCGTGACTCGGCCGTGGGTTGCATGAACAGGCGATCTAGCAAACCGTGGTCCAGCGCGGCAGCCCCCCCTTGCCGCGGTTTCCGATTCAGGCGGGCTCGTGTAAGGTCCGCCGCACCCTTCGCGGAGCTTCTTTTCAACGGGAGACTGAGTGTGATGCGTAGCCAGAACTGGACCACCGGCGCCTGCGCCGTCCTCGTCATCGGGGCGCTGCTCGCCTGCAAGAAGAAGGAGAACGCGGAGGAATCGACCAGTACGACCCCGGCAGCGGAGGAGGCCCCGGCACCCAACCCGTTGACCGAGCCGGACCCGCCCGCGCCCACCAAGACGTTCAACGTCGGCGACGTGGCGACGGCCAAGGACTACACGATCAAGGTGATGAACGTGAAGGAGTGCAAGCCGAAGGGCTTCACCACGAAGGCCAAGAAGGGGAACATCTTCCTCGGCGTCGAGGTGCTCATCGAGTCCACGGCGGGCGACACCTTCCTCGCGTCTCCCGCCCAGGCGAAGATCGTCGATTCCGAGGGAATAGCGACGAACTACCACTATCTGTACAAGAGCACGTGCGAGCCGCGCCTCGACTCCGCCACCCAGCTTCAGAAGGGTGAAAAGGCGACCGGATGGATCACGTTCGAAATCGGGAAGGACGCCAGCGGGCTCAAGCTCTCGTACACGCCTTCGCGGTACAAGGGGCAGACCGTCAAGTTCGACCTCGGCCGCTGAGGAGCGCGACGCTCGTCGCCGTCGCGACCTGCCTGTGGGGCTGTCGCGAGGAGCGCACGTTCGGCCGAACACCGCTGACCGCAGGCGAAGAGCGAACGGCTCCCACGCAGGCCACCGCCGCGTCGTCCAGCGCGGGCGCCGCTCAGCGCCACGCATTCGTGCTCGAAGTCGTCGAAACGAAGCGGTGCAAGCCGAAGCCCTGGGTCTCGCCCCCCGACGGCTTCAGGAACGTCGGCGTGCTGGTAGAACTGCGCGCCTCGGCGAGCCAGGGTGTCCCGGCAAACCCCTTCTACGCGCGCCTCGTCGACGCGGAGGACAAGACCTATCGCCCGCAGCTCGGGGGATGCGAGCCCGCGCTGTCGCACCGACCGCTGGGGCGCGGTGAGCGTGCGCGCGGCTGGATCACCTTCGAGATCCCCGAGCGAACCACCCGCGCGACCTTCCGATACGATCCGTTCCTCGCCGACGGCGGCTCCGAGCCCTTCGCCACGGAGATCGCGCTCTGACGCCGGTGGCGACTGCTGGCGGAAGCGTCGTCGGCACCCGCGATCGCCGCGCCGTGTGGTCGCGCCCGGGTCGGATCGATCGCCCACGGCTGGGTTTCACAGGTGCGCTCGTCCTGGCCGCAGTCTCGTGTCGCGAACCGACACAGATCACGTTCGAGGTGGAGACGGACGTCGTTTGCAGCGACGTGGACGGGACGTCGTTCACGTTCGGCGAGCTCGGCGGCATCGAGCGCGGCGAGCCGACCACCTCGACGGCGACGTGCGGCGCACGCGGGCGCATCGGATCGATCGTCTCGGTGCCCAGTGATGGGCGGCGCGACACCGTCGCCCTCAAGATCGTCATGGGGCTCGGGCGCCCCGCCGAGGACTGCGTCCCCCCCTACGGCCCGGGATGCATCGTGTCACGGCGGGCGCTCCGATACATTCCCCACACGCCCCTGAAGGTCACGGTGACGCTCCAGGCATCTTGCGAGGGAATCGCCTGCGGAGAGACCGAGACGTGCTGGAACGGCGACTGCGTCGACGCGACCCACGCCGACCCGGATCGGTGCGCGGCCGGGCCCGGGTGCAGCGGCGCCGATCTGCCGACGCCGGCAGGGTTCGTTCCCGGCTGTGGCGACGTCGGCGGTCTGCAGCAAGGAGCCGCATGGCCCATGCGCCAGTCCTGTCCCACGCGCATCGGCAGGAGCTCGATCGTCGCGCGACCGGACGACGGGCTCCGATGGCAGTACGGCAAAGCCCCGCAGACGCCAGCCGTCGCGGCTTCGGGCGTCGTGTACGCGGCGTCCGACACGAGCCCGTACGGCGTCATCGCGCTCGACCCGGACGCAGGTGCGGTGCAGTGGACCCTCGAAACGGCCGGGCCGGCATCCTCACCTGCGATTGGCCGCGACGGGACGGTCTATTTCGCCGCGGCCTCGATGGGCGTCCTCGCTCTCGACGCCCTGCGCGGCGAGACACGCTGGACGGTTCCGGTCGACGTGGAGCCGGATGGGCCGTCGATGGTCATCGGTCCGAGCGGCGTGCTCTACGTCGCGTCGGCGGGAAAGCTCACGGCAATCGACGGCGCCGAAGGGAGTTCGAAGTGGGTCTTCGACACGGGATCGGGCCGGGGCACCGGCAACGCGGCCCTCGGTGCCGGCGTCGTGTACGTGTGTCTCGAGCAGTTCTGCCACGCCGTGGATGCCGCGAGCGGAGGCGAACTCTGGCGGAGCGAGGCGTTCACGTCCGCGTCCCTGGACGGTCCGGTCGTCGACCTTTCACGCAGGCGCGTCTACGTGACGGAGGCTCGAGGAGACGCCCACGCTCTGGATGCCGCGACGGGCGCGCGCCTCTGGAGCACCCAGGGCATGGACAGCTCCTCGGCGCCGGCACTCTCCGAGGGTCTGCTCTACGTGGGGAGCCAGACGGGGCACGTCATCGCCCTGCGGGCGGACACGGGAGCGGAGGTGTGGCGCGCCGCCGGCGCGGGCGCGTTCGAGGCGGATCCTGTCGTGGACGGAGCGGGCAAGGTCATCGTGCCCGCGTGGGACCGCCGGCTCTACGTCATCGACGGCCTCACCGGCGCCATCGAGTTCACGGGGCCCGAGACCAGCGGGGCCCCGGATGACGCGGTCGCGCTCGGACACGACGGCACCGTGTACTACAGCGGGCGGGACGACGATCTGAACGCGTTCGGACCCTGACCCGGAGCCGGCGGTCGACGCCGGCGTGCCCCGCGGCTCGTCGCCGCGCGGGCGTTGCCAGCAGCCCGCGCCCACGACACACTCCGCCCGTGGTGCGCGGTGGCTGGAAGAGCGCTGGAGTTGGCGTGTTCGCGTGCCTCTTCGCGGCAGGCGCGTGCGGAGGCCGCGCGGAGGACGGCAGCGGAGCCGGCTCCGGCGCCGCCGCGGGGGCTTCGGGCAACGGAGGTGCCGGCGGCAGCAGCGCGGGAAGCAGCGGCACCGGTGGCGGCGGGGGAAGCAGCGCGGCCGGCGCGGGAGGCGTCGCGGGAAGCGTCGGGACCGGCGGCGTCGGACCGGCGGGGGCCGGCGGGATGTCGGGCGGCGGTGGGTCCGCGGCAGCGTGCGACGAGATGCTCGGCCCGATGAAGGAGCTGCTCTCCAACGGCACCCGCTGCATGACCGACGGAGACTGCTTCTACGTCGGTGCGGAGTGCACGCCGTTCTCGACGCACTGTGCCGGCGTGACCTACGCCGGCATCGGGTTCGATCAGGACCGCTGGTACGAGCTCATGGATCGCTGGTTCGCGGAGTGCACGGGCGGCGGATGCGCGGTGTGCGACGCCGAGCCGCCGCCACCGGCGTGCATCGACGGCACCTGCGGCGCCGGCACGTTCGGGGACGAGTGCCCGGACCGGTGCGTCGAGGAGCTGCAGTGGATGCCCGACTGCGCCACGTGCGCCTGCGCCAGCTGCGCCGCCGAGTGGTGCGAGTGCAGCCGGAGCGCGGCGTGCGCCGACGCTCGCGACTGCATGCTGAAGACCGGGTGCCGTGGCGTGGACTGCTACGCCGAGCACACGTGTCGATCCGTCCTCGACGCGAGCGGCGTGCCGCCGATGGCGGTGCGGGTGACCGACTGCCTGTCCGCGACGTGCCCGGCGGAGTGCCGGCGCTGATCGTCGCGCCAGGGTTCCGGTAGGTGTCCACCGCTGCGCGCACGCCCGTGGTCTCGGCAAGGGGCCTCCACAAGGCTCATGGCGAGCACGTCGTCCTGCGCGCCGGCGACCTGACGGTCAGCGCCGGGGAACGCCTGGGCGTGGTCGGCCGCAACGGCGCCGGAAAGAGCACGCTCGCCAGGATCCTCGCGGGCCTCGAGCCCCCCGACGAGGGCGACGTATCCCGTCGGCGAGGAGCCAGCATTCTCTACCTGGCGCAGGTGCCCCACTTCGACGGCGATCCCACCGCGGCCGACGCCGTCGCGGTCGGCCTCGCCGCCTGGTCCGAGGCCAAGTCGCGCCACGACGCGGTGAGCGCAAAGCTCGCGGCGGGGAGCGGCAACCTGCACGACTTGCTGGAGCAGCAGGCGTCCGTCGCCTCCGAGGTCGAACGGCTCGGCGGATGGGACCAGACGCATCGGGTCGAGGCGATGCTCGGGCATCTCGGCATCGCCCGAAGCGACGCGCGCGTGTCGGCGCTCAGCGGGGGCGAGCAGCGTCGCGTCGCCCTCGCGCGCTTGCTGGTCGCGAGGCCGGACCTCGCGATCCTGGACGAACCGACGAACCATCTCGACGCGGACACGATCGAGTGGCTGGAGGGACACCTCCTGGACGAGTACCCGGGTGCCGTCCTTCTGATCACTCACGACCGGTACCTGCTGGATCGCGTCGCCGAACGCACCGTCGAGGTCGCGGACGGCGAGGTCTTCTCCTACGACGGCGGGTACGAGCTCTACCTGGAGCAGAAGGCAGAACGCCTCGCGCACGCGCGACGGACGGACCAGAACCGTCGCAACTTCCTGCGACGCGAGCTCGAGTGGCTGCGACGTCAGCCGAAGGCACGCGGCACGAAGCAGAAGGCACGCATCGAGCGGGCGGAGGCGGCGCAGGCCGTGCAGTCGCCCCGAGCCGAACGAACAGCGTCGTTCGACCTGGACGTGGCGCGTGCGGGAAAGACGATCCTCGAACTCCGCGACCTGCGGCTCGAACGGGCGGGACGTGTCCTGGTGACGGGTCTGGACCTCTTCGTCGCCGAGGGTGAACGCATCGGCGTCATCGGGAAGAACGGTTCGGGGAAGACCACGCTCTTGTCGGCCCTGGTCGGCGGCTTCGCGCCGACCGCCGGGTCGATCCACCTGGGAGCGAACACGAAGATCGCCTACCTCGACCAGCTTCGCAGCACCCTCGACGACTCGAAATCCGTGTTCGAGAACGTCGCTGGCGCGCAGTCCGACATCGAAGTGGGCAGCAGTCGCCTCGACGCGCACTCGTACCTCGAGCGCTTCGCCTTCGACCGAGGCATGCAGCGCCTGGCCGTCGGCGCGCTGTCCGGAGGCGAGCGGGCGCGCGTCGCCATCGCCTGCATGCTGCGCGGCAGCGCCAACCTCGTCCTGCTCGACGAGCCGACGAACGACCTCGACGTCGCCACCCTGGGCGCGCTGGAGGAGATGCTGGTGGACCTGGGTGTGACGGCGCTGGTGGTCACGCACGACCGCTGGTTCCTCGATCGCGTGGCGACGTCGATTCTCGCGTTCGAGGACGACGGACGCGTCGTCCGGTACTCGGGCAACTACGACGCCACCCGACGGCTCCGAGCCGAGCGCACGGAGGCGTCCATTCCGAGCGAAGCGCTCGCGCCCCCGCGGCGACGATCCCACCCCCCCGCGCCGAAGAGCGGCCTCACCCACGCAGAACGTCGCGAGCTGGCATCGCTGCCCGACGCGGTGGACGCCGCCGACGAAACCATTCGACGGCTCACCGCGTGCCTGGCGGATCCGGCCACCTACTCGGGAGGCGGAGGCGACGTGGCCCGGCTGTCCGCCGAGCTCGAGACCGCGCGGAAGGACTCCGAGCGACTGACGGCGCGGTGGGAAGCGCTCGAGACCAAGAACGAAGGCTGACCCGCACCGCGACGAACCAGGCGATGGAAGCGTCGCGGTGTCCTCCGGCGGAGGGCCGCCGCCAGCAACGCACCGGCCAGGACCATGGCACCGCGACCTCCACCACGGACCGGCGCGGCTCGGCAGCCGCAGCCCGAGTCGTCACCGGACGCGTTCCGGGCACCCGCGGCGCCACCGGCGAAGACGCCGCCGCGGCCGGAAACCCCGCCGTCGACCGGCGCGGCACCGCCCGTCGCACCACCCCCCTGCCCTCCGAGCCCTCCGTCCACGACCCCGCTCCCGCTCGTGCCCCCGGCGCCCGCGCCGGATCCCCCGCCGGCGCCCGTTCCGCCCGAGCCGCTCGCTCCGCCGTCACGAAGCGGCTGAGTGGAGCGCAGCTCGAAAGCCGCGAACTCCGGCGCCGTGTGGGCGTTGGTCCAGTGCGTGTACCGACCGACGATGGGCGCGACCTCGGTGAGGTTCATCGGGACGGTCACCGTGGCGCCTGCGAAGGTGCCGCGCGCCACGGCAGGCCCGTAGTAGTTCTGCAGGTCCACGAGCTCCCACTCCGCACCGGCCACCAGCAGGTCGGTAAGGTCGACATCCACCGACGCGAGACCGTCCCAGTTGTAGACCGCGAGGAACGCGCGGTCGGCCTCGTGACGGTTCGGCCGTTTGCACACGTGCACGCCGGTGGGCTTCGAGGGGGTGAACGAACTGGTCCCATCGTTGCCCGTCTTCAGCTTCCACTGGTCGAACGTGTTGAAGTCGATGCCGTTCGCGACGTCGCTGCCCGCACCCAGAACGAAGGGCGCCGCGTTGCCGCCGAAGTAGCGGTTCTGGTCCCAGTCGACGACCTCGCCGGGCACGCCGTTCCACCACCAGGCCATGTACCGCTGACTGACGATCGTGTTGTCGCGCACGGTGGCGTTCTTCCAGAGCTTCACGTGGAAGGCCCGCTCGTCGTCGGACCCCATCACGAGCGTGTTCCCCTCCACCGTCAGGTCCTCGTTGTGCACGTCGCCGTAGTAGCCGGCCTGTACGGTGGTCTTCGCCGCGTCGGCGTCGCGCCGATACGTGCAGTTGTCCCGGATCGTCAGGCCCTTCATGGGCTTCGTGGGGTCCTTCGTGTTCGCCGTGATCTGTCCCACGGGGTTGTCGAACACGATGTTCCCCTCGAACGTGAATCCGTTGACCCAGCCGCTCCCGGCGGAGTGCGCGTCCAGCCCCTCGGTCCAGTTCCGGAACGACACGTTGTCGCGCACGAAGCGCTCGCCGGTCTCGTTCTGCGCGTAGGTACCGTTGCCGCGGATCGCCCCGCCGACACTCGGGTCGTACACGCCGTTGCCCCACAGGATGCACCCCGACACCTCCGCACCGTCGCCCGGGCCTGCCCAGAACCCGATGGCCGGGTGGCCGGTGTCGTGGACCACCAGGTTGATCGCGCGCGCGCCGCGTCCGTACAGATTCACGCCACCGAGGCGCGCACCCGGCTCGCCGGCGCCCGTGGTCGTGTCGCGGTTCGTGCTCGAGTTGGTTATTTCGAGCCCCCAGAGCGTGATCCACGTTCCGCTGACCGTCACGCCGCCGTCGATGGTGGCGCGCGCTCCCTTCACCGCCCGCACGACGATCGGAGCTGCGGGGCTTCCGTGGAAGCTGAAGTCGAGCGGCTGGTTCCCGCCATCGCCGTAGCCGCCCGCGTGCACCCAGACGACGTCTCCGGGCGCCACGGGCTTCGCGCCGCTGGCCACCGAGCCGAGGTCCCACGGCGCGCTCGCGCTCCCGTCCCCGGCGGGAGATCCGTCGGCGGCAACGTGCCAGTCGGCGGCGTGGGCGAGGTCGGACGTCAGCGCGGCCGCGGAGAGCGCCAGACCGCCGCACGCCGCCAGAGCGACGCGGCGAACGTCGGTGAGCAGGCAGGATCGCGTAGCGGGCGGCAGCAACGTACCGCGCGGGAGGCTATCACGCTCCCGATGGCGGAGAACCCTCGCCCTGTGGCACGCTGGCACCGTGAAGGACCTTCACCGGTCGGATACGGAGGCCACATGAACGCCGATGACAGCGCGGTCTGGCGCAACCACGTCCCGGTCGCCGAGACGCCGGGCTTCACCGTTCGGACGACGGTCCCGGGCAACGCCGAGGGCGTGGAGGTGATGCTGGAGCGCTGGGAGGCGGGCTCGTCCGAGCCGCCGCACCGTCACCCGGGCGACGACATGACCGTCGTCGTCGAAGGCAGAATGGTCATCCAGTTCTACGTCAGGCGTGACGGCAAGCTGGTGACGGAGGGTCCTCCCGTCACGCTCGCCAAGGGCGACACGGGTTACATCGAGGCGGGCCGGATCCACGACGCGAAGTACGTCGAAGCCTGCAAGCTGGTGTACGTCCACGATCGCGCGTTCGGATTCGAACTGGCCCGGGAGGGCTGAGGTACCGCTTCCCCGTGCCGCGCCTCGAGGACTTCCTTCGTTACCTGGACCGCCCCGGAGCCACCGAGCTCGTGCTGCAGACCGGCACGGAGATCACCGTGCGACGCGCGGGAGTCCTGGAGCCGGTGACGCGACAGCCCGTCAGTCTCGCGCAGATGGACGCCCTCGTCGCGGGAACACCCGTCGCCGCAATCGTGCCGAGCCACGACGTCGCCTCCGAGGGGCACGACGTCGTCATGAACGGCCGCCGGTACGAGGCCATTTGCTCGCGCTTCGCGGAGCGGCTGCAGATTCGCATCGTCGCCGCGACGGGTGCGGCAGCAGCGCCGAAGCCGCGCCCCGAAGCGTCCGAGCGGCACGACGGTCGGCTCGACCGAAGCGAGCCCCGCGAGACGCCGAGAGCCCAGCCCGCGCCGCTCAGGGGTGGCGGTCGGGAGATCGACCTCGACCGAACCGCACGGGCTCGCGATCCTCGACAGGATCCGCCGTCCATCGTCCCCACGGTGAGGGAGGAGCGCGCGCCGGCGCGAGCGGTCGAGGAGCGCCCGCAACCGCCCCCGGCAGTCGTCGCGCGGGCGGAGCCCCGGGAGGGCCCCGCGCGGCACACGGGCACGAGCAAGGCGCTCGGCGCGCTGCTGACGCAGGCGCGCCAGGCGGGTGCGAGCGACGTCCACGTCGTGGCGGAGCGGCCGGCGTCCATCCGGCGTGTGGGGCAGCTCGTGCCACACGGCGAGCCGATATCCGACGCGCAGGTACGCGACATGGTGCTCCCGCTGCTCGGAGAGGACGAACGGAGCCGCCTCGAGAGCGCGGGGTACGTCGATCTCGCGGTCGAACTCGAGGGCGCGGGTCGCATGAGGGTCAACGTGTGTCGCCAGCGCACGGGCCTGAAGGCTTGCTTCCGGATGGTCCCGCCGGAGCCCCCCACCCTCGCGGAGCTGGGCTTGCCGGAAGAGCTCGCGAAGGTGACCTCGCTTCACCAGGGCCTCGTGGTGCTCTCCGGACCCACCGGCCAGGGAAAGAGCACGACGATGGCCGCCCTCGTCGACGCCTTCAACCGGACCAAGGCCGCGCACATCCTGACGGTGGAGGATCCCGTCGAGGTCGTCCATCCGGTGAAGCGCGCCGTCGTTTCTCAGCGACAGGTGGGCAAGCACACCAGGAGCTTTCACTCGGCGCTCAAGGCGGCCCTGCGCGAGGATCCGGACATCATCGCGATCGGCGAGCTGAGGGATCGCGAGACCGTGGCCATGGCGCTGGAGGCGGCGGAGACGGGGCACCTGGTCCTCACGACGATGAGCACGCCGTCCGCCCCGCGGAGCATCGACCGCCTGATCGACATGTTCCCACCCGACGACCAGCAACAGGTGCGCGCCACGCTCGCGGGAGCCCTGAAGTACATCGTGGGGCAGCGCCTGCTGCCCTCCGCCGACGGCACGCGCCTGGTGGCGGCGGCGGAGCTCATCACCGGCAACGTCGCGCTCTGGACGCTGATCCGCGACAACAAGCTCTACCAGCTCCCGAGCCTGGTGCAGCGGGGCCGCGCCTACGGGATGATCCGCATCGAGGACTCGCTCCGGGAGCTGGTCCGGCGGGGAGCGATTTCTCACGAGTCCGCGCGCCTCTACGCCGACGATCCGCGGGCCCTGGGCGATTCACCCGACGCACAGCCTCCGCCGGCTTCCCCGCCAGGACCCATCCGCAAGCCCAGTCGCTCCGGGCTCGGGAACCTCTTCCGCCGGAAGGGCTCCTGAGTGGCTGCGCTCGACGCGTACTTCGACCAGCTCCTGGCCAGCGGGGGCTCCGATCTTCACTTGTCGGTGGGGTATCCGCCGATGATCCGGCGGCGAGGCGACCTGGTGGCCATCCAGGGAGAGCCGCTCTCGCGTGCGCGCATGGAGACGCTTCTGCTCGAGCTGCTCGACGACGAACGACGAGAGTGGTTCGCGACGCACCGAGATCTGGACTTCGCGTACGCCTACGCCGACAAGGCGCGCTTCCGGGCGAACTACCTCCAGAAGACGACCGGACCCGGTGCGGTCTTCCGGACGATTCCGACGAAGGTCCTCACGGCCGCTGACCTCGGTCTGCCACCGGCCATCGTGAGCCTCGCGGAGCGGCGGGGAGGCCTGGTGCTCGTGACGGGGCCGACCGGCAGCGGCAAGAGCACGACCCTGGCCGCCATGGTCGCCCACATCAACCAGTCGCGGCCCGGGCACATCCTGACCATCGAGGATCCCGTGGAGTTCGTCCACGAGCCCGCTCGGTGCCAGGTGACCCACCGTGAAGTGGGCGTGGACACGCCCACGTTCGCCGACGCGATCCGCAGCGCAGGCCGCGAGAACGCGGACGTCATCCTCGTGGGCGAGCTGCGAGGGCAGGAGACCATGCGCATGGCCCTGCAACTCGCGAGCTTCGGCATCCTCATCTTCGCCACCGTGCACACCAACTCCGCGGCCTCCACCATCGACCGCTTCGTGAACGCGTTCCCGTCGGATCAGCAGCCGCAGATTCGAGGGATGCTCGCCGACTCCCTCGCGGGGATCGTCGCGCAGCAGCTCCTGAAGCGCGCGGACGGCGTCGGGCGGGTCGCGGCCCACGAGATCCTGGTCGGCAACCCCGGCGTGGCTGCCGCAATTCGCGAGGCGAAGACGGCCATGCTCTCGAGCCTGATCCAGGCCGGCGGCGGTCAGGGGATGCAGGCCATGGACGTCGCGCTCGAGCGACTGGTCCGCGCGGGCACGGTCACGCTCGATGACGCGCTCGAGAAGGCGCAGGACAAGGAAACGTTCGCTCGCATTCCCGTCGAGGGGCGGGCCGGCGAGTCGAGCTAGGAGACGAGCGGCCGTGGCCAACGACAGCTTCCGAGTGACCAAGTATCCGGTGGCCGCCTCGGTTCAGGTGGTGGGCGGTGGCGAGCTGTCCGGAACGTTCTCCTGCATGACGCGGTCGGGACGTCACACCGGCCCGGAGACGCTGGAGGACCTCCTGAACGACGCGTCGCGCTTCGTTCCGTTCTTCCCTTCCGACGGGAGCAACGCCCCGGTGCTCATCAACAAGAAGAACATCGTGGTGGTCGTCGTGAACCCGAGCGAAGCGGCTTCCCGCCCGAGCGCCACGCCCGACTACTCGGAGCCGCGCGCGCTCACCCTGGTACTCCTCGGCGGCAGGGAGATCGACGGCCTCGCCAGAATCTCCGCCCCGGTCGGCTTCACCCGGACGCTCGATTGCATCAACGACACCGGCGCGTTCTTGCGCCTCGAGAGTCAGGGCAAGGAGATCATCGTGAACCTCGACATGGCCGTCGTCGTCGCCGACGCCGACGACTAGCGGGCACGATCAGCCGGCGCGAGCGACGGCGCTCGCCGCCATCTCGATGGCGAGATTCGGCAGCACGCCGACGCCGATCACCAGGAGCGCCGCAATGAGCAGCGCCGACGCGACGAACCCCGACCGCATGGGCACCGCGATGGGCGCACCCGGAACGGGCTCGCGCATGTACATGTAGACCATGACCCGCACGTAGTAGTACGCGCCGATGAGGCTGTTCACGAGACCGAGCACGACCAGCCAGTAGAGCTCGGCGCCCATGGCGACGCGGAAGACGTACAGCTTGCCGAAGAACCCTGCGGTGGGGGGGAAGCCGGCGAGGGACAGCAAGAAGAGCGAGAACGCCAGGGCAACCGCTGGGGAGCGGCGCGCCAGGCCCGCCAGGTCCTCGTAGGAGACGGCCTCCGCGCCGCGGCTGCCGCACAGCATGAGCGCGCCGAACGCGCCCACGGTCGAGACCGCGTAGGCCAGCAGGTAGAAGAGCACGCTGGCCTGGGCATCGTCCGGCGCGCGCACCATGGCGGCCACGCCCACGAGGGCGTACCCGGCGTGGGAGATCGACGAGTACGCCAGCATGCGCTTCACGCTGTCCTGGCGGCCGGCCACGACGTTTCCGACCGTCATGGTCAGGAGCGCCAGCGTCGCCATCACGGGGGGCCAGCCGGCGCCCCAGCTCATGAGCCTGTCGTCGCCGAATGCGACGATGAGCACGCGGACGAGGACCGCGAAGGCGGCCGTCTTCACGACCGCCGCCATGAACGACGTGGCCGGCGTGGGCGCGCCCTCGTAGGCGTCTGGCGTCCACTGGTGGAACGGAACCGCGGCGATCTTGAACGTGAGCCCGACGAGCACGAGGGCCACGCCGAGCAGCACGGTCGGCGCGCTGACGGACGACCCCGGCGCGCCGATGGACGCGATGCCCTGGCCGATGCCGACGAGATCCGTGCGACCCGTCGCGCCGTAGAGCAGCGCTCCGCCGAAGAGCAGGATGGCCGCGGCGAAGCTGCCGAGGAGGAAGTACTTCAGGGCGGCCTCTGCCGCGCGCGGGCTGCCGCGGCGCAGGCCGATCATCGAGTACACGCCGAGTGACATCGTCTCGAGGCCGATGAAGAGGCTGAGCAGGTCGCCCGCGGCGGCGAGGGCCATGGCGCCGAGCGTGGCGAAGAGCACGAGCGGGAAGAACTCGCCCCGGTCGAGGCGATGCTCGGGCAGGTAGCCGCTGGCGAGCAGGCACGCGAGCGCACCGCCGAGGCAGAGCACGAACGAGAAGAACAGCGAGAAGCGATCGACGATGAGGTACGGCGCGAGCACGCTCACGCCGGGGAGCTGCTCGGGACCGACCATCCACACGGCAACGCTCAGAACGGCCGCCGACAGGAGGATGACCGCCGCTCCGAGGCCGAGCTCCGCCGAGCGACCGGCACCGGCGTCCACCAGCTCGCCCTTGGGGCCGAGCCCCTCTGCCGCGGGCTTGCCGAACGCCTCGGCGAGCATGAGCAGGAGCGCGCCGAACCCCGTCGCGAGGATCGGTGCGAGCCCGAACACGACGTCCATCGTCACGGAGCGCCTCCGGGGGCGGGAGCGACGGCGGCGGTGGGTTCGGGCGTGGAGGGCTTCTCCGCCGCCTTCTCCTCGGGGGACTTGGGGTAGTTCCGATCACGGATCCCGCCGCGCCGGGGTTGCAGCGTGGCCGAGGTCGCCTCGGGGGACGCGGCCTGGTAGGCCATGCGCCCCTGCTTGTAGTGCTCGAGGGTGCTCGTGACGCTGGGGCGCATCGGCTCGAGGACCAGGCTGGGGAACAGGCCGAGGACGAAGATCATCACGACCAGGGGCGCCAGGGCGATCGTCTCCCGGACGTTCAGGTCCGAGAGCTTCTCGTTGCGCGGTCGCGTGATGGGCCCGAAGAACATCTTCTGGACGACGGCGAGCATGTAGACCGCGGCGAGGATGACGCCGCTGGAGGCGAGCACGGCCTGCATCGAGCCGTGGCGACCGAGCGCACCGGACACGTAGGTCCCCATGATGACGAGAAACTCACCCACGAAGCCGTTGGTGCCGGGCACGCCGATGCTCGCCATGGTCACGATGACGAACACCGTGGCGTAGACGGGCATGACCTTCGCCAGCCCGCCGAACTCCTCCACCATCCGCGTGTGGCGGCGGTCGTAGATGACGCCGACGAGCAAGAAGAGCGCGCCGGTCGAGATGCCGTGGTTCACCATGGTGAGCAGGGCGCCCTCCATGCCCGACTGGGTCGCCGCGAAGAGACCGAGCATGACGAAGCCCATGTGCGCCACCGACGAGTAGGCGACCAGGCGCTTGACGTCCTGCTGCTTCCACGCGCACAGCGCGCCGTACAGAATGCCGCCACCGACCGCCACACCGGCGAGGTTGGCTGCCGTCTGCCACGCGGGCCCGCCGAACATTCCCATGCAGAAGCGGATGTACCCGTAGGTGCCGAGCTTCAGGAGCACGGCGGCGAGGATCACGGAGCCACCGGTCGGCGCCTGCACGTGCGCATCCGGAAGCCAGGTGTGCAGCGGCCACATCGGCACCTTCACGACGAAGGCGAACGCGAAGGCTGCGAAGCAGAGCATCGCGGCGGTCTTCGGCAGCACGAGCCGCGAGAGGGCGAGATAGTCGAAGGTGACGTAGCCGGCCGCCTGCTGGTGCGCCCAGACCATGTAGAGGATGGCCGCGAGCATGAGCACGCTGCCGGCCATGGTGTAGAGCAGGAACTTGTAGGCCGCCTTGATCTTCTCGATGCCACCCCAGACGCCGATGAGGATGATCATCGGGATGAGCATCAGCTCCCAGAAGACGTAGAAGAGGAACAGATCCAGCGCGACGAAGGCGCCGATCATCCCACCCTGCAAGAGGAGGTACGCGAAACACAAGTCCTTCGTCCGCTTCTGGATCGAGCCGAACGAGGCCCACACGGCGATCGGCGTCGTGAAGGTCGTCAGGAGGACCATCCAGAGGCTGATGCCGTCGAGCGCGACGTGATAGCGAATCCCGAAGCTCGGGAGCCAGTCGGCCACGTACTGGAAGTGCCAGCCCTCGGCCATGGGTGTGGCCAGCAGGAAGAGCGACGCGACGAAGTCGAGACCGAGCACGGCCATCGTGAACGCGCGCAGAAGCTTGGGCGCTTGCCGCGGGAGGAAGAGCACGCCCACGGCGCCGAGGATGGGCACGAAGACCAGGACGTTGAGCAGGTGCGGCCACTCGCTCGACGGCTTCCAGTCGGCCGCCCGCGCCGCATCGTCCGGACCGGGCCACAGGCCCACCACGAACGCGACGCCCAGAGCGGCGACCACGCCCAGCGCGACACGCTCGGCCCAGCCCTCGCGACGCGGGACGAAGACGCCCACCAGGAAGGCCAGGACGTACGGAACGCTCTCGATCATGCCCGTCACGGCACGGCCCTCCCGGCGAGGCGACCGGCTTCCGTCGCGTCACCGGCAGCGCGGGGCGCGGACAGATCCTTGCGCGCGCGCTCCAGGACGACGTCTCGTGCCGCGATGCGACCGAACGCGTTCTTCACCTCGACGCGGACCGTCTTCTTCTCGTCCACACCGACGACGAGCTCGATGGTCCGACCGTCGCCGAACTCCTCCGAGTCCACCGTGCCGTCACCATCGGCGTCCCAGCGGTAGCTGTACCCGAGCCCCGGCGACGCGGTGACGGTGAACTTTCCCGTCTCCGCGTCGGAGCTGACGACCGTCGAGGCGTGCGGCGACGCGAAGAACCATCCGAAAGCGGCGACACCGACGACCATGAGCGCCGCGTAGGCCTGCACGCGCCCGGTCTGCAGAAGGCGCACGATGGATCCGGTCGCGGCCACGACGAAGGCGGTGAACCGCGAGATGATCCCGTCGACGACCCACTTGTCGAACCAGATCGCAAACTCGGCCAGCGAGTCCACCGCGCCGATGACGGTCTCCTCGTAGAGCTCGTCGACGCGCCACTTCTCGAAGACGAGGCGGTGCAGACCGGGGAAGCGCTCCGCCAGCTCGGCGGCCGGCGTTCCGCCCTGCATCACGTAGACCCAGTACGCACCGCCGACGCCCCCCGCGAAGGCGAGGATGCCGGGCACCAGCAGCGGCCACATGAGGGCCTTCGCGTTCTCGACGGTGACGATGGACCCCTGCGCCGCCTTGAACACGGGCGCGAGCCAGTCGTCGAAGGCGTGAAGCCCCAGAGGATGGGCGTTCAAGAACCCGGCGACGACCGCCAGCGCGCCGAGCACCATGAGCGGCACCGTCATCTGGAGCGGGGACTCGTGCGGCTTGGGTCCCTCGAGCGGCGCGTCGGGGTCGTGGGCGTGGTCGTGATCGTCGTGGGCCTCGTGCTCGGGCTCTTTCCAGTGACGAACGATGGTCCAACCCTTGAACTCGCCCCAGAACGTCCGGAAGAACAGGCGGAACATGTAGAACGCGGTCATGACCGCGCCGAGGACGCCGAAGACGAAGAGCCAAGTGCTCGCGCCGTCGGGCCAGAGCCACATCTGGAACTCGCCCAGCTTTCCGTCGGGGACGGGGGGCGCGATGGACGTCGTGTACGCCTTGAAGAGGATTTCGTCCTTCGAATAGAAGCCACTGGTCACGAAGGGCAGACCGGCAATGGCCAGACACGAGACGCCGAACGTCCAGTAGGTGTGCGGCATGAACTCCCGCAAGCCGCCCATCCTGCGCATGTCCTGCGAGTTCTCGGTGTCGTGGATCCGCGCGTGCATGGCGTGGATCACCGAGCCGGCGCCCAGGAAGAGGCACCCCTTGAAGAAGGCGTGCGTCATGACGTGGAAGAACCCCGCGGTGAACGCGCCCACGCCGACGCCGAGGAACATGTAGCCGAGCTGGCTCACCGTGGAGTACGCGAGCACTTTCTTGATGTCGTTCTGCACGAACGCGATGGTCGCCGCGAGCAGCGCGGTGGCGAGCCCCACCACGGCAATCGTGAACATGACCGCGGGCGACAGCACCAGAACGAAGCTCATTCGGCAGCAGAGGTAGACGCCCGCCGTGACCATGGTGGCGGCATGGATCAGGGCGCTCACGGGCGTGGGTCCCGCCATGGCGTCGGGCAGCCACACGTAGAGCGGGATCTGCGCGCTCTTGCCCGCGCAGCCGAGGAAGATGCACAGTCCGACCAGGGTCGCCGCCGTCGCCTGTCGTGGCTCGAGCAGCCACGCCTTGATCGAGACGAGCACGCTCGCCTCCGGATCCCACACGGCCAGGAAACCACCGCGACCGATGGGCCAGAGGTCCACCGGGGTGAGCAACCCTCGCGCGCCGTTCTCGATGCCGCGCCAGTCGAGCGCACCCACGTGATAGAGCAGCAGCGCCATCGCGACGAGCAGCCCGAAGTCGCCGATGCGGTTCGTGATGAACGCCTTCTTGCCGGCCTGCGCGTTCGCCTCGTCCTTGAACCAGAAGCCGATGAGCAGGTAGCTGCAGAGGCCCACGCCCTCCCACCCCACGAAGAGGACCGGAAGGTTGTCCCCCAGGATGAGGACGAGCATCGAGAACACGAACAGGTTCAGGTACGCGAAGAAGCGGTAGTACCCCTCGTCGTGCTCCATGTACTTCGTCGAGTACAAGTGGATGAGGAAACCCACGCCGGTCACGACGAGCGCCATGGTTCCGCTCAGCGCGTCGAGCGAGAACGCGATCTCGATGGGGATCTGGACGCCTTCGGTACGACCGGAGACGTCCATCCACTTCCATCCGGTCCACGAGAGGCGCGCCGCCGTGTCGGAGCCCATCTGCAGGTCCCGCAGCGTCAGGAACGCGCCGACACTCGCGAGGAACGAGCCGCCCACCGCGGACAGCGCCATGAGTGAGACGGCTTCCCGGCCGAGCCGCTTGCCGAACACGCCGTTCACGAATGCTCCCACCAGCGGCAGGAGGAGGATCACCGCCAGGAGGAAGTAGTCGTTGGGAGGGAAGACCGAGGTCATGGAGTCTCTCGAAGGATCAGTGGCGCAGCGTGTCCGCGTCGTCGCTCATGACCGACGACTTCAGGCGGTAGAACGCCAGCACGATGGCAAGCCCGACGGCAGCCTCCGCCGCCGCCACGGCGATGATGAAGAAGGCGAACATCTGGCCGCCCATGTCGGGACCGTGAACGCGGTTGTAGGCGACCAGCAGGACGTTCACGGCGTTCAGCATGAGCTCGATGCTCATGAGCTGGACGATGACGTTGCGCCGCACCAGGAAGCCGACCGCACCGATGATGAAGACCGCGCAGGACAGGAGCACGTAGTGCTCGAGCAGGTTCCCCATGGCGCTCATCCGTGGCCCCCGTGCGAAGGCGCCGGGGCGGGCTTCTCGGGTGGACGACCGCGATCGTCGCGGGCGAGGAGCGGGCCGTGGAAGAGCTCGTCGCTCGAAGGCGCCTTCGTGCCTTGCTTGCCCTTCGCGACGGCGATGGCGCCGATGACCGCGACGATGAGCAGGGCCGTGGCGAGCTCGAACGGCACGATGCCGTCGGAGAAGAGCTTGCCGCCCACCGCTTCCACGGTTCCGTGCTCGCCCGTCACGGGGCCGAGCGCCGTCGGGCCGCCGGTGCTTCGACCCAGCAGGGACAGGCCGGCACCTCCGAGGAGCGCCAGGAGGCCCCCCCCGATGGCACGAGACACCTTGGACTTCCCCGGAGCGTCCGAGCCGCTGGCGTCGGGGCCGAGCAGCATGATGACGAACACGAAGAGGATGACGACCGCACCGGCGTAGACGATGAGCTGGATGGCGGCCAGGAACTCCGCCCTGAGCTTCAGGAAGAGGCCCGCGATGCCCAGGATGGTGGAGAGCAGGCCCACGGCGCCGCGAATGGGGTTCTTGGCGGCCACGGTGGCGATGGCGCCGACCAGAACGACGAGCGAACAGAACGCGAAGAAGAGCGCACCGGTCATGGGGTGAGCCTCTTGGTCTGGCCCGCGCCGCCGGTCTTCACGTAGTCCTCGAACTGTCCGCGGAAGAGCCGGAAGAACGCCAGCGCCGGCTGGGCGGCTCCCTCTCCGAACGCGCAGATCGTGTTCCCCATGATGTTCGATCCGATCTCGTGGAGCTGATCGAGGTCGTCCATCGTCGCCTGCCCACCGACCACCTTGTCCAGAATGCGCTCGATCCACCCCGTGCCCTCGCGGCACGGCGTGCACTGACCGCAGGACTCGTGGCGATAGAAGCGCATCAGGTTGTGGATCGCGAGGACCGGATCGCACGCGTCGCTCAGCACGATGGCGCACGCCGTGCCGAGCATGCTCCCGATGCCTCGAAACGTGTCGACGCCGAGGGGCAGGTCGAGCACGCTCTTGCCGTCGTAGCGCGCCCATCTCTCATCGCCGGGCGGTCCGTGCACGACTTCGCCCGGCAGGTGCACCGGGCACGACGAGCCGCCGGGGATCACGGCGAGGAGCTCGCGGCCGCCCTGGACGCCGCCACCGAGGTCGTAGATGAGCTCACGGAGGGTGAGGCCCACCGCGCACTCGTACAGACCGGGCCGCTCGACGTGGCCGCTCACGCCGAAGATGCGCGCGCCCCCGTCGCCGAAGTCGTGCAGCTCGCTCAGCCTGCTGAATGCGTCGCCGCCCATCTGTAGGACCGTCGGCACGATGGCGATTGTCTCGACGTTGTTCACCGTGCTGGGCATGCCGAAGGCGCCGTACTGCGCGGGGAACGGGGGCTTCAGGCGCGGCTCGCCGCGACGCCCTCGAGGGAGTCGAGCAGCGCGGTCTCTTCGCCGCAGATGTACGCGCCCGCCCCGGTGTGGACGTAGATCTCGATGGGGTGCGCCTTGCC
>CAZARU010000030.1:0-68246 GCA_964487605.1 uncultured Polyangiaceae bacterium
CGCCGCCGCCGCCGGCCATGCCGCCGCCGCCGGCCATGCCGCCGCCGCCGCCCGCTCCGCCAGCACCACCCGCTCCCGACGTGCAGCCGCTCGTGTCGAACCCGCAGGTGGACGAGCACTTCAGGCTGCCCATCGGCTTCGCCATCATCGTCGCGCTCGAGCAGGTCTCGCCGCCGAGGTTCGTGCCGTCGCAGTCCTCCGTGCCTTCCACCTTGCCGTTGCCGCAGGACGCGGAGTCGCTACCGGCGTCCGAAGCCGGCTTCTTCTTGTCACCGTCGTCATCGGAGCCACAGCCCACGACCGGGACGAGGATGAGAGCCATGTGAGCAGCAACGCGCTTGAGGGTCATGAGGTCTCCTGGGAGGGAAAGGACTCGGAGTTCATAGCACGTCCGCCCCGGCCGCCGAAATCCCTGGTTGAGCCACCGTAGGGGATACCCCGACGGCGCCCCCGAGCGGCCTGCCCGGGCCGGCCCCGGCCGGCGTCCCTGGCGCGGCGCAGCCGAATTTTCGGGCCTTCGCGGCTCGCGGTTCCGAACGAAGCTGTTCGGAAGGTGGGGCGCACCACGCCCCTGCCGTCCCAGGCGGGGCCAGAGTGGGCTACAGGACTGCCCCGTGACCGAAGACCGGCCCCCGAGCGCCGCGGCCTACTTCGGGCTCGGCGCCATCACGTTGGCGACGCTCATGCACCAGATCCTGCTCACCAGGATCTTCAGCGTCGCGATGTTTTACCACTTCGCGTTCATGGCGATCTCGATCGCCATGTTCGGCATGACGGTCGGCGCGATCGTCGTGTACCTGCGCCCGGCCTACACCCGCGAGAGCGCCCCGCGCGATCTGGCGAACGCCTCGCTCGCCCAGGCGGTGAGCATCGTCGTCACCTTCATCGTCTTTCTGCAGATCCCGTTCATCGGCGACGCGAGCCTGAAGAACATCCTCCTCTTGACGGTGACGTACGCGGTCGTCTCGGTCCCGTTCGTGTTCAGTGGGATCACCGTCTCCATCGCCCTGACGAAGTTCCCTTCGCACGTGGGCAAGCTCTACGCGGCGGACCTGGTGGGTGCGTCGCTCGGCGGCATCGTGCTCATCGAGACCCTGGAGCTCACTGACGGCCCCACGGCGGTGCTCGTGGCGGCGGCCATCGCGGCCCTCGGTGCGGCGCTCTTCGGCGCCGCGGCGTCGTCCACGCTCGCGCGGCGCGGTGGCGCCGCCATGGGCCTGCTGGTCGTTGCGGCGCTCGCGCACACGTCGTTCGTCGAGAAGGGAACGCCCTGGCTCGACATCTCCGAAGCCCGGGGCGTCAAGCAGGAGGGCAATCACTACGTACGATGGAACTCCTTCTCCCGGGTGCACGTAGCAGGAAACCCGTGGATGAAGACGGAGCCGCTGGGATGGGGCCTCAGCAGCAAGACGGGCGCGAAGGACAAGCACGTTCGACAGCTCTTCATGGCCGTGGACGTGTGGGCCGCCACCGTCATTACGCAGTTTTCGGGGGATCTCCGCGAGGTCGCCTACCTGAAGGACGACGTCACGAACCTGGCGCACCACCTGCGCCCGGGGGCAAACGTCCTGGCCGTGGGCGTCGGAGGCGGGCGGGACGTGCTGTCCGCCCTCGTGTTCGATCAGGCGCACGTCACGGGCGTCGAGATCAACGAGAACGTCCTCCGAGCGTCGATGGACGTCTACGGCGCGTTCAGCGGCCACCTCGATCGGCACCCGAAGGTCACCATCGTGAACGACGAGGCTCGAAGCTTCATCGCTCGCTCGGCCGACCGCTACGACGTGATCGGGATCTCGCTGATCGACACCTGGGCCGCGACGGCGGCAGGCGCCTTCGTTCTGTCGGAAAACGCCCTGTACACCGTCGAGGCGTGGCGAACGTTCCTCGGCCGCCTCACGCCGCGCGGTGTGCTCAGCGTGAGCCGCTGGTGGTTCCCCACGAACCCCGGCGAGACGTACCGCTGCGTCGCCATCGCGCGGGCCACCCTGGACGCCCTGGGCGCGAAGGACCCGCGCGCCCACGTCGTGGTGGCGATGTCGCCCATTTCGTCCGGGCTGCCGGGCGCCCTGGGCAACGGGGTGGCCAACGTGCTCGTCTCACCGAGCCCGTTCGACCCCGTGGACCTGGCGGTGCTGGAGCGCGAGAGCGCGCGGCAGGGGTTCCAGCTCATCACGACGCCGAAGGCGACCACCGACGACGTCATCGCCGAGATCCTCGACCCCGGCACGAATCCGAGTGCGCTCTACGCGAACCACCCGATCGACATCTCCCCGCCGACGGATGACCGACCGTTCTTCTTCCAGATGCTCCGCATGAAGGACATCGTGAAGCCGAAGGGCGTGAGCGGCTTCGACCCCAACCACACGAACCTCGAGTCGATCCGCATCCTGGGGGTCCTGCTCGGCATCGCGTTCGTGCTCACGGCGCTCTGCGTCTTCGTACCGCTCGTCATCACGCGCCGCACCGTCTCCCTGGGCCGAGCCCGCCCGCTGATGGCGTTCTTCCTCTGCATCGGCCTCGGGTTCATGTTCATCGAGATTTCGCAGATGCAGCGGCTCATCGTGTTCCTGGGGCACCCCACGTACGCGCTCACGGTCGTGCTCTTCACGCTCCTGGTGGGCGCCGGAATGGGCAGCCTGCTCAGCGAACGCCTCGCTCGGGGCGACGAAGAGGGCCGCGCGAAGCTCCTGCTCGCCGCGCTGTTCGCCGTGCTGGTCGTCTTCGGGCTCCTCACGCCGTGGATCATCGATGCCTTCGTGGCCTCGACGAACGCGGTCCGCATCTCGGCCGCCGTGCTGCTGCTCCTGGCCATCGGCGTGTTCCTGGGCATGCCGTTCCCCCTGGGGATGAGCCTCGGCGCCAGCCGCTCGCCGTCGCTCACGCCGTGGCTCTGGGGCATCAACGGCGCGGCCTCCGTGCTGTGCTCCGTGCTGGCGACGGCCGTGGCGATGACGTGGGGCATCGCGGTGTCGTACTGGATGGGTGTGGCGTGCTACGCGGGAGCTCTCGGGGCGTTTCACTTCGCCCTGAAAGCGCCACGAGAAACCGCCGCGGTCGGCTGATGCCGCAGCGCGCGACGCTCGGGCACCGCGCGGGCGTCGCCCTCCTCGTCCTGTGGGCGGTGTGGTGGCTGCACGCGCTGGTCACGACGCGCCTCGCGTTCGCCGAGCACACGTGGCTCACGTTCCCCGTCCTCGGCTCGGACTTCTGGTCGCAGTCCGAGCTCGCGGCGCGCGCGTTCCTCGCGGGGCGTGATCCGTACGTCCACCAGGACGGCACGCATCTGGTCCATTACCCGCCCCTCGCCGTGCGGATGTTCCTCTGGGTGCACCCGTTCAGCACCGCCGCAGCCCTCCGGATCTGGATCGTGGTCGTCGCGGCGACGATCGTCGCCGGCACGGTCGTCGCCCACCGCACGCGGGAGCGGCTCGGTGCCGAGCCCATCCCGCTGGCCGCGGCGCTCGCCCTCGTCCTCTTCAGCTTCCCCGTCGTCTTCGAGATGGAGCGTGGCAACTGCAACGTCATCGTCCTGGGCGCCATCCTGGCCGCGCTGCCGCTCCTCGCGTCACGGTCTGTCCGAGGCGACGTCGCCACGGGCGCCGTGCTCGCGATCACGCCCTGGGTGAAGGTGTTCCCCGGGCTCCTTGCGCTGGGCCTCTTCGCGCTGCGGCGCCCCCGGGCGCTCGTCGCGTTCGTCGTCGCCGCGGTCGCCATCGGTCTCGCGACGCCACGGGAGACGCTCTACTCGTTCGAGATCCTGGACCGGGCGATCCGCTTCGTCGAAGGAATGGCGCTGGCCGAGTCCCGGTACTGGCCGTGGACCCATTCGCTCTCGCTGGCGTTCACCGTGCTGGCGCGGGGAACACCGGCAGAGGTGGCGCCGGGGACGGTCGTCGCGCTCGCGCTCGTCGCGGCCGGCGCGCTGCCCGTGTGCCTGCGCGTCCTCGGGAGCGCCCATCGCGAACGACTGGCGTACCCGCTCCTGCTCTGGGTCGTGGGCGCGGCGTCGTTCGTCCCGGCCATCGCCAACGACTACAGCCTGATCTTCGTGCTCCTGGCGGGTGTGTGCACGGCGAGCCGTCGCGATCCGGAGTGGGTGCTCTGGGCGTTCGTCGCCGGAGCCGTGGCCTGGCAGCCGTTCGCGCTTCCGCTGCCCCCCATGCTCCTCCTGGCGCTGAAGGTTGCGGGAACCGCTGCCGTCGGCGGAAGCCTGGTGGCCCGCGCTGCGGCACCCACGCCGACGGAGCCTTCGCTCAGCCAGGAAGCGCCTTGAACCGCTTCCACTGCTGAAGGCGCATGAACTCTCGCCGCGTGCGCGGACCTCCCATCTCCTGGAATGCCCACCGCCGCGGACCGAACTCCGCGTCCATCCGCTTGCGGAGCTTCGTCAACTCGTCGCCGGCGACCTTGCACCGCACGGCCTCGACGTCGATGTTGTAGATCTTCGCCGCGTTGAGCCCGAGGATCTTGCGCTTCAGCTCGGGTGTCAGCGCGGGGTAACCGTACATCGCCTGGAACTCGGGGGTGATCTCCGTCATCCGGAAGATCTCGATCTGCGGCTGCGGCGAGCCGAACCACGTGCACTCGCTGCCCCACACGACGTTGTCCTCGCCGAGGTACGTCAGGAGCTTGCCGAGTACGTGCTGGCGCGAGGTCGCGTTGTTCATGACGCTCGCCCACACGGACCCGAGCTCCGCGAACACGTTCTTTCCCTTGAGCCCGTTGTCGCGCACCTGGCGGCACAGCTCGTCGATGCCGTGCGGATCCGCCTCGTTGAAGGGGCCGCGATCTCGCCCGCCCTGGTCGTCGATGGCGGAGTGGTAGATGACGAAGTTGATCTGCGGCCACTTCGAGGCTGCCGCACCGACGTCGATGGGCCTGGCCGTCTCGGCCTCGAAGCTGGGCAGCACGAAGCCCTTGTGGATGCAGAGGAGCGGCGACTGCGGATAGACCATCGGATCGGAGCCCACCGGTGCCGAAGGGGTCAGGTCCACGACCTTCTGGAAGAACTTGTCGGCCACGACCTCTCGCCCCTGCGCCATGTTCAGCGCGTCGTCGAGCCACCACCCCGGAATGCCGCGGGTGGGCGGGCCCCACGGCGGGTAGCACTTCCAGCCGTGATTTCCGTAGGTGTTCTTGATGGCCTCCATGTGCGCCAGCTGCTTGTCGAGGTAGTCGTTCGGCGCGATCTGACAGTGCTGCACGACGCGCTGGCTGCCACCCGCCAGGGCGTTGATCTCGTCCCGCGAGATCACCATCGACTCGTTGCTGATGGGGCTGTTGCAGTAGGTGTTCGTGTCGCAGATCTCGGAGGGGAAGCCCGAGAGCACGGCGACGGTGGTCTCGCTCTCGAGGAACACCTTCTGCAGGTACGCGGCGTTGCCGATGTTCTTGGCGTCGCGGCCGAGGAAGTCGAGGAACGAGAGCGCGGGACCGGGCCAGGGCCGGTCGGGGTGGGACTCCCTCCAGTGCTCCTCGTCCTCGATGTGGTGCGTCTGCAGATCGAGGATGAACTCGTCACCGTTGCCGCCGACGAGCTCGAGCGCCAGCCCCTCGTCGCACGTGGCCTCCGGCGGCAGGCCGCCGGAGCCGCCCGAACCGCCCCCGTCGCCCTTCGAGTCGTCGCTGCAGGCGTTCAGGACGGCCATGGTCGTGACCATTCCCATGGCGCTCGCCACGAACTCGCGACGATCGATGCCGAGCCGGCGCGCGTTCTCGTCGCACTTGTCGAGAATGAGACGCCGTATCCGCAGCTCGCGTCCGGTGGGCTCGCGGAAGAACTCCCCGTTGGAGATGGCCCGGCCTATGGGAATCGGCGGCTCGTAGGGAAACTCGGGGTCCGTCTTCTTGCGCATCTTCAGCCAGGGGAAACGAGGCATGGGCGTCGACGTCCTTTCCCGCGGGCGCTCGGACCGGCGGCACGCGCGAAGCTACCACGAAGCGCGCTCCGTCCGTTCGGACGTCCGCGTCCCGATCTCCTAGGGCGAGGGAAGGCTCGCGATCCAGGCGGTGACGCACTCGACCTGCTCCGGAAGCAGCTCCGCGCCGGTGAGCGGCATCCGCGGTCCGTCGCACCTGTCCGGGTTCGCCGTGAGCTTCTCCAGGAGGAAGCTGTCGGCAGGCGCGTCGGGAACGGCGTAGGGGATGTCCTCACATCCCGACGGCACGCCGACGAGGCGACTCGCGAGCCCGGGCGAGACGAGGTCGAGGCCCGCGCCGGGTTCGGGTCCGTTCCAGTGGCACCCCAGCGCCGCGCACGTGTGAAGGAAGAGGTCGATGCCGCTGCACGTGGGTCCCTCGCTCCGATCCGGCAGCAGCGGATACGGATCGAAGTCCGGGGCAGCGTCGCGCGTCACGGTCTCCGGGGTGCTCGACGAGCACGCGGAAAGCGCCGAGAGCGCGATCGTCGAGGCGAGGACGGTCCGCCGCACGGGCCCCGAGCGTAGCGTCCGCGCCCGACGAGGACCATCGGAGAGAGCGCGCGGAAGGGGCGCCCCGCTGGGCACCCTGATACAAAGGGCCCGCCGCCCAGAAGCCCGTCGAGCTGCATGACCTCCGCCCACGAGCACTTGCCCGTCATCGACCGCGTGAAGGGCGTCGCCATCCTGCTGGTCGTGGCCATCCACGCCAAGATCGGCGAAGGGAGCCTGGTTCACGAGCACGTCGTCAACCGAGCCGTCCCGATCTTCCTCTTCGTCTTCGGCATGATGAGTGAGATGTCGCTGGGCAGGGCGCGTGCCGGTGCCAGGACCTTCTCGTCCTGGTACGCGTCCCGTTTCCGTCGCCTGTTCGTGCCCATCTGGGCGGCAGGCGCGCTGTGGTGGCTCGCCGTGCTGGCCACCGGCAAGCCGCCCCTGCCCGTGGGGGCCGTCGAGGCCGCGCTGACCGCGCTCGGCTACTCACCCTGGATCGGGCCGAGCTGGTTCGTCACGCTCGTCCTGCAGCTCATCGTCCTGTTCCCGGCGCTCCACTGGGCCATGAACGAGGTCGGCCCATGGATCATGCTGGCCGCCGCCGCGGCTGCGACCGCCTTCACCGCGTATCACACCCTGCAGATCGCGGACTTCGGTCTGCGCGTCATCGGCAGCAACGTTCCACCCCCGGGGTGGTTCTACGTGTGGATCTTCCCGCCGCGGTCGCTCTGGCTCGTCGTCGCCGGCATGGCCCTGGCGCGCTTGGTCGGGCCACGGCTCTCGCCCCGTGCCACGCTGGCCGCCATCGTGTCCGCCGCGCTCGTCGTGCCTGCGTGCCAGTTCGTACGCCCCGAGGAGTTCCTGGTCGGACCCCTGCGCGTCCTGGTGACGATGCACCTCTTCGACGTCCCCGTGGCGCTGGCCATCGTGGGCCTCGCCGCCAACGTGCCGATCCCAGGGCGCGCCGCGGCTCCCCTCGAGTGGTGCGGGCGCCATTCCTGGGGTCTGTACCTCGGGCACGTTTTCGTGTTCGAAGTCGCCCACATGCTCGGTGAGTTTCCGGAAGCCGGCCCCGGCTCGGGGCGCTGGCTCTACGGAGTGTTCCTGCTGGCGTCCGGGGCGGTCCTGGTCGCCGCCGGGAACCTCGCGCTGCGCGCGCGCGCCCTCGCCGGAACGGGGAAGGTCGCATGACAGCGGCGACCTCCGCAGAGGGTTCGCCCAGACCGGGCGGCGCCGTGCTCGTCGGTCTCGCGCTCGTGACGGCGTGCACGCTCGCGAACCAGGTCGTCGTCACGCGCCTCATGGCGGCGGTGCTCGCCTACCACTTCAGCTTCCTCGCGGTCTCGGTCGCCATGCTGGGCACCGGCGTCGGGGCGCTCGCCGTGTACGCGCGGCCCGAATGGTTCGCCGACGACGACCCGCGACGCCTTCTGGCACGGTGGACCTCGGCGTTCGCGCTCGCCCTCGTCGCCACGCCGCTCGCCCTGGTGCGCCTGGACTTCTCGGGCGTCGACCAGGTGACGCCGGGGTTCGTCATCACCCTGGTGGTGGCGTGCGTCCTGCTCACCCTGCCGGCGCTCGCCTCGGGCATCGCCGTCGCCCTCGCCATCGATCGCTACCGCGCGGCCATAGGTCCCGTGTACGCCGCGGATCTGCTGGGCGCGGGAGCGGGCGCGCTGCTCGTGGTTCCAACGCTCTCCCTGGCGCCCGCGCCGGAGCTCATGGTGGCGCTCGGCATCGTGTCCTCGGCGGCGGCCTTGCTGTTCTCGAGCGGGGACGCCGCGCTCCGGCGGCAGGCGGCCGGGCTGGCGATCGCGGGCCTCGCCACCCTCGGCGTGGCTCGCCAGACGACGCTCCTCTACGTGCAGCCGGGCTACAAGGTGCCTCCGGGCTCGCTGCTCGTCGGCGAGCACTGGACGCCGCTCGCGCGCTGCTTCGGCTACGAGCTGCCCCCACCGAGCTCCCTGGCGCTGCTCTTCTACGACCGGGTGTACGCGCCCATCCCCATAGTCAAGACGGAGGTGCTCCCCACGTGGAAGGAGCTCCGGACCGGTGCCGCGAGCGTGGGCTTCGCGATGACCGGCCCCGGACGCGCCCTCATCATCGGGGGCGGCGGCGGCCGGGACATCTACAACGCGCTGTCGTCCGGGCAGCGGCCCGTGGACGTCATCGAGCTGATCGACGGCAACCGCCGCATCGTGGACGAGGACCTGGGCTACCTCTCCGGCAAGCCGTACTCGCGCGATGGCGTGAGCACCACCATCGGCGACGGGCGGTCGGTGCTGGCGGCGCGCACCACCAAGTACGACCAGATTCACCTGGGCTTCACCGACACGCTGACGGCGAACTCCGCGCAGGGCTTCGCGCTCACCGAGCAGAACATCTACACCGTCGAAGCGTTCGAGGAGTACTTCGATCACCTGACCCCTCGCGGCCTGCTGAACGTGTCGCGCCTCCTCAAGCTCGTGGGTGACGAGGCGCTGCGCATCACCGTCCTGACGCTCGCCGCGCTGGAGAAGCGCGGCGTGGAGGACCCCTTCCGACACGTCGTCGTCGTCGGCGGAACGGACCTGCTCGGGCCACCCACGGGCACCGTGCTCGCCCGCCTGGAGCCCTTCACGGACGAGGAGGTCGCGCGGCTCCATCGGCTCGCGAACGAGCGCGCCAATGGCCTGCTCATGGCGCCCGGCGGACCGAATCAGCTGGACTGGAAGACGCTGGCCGAGGCGCCGAGCCTCGAGGCGTTCTGCAACGCGCACCGCCTCGACGTGTGCCCGCCCACCGACGACAAGCCGTTCTTCTTCAACATGGACCGACCGAGCCAGCTCGGAACACCGGTTCCCGAGGGCTACTTCTACTCCGCGCGGCCCATGTCCATCCTCCTCCTGACGCTGCTCGTCCTCACGGGGCTGTCGGTGGGCGCTTTCGCCGTGCCGCTCCGGTACATCCGCACCGCCACGCGCCCGCGCGCCGCCGCCCTCACCTACTTCGGGGCCATCGGCCTCGGCTTCATGTGCCTCGAGATCGTGCTCATCCAGCGCTTCGTGCTCTTCCTGGGTTTCCCCACGTACGCCCTGTCCGTCGTGCTCTTCTCGCTGCTCTGCTTCGCCGGCCTCGGTTCGTTCTGGTGCTCGCGCCTGGGGAATCCACGCCGCGCGCTCGTGGCGGCCCTGGGCGTGGCGACGCTGCTCATCGGCGCGGCTGCGGTGGGCCTGGGCCCCCTCCTGCGCGCGGCGATCGACCTCACGTTCGTTCCGCGAGTGTTGATCACGCTCGCCGTCATCGCTCCGTTCGGGATCACGCTCGGCATGGCGATGCCCATCGGGCTGGATCGGCTGGCGTCGCTCCACCCCGGCGCGACTCCCTACGCGTGGGGCGTGAACGGGATCGCCTCGGTGATCGCCTCGGTCGTCGGCATGCTGGTCGCCATCCAGTTCGGCTTCGGGGCGGCCATGCTCCTGGCCTGCGGCTTCTACGGCTTCGCGTGGGCCCACGCGGCGTTCGGAGCGTGGCCCGTCCGGAGCGCCTCGTGACCGACCGCACCGAGTGGCGATGACGATCTCCCCGGACACGCGGCGCCGGGTGGTGGGGATCGCGGCGCACGTCGGGGCGGCGCTGGTGCTGACCTTCTACTTCGCGCAGCACGCGACGCTCGCGCCGAACCAGTCCGACGGCTCCCTCTTGATGACGTACATCGAGGACTTCGCGGGCGGAAAGGTCCCCTTCCGCGACGTCTTCGACGCGTACGGACTCTTGAACTGGCCCGTCCCCATCGTGTTCTATCAGCTCGCGGGCGGCGCGGAGTGGGGCATCCGGGTGTGGATGATCGTGCTCAAGCTCGGGATGGTGTGGCTGGCGTTCCTGGTCGCGCGCCGGTTCGGCGGAGTCTTCTACGGCGCTCTCGCGGCGGCCCTGCTGAGCGTGCTCGTCGGTCAGGCGTGGCAGTCGCTCCAGACGCCCTATGCGTTCCTCCAGGTCGTGCCGTGGGTGTTCGGCGCGTGGTATCTCCTGCTCTTCCGGCCTCTGCGTAGCCTCGAGGCCACGCTCTTCGTCGCGGGTGCCCTGACCACGGGCGCGATCTGGACGAAGCTGAATGCCGGCCTGTTCCTCTTCGCGGGCGGGCTCTTTCATTGCCTGTACTGGCTGCCGGCTTCGACGGCCGTAGCACCGCGACCGGTCTCCGCGAAGCGGCTCGCCGCGTTCCGCATCGCCCGCGTCGCCGGGGTCGTCGTGTTCGCGCTCGTGTTCTACGGGTTCGTGCGGCGCTACTTCAACGAGTGGTACTTCGCCTACCTCGGCGTACCGATGCTCCTCGGACTCGGGTACACCGTCCACGCGCTCGTCACCGAACGCCTGGAGGCCACACCCGCGGCGCATCACGTTCGCGCCACGTTGCTGTATGCTTCCGCGGTTCTCGTCCTGTCCGCCGCGCTGCTGGTCGCGTGGTGCGGCTGGCCGGGGGTGCTCGTGTACCTGGGCGAGCTCCGCGGGTTGCTCTCCAGCATCGACTACGCCCAGCCCTTCGATCGCTTCGGCGAGCCCGGGCTCTATCGCGGCTTGAACGAACGGTACTGGCTGCAGCTCCCGTGGCTGCCGACCCTCGCGTTCGGCGCCTGGCTGTGGCTGGCCCGGGCGGGCCGTGGCGCCGCCGCGCTGGGCGAAGCATGGGCTGAAGGGCGAAGCCGCACCCTGGGCCTCTTCCTGTTCGGCACGCTCGCCTGCTTCACCATCTACTCGCGCGCGGACGAGACGCACGTCTTCCAGGCGATGATCCTCGTCGTCCCGGTCCTCTTCGCCATGCTCGCGCAGGTGGAGGCGCTCGCGTGGGGCGCGTCGCGTCGTCGAAACGCGGTGCGCGCGGGCCTGGTCGTCGCGTTCGCCGCGTGGGCGTCGTCACTCGTCGTCCGGCCCTCCCTGGCCGCGCTGCGCATCGACGCCGGCGACTGGACGAGCCCGAAGCTGAAGCACCTGAAGTTTCGCCCCCTGGACAACCCCTACGTCCGCAACTTCTCGCCCGACATCACCGACAACGAGTGGGACGCCGTGACCGACGAGGCCGCGAGGTACATCGACTCGATCACCCCGGACGGCGCCGAGGTGCTCATTCTCGACCCGAATCGGCTCCTCACGTTCGCGTCGAACACCGCGCCGTACGGAGGCAGGTACCACTACTACTTCTACCTGGTGAGCGTCGGCATCCTGGACCGCAAGGGCTTCGACGCGAACGTGCCACGGCACGTCGTGCGCCACCTCTTCGTCGATCCGCCCCAGGTGCTCATCTCCAGCCTCGGTCGCGTCGCCATGCTGGAGGAGTTTCCCGAGTTCGCCAACCTGCGCGACTTCGCCTACGTGCGCACCCGGAACTTCCGCCACATCCTCGTCTACGAGCGACGCGACCGGCTGAAGGCTCCTCCGTGACGAACCGCGGCCCGGCGCCCCGCGACGCGACGCCGGTCGAGGTCACGGCCGACTGCACGCTTCGCTCGCCAGCGCGGGCGAATGCTCGGCAAACGCGCGCCAGAGGGCCAGCAGGAGGCGACGCGCCATCACGCGAGACCCCGCCCGCGTCAGGTGGACGCGATCCGGCGCGGCGTACCCGTGTGCCATGAACTTGGACATGGAGCCTTCGCCGCCCATGGCCTCGCGCAGATCCCAGAACGCACAAGCGTGTTCCGAGGCCGCGCGCCGCAGCTCCCGCACGACGCGCGCGAGCTGCGGATCGGACGTGCGATCCGTCGGGCGCACGACCTGGTCGGAGGGAGCGAGCACCAGGACGGGGAGGTCCGGCACCGCGTCGCGCGCGCGCGCGACGATGGTCCCGAGGGACGAGGGGTTCGTCGCAGCGCCGTGAAGGTTGGCGCCGAGCCAGAGAACGAGCAGGTCGAGGTTCCGCTGGCGGAGCATCTCCTTCACGGAGTGCGGGTCCGTGCGGGCGAGATCGAAGTAGCTCACTCCACCGATGCCCATGGAGTCGACGATCACGGACGGCACGTCGCGCTCGAGGTAGGCGCCCAGCAGCCGCACGGGACGGGACGTCGTGGCCACGATGCGGATCTCGTGAGGACCGTCCGGTATCGCAATCTCCTTCGAGCGAACCGCCACGTGCACGGAGTCCGTCACAATCTCGACTCCAGTGGCGTCGTCCACGTCGATGCGAAAGCGCCCGCCCTCGGGGCGCTCCAGGTAGAACACGCCCACGCGGCTCACCTTCCCGCCGACGGCGGCCGAATCGCCCACCGTCGCCAGGCGAACCGTGGCCCCGCGAAACACGCTCTCGCTGGCGATTCCCCCGAGACCGTAGATGCCGTCGCGGGTGCGCCGGTTCGATGGCGCGAACCCGCGCCATCCCGCCGCGACGACGTCGTGCTGAACGTCTTCGTGCTGGTACCACGTCCAAGGCTTGGCCGGCGCGACGAATCCGTGACCTGCGTCGCCCAGTTGACCCTGCAGGACGCGGCGGAGCTCGCCCGTGAGCCAGTCGCGCGTGAGGTTCGAGTCGCCGTAGACGCCAACGCGCGCGGGACGCGACGTCGTGCCTTCCAGCGTCCTCCCGAGGCGCTCGAAGAAGGGCGCGAGCAGCTGGGCACCATCGATTCGAGGCACCGGCGCCGTCAGCCACGGCGGGTCGAGCAGCTCGACGGCCAGCCGCGACGCGGCGACACACTCGGGTTTCGCAGGAGCGACAGGCTCGGCGGTCGACGTCGACTCCTGCGCTGGAGCGCTCGCGGCGGCAGGGGAGGCGTCTGGTTCCTCTCCCGACGCCCGCGCGGTCGGCGACGAGCCGAACTCGACGACGGGCTCGCGCTTCACCACGGGGTGCGACGAGCAGCCCCCGTGGAGCGAGAGCGCCGCGAGGACCGGCGCCGCCAGGCCGCGACGAATCCGCCCGCGGGCGGACACGCCACGGAAAGTGCTTCGGGATCCCGCCGGCAAGCCCCCCACGCGGACAACTATCGCACGATGGTCGGGTCCGTCGCGCGCGCAACCCCGGGCCCAGGCGAAAAACCCCGGACGGACGGTCGAGCGCGGTGCGGCGCCGGCGGCGGAACGGAGCCGCGTCGGGCCGGGGAACAGCCCCCCTACGCGGCGTCGCGCGTCGTGGGGGCCGCGCGCCCCTCGACGACGGGCAGGCGGCGCTTGCCACGCTCCGCTTCGCGCTGCTTCTTGAAGTACATCCACTTCGTGCTGAGGAACTGCTCCATGTTCGTCTCCTGCTCGGCGCGCGTCAGGAGCTTGCGCAGCGTTCGCAACGCGCGGCCCGGGCGGAGCAGGTACTGCAGTCCGAAGAACGTGGAGAGCATGCCGAGCTGTACGCTCACCAGCTCCTTGGGCGACATGTTCTCGTTGTAGCTCACGGACGTGCGACCGCTGCGGAGCAGGGAGCCCAGATAAAACTCGTCACCGAGCTCGATCTTGCCGGTAGCGTGGATCTGGTCGAAGAGCGCGCTGCCCGGATACGGGTTGAACACCATCACGGCGACGGAGTGCGCGCCTGCGAACGCGAGCTGGACGATCAGCTTGTAGGTCTCCCACACCTGCTCCCACGTCTCGCCGGGCAGACCCAGGATGAAGTTGACGTTCGTGACGATGCCGGTGTCCACCGCTGCGCTCACCGAGCTCATGAGGACAGGCAGCTTCACCTTCTTCTTGATGTCCTTCAGGATCTCGGTCGAGCCGGACTCCGGGCTGTAGGACAGGTTGCGGCAACCGGACCGGTAGAGGGCGTCCAGGGCTTCGGCGTCCAGGGCTTCGCACCGGGTGCCGCTCGGTAGCTGCCACGAGATGCGCAGCCCGCGCTCCTCGATGACCTGACAGAAGCGCAGGATCCACTTCTTGGTCAAGAACGACGTGAGATCGTGGAAGTCGATGTTGCTGACGCGGTAGCGCTCGACGTAGCCGGCGATCTCGTCGGCGACGTCTTCCGGCGACCGCGTGACGTACCGCGTCGTCCACATGGCGGGGGACGAGCAGAACGTGCACTGGTAAGGGCATCCGCGGCTCGAGATCATCGGCAGCGAGCGCCCCCGCTTCACACCGCTCGAGTACTGACGCGACAGGTAAGCGTCGATGTGAAAGGCCTCCCAGTCGGGACGCGGCAGATCCTCCACCTCGCGAATGCGCTGGCGCTTCGCCGACGACTTCACGGGCTTGCCGCCCACGTCGCGGTAGGCCGTGCCGGCCACCTCGGCGAGATCGCCCCCCGCCTCGAACGTAGCGAGAAGCTGCTCGAAGGTGTTCTCGCCTTCACCGAGCACGCAGAGATCCAGCTCGGGGCACTCCTCGAGCATGCGCCACCAGAATGCCGTCGGCATTTCTCCGCCCAGGACGACCAGCTTGTCCGGGTACCGCGCCTTCACCTTCTGCACCAGCTCGCGCACGATGGGCCACTCGTGCATGAACATGTTCGTGATCCCGATGACCCGCGTCCGCGGATCGATCCGGTCGACGATCTGCGGAAGCGACAGACCGTGCGTGTAGAGCGTCACGCCGGCGAGGTGGCGCGGATGGTAGGTCTCGATGTCCTCGCCGGGACCGTCGATGACGTCCACCTCGTGCCCTGCGGCCTTCGTGACCGCCGAGATGTAGGCGAGCCCGAGGGGCGGGAGCGAGTTGTGGAAGCTGAGGGAGCTCATGTTGACCACCGTCGGCGGCTTGATGAGCGTCACGTGGAGCATGGTCGTGTTTTCCGGGCGGCGGCGACGAAGGCCGTCGAGGGAAGATTATCGCGCGAAAACGGACCGGCGAGGAAGAATCGGGGCAAACTCCGGGGGGAACTCGGGTGTCCCCTCGCGCGCCGTGCGCTCCGGCGGGCGGCGGCCGCCGCTCCGGGGCCTCCCAGCTAGCGGTCCGACGCGGCGCTCCGGAGCACGCGGGCCGACTCCGGCGCGAGATCCTCCGAGGCGATCTTCCTGCAGGCGAACAGCTTGATGTCACCGAAGCGGAACGGGATCTCGGTCTTCGCCAGGGACGCCCCACGGATCCGATCGGCCATCGCCGTGGCCCCGGGGACCCCGAGCGTACCGAGCTTGTGTACGAGGTACCCCAGCGTGACGACGTGGCAGTACTTGTCGTCGTCGATGATCGAGAAGCCCGCCCGCTCGACCACCGAACGAATCGTCGACTCGGTGAAGTAGTAGAGGTGCATGTCCATGAGCCACGGCCATCGCCGGCCCATGACCCGGGGAAACCAGTTGTCGATCATGAGCGTCGAGAAGAGCAACGTGCCGCGCGGTGCGAGGAAGCGGTGCATCTTCCGGAGCTCGGCGACCGGGTCGGCCAGGTGCTCGAGCACGTCCCACGCGACGATCACGTCGAACGGCGCCGTGTCCGGCGGAAGGTCGTCGAGCGTTCCACGGACCACCTTCGCGTCGGTCACCCTCTGCGAGGCCTCGGCCGCCCACTGGGACGGCTCGAGCCCCACCACGTCGAGGCCCTGCTCACGGGCGACCTTGAGGAACGCGCCGCAGTAGCTGCCTATCTCGAGGACGCGGTCGTCCTCGCGAAAGTAGCCGCGCACGCGGTGCAGGTTGTAGCGGAACGTGGTCTCCCGCGCGTGCAGGTTCGCGAGGTACACGGGATCCTCCGCGGACGCGTACGCCTCCACGAGGTCTTCGTCCGAGAGCTTGGGGCGCATGAAGACGAGGCCGCATGCCAGGCACTTGAGGATGGGGCCGTGGGAGCGGCCCGAGTGCGTGGCGCAGCTGTACGGCGAAACGTCGGCCAGGCTCGCACCGACGACGTCCGCCCGCTCGGCGTGCAGCTCCACGTTGTAGGGACTTTCACACGCGCGACACGCCACCACGGACGGCGCGGCGGTGGGAGGCTCCTCGGTGCTGCCCACGGACAGGAGTCGTTCGACCGCCAGCCGCTGAATGGTCCAGATCCCGCGGTAGATCTCGTTCCTGGAGATCTTGGACGCCCCTGCGAGCCGATTCTCGAAGTGAATCGGAAACTCCCTGAGGCGAGACGTCACCTTCGAGATCTCGAAGATGGACTCCACCGCGAAGGAGTACCCCTCGGACCGGATCGCGTCGATGTCCAGGCGACGGAGGAGACCGAGCGTGAAGCCACGAAACAGCGTGGTGTTCTCGTGCAGGCCGAAGCCGAGCGCCATGCGCGCGGAGGTGTTCGCCGTCCGGCTGATGAGCGTGCGCAGCGCTCCGTAGTCCGAGCTTCCTCCCGGCATGTAGCGTGAACCGGTGACGAAATCCGACTCGGCCAGGAGGCGCGGGAACTCGGGCAGGTACCGCGGGTGGTGGGACAGATCGGCGTCCATCGTGATCAGCATGTCGTAGCCATGCCGGCGCGCGTGGAGCATGGCGAGCTTGTGCGCGGACCCCACGCCGAGCTTGCCGGGGCGGTGAATGACCGAAAGCCGCGGGTCCTCCGCGGCGAGCCTATCGAGCAGCGCTCCGGTGCCGTCGGGTGAAGCGTCGTCCACCGTGAGGACTTCCGCGTGGGGCAGGTGCCGGTGGATCCCGTCGAGGAGCACCTCGACGTTTCCCGCCTCGTTGTAGGTGGGAAAGAACACGAGCGTGCGGGGTGTGGGCGGCGGGCTCATCGGGGGTCGCGCTCCGGGCGACCCGGACAGCTTATCGCACGGTCGCCGCCCGCTCGCAGCGTCCGGATGAAAGGAGCCGGCCATGTCCCCTCGCCGTCAGAGCCGCGGGGGCTGAGGCATGGGCAGGCGCTTCTTCATGCCCACGGGGGGAATCTGGACCCGCACCAGGCCCTGGTCGGTCGAATGGATGAAGACGAAGCTCGGGTCGTCGAGGGACCGTTCGAACGTGTACCGCACGCGCCACGGGTTCGACCTGGAGATCCGCTGGACCTCCACGGCGAGCCCGTCGAGCTCGACCCGGTCGCCCACTAGGAGCGGCCGCTCCGCCGACCGGTACAGCGACCCGGCCATCGTCTCGTCCACGTCGTCCGAGAGGACGGCGACGTCGAGGACGTTGTCGGCAATTCGATGCAGGTCGTGGACGTGCCACGACCCGCTGAGGCGCCAGTAGGACCTGGGCAGGGGCTGCCCGTGGACCAGCCTGAGCCACGGGAGCAGCGCGTTCGTGGTGAAGTCCGCACCGGCCAGGAGCAGCACGCGACGCGCCCCGGCGCCTTCCGTCGGAATGTCCGCCTCCTGGGCCCAGCGCCGCTGCGCCGCCGCCATGTACACCAGGTCGAGGATCTGTCGATGGGAGCGCGAGGCGGCTTCGGCCACGTGGACCGTCAGGACCGCGGCGGCGCCGATCACCTCGATGGAGAACCACCTGCCACGACGGAAGCGCTCCATGGCGAGAGCGATCAGCGTCGCGAAGAGCGGCGCAATCCCGAACGACGCGGGGAGCAGCACGCGATCCTGCGGCAGCGCGCCGGCCGCGGGCACGAGGGACAGCACCACGCCGAGGGAGAGCCACCGCAGATGCCTGGCCGTGTCGGGTTCCGCGCGCCGGCACGCGAAGCGAACCGCGACCGCCAGCGCCGCCATGGCCACGAGCCCGAACAGGACGTGCCAGCTCCGCCAGACCTCCAGGCGTTCCCAGCCGCCGACGGCGCGCCACGGGGTTCCCAGGGTGAACCAGGTGGCCTGGATGCCCAGTACGGCGTCGGCGGCGAGCACGGGGACGCGACGCAGGGCCGCGCTGGCGAACTCGATCGGACTGTTGACCGCGTCCAGGTAGTAGCCCGATCCGCGTACGCCGAACCCGAAGGCGCCGCGCAGGGCAAACAGCAGCGCGGCCGGAATCATCGCCGGCAGCGTCGCCACCACGCGATCCCTCACCGACTTCCCGGTGGCGACGAGCTCGTGGGCCACGACGAACGTGAGCGTGGCGAGCGCGTACTCTCCGCCCAGCAGCGCCACGGCGAACGCCGCGGCCTGCAGGAGCCGCACGCGCGGAGTCCCCGCTCCCCGGACGTGGAGCCAGAGTCCCAGCACCCCGAACGTGGTCGCGACGAGGGCGCTGCGGTTGGCGAGCCACGCGAAGGGCGCCGTGTGCGCCGGCGCCAGGGCGAAGATGCCCAGCGCGACGAGCGCCATCCCGGGAGCGAACAGGCGGTGGAAGAGCAGCGCGACCGCGCCGAGGAGCGCGACGAACCAGAGCGCCGAGTGCAGGTGCCAGGCGAAGGCGTTCTCGCCAAAGACCGCATGGTCGAGCGCCATCAGGCCGCTCGCGAGCGGACGGAACATCGCGATGCGAAGGTCCGGACCCGTCCACCAGGGGAGATAGCCGAAGTCCATGAGCGCGCGCCCGTCGCGCGCGACGTCCGCGAAGCGGAACAGATCCCAGATGCTCCGCTCGACGGGGAACTGCCCTCGCAGCATCGCGAGCTGGATCGAGTCGTCGCCGTGAAAGCCAGTCCCCACTCCGGGCCAGCGCAGCCACAGGCCGACGGCGACGAGAGCGGCGCACCCCAGCACGTACGACGTACGACTCATGGCCGCGGACCCCGGCTACTTGCCGAGCTCCTTCCAGCCCGTGGGCAGCCGCCGCGCCCGGGTGAACGCAAAGTGCTCGAAGTGGTACCAGATGATGCTCTCGTCGAGGTCCCAGAGACGGTACCGGCACGGCTTCTTGTCGATGTTGCAGAACGTGGGTCCGATGTACGTCCCCGTGAGCGCGACCGCGGCGGCCTTCGCCTGTTCCTCGGTGAAGTACGCCAGCGGCTTCGGGGTTCGAGGCACACGCACCACGTAGAGCGTGCGGTCGTTCCAGCTCCGGTCGTAGGAGAAGGCGCCGAGAAACTGCACGAAGACCGACCAAGCGAGGGCAACACCGGCCACCACGGCGCCGAAGCGCCTGGAGAGCGTCGAATCGACGACGGGCGCGATGAAGATCACGAGGAGCGGCACCACGTCGAGCCACGGGCGGTAGCCGAACGTCCAGCCGCCCCACCAGTCGAACCACTTGCACTGAACGGCCATGAGCCCGAGGGCGACGACGGTGAGCGGGCGGAGCGGCGCGCATTCGGGGCGGCGCCAGATCCTCACCATTCCCCAGAACGCCGCGACGAGGAACGGCGTGAACCACAGCAGGCCGCGCGACGGACTCGCCATGAGGCCGGCCAGCCCGTGAAAGAACGGCGTCTGCCACAGGTCCGGCGACTCGGTCTTCTCCAGGGCCACCACGGGGCCCACGACCTCCTGTCCGAACGAGATGGGCGTGCCGAAGTAGTGGAAGTTGTAGAGCGCGATGGCCATCACGGGCGGCGCGGCGCCGACGCAGAACGCGAGCAGGGAGCTTCGATGCTTCCACGCGAGGTAGCCACCCACCGCCACGACGGCGAGGAGGCTGGTGGGCCGCGTCGCGAAGGCGGTCGCGTACGCGGCGCCGGCGAGGGCGGCATTCGCGCGCCCCTCGGGGCCCCGCACCAGGAACGCGGTGCCGAGCGCCAGGAAGAACGCGTTGAACGTCTGCTGCCAGGCCGCCTGGCTCGAAACGGCCCACGCACAGGTTCCCAAGCCGTACGCGAGCGCCAGCAGCAGGGCACGACGGCGCGACGTGAAGCGCCGCGCGACGAGCAGCACGAGGACCGCCGCGCCGGCGACGGCGAGCGACCCGTGCAGCTTCGACAGCGAGTGCTTCAGAAGTGGCTTCTCGACGACCCTGGCGTCGATGGCGCGAAGCACGGCGGCGACCGGAACCATGACGAGCCCGGGCACCGGACCGAAGGTGCTGACGTAGGCGCCCTCGAGGCGCGTGGGCGCGATGTAGTACCGGCTACGGCCGAACGTGATGTGCCCGCTCTCCTTCCACTCGGACGCCGGCTTGCCGTCGATGACCTGGGACCAGCGCAGGAAGTACAGGTCGTCGGTCTCCTTCATGGGCGCCGCGGTTTTCCAGTGGAACATCTCCGGGAACTCGTTCGGACCGAACGACAGCTTGCCGTGGGCGAGGAGCGTGAACGGGAGGTTCACGTTGGGTACGACGTCACCCTCCTCGATGACCGTGACGTTCGAGTGATGGACGACCAGCAGCAAGACGAAGACGAGCGCCGCGACCCAGCGGTCCCGACGAACCTCGGCACGATCAGGCACCGCTCGGTCCATCGTCATGGTCACGGGAGGAGGTTTTCGGCGGGCTCAGTGCGGTGCGCCGCCGGAGGGCGACCATCCACCAGCCGAGCAGCACCATCCATCCAGCCGCCGAGGCGACGACCGGGACGCGACTCGGTGTGTAGCGGAGCTCGACGCGAAAGTCGCCGATGGGGACCCGATCGACCAGGAGGAACCCCTCGGGGCTCTCGCGGAGCGACCCACCGGGAACCCCGGAGAGCGTCCACCAGGGGTGGTAGGTGGTCTTGACGACCACGCGTCCGTTGGTGTGCTGCGTCGTGAGACGAAAGTCGATGGCTCCGTTCCGCCAGGCCACGTCGCGCACGACGTTGGTCGGTCGGAGCTCCGCGATCCACGAGCTGCGGGCTCCTTTTCGGCGCCATACCGAGAACCGCCCGACCTCGTGCATCAGCTCGAAGGAGTCCGAGCCGGCCAGCCAGCGGCGCAGAGGATCGCTCGACGCCACCAGCACGCCCGCGTTGGTCTTGTCCATGCTGACCGCGAGCTGGCCGGGATCGATGTGCCGGCGCCCGTAGAGCTGGTCGAACTCGCTGAGCGTCCATCGGGTCGCGAACGGGACGACACCGTAGTAGGTGCCGAGCTGGGGCCGCCCCACGTGGTGGGAGGTCAGCACGAGCAGGTGCGAGCGCGCGGGGCCACCTTCTTTCCACCGCTGACCGAAGGTGTCGTGGAGATAGATGCGCCCCCATTCGTCGCTGGAGTTCTCGCGAAGCCACGCCCACAGGTTCCTGGCATCGACGACGAGCGCGCGGACCGAGTCGGGATGCTCGCGGCGCAGCGGCAGACCCCACCAGAAGCCGAGCGCCGTCCCGAGGGCGCCCATCGCGAGAGCGACCGCCCGCCGATCGAGGCGCTGCCACCGGGGCGACGAGAGCAACGGGATGGCGGCGAGGGCCATCCCGATCCTCACCCAGTACAGGAGGCGCCAGCTCACGGGACCCAGGAGCGAGATGCGCACGTAGAAATGCACGAGGATGGCGGCGAGCACCACGCAGGCGAACCAGAAGCCGACGACGGCCAGCCGATCGGGCCGCCGGGAGCGCCACGCGTAGCCGGCCACCCCCGCGGCGAGCAGCCCGACCATCGGCAGGGCGTCGGTCAGGTAGAGCCCCGACTGAATGGCCTCGCCGGGACGATTCGCGAGGAGGAGCAGCGCGTCGGTGGGAAGGACGAGCCTGCACGCCACCTCGAGCGGTGACAGCGCGTCGATGGGCGCGGCCGTGGCGTCCGTCGTCATGACGAACGTGAGCCAGTAGGCGGAAGACGCCAGCGCGGCCGTGCAGCAGCCTGCCGCCCGCCGAAGGAGGACCCCCCGATCCACGTCACGGGAGACGAACTCCTGCATCGTCACCACGGCCACCATGAGCGCCGCCATGACCAGCGCGAAGAGGTGAGTGAGCGCCACGCCCGCGAGGAGCATCCACGTGAGCGGCTCAGACGCCCGTGCTCCACGCCCGGCGAGTCGGTCGACGAAGAGCACGGCGCCCGCGGCCGCCAGGGAGTGCGTCCACATGCCGCCCAGTGGCGACCCGATGCCGGTGATCATCGGCGCCTGGACGAGCACGACGTACGAAAGGAGCGCCGCCGGCACGGTCCCGACGCGGCGGCGAGCCACGAAGCCGATTGCGAACGCCGGGGCGGCGAAGCCGACGACCAGCAGCGCGGCGTACAGCGGGCCCAGGGGCGCGCCGTGCCGGACGAGCCAGGCGAGCGGCGGGTACCAGATCGGCGAGTGCAGCGTCCCCAGGGCGAAGCCGGTGAAGCCGATCTCCGACCACCCCGCGCCCTCGGCGCGCGCAAGGTCGAGGATCTCCGCCCAGTGGACGGCGTTGTCGATGTACGTCAGGTGACCGCCGCCGAGGATCGGCGCGCCGATGATCAGCGACGTCGCGGCCAGGACGAGCGCCGCCAACGCATCACCTCGGCCCCAGGGTCGCGACGCCGGCATCGAACCGGCGCGAATCCTACGCGAGCCCGAGCGCGAACGGGTCGGCCGCTCGCGGCGGAACTTTCCGCCCGCGCCGCGGGCCGTCGGGCAGGGGCAGCTCGCGAGCCGCCCAGGCAGGCACGCGCCGCAGAAATTCCCTGGGTGGGCCGCCCGACTTCGCGTATGCTCCCGCACATGATGCTGCGCTTCAAAGGTCGGGGGCCGATGGGTTCGAGGATGGTCCGCCAGGAGGCACGAGCACTGCTCTGGGTGGCCGTACTGCTGGTCGCCGCCTGCGGCGGTGACGACGGAGAGAGCAGCGGCGACCCGAAGGGCAGCGGCGGAACCAGCGGAGGCGGCGGCTCGTCGGGTACGACCGCGGTGCCCGGTTGCTCTGCCGCGCCCGACTGCGGAAGCTGCACCGCGTGCTTCGACGAGTGCGTGTGCAACGGAGGCGGCAGCGACCTCTGCCTGCAGAGCTGCCTGAACCAGATGGGCATGTGCGGCAACGGCGTGGTCGAGGGCACGGAGCAGTGCGACACCGCGAACCTCAACGGTGAGACCTGTGCCAGCGCCACGATGAACGCGAAGCCCATGGGCACGCTGAGCTGCACGACGACGTGCTCGCTCAACGTCGGCAACTGCCTCGGCGGCTCGTCCGGCTTCGGCGGCACGGGCGGCATGTCGGGCAGCGGCGGCTTCGGCGGCTGACCACCGAGACCGGTAGGCGCGCGGCATACGGCGCACGGCCCGGCGGCGAGCACCCCCTGGCGGCGCAGCGGCGCGCTTGTGCTCCTTCCGCAACCGAACCACGCTCCCCCTCGTGACCGCAAAGCGCGCCCTCATCACCGGGATTACCGGCCAGGACGGGTCGTACATGGCCGAGTTGCTCCTGGCCAAGGGCTACGACGTTCACGGGCTGGTTCGCCGCACGGCGGTCGTGACGCCGGGCGTGCGGCTCGCGCGCCTCGCTTCGTGCGTCGACCGAATCACGCTGCACGCGGCCTCCCTGGAGAACTACGCGAGCGTCTTCTCGGTGGTCGAGCGCGTGCGCCCGGACGAGTGCTACCACTTCGCCGCCCAGAGCTACGTCGCGGATTCGTTCGAGGACGCTTTCACCACGATGACCGCGAACATCACCGGGACGCACCACGTACTCGCTGCCGTCCAGGCCGTTGCTCCCAAATGTCGAGTCTTCTACGCGGGCTCCAGCGAGATGTTCGGCAACGCCGACGAGGTGCCGCAAAAGGAGACGACCCGCCTGCACCCGCGGTCGCCCTACGGGATCAGCAAGGTCGCCGGCTTCCACCTCACGAGCAACTTTCGCGAGGCCTTCGGGACGTTCGCGTGCAGCGCGATTGCCTTCAACCACGAGTCGCCTCGCCGTGGACCGGAGTTCGTCACGCGCAAGATCAGCAGCACGGTCGCGCGCATCGTCGCCAAGAAGCAGGAGCGCCTCGTGCTCGGCAATCTGGACGCCCAGCGCGACTGGGGTCACGCGCGGGACTACGTGGAGGCGATGTGGCTCATGCTTCAGCAGCAGAGCCCCGACGACTACGTGATCGCCACGGGGGAGACGCACTCCGTTCGTGAGTTCGCCGATCTCGCTTTCGCGACGGTCGGGCTCGACTCGAAGGCGTACGTGGACGTCTCGGAGGCGTACTTCCGCCCCGCCGAGATCAACGCTCTGCGCGGCGACGCCTCGAAGGCGGAGAAGGTGCTCGGCTGGAAGCCACGCTCCCGCTTTCGGGAGCTGGTGCGCGAGATGGTGACCGCCGACTGCGAGGCCCTCGGCGTCGGTAGCGCCGTCGTCGGCGAGTAGGGTGCGCCGCGCGCCGGGTCCACGCGCGGCCACGGGAACGAGATCTCGTGGATGACACCCCGAGCAACGACGCCGGCATCGCATCGCCCTCGTTCGGGACCGTCGTCCGTACCTTCACCCGCGTGGGGCTGCAGAGCTTCGGCGGACCCGCCGGCCAGATCGCGGTGATGCACCGCATCCTGGTGGAGGAGAAGCGCTGGATCGGTGAACGGCGCTTCTTGCACGCCCTCAACTACTGCGTGTTGCTCCCGGGACCGGAGGCGCAGCAGCTCGCGACGTACCTCGGCTGGTTGCTGCACGGTCATCGCGGCGGGCTGGCCGCAGGAACGCTCTTCGTCCTGCCCGGCGTCGTCACGATCCTCGCTGCCAGCTTCCTGTACGCGGCAGCGCGCGACGTCTCGTGGGTCGCAGGGCTCTTCTTCGGCCTGAAAGCCGCCGTGCTCGCCGTCGTCGTCGAAGCGGTCCTGCGCATCGGCACGAGGGTCATGAAGAACGCGGTGATGGTCGCGATCGCCGCCGCCGCGTTCGTCGGCCTCTTCTTCTTCCAGGTCCCCTTCCCCGCCGTGGTCGGCCTCGCGGCCCTCGTCGGACTGGTGGGCAGCCTCGCCGCGCCTGCCACGTTCGACGTCGGGCGTGGTCCCGAAGCCGGAGAGTCCGGGCCCGCGCTCGTGGACGCCCTCTTGGCGCGTGACCCCGAGCGCACGCGCCCCTCGCTGGCTCGGGCGGCCCGCGTGACCGTCATCTGCCTCGCCCTGTGGTTCGCCCCCATCGCGGTCCTGGCGACCGTCTTCGGGCGGCACCACGTGTTCGTCGTCGAGGCCGTCTTCTTCAGCAAGGCTGCGGCGGTGACGTTCGGCGGAGCGTACGCCGTGCTCGTCTACGTCGCACAGCAAGCCGTGGAGCGCTACGCGTGGCTCGGCCCGGGCGAGATGCTCGACGGCCTCGGACTCGCGGAAACGACGCCCGGACCGCTCGTCATGGTGGTTCAGTTCGTCGGTTTCATGGGCGCGTTCAACCACCCCGGCTCCCTCGACCCGTACGTCGCCGGAACCATCGGCGCGCTGCTCACGACCTGGGTCACGTTCGTCCCGTGTTTTCTCTGGATCTTCCTGGGCGCGCCGTGGGTCGAGTGGCTGCGCGGCCGGCGCGCGCTGGCGGCGGCCCTGTCGGCGATCACCGCGGCGGTCGTCGGAGTCATCTCGAACCTCGCGGCGTGGTTCGCGCTCCACGTCCTGTTCACGCGCGTGGAGAGCGTGACGGGGCCCGTCGGCCTCCGACTGCTCCTACCGGACTGGACCTCGGTGGAACCCGTCGCGCTCGTGGTGGCGGTGAGCGCACTCGTCGCGATGCGCCGCTTTCGCCTCGAGATGCTGCCGGTGCTCGGCGCGAGCGCGCTCGTCGGCCTCGTCGCACGGCTCCTGCGCGGATGACCGTTCAGTACTCGGTGCCGGCCCGCCACTGCCGGTAGCCGATCGTCGATCGCACGCCGAGGCCCAGGAGCGGCTCCCAGGGGATCCACGAAGGCGCATCGAGAGCCCGCAGATCGCGAATCGCCTCGTTCTCGCCGCCCAGCACGAGCTCGGCGAGGGCTCGCCCGGCGGCGGTCCCCATGGCCACCCCGACGCCGTTGTAGGCCGCCGACGAGAACACCCCGGCGCGCAGCTCGCCGAAGTGCTGGCCGTCGTTGAGCGTGTTCCCCATGACGCCCCCCCAGGTGTGCTCGAGCTCGACGTCGGCGAGCTCCGGGAAGCGGGCCCTGAGCGACGCGCCGTGCGAGGAGCGAATCCGCTCCCACTCGCGCTCCGAAACCTCGAACCGCCGCAAGTAGCGCACCGTGTTCCGCATCAGGAGTCGATGATCGCGGGTCCGACGGACGGTCGAGCCGAGTGCCTCCTCCGGGACGAGGCCCCATTCGCCGTCGCCGGCGCCGGATCGCTCGGACTCCGAGAGTGGACGAGTGAGGCTCGCGAACGTCATCAGCGGGACGATCCGCCGCTCGAGGAAGCCGAGCTGAGGCGTGAAGCCGTTCGTGGCCAGCACCAGCACGGGCGCCGACACGCTCCCGCGCTCGCACTCGGCGCGGTGCGGCGGCCCGAGGTCGAGCGCCGTGACCGGAGACTGCTCGAAGAGGCTCACGTTCGGCGGCAAGGACGCGCCGAGGCCACGCGCGAGCGCCGCGGGCTGGACCAGCGCCGAACCCGCGGTGAAGATCGCGGCGTCGTAGTAGGCGCTGCCGGTGCGCGCCCGCAGGGCCTCGCGGGACACGTCCTCGTACGGTTCACCGAGCACCTCGAGCCCGCGCCGGAACCGCGCCAGGGCAGCGCGCCCTACGTCGTTCACCGCGACGTGGTAGCGACCAATCTCCGAGAAGTCGCAGCGAACGCCGTGGGCGGCGACGAGCTCGCCCAGCCACTGGCGACCCGCACGCTGAAGGCGCACCCGACGAGCGTTCCCCTCGACGCCCCACTTCTCGGCCCAGTGCCCCACGTCGACGACGAACCCCGAGTTGCGACCGGACGAGCCGTAGCCCACGCGCTGCGCCTCGACGACCACCACGCGATCGTCAGGGCGCAGCTCCGCGAGGCGCCGCGCGGCGGCGAGGCCGGTGAAGCCCGCGCCCAGAACCAGGAAGTCCGCCGTCTCGTCCCTCTCGAGGACACGGGCCGCAGATGGCGGCGGAAGCGTCGCCCACCACCCCGAGGTCCCGTACTCGCCCGGAAGTCGCCTGGTCGCACGCCGGTCCGCCACGCCCGGGAGCCTACCCGTGGTCGCGCGGGACGTGCGTCCGAAGTGCGAGGTCCAGCGTGCCGTCGAGTCTCGACGGGGGCCGTTCGAGCTTGACGCTCGCCGCCGGTCGCCCCATGGGCGGTTCTCCCGCGTCTTGCGGTCGGAGGAGAGGCGAGCATGGAGCACAGAAATCTTGGGAGCAGCGGCCTGAAGGTGTCCACTCTCTGCCTCGGCGCGATGACGTTCGGCGAAGCCGACGACAAGTCGTTCATGCACGGCCTCGGGTGCGACGAAGCAACGGCGTTCCGGATCATGGACAGGTCGCTCGAGGCGGGCATCGATTTCCTCGACGTCGCGGACGTCTACGGGCAGGACGGCCTCAGCGAGCGTGTCGTCGGATCATGGTTCGAGAAGTCCGGCAAGCGCGATGCCGTCGTCCTCGCCACGAAGTTTCGGTTTCGCATGGCGGAGGGCCCGAACGGCACCGGCGCCTCGCGCCTTCGGATCGTCAGGTGCGTGGAAGAGAGCCTCCGACGACTGAAGACCGATCGAATCGACCTCTACCAGATCCACATGCAGGACCTGGACACCCCGGAGGAGGAGACGCTGCGCGCCCTGGACGATCTCGTGCGACAGGGCAAGGTGCTGTACCTCGGCGCCAGCAACTACGCGGCGTACCGCCTCTCGGACAGCCTGTGGACCAGCAAGACCGTCGGGCTGGAGCGCTTCGTCGCGCTGCAGGCGCAGTACAGCCTCGTCGTTCGCGACCTGGAGCGCGAACTCGTGCCCCTGTGCATGAACCACGGTGTCGGCGTCCTTCCCTGGAGCCCTCTCGCCGGCGGGTTCCTCAGCGGGAAGTACCGAAAGGGCGCTCCTCCGGCTGCGGGTTCGCGGCTGGAGAAGTGGAAGTCGCGGCTCGAGGCGTTCGACACGGACAGAAACTGGAAGATCCTGGGCGCGCTGGACGAAGTCGCGAAGGAGGTCGAGTCGAATCCCGCAGCGGTCAGCCTGGCGTGGCTCCTTCGCAAGCCGACGGTCGTCTCGGTCATCTTCGGCGCGCGCACGGTGGAACAACTGGACGAGAACCTCGCGGGCGCATCCGTCACGCTCACCGACGCCCAGCAGAAGCGCCTGGACGAGGCCAGCGATCTCGACTGGGGCTACCCGTACACGTTCATCAAGAACGTGCATGGGCGGTGGTGATGGCCCCCCTGGCGCGCTGGCTCACGGCACGCCACGGAGGAGCCAGCGCGACGCCTCTTCCGTGTCGCTGAAGATCCGGACCTGAACGTCCTCCATCTCGAGCCACGTCGAGGTCATGCGTGCGAGGCCATAGCCGACGGCACCCTCGACGACGACGGCGCAGCGGCGCTCGAACACGCTCGCGTGTCGCAAGAAGTGCTCGGTGATCGCCCGGAGGTCCGCCGTGGCTCTGCGCTGGAACGACTCCGACCGGGTCACGTCCAGGATCAGGTGCGACGGTGCCGGGCGCGCCGGATCGGCGACGATCTCGTCCAGCGCGTGCATCAGGCCGTCCGCGGGGTACTCCCCGACGCAGCGGATGACGTGAACGCTACCTTCTCGACTCCATTCGACAGGCACGGCCCCTTTCCGGAGACTACCATGGGGAGTTTCTGCTCATGGCGAGCCGTTTCCCGCGGGTCGATTGGACCCGGTCACTCGCGCTCGCGCGAGACGGCGCCTGCGTCCAGGCGGTAGCGCTGCTTCGTCGCCGGACACGTCGCAACCCCCTGGTCGTCGAAGTCGAGGCGCGCGCCGTACTCGCTCATCCAGCCGGTGACCCGCGCAGGCACGCCGGTGACCAGCGCGTGGTCGGGAACGTCCCGCGTCACGACGGCGCCCGCCGCGACGAAGGCGTGGCGCCCGATCGACACGCCACAGACGACGGTCGCGTTAGCGCCGATCGTCGCGCCCTCACGCACGCGCGTCGAAACGAACTCGCTGCGTCGTGGCACGGCGCTGCGCGGATTCTTCACGTTGGTGAAGACGACGCCGGGCCCGCAGAAGACGTCGTCCTCGAGCTCCACGCCGTCGAACACGCTGACGTGATTCTGAACCTTCACGCGGGAACCGATCTTCGCGGAGCCCGCGACGAAGCACCCCTGACCGACGGTGCAGTCGTGCCCGATGCGCGCACCGGACATCACGTGGCAGAAGTGCCAGACCTTCGTCCGCGCCCCGACGACGGCGCCCTCGTCGACGACCGCCGAGGGGTGAATCGTCGCGGTGGGGTCCACGAGGGTCACGGCGCGGCGAGCCCAGGGGGTCTCGAGCCGCCCACCGCGGGCGAGGGGATGTCCGGCGTCACCGGCGCGAATCATCACGCGGGCGATGGCGCGTCAAGGCGCGGGGCGAATCGATCTCACGTCGCCAGGCGCACGACGACCGTCAGGGCGGAATCGGAGTGTTCGAAGACGCGCACTTCGGGCTCGCGCTTCGTGCTGGTGCGAACGAGCTCTCTCAGGGTGGCGAGCGTCACGAGCACGTAGTTCGGGTCGTCGAAGTAGGGGAATCCCGAGTACGCGATCATCGTCTCGTCGTCGGCCGCGTCCACCACGACCTTCGCCGGACCGCGTCGGATCTGGCGCCACATGGTCGGCACCTGCTTCAGGACGAAGCGCGGAGTGGTCGCGCGGAGCAGGACCCGAAAGAAACGGGAAATGCCCAGGTGCGTGCACGCCTCGATGATCCTCATGAACGCCTCGTCGTCGTCCTCGGCGAGCTGGACTCGCATCGCGGCGAACGCCGCCTGCAGCGCCTCCTCCGGGTACCAGCTCCCGGCCAGTGGCTCCTCGATCATGGCCCGGTGCGGCTCCGGCACGGCGCGCACGACGCGCGTCCAGGCACCGGGCTCGTGCTCTCGGTCCACCCACGACCGCGCCGTGACGAGCCAGAGCCCCTTGACCTCGCTCTGCGGGTGAGACCCCACGCCCGGGGTGTACCACAAGCGCACGCGGTCATGTCTCATGACGTCCCACGTCAGCAGGCCGCAGGGCCAAGCTGGACGTACGCGCGCGTCGGCACTACGCGGGTGGCGCATGGAGCTTCGAAACGTCGAGATCCGCGGTGCCCGGGAGCACAACTTGAAGGGGATCGACGTGCTCATTCCGAAGAAGCGTCTCGTCGTCCTCACGGGCGTGTCGGGCTCGGGCAAGTCCTCCCTCGCCTTCGACACGCTCTACGCCGAGGGACAGAGGCGCTACGTCGAGAGCCTCTCGGCGTACGCCAGGCAGTTCCTGGGGCGCATGGAGAAGCCACGCTACGACACCATCCGCGGCCTGGCGCCGACCATCTCCATCGAGCAGAAGACCACGGGCACGAACCCGCGCTCCACCGTGGGGACCATCACGGAAATCTCGGATTATCTGCGCGTGCTGTTCGCGCGCGTCGGCGTTCAGCACTGCCCTCGGTGCAAGAAGCCCGTGGGCGGGCAGACGGCGCAGCGCATCGCGCGCGACCTCCTGTCGCGCTCCGGGGCTCGCGTCGTGCTCCTCGCGCCCGTCCTGGTGAACCGCAAGGGCGAGCACCGGGAGCTGCTGGAGACCGCGCGGTCGGAGGGGTTCACCCGCCTGCGTGTGGACGGGACCCTGGTCGAGACGGCCGACCTCGAGGCGCTGGACAAGCGCAAGAAGCACACCGTCGAGAAGGTCATCGACCGGCTCGTGATCGACGCGGACTCCGGACCGCGCCTCGCCGAGTCCGTGGAGCACGCGCTCCGCGAGGGGCGCGGGACCCTCATCGCCACCGTGGACGGTCGGGACACGACGTTCTCTGCGAGCCTGGCGTGCACGACCTGCAACGCCTCCTTTCCCGAGCTGACGCCCCAGGGATTCTCCTTCAACAGCCCACAAGGCATGTGCGCGGACTGCAATGGCCTCGGCACGCGCGTCGAGATCGATCCCGCGCTGGTTCTCCCCGACCACCGGCTGACGATCGACGAGGGCGCCATCGCGTCGTGGGGCCCCGACGTCTCGCGGAAGACGGGCTGGTCGCACGGCTTCCGAGGCCAGCTGGTGAAGCACCTGGGCGTTCCCACCGACGTCGCGTGGAGCAAGCTCGGCAAGAAGCGCCAGCAGATCATGCTGTGGGGTACGGGAGAGAGGAAGTACCGGGTCACCTGGGCCGGCAAGAGCGGCAAGGGCAGCTTCGACGTGGAGTGGGAGGGGTTGATCCCGCGCCTCATGCGTCGCTTCGGCCAGACCAAGAGCGAGCGCGCCCGCGCCTGGTACCAGAAGTTCATGAGCGACAAGACGTGCTCCACCTGCCGCGGCGCCCGGCTGCGCAAGGAGAGCGCGGCGGTGCGCCTCGGCGGGGCCACGATCGTGGACGTGGGGGCCATGACCGTCGCCGACGCCAGCGGCTTCTTCCAGAACCTGGAGCTCGACGGGAGCGCGGCGCAGATCGCCACCGAGGTCCTCAAGGAGATACGCTCCCGTCTCGACTTCCTGAACGCCGTCGGACTCGGCTACCTGTCCCTCGACCGCCCCGGCCCGACGCTCTCCGGCGGCGAGTCGCAGCGCATCCGCCTGGCGAGTCAGGTGGGGTCCGAGCTCACGGGGGTCATCTACGTCCTCGACGAGCCGAGCATCGGACTCCATCAGCGCGACAACGGTCGCTTGCTCGCGACGCTGCAGAGGATGCGCGACATCGGCAACACGGTCGTGGTGGTGGAGCACGACGAAGAGACGATCCGAGCAGCCGACTGGGTGATCGACTTCGGACCCGGCGCAGGCGTCGCAGGGGGGAACGTCGTTCATGCGGGTACCGCGAAGTCGATGGGTGAGGCCGACGCGTCGCTCACGGGCGCCTACCTGACGGGACGCGCCACCATCGAGGTCCCGCGCACCCGCAGGACGGCCGCGGGAGCGCTGAGAGTGCTCGGTGCTTCGGCGAACAACCTCGCGGGCATCGACGTGGAGTTCCCGCTGGGCGTGCTCACGGCGGTCACCGGCGTGTCCGGCGCGGGGAAGTCGACGCTCGTCAACGACGTGCTCTACCCCGCCCTCGCCGGTCGCCTCCACGCCGCCCAGGTGAAGGTCGGCGCGCACCGACGCATCGACGGTGCCGAGGCGCTCGACAAGGTCGTGGACGTCGACCAGCGTCCCATCGGGCGCACACCGCGCTCGAACCCGGCCACGTACATCAAGGTCTTCGACGAGATCCGGAGCTTCTTCGCCGCGCTGCCCGACGCCAAGGTGCGCGGCTACGGCGCGGGGCGCTTCTCCTTCAACGTGGCGGGGGGTCGGTGCGAAGCCTGCGAGGGAGACGGCGTACGGAAGATAGAGATGCACTTCCTCGCCGACGTGTTCGTCACGTGCGAGGACTGCCGGGGCCGTCGCTTCAACGAAGCCACGCTGGAGGTGCGGTATCGCGGCAAGTCGATAGCGGAGGTGCTCGACCTGACGGTGAGCGAGGCCCTCGAGCTCTTCACCGTCCACACGAAGATCGCCGAACCCCTGCGCTTGCTCGAGGAGGTCGGCGTCGGGTACCTGAAGCTCGGTCAGCCTTCACCGACTCTCTCCGGCGGCGAGGCTCAGCGCATCAAGCTCGCTCGTGAGCTCGCCCGCCGAGCGACCGGTCGGACGCTCTACGTCCTGGACGAACCCACGACGGGCCTGCACTTCGACGACGTGAAGAAGCTCCTGGGCGTGCTCCACCGCCTGGTGGACGCCGGCAACACGGTGGTCGTCATCGAGCACCATCTGGACGTGATCAAGACGGCCGACTGGGTGATCGACCTCGGGCCGGAGGGTGGTCCCGGCGGCGGTCACGTCATTGCGACCGGCACGCCGGAGCAGGTCGCCCGCGCCGAGGGGTCCTTCACGGGCCGCTACCTGGCGAGCGCCCTCGCCCCGCGTCGAGCGCGGCGCGTGAAGCGCGGCGCCGAGCTGGCCGCGCCGGCGTAGGCACGCGCCCCCAAGCACGCCGGGGTTTCTCGTGCTCGGGGCGCTCGCCGTGCGAGGATTCGAGACCCATGCCCGACGGAAGGAAGCCCGGCGGCCCACCCCGCCCCGATCCGCGGCCGCCCACACCTCCGCCGGCGCCGCGCGCGAGCCTTCCGAGCATCCCGGAGGCGGGTCGGGCCACGGCCCCCTCGGTTCCCGACGGCGACCGTGCCTCCGGTGGTCACAGGCTCGCGCCGCCGGCGCCGCCCGCGCGGGATTTCCCGTCCGCGAACCTGAGAGCTGCGATGCCGGTGAAGGAGTCGCCGTCCGGCAGCCACGTGGCCGCCGCACCCGTTCGACGCGTGCCCACCGCCGGAGAGCTTCGAGTGGTCGTCGTGGACGACGACGAGCGGTTTCGAAGGATGGCGGCTGAGCCCTTCGAGCGGCGCGGCGACGAGGTCCGGTGCTTCGCGGATGGTCTCGAGGCGCTGGCGAAGTGTCTCGAAGATCCGCCCGACGTGATCCTCACCGACGTCCAGATGCCGCGCATGGACGGCTGGCAGCTCCTGAGATTGATTCGCGCCCGTCCGGCGCTCGCGAACGTTCCGGTCGTCTTTCTCACGTCGCTCAACGGCGATACCGAGCGATTACGCGGCTACCAGCTCGGCGTCGATGCCTACATCCCGAAGCCGTACACGCCAGACGAACTTCTGGTGCGAGTGCATCGAATCGTGCAACAGGCCAACCGCGCTCTCCCGGCGTTCGCCGAACGCGGGATCCTGCGCGGAGAACTCGAGCACGCCGCGCCGGCGTCCCTGCTCTCGTTCCTGGAGATGGAGAGGAAGAACGGCGTTCTGCTCCTCGTCGGAGACAGCGTCGTGCGAGTGTTTCTCCGGGACGGCCGCGCCGTGCGGGCCAGCGTCGAGGGTGACGAATCGGTCGCGTCGCGAAGCGTGATGATGAAGGTGCTGGACTGGACGAGCGGCGAGTTCGAGTTCTCGCCGTCAGAGGTTCACGGCGAGGACGAGATCGGTGCGTCGCTGACGGGGTTGATCCTCGATCATGCGAAGGCGGCGGACGAAGCCCGACGCTGAGTGGCTCCGGTGCCGGCGCAGGAGCCCGACGGGAGCGGCGGTGTGCTAGGCTGGCGGCGCTCTTTCGGAGGTGCTTCGGGATGAGGAGCGTTTCGTGCGGGATCGCGGTCGTGGTGTGTGGGTCACTGCTGGCCGCGTGCGGCGGCGAGTCGTCGGGTGACGGCGGAAGCGGGGGCGCGAGCGGCTCGTCAGCCGACGGGGCCGCCGGGGCGGCGGGCGCCGGGGCTACTGGCGGCGCCGCCGGGGCGAGTGGAAGTGGGGGGGCGACTGCGGGCGCGAGTGGAAGTGCCGGGGTGGGCGGAGCCGCAGGCACGGGCGGTAGCGCGGGCGCGAGCGGTAGCGCCGGCACGAGCGGTAGCGCCGGCACGAGCGGTAGCGCCGGCACGAGCGGCAGCGCCGGCGCCAGCGGAACCGCGGGCACCGGTGCGGACGCCGGCAAGTGCGAACCGGGCTCGCTCAGCTGCATGTGGGACTGCTGCGGAAGCGAGTGCGTCAACTTCCTGAACGACATCGAGAACTGCGGCGGCTGCAACCAGAAGTGCAGTGGCGCCGCGCCGTACTGCGACAACGGCACCTGCGGCTCCCCCGAGTGCTCCGGTGCGTGCATCGGCACCACCCACTGTTGCGGCGCTCTGTGCTGCGCCCTCGACGAGCTGTGCTGCAGCGTCCCGGGGCCCATCGGCAACGACCTGCGCTGCGTCCCCAAGGCGATGGGGACCTGCCCCCAGGGGTGCAACCTCTGCGCGTGCGCGGCGCCGGACACGATGATCGCGACGCCCTCGGGCGAGCGGAAGCTGGCGGACCTGGTTCGCGGCGACCTGGTCTACAGCGTGCATCACGGCCGCGTGCTCGCGGTGCCCGTGCGCGAGGTGAACCGGGTACCGGTCGTCAACCATCGCGTCGTGCGCGTCGTCCTGGCAACGGGGGGAATCGTGGAGATGACCGGAGGCCACCCCCTGGCCGACGGAAGAACGTTCGCGGATCTCCGAGCCGGTGATGACCTCGACGGCGTCTCGATCACGTCGGCCACGACGGTGAGCTACCCCCACGACGCGACCTTCGATCTTCTACCGGCGAGCTCGACGGGGACCTACTTCGCGTCCGGCGTCCTGGTGGCCAGCACGCTCCACCGGGGGCCCCCGGCCGCAGCGTTCCGATCCGACGCCTTCGCGCTCGAGAGCCGATGAGCCCGCGCGGGTCGTGGATTCTGGGCGCGTGCGCGCTGTCGTGGGGCTGCAACTCCGATCCCAGCGTCGAGGTGACGTCGCAGGGTGGGGTGGACCTCTGCTACTCGGAGCGTCCGGGAGCGCGATTGCACGAGCCCAAGCTGATGGCCACGACCGCACCGGACGGGCTCGCGGTGTCGCTGAGCAACATCCCGAACATGCCGAAACCCCCCGTTTTCGAGGTGAAGCGCGAGAACGACGTCCTCCGGATCATCGGCGTGCGCCCACCGGGCGCGGAGCTCGCCGCGATCTGCACCCGCAACTACCAGCTCCTGATCAGGGACCTGCCCAAGGGCACGTACGAGGTGCGCGCCGAGCTCACCGTCGAAGGTGGGACACGAATCGCCGCCTCCACGCGGTTCGCCTACGAGTGAGCGACCGGGCGCCACGCTTCAGGCGACGGACGAGTGACGCCCACGCATCAAGACGACGAGCCCGATACCGAGCAGCGCCAGCAGCACCTGCGCCACGACCGCAAGGGCAATGCTCGGGATCACGCTCGGAACGACGACCAGCGTGACGATGGCGACCACGACGGCGACGCGCCGTGCCCCCTCGAGATCCTCGAACGCGAACGCCGCGGCACCGATGGCGAGTGCCGACGTCACGAAGCCTGGCACGGAGAGAAAGGGGTGGGGCTCCACGGATGGGACCAGCCCCAGGTTGGTCTCGGCGATGTCACGAGCCGCTTCGTCGACGGCACGTTCCATGGACGCGGGCGAGAAGTCCCGGATCAGGATGAAGTTACCCGTGACGCAGAGCGGCCGCTCCGCCCCAGGATGCCGCTGCAGTACGCGCTGCCACTCGCTCGCCTCCGCACCGCTGGCGACGTGATGAATCTTGTGCTCGCGCAGCCACGCGATCGCGGGCGCGAGATCCGAACTCGCCCCATGCAGCGCGCCGGACCGGACGAGAGCGTACCCGCCCGTCCCGTAGCAGTGGACCTGGACCCTGCCCCTCGCCTCGGGCAGCGCGGCGTCGATCGCCCGCGCCTGCCAGCAACCGCGCGTACCCGTCGCAACGAGCCCGACGCCGAGGATCCCGATCGTCGCGACGGCCAGCTTCTTCGCGAGGCGCGCATGGCGCTCGCCATCCCGGGCCGCCAGCTCCTTCTCCTCGGCGCAGCGCGGGCAAGCCTGCTCGGGCGTCCGTGGAACGCCGTGAAACGGACACCGTCCGCTGGCGAGCGGCGGCTTGCTCCCCGCGGGCGGCCCGTCCGACGCACCGTGTCCGGATTGATTCACCTCGAACTCCCGCGGTGGAGCCTACACCACCGGGCGGTTCGGACGGGAACGGTTCACACCAGCGCGAGCGGGGCAGTTCCGTCGTCGCCGAAGGTGGCGAGGGGGACGCCCATCATGCCGGCCAGCGTGAGGAACAGGTTCGCCATCGGTGTCCCGTCGGGAAACCGTACGTGCCGCCCCGACGGGAGCTGGCCGTCGAGCCCGCCCGCCAGCAGGACAGGCAGGTTGTAGTGCGCGTGGCTGTCGCCGTCCTCGATCTCGCTGGAGAAGAACACCGCGCTGTTGTCGAGCAGCGTGCCGTTCCCCTCGTCTACAGCGTCCATGGCGGTGAGGAGGTCCACCAGGCGGGCGACCTCCCACTGCCCAATCGGGATGAGCTTGGCGAAATTGGCGGGATCGTCCTGGTGGTGGCTGATCTGATGGTGCGCGCCGCTGACGCCGATGAAGTCGTACGACTGGTTCGAGCCGGCGTTGCCGAGCATGAACGTGATGACACGCGTGGCGTCGCACTGACACGCCAGCACCATCAGGTCGATCATGAGCTGCACGTGCTGCGGGTAGGAATGGTTGTCCGGAGGGCGGGGATACTCCGGACACGTCAGGGTCGTCGCTGCGTCCACCCGGAGCTCCAGATCCCGAATTCCGGTGAGGTACTCGTCCAGCTTGCGACGATCCGTCGTCCCGAGCTTCCCGGAGAGGCTCACGGCCTCGCCGTTCACGTAGTCGAGCACGCTCTTTCGGTACGCCTTGCGACGCGCCGTCGCCTCGGGGGTCGCCGTCGGATCGAAGCCGTCGAAGATCTGATCGAAGAGCACCCGCGGATTCGTGGTCTTCGGCAGGGGCTGCGTCTCGGACGCCCACGAGACGTTGCGCGAGTAGGCGCAGCTGTAGCCGCTGTCGCAGCCGGTTCCGATCCCACCTCCGCCGTCGGTGCCGAGCTGCAAAGACGCGATGCGGCTGTCGCCGCCGACGGCGTTGGCGATCACCTGATCGATGGAGATCCCGTTGCGGATGTTGGGGCCCTCGGTCTTCACCACATGGCGACACGTGAGGAACCCCGCCGTTCCCGCAGCGTGGTCCCCAGGCCCTTCCGGGCGCGACGGCTCGTTGTCCAGCTCGCTGAGCACGCTGACCTTGCTCTGGATCGCCGCCAGCGGCTGCAGGATCGTCCGAAGCTCGTAGCCGGGCCCCGTTCCCGCCGGCGTCCACTCCGGCATGTGCATGCCGTTCGGCACGTAGAAGGCGATGAATCGCTTCAGCGGCGGAGGCGTCTGGGCGACGGCCGTCTTCCCGGCGAAGCTCTCGAGGAACGGAAGCGCGACGACCGTCGCGGCTCCCCCGAGGAACGCGCGACGCGACTGCAGGAAGCGTCGCTCGCGTCGATCGATGGCGGGGTGACGTCGTACCCTCACGGCGCTTCCTCCGGGGGTTCCCCGCGACGCAGGCGGAACGGCTCGCTTCGAGTGATCTGGACGACGAGGTCGTCGAGCGCGAAGCCCGCGCCACCGAGGTTCGTCAGCATGCTCCTGAGATAGGGAGCGTCGCTCGGCAGCATGCCGCGGCCGAGCGCGTACACGAACGTCTTCTCCGTGACGCACTCAGGGAAGCGCGCGTCGGCGGCGACGGCAGCCGCGAGCGACGCGGGACCGTCCACGGGCGTTCCGTCCGGGAGCACCCCCGTGGGGTCCACGACGTCGCCGCTCTCCTCGGTGGCGCGCCACCGCCCTATGGCGTCGAAGTTCTGCAGGGCCAGGCCGATGGGATCCATGAGGTCGTGGCACTGCGCGCAGATCTCCTTCTCGCGATGGAGCTCGAGGACCTCGCGCAGGGTCTTCCCGGCGAGCTCTTCCTTGGGGAGGTCGGCCTCGACACCGGGGGGCGGCGGCTTCGGCTCCGAGCACAGGAGGCTTCCGAGAACCCACTTGCCGCGCTTCACCGGCGAAGTACGCGTGGGATAGGAAGTGACCGTGAGGATGCCGCCCTGTCGCAGCACTCCGCCTCGCTGGTCGAACGTGAGCGGTACGCGCTCGTGGGACGCTCCGAACGTCCCCGAGATCCCGTAGTGCTGTGCGAGGCGGTCGTTCACGTACGTGAAGTCCGCCAGGAGCATGGTCTCGATGGGGTGCCGCGCGTCCAGCATCTCCTGGAAGAACGACCGCGCTTCGCCCTTCAGCGCGTCACGTAGCGCGTGATCGTACTCGGGGAAGTACGCATAGTCGGGCTCGTGGGAGTCCAGGGCGCGCGTGAGCAGCCACTGGCCCGCGAAGTTGTCCACCAGAGCCGCCGCCTTGGGGTCGGCGAGCATCCGGCGCACTTGCCGCTCGATCTCGTCGGGGTCCGTCAGAATCCCCGCGTCCGCGGCCGCGAACAGCGCCTCGTCCGGCATCGAGCTCCACAGGAAGTACGACAGGCGCGAGGCCAGCTCGTGGTCGCTGAGCGGATGAGAGGCGGGCGACGCGGGATCCGCGTCGAGCTCGACGCGGAACAAGAAGTGCGGCGACACGAGCACGCCCCGCAGGGCGACGTTCAGCCCGGCGTTCACGTCCTCCCCGTGCTGGGCGGCGACGTCGACGAGCTGCTTCAGCCGATCGACCTCGGCGTCGGTCACCGGGCGGCGCCACGCGCGCCGCGTGAACTGCCGAAGGATGTCGCGAACGCACGCGTCGCCGCCCGCGACGGGATCGCACACGACGATGCGATCGCGCAGGGCATTGTTCGGCATCGTCGCATCGAGCGGTCCCTCGACGGAGATCCAATCCACGTAGAGGTTCCGATCGAGGCCCGCCGCCTGGTCGTAGTAGTCGTTCACGAAGCTGACGGTGACCGGGCGACTGCCGCCGTTCAGCTGGGCTTCGCCGGAGATGACCTGCGGGCTCGACCTGGTGCTCGCGACGTCGAACGTGCCGAGATCCGTGTTCCCCGCGACGAGCTGCGCGCGCGCCGGTTCGGGCCCCGCCTGATCGCCCCACACCCGGGCGCTCACGCGGTAACGCCCATCTGCGGGCAGCACGAACACGTTCGTCAGATCACCGCTGGACCACAGGTTCCACGCGTCCGCCGTGGCGGCACCGACACTCGAAGACAGGTTCTCGCCTTCCACCTGAAGCAGGACGGGATCGGCCGTGGGCAAGGCGAGCGCCTCGGCGACCAGCGCTTCGGCCGCACGCTCGTAGAGCTCGACCAGGGACGGCGAGACGCTCAGAACGTCGGCGATGTTGTCGAACCCGAAGCCGTGGTCGTCCGCCGGGAAGTCGGCGGCGGGTCGCTGACCCGTACCCAGCAGGTCGCGAACGGTGTTGTTGTACTCGGCGCTGTTGAGGCGGTGCAGCGTCACGCGGTTGGGGTCGCGCTGGGCCGTCGCCCCGCCGCTTCCCCCGCCGGAGGCGCCAGAGCCACCGGCGCCGGAGCCCTCACCGCTGCTCCCTGGATCTCCGACCACACCCGCGCATGCTGCGCCGAGCACCGCAATCGACAAGCAGCTGCTGGCAACGAGCCCTCGCATCGTTCGACCCGGGGAGAGTAGCGCATCGCGACGCGCGGGGCGCACCGCAAAGCCGGCGCAGCCGGATGCCAGCAGGACTCGGAGGAATCCGGTTTCAGCGGAAAACCGCGGGGCCGGCGTCACGGCACCGGATTGCCATGCGGGAACGCGGCGGATTCTGCCATTCTCGCGCTCCCTCACGGAGATCCCTCATGAAGGCGCTGCTGTGCAAGGCCCACGGGCCCCCCGAGAGCCTGGTGCTCGAAGACATCGAGTCCCCACCACCCGGAAAGTCGGAGGTGAAGATCCGCGTGCGCGCCTGCGGGGTCAACTTCCCCGACGTGCTGCTGATTCGCGACAAGTATCAGTTCAAGCCTTCGCTGCCGTTCTCGCCGGGCGGCGAGGTGGCTGGCGACGTCGTCGAGACGGGCTCCGAGGTCCAGCGATTCCGGGCGGGAGATCGCGTCATCGCGATGACGGGATGGAACGGGTTTCGGGAGGAAGTGATCGCGACGGAGGACAAGGTGATGCCTCTGCCGACATCGATGAGCTACGAGGTCGGGGCAGGCTTCACGCTCACGTATGGAACGAGCTACCACGCCCTCGTCGATCGCGGCGCGCTCCGTGAGGGCGAGACGCTTCTGGTGCTGGGTGCCGCTGGCGGCGTGGGCACGGCAGCCATCGACATCGGGAGGATCCTGGGCGCGCGGATCATCGCCGCGGCCGGCACCGACGAAAAGCTCGATCGACTGAAGGAGATTTACGGCATCGAGCACTGCATCAACTATCGGTCCCTGGACGAGCCCCTGAAGGAACGGGTGAAGAAGCTCACGGGCGGCAGCGGAGCCGACGTCATCTACGATCCCGTGGGCGGCGACGCGTTCCAGGAGGCCCTGCGGTCGGTCGCGTGGCGCGGCAGGATTCTCGTCGTCGGGTTCGCCAGCGACGAGAACATCCCCGCGGCGAAGGCGAACCTCCTGCTGCTCAAGGGCAGCTCGCTCATCGGTGTCTTCTGGGGACGCTACGCCGCCATGGAGCCCGCAAACACCAAGCGCGACTTCGAGCGTCTCTTCCAGTGGCATTCGGAAGGCAGGCTTCGGCCCCACATCTCGCACCGCTTCCCCCTGGAGCGGGGCGCCGACGCGCTCTACGCGCTCATCAACCGCGAAGTGATCGGCAAGTGCGTCGTCACCATCGACTGACGCCGACGCACGAATGCCGAACGACGACGACAGCCCCCTCGTTTCGTACCGCGTGCCGACGACCACCGTCGACGCCTCGGTCGTGTGCGCCAACGGCGCCAAGCTGACCGGGCGCCTGTTTCTCGCCTCCGGCACCACGTTCCACACAGGCCCCCTGCGGCCGGAGGAGCGCTTGAACGACACCTCGGCGTTCCTGCCGTTCCTCGCCGACGGGGCGTCACGCGCCGTGCTGCTCAGCAAGCGCGAGATCGTGCTGCTCGTCGTTCCGGCGCGCGACGCGCAGGGCGCGGATGACCTGGCGCCACCGCCTGACCTCTGCCGCGTGGTGGTGACCTGTCAGAGCGGGACCATCGAGGGCGCCGTGGCGCTGGAGGTCCCCGGGCCCCAGGGCAGGTTGCTCGATCACCTCAATCGAACCGAACCCTTCTTGATCGTCGAGCGCGAAGGCGATCGGTGTCTCGTCAACAAGGCCTGGATCGCTCAAGTGGCCGAGGAGGAGGGCTAGTGGAATGGACCTGAGCGTGCTGCTGCAGACCGCGGCGAGGCTCCAAGCCGAGGAGCTTCGGCTGATCCCGGGGCGCAAGCCGGTGATCATCGCAGCGACCGGCGCCCGAGAGCTCGACACCGAAGAGCTGCCCGCGGACATCGGCCCTCTGGTGCGCCCGACGCTCACCGCCGACGCGACGAGGCAGCTCGCCACGGGTGCCGCCGAATCCCGCTGTCGGGTCGCCGACGTGGGCGTGGTGCGGGTGTCCGTCGAGGCCCGAGACGGGGTCACCAGCGCGACCTTCTACTTCCACACCGACGACTCGATCCCACCGGCGCTGCGCTCCGCACCCCTGTCGTCGCTCCCGCCCACGCTCGAGCCGGATCATCAGCCAGTCCTCGAGCTCGATGACCCACGGTCCGTCCCCGCGGCGACCGTCGCGGCAGGCGCTTCGACGGAACCCGTGCCCCCAGACGATCGACCTTCGGCGGCCACGGCTTCGAGCCCGGCCGCGGCCGCGCCACCTGCACCGCCGCCGGTCGCCATCCGATCGGCGGAGGCGGCGCCCGCTCGGGCGCCCGCAGCGGAGGCCAGCACGGCGAGGCAGGTTGCGGCTCCGACCGCGCCCGACACGCGCGAGATCGACGCGCTGCTCGCGGCGACGCTCGACGTGGGCGCATCGGACCTGCACCTGAGCTCGGGCGCGCCCCCCATCGTGCGCAAGGACGGCTCCATCGCGGCGCTCCCGAAGCGCGCGGTCCTGTCGGCCGCGGAGGTGCAGCGCCTCGTGGCGCCCATCGTTCCCGTGCGCAATCGAGACGAGTTCAATCAGCGCCACGACACCGATTTCGCCTACGAGCTTCCCGGCAGGTGTCGCTTCCGCTGCAATCTCTTCGTCGACCGCAAGGGCATGGGGGCCGTCTTCCGCACCATTCCGAAGGAGATCCCGACGGCGGACCAGCTCGGACTGCCGAAGGCCATCCTCGAGCTGTGCCGGCTGCCCAAGGGCCTGGTGCTGGTGACGGGCCCGACGGGCTCGGGCAAGTCGACGACGCTCGCTGCGATGATCGATCACATCAACCGCACGCGCCTGAGCCACGTGATCACCATCGAGGATCCCATCGAGTTCGTCTTCGAGAACCGCAAGTGCCTCATCAACCAGCGCCAGGTGGGTGAACACACGGCGTCGTTCCGCGACGCCCTTCGGGCGGCACTCCGCGAGGACCCGGACATCGTGCTCGTCGGCGAGCTTCGCGACCTCGAGACGATGAAGATCGCCATCGAAACCGCGGAGACGGGGCACCTCGTGTTCGGCACGCTCCACACCACCTCGGCGCCATCGACCATCGATCGCATCATCGACCAGTTCCCGTCGGAGCAGCAGGGCCAGGTCCGCCTGATGCTCTCCGAGTCGCTGAAGGGCGTCATCAGCCAGATGCTCTGCAAGCGAAAGCGCGGCGGACGCGTGGCGGCCCTGGAGGTGCTGCTCGGCGTCCCCGCGGTCGCGAACCTGATCCGTGAGTCGAAGGTTTTCCAGATCCCTTCCATCATGCAGACGGGACGGCGCATCGGGATGCGAACGTTGAACGACAGCCTGCTCGAACTCGTGAAGTCCGACTTGATCACCCCGGACGAGGCGCTGTCGAAGACCATCGATCGGGCATCGCTCACCGCCGCGCTCAAGGAGGCCGGCGTGGAGGTCACGTCGTGACGCCGCGACGCACGGCAGTCCTGTTCGACCTCGGGGGCGTCGTGTTGCGCTCCCCCCTGCACTTCATCGCGGCATTCGAGGAGCGCGAGGGGCTTCCGCCCGGCATCGTCGCGCGCGCGGTGGGCGGGTACCAGGCGCGACCGGACGGCGCATGGCAGCGCCTCGAGCGAGGCGAGCTCCCGTTCACGGACTTCTGCGCCGCGTTCGACGACGAGATCCGCGCCCTCGGCGCGCCCTTCTCGTCCGCGAAGATGATGCGCGAGATGGCCGAGGTGACGGCCGTCGTCCCCGAGATGCTGACCGCCATCCGCACGCTGCGCGCCGCGGGCCTGCGGGTGGGTGCCCTCACGAACAACTGGGCGCCGCAGGACGACCGGGACGACCGAATGGATGCCCTGCGCCCCGAGTTCGACGCGTTCGTCGAGTCCTGGCGCGTCGGGATGCGAAAGCCCGATCCGCAAATCTACCGGCTCGCGCTCGAGCAGCTCGGCGCCGCCGCCGAAGAGACCGTCTTCCTCGACGACATCGGGCACAACCTCAAGCCCGCGCGGGCGCTGGGCATGGAGACGATCAAGGTGACCGAGCCGTCGGCCGCCCTCGCAGCGCTCTCGGACCTGGTCGGGGTCGAGTTCCGCGCGACCGGCTGAGCGCCCGGCGCCGGGCTCGTCGGCCCAAACTCCCAGCCACGAGCGGGTCGAACCGGCGCGCGCGCCCAGGGAATGGCCAGGAAGGTCGGACGCGTTGGGGCGTAAGAGGTGAACGATGGCCCAAGAGGGATGGTTGCGGGGCAGTCGCGTGGGCGTGGCCGCCCTCTCGCTCACCGGAGTGGCCGCCTGCGGAGGCGCGACCGTCGCTCCCGGCGTGTCCTCGGCCCCCGCCGAAATCGGCTGCGAGGCCAGTCCGGGAGCAGCGCTGCGCCCGGTGGGAGAGCACCGAACCGGCTCGACGATAGCCCTCGCCATCTGGTCCGGGCGCGCGGTCGCGGTGGTCGCGGACGAGGACGACCGCGCTTTGCACGTTCTGGACCTCGATGCATCGCGCCCGCTCGCACGGCACGCGCTCGGCGGCGTGCCGTCCCAGCTCCTGGTGACCCAGGACGGACGAATCGTCGTGGCGCTCGGGGACCGGTCCGAGGTGGCGGTGGTGCACGCGACCGGATCGAAGGAGCTGGTGCTGTCTCCTGGCTGCACGCGCCAGGTGCCCGCAGAGCCGGTGGGACTCGCGGCCACTCCGGACGATCGGCAGCTCCTGGTGACGAGCGCTTGGGGCGCGCGGCTCTCCGTGCTTCGAGCCACCGACCTCGAGCGCGTGGTGTCCGTGGCGCTCCCGCGTGATCCCTTCGCCGTCACGGTCTCGGACGATGGAAAGACGGCGTTCGTCGGTCACGTCGTCGGCGGCCGGATGAGCGCCGTGGACCTCCGCAGCCGCGAGGTGACCGACCTCGCGCTGGGCGGACGTCCCTCTGCGCTCCTGGCCCAGCGCCAGCGCGTCCTGCTCGAGCAGAGTGCGCGCGGATTGCTGCCGTCGAGCGTGGACGTCGAAGCGGCCCTGGCCGAGCACCAGAACGCGCTGAACGAGTCGGGCGCGTCGCACCGCATGGGATGCCAGGGGTTCGCGCTCGCGAAGTCGCGAGACCCGAGCGGGCGACTGTTCGCACCGCAGGTACTGGTAGAACCCGGGGATCCGACACGCCGCCCGACGGGCTACGGCGACGAGCACGTGACGACGGAGCTGCCGAGCGTCGCGGTGGTGGACGTGCGCGCGCGCTCGGTGCTCGGGGCGAGCGTGGATTCGCAGGGCGCGAGCCTCGCGAGCGCTCCGGCGTCCCCGAACGCTGCCCCCTCGGCATGCCTGCTGCCCCGAGCCGCCGCCGTGGACGCGGACCGCGGCACGCTGCTGGTCACGTGTCTCGGCATCGACGCGGTCGTCGCCTACGACGCTCGCGCCGCCAGCCCGGTCCTCGCCCGCGTGCGACAGTGGCGCGTTCCTGCGGGCCCGTCCGGCATCGCCGTCGATCCCCAGCGAGACCGCGCCGTCGTGTGGTCGCAGTTCGAGCAGAAGGTCACGCTCCTCCCACTGGGCGTGGAGCCTGCCATCGACGACGACAGGACCGAGCGGCACACGTCGATCCGCGTCACGCCCGCCCCGGAGAACGAGCTCCCCATCGCCCTGGCCCTGGGCCGCATCCTGTTCCACGCGTCCGGCGACGTCCGCGTCTCCAGCGACGGCAGAGCGTGCGCGAGCTGCCACCCCATGGGACGAGACGATGGGATCACCTGGGCTACTCCGAGTGGACCTCGCCGCACCAAGATGCTCGCCGGCATGCTGGAGGACACCGCGCCCTTCTCGTGGAGCGGGGACACTCGCGACCTCGAGACCCACGTGACGCAGACGTTCGACCGTCTGCGCGGCACCGGTGGGCTGCGGAGTCTCGAGCTCGAAGCGCTCCTCGCCTACGTCCGAAGCCTCCCGCCGCCGCCACGCGTGGACGGCGCCGCGGCGAGTCTCGTGGCTCGCGGCGAGGAAATTTTCGGCTCCGCACGCGCGGGTTGCACGACGTGCCACACCGGCACCACGCTGACCGACGCACGAACGCACGACGTGAACAGCGACACCCGGGCGGATCGCGCCCGCGAGTTCGATACGCCATCGCTCCGGCACCTGGCCGGCAGGGCCCCCTACTTCCACGACGGCCGCTACGGCACGCTCGACGCCCTGGTCGAGAAGGTGGACGGCTCCATGGGGCACACCGCGCACCTCTCCGCGAGCGATCGGGCTGCCCTGGTGGCGTTCCTGAGGTCGCTGTGAAGTCTCGGTTCCGAACGCTCCTTCTCGCGGCTGCACTGGTGCCGACGACCTGGTCGGCCAGCGCCGACGCGCGCGGTCCGTCGTTCGACGACCTGCCGCTCACCCACCCCATCGTCGTCCCCGAAGGAGCGACGGCCCCGCGCTCGCTGCCGTCGGACAGCACGGTCGAGGGGCTCTACCCGGCGGCACCGCCCACGCACCCGTCCGTAGGTGCCGGGCGCGTCGCGCGCAGCTACAACGTGTTCACGGCTCGGCAGGACGCCGACGCATTCGCCGCCGCCGGGCACGTCTTCGAGCCGACGGACGACTCGACCTGCTTCACGACCGTCAACCGCTCCGCGCTGGAACCAGGGACCCCGTGGTCCGGCGCGACCAGCGCGCAGGCCTCATTCCACACGGAGATCACCTCCGCCAGAACCTCCGCGGCGCACGAAGCCGACCGCATGTGGGCGCTCCACGTCGAACGGCTCGTCCGCGAGGAGGGCGGCGGCCATCTCGTCGTGACCGACGTCTGGTTCGACGGGATCACCGGCGGAATGAAGGTGATGTCGAGGTCGAAGGTGCCGCTCGTGGAGCTGGCCCGTGGACCCAAGGGCGTCGCCGTCCTCGCTGCGCGGCACGCCCGGGGCGTCGAGTTCGTGGTGACCGCGGCCGAGCAACCGAAGCTCGACCCGAGCGCGCGCGCGATGTCGGGCTCCTCGCGGCAGCTGGTCCTCCAGTCCGGGTTCAGATTCGCTTCGAGCGACTGCGGGCACCTCCGCTTCGACCTCGAAGGCGCCGTCGAGGGAGAGACCGCGGTGATCCGAACGGAGGTCGTCGTCGGCGTGGTGCGCCCGAACGACGATCGAAGCAGCCTGTCGAGCATCGCCAAGGTGATGTTCGGTGAACTCGCGCCGAAGGCCGACCAGCCGCGCGGGGAGGTGCGGTTCCGCCCGCTTTCGGTGTTCGTCAGCTCGAGTCGCACGTCCAGCGACCCGCACCCGGTGCTGAGCGCACGGTTCGGCTGGGCCGGCAGGCCGCGCACCATGGAGTTCTGAAGCGCCAAGCTCGTGCTTCGACGCGCCACCGGAGTAGGCTCACGACCATGTCGTCCGTGGGACCCGCGCGATGGCTCGTTCGCCTGGCCGCTTGCGCCACCGCCTGCGCGACCCCGGATGCGCCACCACCGAGACGACCCATCGCGGCAGTCCCCACCACGCCGCCCCTGAGGCCAGAGTCCGCTCCTGCGCCGCCCGTCGTGGACGCGCGAGGGACCTCGAAGCTCCTCGAGCCCGCCGCTCCGGCCATCGACGAGCAGTGGGGTCATCCCCTGCCCGTCGACCACGGAGTGCGCGGCGACGATGCCGGACAGGGACACTTCCGCGCGCCTCGCTACCACGGCGAGCACAACGGCCTGGATCTCCTCGCGCCACTCGGGACACCCGCCCTGGCCGTGTGCGCCGGCCACGCGCGCGGGGGTGCGAGCCCGTCCTTCGGGAAGTGGGTCCAGCTGGTCTGCGCGGCGCCGGAGCTGGGTCAGGGCGAGCCGCGTGGCTTCGTCTCGTCGTTCTACTCACACCTGGCTCGCGTCGACGTGCCAAACGGGGAGTGGCAACCCGTGCAGCGAGGCACCGTGGTCGGTGCCGTCGGCAAGACGGGCAACGCATCCGGGGCGGACGTGCGGCCCCACCTGCACTTCGAGACCATCGCGCACGTGTCCGAGGAGCGAGCGCGCGCCGAGGCCCACTCGGGCCGCGACCAGTCGACCACCGAAGCCGCGACTCGAATCGTCGCGGCCATGGAGGTAGGCTGCCTCGCGCCTCGGCAGCTTGCCCCGAAGCTGGCCGACGCCCACCGGGGGCGGCGGCTCGATCCGTTCCTGCTCCTGCGGTGCGCCGGCGCCGCGAAGCCACCCCTCACCCTTCCCGGCGAGAACATTTCGGATGCCGTGGTACGGTGGAAGCTCCTCTACGAGTCGGCAGAGCCCGATCTGGACGGGCCCTACCCCGTCGGCCCCTGACAGCGATGCGAGGAGAAGGGCGGCGCGCGTGCGCGGCGCGGCGCGCAGTTGCGCAGCACGACGCGCAGCGACGCAGGCTCCCGCGCAAGGGCCATTGACCCCATCACGGGCTCTCGTGCAGCATCCGACCCCGTGTCATCCGGGGACAGCGACGCCTTCGAAAAGACCGAGGCCGTCCCGTCGACGGTGCAGGCCGAGGGTCCGCTGTCCAGCGGCACCCAGCTCGGGCGCTACGAGATCGTCCGTCCCCTGGGTCAGGGCGGAATGGGCATCGTGTACGAGGGCTTCCATCGTGAGCTGAAGAAGCGGGTCGCGATCAAGACGCTCCATGCGCAGATCGCCGGGGCAGCGGTGATTCGCACCCGGTTCCTCCGCGAAGGACAAGCGGCGTCCCGGGTACGTCACGAGCACGTCGTGGACGTCTACGACGTCGGCGTCGAGGGCGAGGTGCCCTACCTGGTGATGGAGTACCTCGAAGGCGAGAGCCTCCGTGATCTCCTGACCCGTGTCGGACGCCTGAGTGGCACGGAACTCGCAGACATCGCCGTACCGCTCATCGCCGGGCTCGCCGTGGCCCATGACGAGGGCATCGTGCACCGCGATTTGAAGCCCGAGAACGTGTACCTGGAAACCACCCCGGCGGGCCGACGCCCCAAGCTGCTCGACTTCGGGATCTCGAAGGTCGCCGACGACGCGGGCGGACACGCGCTGACCGCGACGTCGTCGCTCCTGGGCACTCCGTTCTACATGTCGCCGGAGCAGGCCAAGGACGCGCGGGTCTGCGACGCGCGCAGTGACCAGTACTCGTTCGGCGCCATGCTCTACGAGGCCGCGGCCGGACGACGCCCCTTCGACGAGCAGAGCCTCTATTCCCTGCTCGACAGCATCGTTGCCGGCCGCTTCCCACCTCCGACGGAGCTCGAAGGATCCATTCCGAAGGAGCTCGAGGCGATCATCCTGCGCGCGATGGCGCGGGTTCCGTCGGACAGGTTCGAGACCATGAGGACCCTCGGACGCCACCTTCTGCCGCTCGCCTCGCCGCGAACGCGCGTCCTCTTCGAGGGCGCCCTCGACGAAGGAGCCACCGGGAGCTCGCTTGCAGCTCCGACGCCACCTGGCGCGCCCCCGCCCGCGTCGCACCACGCGATCACCGCCGCCGGTTCCGTGTCCACGCTGGCGGAAGCCTCCAGGGACGTCGCGCGCCCCCGCTCGAAGCTCATGCCTCTCGTGGCCGTCGGCGGTGCGCTCGCAATCGCAGCGTTTCTCGCGCTCCGACCGACGGGAGAAGCACCCCTGCCGGCCGTGGAGGAGCCTCGGCCCACGGTGAATCCCGTCGTGGCGCCGGCGACTGCCGCTCCGGTCGTCACGCCCGTGCCGCCGCAGCCCGCGGCCGCCATCACCCGCCGCGTCGAGTCCGAACCGAGTGGCGCGGAAGTGTCGCGAGATGGAACCGTCATCGGCAAGACACCGCTGGACATCGAGCTCGGCCCGGGCGAACCCGAGGTGGCCTTGGAGGTGCGCGCGCCGGGGCACGTCGCAGCCACCCTGCGGCTGACGCGCGCCGCGCCCACCCCACCGGTGACGCTCACCCGCACCGCGGCGCGCCCGTCCAAGGGCGGTGCACCGAAGGCACCCAGCCCGGCGAAGGGCGCAGTACCGCCCCCCTTGGCCCCTCGATGACGGCACGCACGGCAGCCGCCCTGGTGATGCTCGCGCTCGCGCTCGACGCGTCGACGGCGAGAGGCGACGCCGCAGCGCAGGCACGCTTCCACGACGAGATGGCGCGTCGTCACTACGAGAAGAAGCGCTACGAGGACGCCGTCCGCGAGTTCTTTCTCGAGCAGCGCCTCGCGCCGAACCCGAGGATCGCCTTCAACATCGCGCTCTGCTTCGAGCACCTTCGCCGCGAGGAAGACGCTTACCTGTACTTCGCGGAGTTCCTGGCGTCGGCGGACCAGGACGCCGGACGGCGCGCGTATGCGGAGAACGCCCTGGCAAAGCTCGCGACGCGCGTTGCCCTGGTCGAGGTGAAGAGCGACCCGCCGGGAGCACTCGTGTACGTCGATCAGCGAGAGCACGGCGACTACGGAGCGACGCCTCGCACCATCGCCGTCGTGCCCGGCGAAAGGGAAGTCTGGGTCGAGCTGGAGGGCCACCGGCGAGCCAGCACGAAAGTGACGGCTCGCACGGGAGGAACCGTGTCGGCGAACCTCTCGCCGCAACTCGTCGTCGGCAAGCTGCGCCTCGAGTCGAGCGCGCCGGGGACGGCGGAAGCGCTCACCGGGGACGGGAGCGTCGTCGCCCAGGGCCGCACCCCGTTCGAAGCGAGCCTCCCGCCGGCGACCTACCAGCTCGTGCTCCACTCCGAAGCGCACCTGCCCTGGCGCGGGGTCGCGACCGTCCGCGCGGACGACTCCTCGGTCGTCGTCGCCACGCCCCAGCGCGCTCCTCAGCCGAGCGGTGACATCACCGTGACCTCGAACGTTCCGGGTTCGCTCGTCGAGCTGGACGGCCAGGCTGCGGGCTTCACCCCGACCGTGCTCTCCGGAGTTCGGGCGGGTGATCACCGCGTTCGCGTGAGCGGCAGGTCGCTGGTGCCGTGGAGCGGAGGGGTGAGCGTCGGAACCGGCGAGCGCACCTGGGTGACCGTCACTCTCGAGGAGCCACCGCGCACCGAGCGCTCCGTGGCAACGTGGGTCGTCGGGGGGATCGGAGTCACCGGACTCGTCGCCGCCGGGGTCACCGGGTTCCTGGCATCGAGCACGCATGCAGACTTCGAGGCCGCGGACCCGAGCAGTGACCGCCGCCCGTTGCTGGAGCGGGGCCGGACGTTGAACACCGCCACCGACGTCCTGCTCGTCACGGGTGCCCTCGCCACGGGCATCGCCGTCGGCCTGTACTTCGGGACCGCCGAGGTCAAGGGGCGTCCCTCGGGCGCCACCGTCACGCCGGGGACGAAGTGACGGATCGGTGGCCAGCGTTCCTCGTCGCGTGCGCCGTGGGCACCAGCGCGGGGCCAGCATCCGGGACCCCGGCGGTCGAAGCCCGTTACTTCGATGACGTCGCCCGTGAACGCTACGCGCGCCGAGACTACCGAGCGGCACTCGACGCCTTTCTCCTCGCGTTCGAGGCCGTGCCGAACCCGCGGCTCCTCTACAACGCGGCCATCGCGGCGTCGCTTTCGGGCGAGCACGCTCTCGCCTTCGCACATTTCGAGGCGTACCTCGCGAGCGGCGATCCCGATGCCACTCGGCGCACGGACGCCGAAGCTCGGACGAGGACCCTGGCGGGACGACTCGCGCTCGTCCGCATCGAGTCGGATCCGCCCGGCGCGACGATCTTCGTCGACCGCCGCGAGCTCGGTGACTTCGGGACCACTCCGAGGACGCTGGCCCTCGATCCCGGCGAACACACCATCGAGCTGGTGCTCGCCGGCCATCACGACGCGACCGCGAAGACAGTCACCACGACGGGGCAGCGCTCGCTCGTCGCGAAGACCCTGGCCGCCAGGGTCGGTCGCCTGACCGTGACGGTGAAGCCCGAGGCCGCGACCGTCGAACTGTTCCGCGGGGCCACGCCCATGATGCAGTCGGCCGGCCGCATCGACGCGGAGGTGCCCGTCGGGTCGTACCGCGCCCGCGTCACGGCGGCGCGGCACGCACCGGCGGAGGCCACCGTCAGTGTCCGCGAGGGGAGCACGTCCGATCTGACGATCTCCGCCGAACCCCTGCCCGCGCCCACGGGGACGATCCTGCTGAGCGCGGGCGCCGTCTCGGCGCGGGTCTGGATCGACGGCGCGGCCGTCGCGATGACGCCGGCTCGCATCGACGGCGTCACCGTGGGGCGCCGCACCGTCGAGGTTCGCGCCGAGGGCTTCGCGCCGTGGCGCGGGTTCGTCGAGGTCGCGCGCGATCGAGCCCGCTACGTCGAGGTTGCGCTGAAACCAATGCGCTCCCGGTGAGAAGTCCCCGGGGACCTCAACCGTCCGAACGCTGCCGGCGCGGCCTGGTCATCCCCCAGGCGCTCAGGCGCGAGACGAGCGTCCGTCTCGACACGCCGAGGATCTCGGCCGCCATGGTCTGGTTCCCGCGGCACTCGTCCAGCACCTCCAGGATTCGCTGCTTCTCGGCGCTGTTGATGGCCGAGTCGAGGCTGGAGTCCGTGGTGGGGCGCTCGGGCAGGGATACGGATCGTGGCGCCGCCTCGCGCAGGCGCTGCGGGAGGTGCGTCGCAAGCAGTTCCGAACCGTCGCACAGCACGACCGCGCGCTCCACCACGTTTCGAAGCTCGCGCACGTTTCCGGGCCACGTGTGCGTCGCGAGCGCCTGCTCGAAGTCGCGCGAGAGCGCCGGCCGATCGAGGCGACCCATCTGTCGACATGCCAGCGTGACGAAGCGTTCCGCGAGGGGTACGAGCTCGGACGGGCGTCGTCGAAGCGGCGGAATGTCCAGCGTCATCGTGTTGAGGCGGAACAGCAGATCCTGGCGGAACCGCCCTTCGGCGACCTCGTGATCGAGATCGCGATGGGTTGCCGCGACGAACCGCACGTCCACCTGCTTGGCAGAACGCGCTCCGATGCGCGTCACCATGCGATCCTCGAGGACGCGCAGGAGCTTCACCTGTACGGCAGCGGGGAGCTCACCCACCTCGTCCAGGAAGACCGTGCCGCCGTCGGCGGCTTCGAAGACGCCGAGGCGCGCCGACGTTGCGCCCGTGAACGCCCCCTTCTCGTGGCCGAACAGCTCGGCCTCGAGCAGCGACTCCGAAAGCGCCGCGCAGTTGAGCGCCATCATGGGCGCGGAGGCCCGCGGCGACGCGCGGTGAATGAAGTGGGCCAGGACCTCCTTCCCGACGCCGGTCTCGCCCAGCAAGAGCACGGGGACCCGTGCCTGCGCGGCACGGCGGGCCTCTTCGTAGAGCGCGATCATCTCGGGCTCCAGCACCACGTCGCTTTCTTCTGCTCCCATCCCCGCCAGCCGCGGCGGAGCGCCCAGCGACGTCGCTCGCGCCGCCGCGCTCATCCCGAGCAACGCCTCCCCCTCTTCCTCGTCGAGCAGCGCGAACCGGAGTCTGGACTGGCCAAGGCGAATCCTGTCGCCGTCCGCGAGGTGGACGACGCCGTCGATGCGCTCGTCGTTGACGAACGTCCCGTTCGTGGAACCGAGATCGGAGATCAGATGGTCGCTCCCCGCCCGCACGACCTCCGCGTGCAGGCGCGAGAGGCTCGGATCCGCGAGCACCCAGGTGCAGTCGTCCGAGCGTCCGAACCGAATGGGCTTGGAGTCGTCCACGGGGATCACGCGCCCCGCGTGCTCGCCGACGGTGAGGATCAGGACACCTCGACGACGGGCCGGGGCCGGTGCGCCCACCTCCGCCTCGGTCGGCGCGTTCGGTCCGGAGGTGGGGCACATGCGAGCGGACCTTGCGGCCTTCAGGATCTGGCGGCAAGGCGAGTTTGGAGGCCTCCGTGGCGAGTGTGCCACGCCACCAGGTGGCACAGGTGGCGCAATTGCTCGCCAAGTTCGGCGGGCAAGATCTCGGGACTTCGGGGGCGAGGCCTCCGGCACGATCCGGCATGCCTCCGTGCCAGGGCGCGCGCGCCTGCGCCGGCCGAGGGTCGCCACTGCCCGCGTTGACGCAGCGGGGGCGTCTCGCCATCGTCGCGCCCCATGTCGCTCGCTCGCCTCTTCCACGTCGCCGCCCTGCCCGCCGCCGTCGCTTGCCTGGCGGGCCCGGCGGCCGCTCACACTCCGACCGTCGATGGGTCGGCGGCGGACTGGTTCGGCGCGACGACGGCGACCGACAACCTGGGGATCTTGCGACGCGGCGCCGCGACTCGAGGCGAGTACGTCTGGAAGGATGCGACCGCAGACGCTCGGACCGACTTCTCCACGCCCGAGGACATCGCGGACCTTCGGGAGGTGCGCGTGACCGGCGACGCGACGAAGCTTTACGTCCTGATCGTCCTCGGCGCGCCGGCCACCGGGGGCGCGAACCCGGTTCAGATCCAGATTGCACTCGACCTCGACCGCGCGGCGGGAAGCGGTGAGGAGTTCCTGGACGGACTGGGCGACACGCGGGTGAACCAGGCGGCGCGGTGGGAGTACCTGGTTCAGACCCTGTTCGGCCAGGCCGCGAACACGGCGAGACTCCGCGGCGCCGGCTTCACCACGCTCGGACCCGTCACCGTGGCGGAGGGTGCGACCGGCGTCGTCGAGTTCGAAATCCCGTGGGCGGATCTCGGCCTCTCCGGGCCGCCGACGTCGCCCCTGCGGTTCTCGATCGCGACCTTCCGCGACGTCGTCGGCGACGATCTGGTGGCGGACATCGCAGGCGTCCCGGACGCGCTCGACGTCGTGACGGACTACGGCGATCCCTCCGCCTCGGCGTACCCGAACACCCTCGCGGAATTCGGAGCCGGCGACGACACCATCGGCCACCATTTCGACGTCCATTTCGGAGCCACCGGCGAACCGCGAGCGCCGCTGGTCATCACGCGATTCTCCTCCGACCGCACCGCGGCGCAGGGGGGCGACTGGATCTCGGTGCGCAACGTGACGGCGGGCGCGATCTCGCTGGACGGCCACTTGCTCGGTGACGAGGAGACGCCCGACGGCGGCGAGGCGATGCGTACGTTTCCCCCCGGACTGACCCTCGCTGCGGGACAAGCCATCGTCATCGCGCGAGACGGCGCGGACTACCAGACCGGCTACACCGCGCTTCCCGACGCAGAGTTCATCGACGGCACGGCGGCACCGAACCTGACGTCGTTCGCGAACTGGGCCACCGGGGCCCTCACCCTTTCGGCCACCGGAGACGAGATCCTGCTGCTGGACGCGAGTCGGACGATCATCGACGTCGCGACCTGGGGAACCGCAGCGTACCCGGGCGTGACCCCCATGACGCCCGCGCCGGGTCCGGGAACGGACGCCTCGCGTGACGAGACGGACACCGACACGGACGACTGTGACGTCGATTTCCGGATCGTGCAGTGCAACTCCGACGCGGAATGCGCCGGGTGCGAGGTGTGCCAGGGGTTCGTGTGCGTGACGGCACCCGACGGTACCGGATGCGACGACGGTGACCTCTGCACGGTCACCGACGCGTGCTCGGGCGGGACGTGCGCCGGGACCGCGAAGGACTGCTCCGCCTCGGCCACGGCTTGCGAGAACGGCGTCTGCAACGCGGGGACCGGCGCCTGCGAAGCGCAGCCGAAGTCCGACGGCGCGAGCTGCGACGACGGAGACCCGTGTACGGAGACCGACGTCTGCACCGGCGGCACGTGCGCGGGATCCGCGAAGGACTGCTCGGGCGCAGCCGACGCCTGCAACGACGGGTCCTGCAACGTGGCCACCGGCGCCTGCGAACCGTCGCCGAAAGCCGACGGGACGGCGTGCGACGACGGCTCGCCCTGTACGCTGTCCGACGCGTGCGCGTCCGGGAGCTGCGCGGGCACGGCCAAGGACTGTTCCGCCTCGGGCAACGCGTGCAACGACGGCGCCTGCAACGCGATCACCGGCGCGTGCGAGCCTCTGCCGAAGGCCGACGGGACGCCGTGCGACGACGGAATCGCCTGTTCGGACGCCGACCAGTGCACCAGCGGCGCGTGCGCCGGTGCGCTGAAAGACTGCTCGAACCTCGACGACCGGTGCAACGTGGGCGTCTGCAACGCGGTGAGCGGGCAGTGCGGTCGGGTTCCCTACGCCAACGGTACGCGGTGCAACGACTCGAACCCATGCACGACGAACGACGAGTGCACGGCGGGCACCTGCGACGGCACGCCCGTGATCGCGGGAACCCCGTGCAACGACGAGTGCAACGTCGGCACGTGCAGCGCGACCACGGGGCTGTGCGACAGGATCCCGCGGGCCGACGGCACCACGTGCGACGACGGAGATCTGTGCTCGGAGAACGACACCTGTACCGCGGGCGCGTGCGCCGGCGCGGTCGTCAACTGCTCGTCCCTCACCGACGAGTGCAACGTCGGAACCTGCGACGTCGCGGGCGGGTGCGTCGCCGTACCCGTGCCGGACGGCACCGCGTGCACCGGCGGGACGTGCCAGGGCGGCGCTTGCAGCGTTCCAGCCGACGCTGGCGTCGACGGTGCAGCGGGCGCGGCGGGCGCAGCCGGCGCGGGTGGCACGAGCGGCGCGGCAGGTTCGGCCGGAGGTGGAGCCGCCGGGCAAGACGGAGGCGTCGCGGGGCTCGGCGGAAGCGGCGGCGACTCGGGCGCTGGCGGGACCGCCACGGCGGGCGCTGGCGGCGCGAGTCCCGACGGCGGAGCAGGAACCACCTCCGCAGGCGCCGGCGGAACCGGCGGAACCGGCGGGACGTTCGTCGGCGGCGCGGGCGGAGTGTCGGGGACGGGCGCAACGGCGGACAGCGGAACGGCCGGAACGGGAGGCTCGAAGTCCTCCACGTCGGGCGACGACGGCGGCTGCGGCTGCCGCGTCCCGGCGCGGCGCGCCCCGTCTGCACCCGCGGTGCTCGCCGTGACGGCGCTGGCCGCGCTGCTGCGACGTCGCAGGCGCTGACCGAGGGTCAGAACCCGGTCCCGACCGCGCGACCCCCGTCCACGCAGAGCACCTGACCGGTGACGAGATCCGATCCCGCGACGAGGCTCACAATCGCCGCCGCGACGTCCTCGGGTGTGCACACCTTCCCCAGCACCGCTCGCTGCTCCATGGCGGACTTGACCGCGTCGTAGCGCTCCCCCAGTCCGTCCCGGAGCCAGCTTCCGTCGATGAAGCCGGGGGCGACGGCGTTCACGCGAACCGCCGGCGCCAGGACGCGCGCCAGCGCGACGGTGAGGTTGTTGAGGGCAGCTTTCGACGCGCAGTACGGAATCGAGCTTCCGGTTGCTGCGAAGGCCGCCATGCTCGAGACGTTGACGATCTCGCCGTCACCGTGGGCCGTCAGCGCAGCGCGTGCCGCGCGCGCCATTCCGAAGGGGCCCTGGAGATTCACTCGAAAGATGCGATCCCAGTCGTCCGGACCGACGGCATCCAGGTCGCCGTGCGGGATGAACGACGTCGTGGCGGCGTTGTTCACGAGCACGTCCAGTCGCCCCATCGCGGCGAGCGTCTGCGAGACGAGCCGGCGGCACTCCTCGTCCCGCGAAACGTCCGCCTGGATCACGACGGCCGCGACGCCGTGGGCGCGCGCCTGCTCGGCAGTGCTCTCCGCGCCGTCGCGTGACCGGGAGTAATTGACGACGACGGCGCAATCGCGCTCCGCCAGCGCAAGGGCAGTGGCGCTTCCGACGCCGGTCCCGCCGCCGGTCACGAGAGCGACCTTTCCCGCGAGCTTCACGACGACGCGCCTTCCAGCCCGAAGAACCGCCGGACGTGCGCGTGGGTGACGTCCGGCGCCTCGAACTGCGGCACGTGCCCGCAGTCGTCGAGGACGATCGAGACCGCCTCGGGAACCGCCGTCTCGACATGCCGTGCGAACCCCGCCGGAACCAGGATGTCCCGGTCTCCCCAGAGGAACAGCGCGGGGCGGGTGAGCTCGCGCAACCGATTCCAGAATCCCTCCTCTCCGAAGGGATCGTCCAGATAGATCTGCCGCGCGGCGGAGTAGAACGCCACGCGCGCGCGGGCGTCGGAGAACACTCGAAGGAACTCGTCCACGGCCGCCTCGTACCAGCTTGGCGGTACGCGATCGCTCCTCGAGAAGATCTGCTGGAGCACACCCATGACGAGCGAGCGGGGCACCGGCACCGGAAAGGCGCCGAGCTCCGGGCGCGCCATCTTCACGAACGGCACGAACTGCCGGAACCGGCGGAAGGCCATCGCGGGAGCGAAGAGCGCCAAGCGGTCCACGCGCTCGGGGAAGCGGAGCGCGACCTCGAGGGAGATCCGACCGCCCATCGAGTTGCCGACGAAGTGCGCCCGCTCGATGCCCAGCTGATCCAGCAGATCGGGCACCCACTTCGCGAAGAATCCCGCGTGGTAGGCCCGAACGGGCTTCGAGGACTCCCCGAAGCCAGGGAGGTCCACCGCGACGACGCGATGGTCACCCGAGAGCGCCATCATCGTGGGCAGCATGGAGGCCGCCATGGCGCCCAGGCCGTGCAGGAGCACGACGGGCGGTCCGACGCCGGCCTCCAGGTAGAACGTGTCGATGCCGCCCGCCACGATCCGATGTGGGCGCGGAAACTCCGGCGGGCGCGGCGCGGCGATGAGCCCCTCGAGCTTCATCGCCAGCGCGATGCTGCCGCGCACCCGGAGAAACCCCTTCAGCCACGTCTCCGCTCCGCACCGGCTTCCTTCGAGGATCTCGGCCAGCGTCTCCGGGTCCGTGTAGACCGTGCCCGTGGGTCTCCGTGTGGTGCCCTCCTCGATGCGGACGCTGCGGCCCCGCGCGCGCACGGTCCAGCTTCCGGCCGCTCCGGCGTCCAGGACGAGATCGCTGTGCGCGTCCTCGTTCCACGGCCAAACGTTCACGATGTTGTCGCGGAGCGCGCGCTCGATGCGCACGCGAGGGGACTCGCCGATGCCCGGCGGCCGCGGCGTCGAGCTCGGCGAGAGCCGGTCGGTCACTCTGCGCGACCCTTGCGCCTCGCGGCGTCCAACTCGATCTCGGACTCGGGAACGTCGTGTCGCAGCGGATCGACGTCTTGCAGCGTCGGCATCGCTTCGCGCGCCACGTCCAGGGTGGGCATGGCTTGCCGTGACTCGTCGAGCGTGAGCGACGGCACGTCGTACGGCGGACGCCGGTCGCCCACGAGATCCGGCCACGCGGGATCCCACGAGAAACGGAGGGCGTCGCCACCCGGACCACTCTTCGCCGTCACCGGCGAAATCCTAGTACCGCGCACCCGAAGTTCCTACGCTAGGAACCGCCATGGTGCGTCGCCGACGGCGAGCGCCGTGTACCGACGCGCCTTCCGAGCAAGGGCCGAGCAAGTCCGCAGAATCGCTCCGGAGTCGACCGAACCTCGGCCGAGGCGACGTTCCGAGCGGCGGCCAGGCGCCGAATTTGGCATCCTTCCAGGCTACGGCGGTGCGCTCGACCGCGAGTCTCATGGCGATCTCCCTGCACCGCCTGCGCCTGACGCCGGGCCTCGTCGTCGTCGGCGTGCTCCTGCCGATGGCTTGCTCGCTCGGCGCCGACCTCGACGCGCTGCGTGCAGGTGCCGGCGGAGCAGCGGGCCCGGAAGCCGGCGCCGACGCCGCGGGTGGCTCTCGACCGGACGCGATGGGAGGCGCGTCGGGAGTCGGCGGCACCGCGGCTTCCTCGGGGATCGGCGGCGCGGCGGGCGCGCCAGCGGACGCCGGGGTCGACGCGGGGCCGTGCACGTCCACCGAGATGCGCTGCGACGGGCACTGCGTGACCACGGCGACGAATCCGGAGCACTGCGGTGGGTGCGGAACGGAGTGCACGGCGCCGAGCGGCGGTACGCCGGTGTGCGCTGCGGGCACCTGCGACTTCGTCTGCGGCTCGCTCGAGCGCTGCGGCGCGCGCTGCATCGACCTCGAGGGCGATCCGGCGAACTGCGGCAGCTGCGGCAACGAGTGCCCGCCGGTCAGCGATGGCCAGCCCACGTGCACGGCGCTGGGCTGCGGTGTCTCGTGCGGGGCCGGCTTCGAGGAGTGTGCCGGCCTGTGCGCCGACGTCACCAGCGATCCGAAGAACTGCGGAGCGTGCCGCAACGCGTGCCCCACGACGCAGGTGTGCGGCGCGAGCACGTGCAGCGACTCGTGCCCCCCTTCGCTCGACGATTGCAGCGGAGCGTGCGTCGAACTCGACACGTCCGTGGCGCACTGCGGGGCCTGCGGGAACCGGTGCCCGGCGCCTCCGAACGGAAGCGCGACGTGTACCGCAGGGGTCTGCGGGGTCGCGTGCAACGGCGGCTACACGCCCTGCGGCAGCGTCTGCGTGAACACCGCCGTCGACCCGGCCAACTGCGGTGCGTGCGGCACGGCGTGCAACACCCCGGCGAACGGCGTCGCCACGTGCGCGGCCTCGGCGTGCGGCGTAGCGTGCAACGCGGGCTTCGCGAACTGCGGCGGCGCGTGCGTGGACACGGCGACGCACCCCGGACACTGCGGCGGCTGCGGCAATCCATGCACGGGCGGCCAGGTGTGCAATCAGGGGTCGTGCACTTCGACGTGCCCGTCCGGCACGACCAACTGCGACGGCGCCTGCGTGGACACCGCCTCCAGCCCGTCGAACTGCGGGGCCTGCGGCAACGCGTGTTCCACGACCCCGAACGGCACCGCCACCTGCGCGGCCGGCGCGTGCGACGTCTCTTGCGCTTCGGGCTTCACGAAGTGCGGAGGTGCGTGCCTGAACACGACGAGCGACCCGACGAACTGCGGCGCCTGCGCGAACGCCTGCTCGGTACCGGCGAACGGCGGCGCCACGTGCAGCACCGGTCAGTGCGGCATCGCGTGCAACTCCGGCTTCACGCGCTGCGGCACGGCGTGCGTGGACACGGGCACCAGCACGGCTCACTGCGGCCGCTGCGACGCGCCCTGCTCGGGCAACGAGGTGTGCTCGGGAGGTTCGTGCACGGTGAGCTGCTCCGGCACGGAGGTGGACTGCAGCGGCTCCTGCGTGAACACCGCCACGAATCCGGCGCATTGCGGCGCCTGCGACGACGCGTGCCCCGTGCCGACCGGCTCGGTGGCCACGTGTTCGGCGCAGACGTGCGGGTTCACGTGCAACGCCGGACTCACGAAGTGCGGGTCGGCGTGCCTCGCGACGTCCACTCACCTGGACAACTGCGGCGCGTGCGGCAACGCCTGCCCCGCCGTGACGAACGGGACCCGGACGTGCGTGGGCGGGCAGTGCGGGGTCTCCTGCAACGCGGGGTTCTCCGCCTGCGCGGGAAACTGCGTGGACACGGCCACGAACACGTCGCACTGCGGCGTCTGCGGCAACGCCTGCCCCGACCGCGCCAATGCGACGAAGTTCTGCGCCGCGGGCAACTGCGGCTTCGTGTGCAGCCCGGGCTTCGTCGACTGCGACATGACGGCGAGCACCGGCTGCGAGGTGGACACGCGCTCGAGCGTCGGCCACTGCGGCGCGTGCGGCGTGACATGCACGAACGCCAACGGAACCACGAGCTGCGTCGGCGGCGTGTGCGTCCCCGCGTGCACCGCGGGCTGGGCGAGCTGCGACTCGGACCCCAGGAACGGATGCGAGACCCAGACGGCGACGAACCCGAGCCACTGCGGCACGTGCGGCAACGTCTGCGGGACCGCGACGCCCCTGTGCGTCGACGGCGCCTGCGTGGCCAGGCCCGAGACGGTCTCGGCGGGCCTCTTCCACAGCTGCGCCACGCGTTCGAGCGGAGCCACGTACTGCTGGGGCTACAACCTGTTCGGCCGGCTGGGGAACGGGACCACCACCAACCAGGACACGGCGACGGCCGTCAGCGGGATCACGAACGGCATGTCCGCGTCGAACCACGGCTTCGACGACGTCGCCTTCAGCTGCGTGGCCCGGACCAGCGGTCAGGCCGCGTGCTGGGGTCACCGCCGCGAGGGACAGCTCGGCGACGGCGGTGGCTCGGCCGGTCAGGAGAACAGCCCCAGGACGGTCAGCAACCTCAGCGACGCCGTGCAGCTCGCCGCGGGCACGGCGTCGGCCTGCGCCCGGCGCGCCACGGGACAGGTGGTGTGCTGGGGTGACCGGGACGAGGGCCGCCTGGGAGACGGCGGTTCGAACGCGGGCTTCTCCGAGATTCCGGTCGCCGTCATCGGCTTCGCCGACGCCATCGACGTGTCCGTCGGGCACCGGCACGCGTGTGCCGTGCGCGCCGGAGGCACGGTGATGTGCTGGGGCGATCGCGACCTGGGGCGACTCGGCAACAACACCTCCAGCGGCTACACGAGCACACCGACGGCGGTGACCGGGATCACCAACGCGGTCCAGGTGTCGGCGGGCTTCGAGCACACGTGCGCCACCCTGGCGAACGGCACCGCGCGCTGCTGGGGCCACCGGGTGAACGACCGACTCGGTGATGGCGGCGCGGGGTCCGGGACGTCGCTCACGCCGGTGGTCGTGTCGGGCGTCTCCGACGCCGTGCACGTCTCCGCGGGCTGGATTCACTCCTGTGCCGTCCGCGCCACCGGCGGCATCGTGTGCTGGGGGGACCGCTCCAGCGGGCGCATAGGGAACGGCGGCAGCACGGCGGGCACCTCCGCCACGGCAACGGCCGTGAGCGTGATCACCGACGCCAAGCGCGTGGACGCCGGGTACCAGCACAGCTGCGCGACGACGGCCTCGGGGACGTTCTACTGCTGGGGCTACAACGCGTTCGGTCAGCTCGGGGACAACTCCACGACCCAGCGCACGACACCGGTCGCCGTCCAGGGTATGTGACGGCGGCCCGACATGACCCTACCCACCGCCGTGGCGGAGCGACGCACGTTCGCCATCATTTCCCATCCTGACGCCGGAAAGACGACGCTCACCGAGAAGCTGTTGCTCTTCGGCGGGGCCATCCAGCTGGCTGGAGCCGTGAAGGCGCGCGGCGAGCGGCGACGCGCGCGAAGCGACTGGATGAAGGTGGAGCAAGAGCGCGGAATCAGCGTCACGGCCAGCGCGATGACCTTCCAGTGGGGCGGGTGCACCTTCAACCTCCTGGACACTCCCGGCCACGAAGACTTCAGCGAGGACACGTACCGCACGCTGACGGCGGTGGACTCCGCCGTCATGGTGCTCGACGCCGCCAAGGGCATCGAGAACCAGACGCGGAAGCTCTTCGAGGTCTGCCGGTTGCGCGACGTCCCCATCATCACGTTCGTGAACAAGCTCGATCGCGAGGGGCAAGATCCCTTCGCGTTGCTCGACGAGGTGGAGCAGTCGCTCGCGCTGGACGTGAGCCCCGCGTCGTGGCCCATCGGCATGGGACGATCGTTCGCCGGAACGTGGGACCTCTTGACCAACAGGTTCATCCCCTTGTCCAGGAGCGAGAGCGATCGCGTCGAGGACGTTCCCGAGGCGGAGGTGTGCCGGGGCCTCGACGATCCGAAGCTCGCGGCGCGCCTCGACGAGCGTGCGCTGCGGGAACTCCGCGAGCAGGTCGAGATGGCGCGCGGCCTCTGCCCAGCCCTCGACCTCGCCGCCTATCGGGAGGGGCACCAGACCCCGGTGTACTTCGGAAGTGCGCTGAAGAACTTCGGGGTGAGAGAGCTGCTGGAGGGCCTCGTGAACATGGCGCCACCTCCGCGCCCGCAGCCTGCCGTCGAGCGAACGGTGGATCCCTCCGAGTCGAAGGTGACGGCGTTCGTGTTCAAGGTCCAGGCGAACATGGATCCCAAGCACCGCGACCGCATCGCGTTCGTGCGCCTGTGCTCGGGTCACTTCCGCCGGGGGATGAAGCTGCGACACGTCCGCAGCGACACGCAGCTCGCGGTGCACAACCCCGTCCTGTTCCTGGCGCAAGACAGGGAGATTGCCGACGAGGCCTGGGCGGGGGACATCGTGGGCATTCCCAACCACGGCAAGCTCCGCATCGGCGACGCGCTCACCGAGGGCGAGGCGCTGCACTTCCGGGGGATCCCGAGCTTCGCGCCCGAGCTCCTCATGCGCGTCCGCGCGACCGATCCGCTCAGAGCGAAGCACCTGGGCAAGGCGCTCACCCAGATCGCCGAGGAGGGCGCCGCGCGGGTGTTCAAGCCGCGAATCGGCGGCGACTGGATCGTCGGCGTCGTCGGATCGCTCCAGTTCGACGTCCTGGCCGACCGCGTCCGCAGCGAGTACGAGCTCCCCGTCGTCCTCGAGGCGACCGGCTGGATCACGGCGCGCTGGGTGGAGTCCGACGACGGCGCCGTGTTGCGCGACTTCATCAACAAGAACGAGGCGGGCCTCGCCGAGGACCACCTGGGAGCGCCCGTGTTCCTGGCGCGCAGCGACTACCAGCTCGAGTACACCCAGCAGGACTGGCCGGCGGTGCGCTTCCTGAAGACGGTGGACCAGCGCGACTGAGACCAGGCCCGCCCCTTGCCGAAGCCCCTCGCCACGCGTCGCTACTTCGTCACCTGTGCCGCCGGCACGGAGGTGGCCCTGCGCGACGAGCTACGGGAGATCGGCCTGCATCGGGTTCGCGCGGACCGAGGCGGCGCGCGCTTCGAGGGCACGACCGAGGACGCATGGCGTGCGTGCCTCTGGACCCGCATCGGCGTCCGCGTGATGCAACCACTGGCCGAGTTCGCGGCGCCCACGGCCGACGCACTCTACGAAGGCACGAGGGGCATCGACTGGTCCGAGCACCTGACGCCCAGGACCACCCTGGCGGTCTCCGCGGTCTGTCGCGACAGCGCGCTCGGCCACACCATGTTCGTCGCGCAGCGCACGAAGGACGCCATCGTGGACCAGATCCGCGACGCCGTCGGCACGCGACCCTCGGTCGATCGCCACGACCCCGACGTCGCCGTCTTCGTGCGCATCGCGGCCGATCGCGCATCCGTCCACCTCGATCTCGCGGGGCGGTCGCTGCACGAGCGCGGGTGGCGCCGCCGCTCCACGACGGCGCCTCTGAAGGAGACCCTGGCGGCTGCCGTCGTTCGATTGTCGGGCTGGGACCGCGACTCCCCGTTCGTCGATCCGTTGTGCGGCACCGGCACGCTCGCCATCGAAGCCGACCACCTGTCCCGCCGCATCGCCCCCGGCCTCGGCCGAGATCGCTTCGGGTTCGAGCGGTGGGCGTCCTTCGGCGAGGCGTCCGCCGCCGCGATGGGGCGCCTGCGCGACGAGGCGCGCAGCGCCGCGCTCGCGCACGGCCCCGAGGTGCTCGCCTTCGACGCGGATCCGCGCGCCGTCGAGGCCGCCCGCGCCTGCGTCCGCGTCGCGCGCTCCCGAGCACGGGTCGATCGCGCGCAGATCCGCGACCTGCGGGGGACCACACCTCCCGGAACCGTCTGCGCCAACCCGCCCTACGGGGAGCGCATGCCGACGACCGCTGGAATGCGGCGCGACATCGACGAGGCGCTCGGCCGGCTCCCGAGAGGCCACCGCGTCGCGCTCCTGGTTCCTGCCGGAAGCGCGCTCCGCGCGGCGCGCCGCGCCGAGCGCGTGTCGCTCTACAACGGCGCGCTCGACTGCGAGCTGCTGCGCTGGCGGACGTGACCAGTGCGGCGCGAGCGCCCCGCCGAGCACCGTCGAGCAAGACGTCGCGAAAGGTGGGACCACGCGCAGGCCAAGGCGTTTCAGGTTCGTTCCGTCGCAGCGGACCGAGCGCGGTGCCGCGCCGCGGCATGACCCGGACGTTGCGATTCTTGCGCCGGGCGAGGGCAGCGATTCGAGACGCGAGCGTCCGCAGCGCGCCTTGCTGCGACGATCGCTGCCGCGTAGACTGCCGCCAACGATAGTGCGGGCGACCGGAGGAGCGTGCGGTCGGATCGGCGTGCTCGCGCTGATCCGGTGGGTGCTCGTTGTCGCGCTGCTGGGCGCCGGGTGCACGCTGTCGAGCTCGCTCGATGACCTGTCCGGCGTAGGCGCCGGCGGACACGCCGAGGGAGGGAGCGACGCGGGCTCGGGCGGCTCGACGGGGGGAGGCGACGACGGCGGATCCGCGGCGGGCGGTGCGACCCCCGACGGCGGGCTGGACGGAACGACGTGCTTCTCGTCGTGCGCGGAAGCCGGCAAGGACTGCGGCACGCTCTCCGATGGGTGCGGGGGAACGCTGGACTGCGGCAGCTGCACCGCGCCGGAAACCTGCGGCGGCGGGGGCGAGCGGAACGTCTGCGGTTGCTCGCCGACGAGCTGCGCGGCCCTTGGAAAGAACTGCGGCACCGTCGACGACGGCTGTGCGGGTACCCTGGACTGCGGCGACTGCGTGACCGGAGAGACGTGCGGCGGAGCCGGCGAGGCCAATGTCTGCGGGCCCGGCGGCTGCTCGCCGACGACGTGCGTCGCGGAGGGGAAGGACTGCGGCACGCTCTCGGACGGCTGCGCCGAGACGCTCGACTGCGGAAGCTGCGTGGCGCCCGAGTCGTGCGGAGGCGGGGGAACGCCGAACGTGTGCGGATGCACGCCCACGACCTGCGCCGCAGAGGGCAAGGACTGCGGGACGATCTCGGACGGCTGCGGGTGACCCTGGCCTGCGGCACGTGTACGGCGCCGGCGACCTGCGGCGGTGGCGGTATTGCCGGAAGCTGCGGCTGCACGCCCACGACCTGCTCCACGCTCGGCAAGAACTGCGGAACCGTCCCGGACGGCTGCGGAGGCCAGCTCGCCTGCGGCTCGTGCACGCCGCCCCAGACGTGCGGGGGCGGGCCCGAGGCCAACGTCTGCGGATGCACCCCAACGAGCTGCCTCGCCGAGGGAAAGAACTGTGGCACCGTGCTCAACGGCTGCGGCGGCGCGCTTTCGTGCGGGACCTGCACGCCACCCGAGACGTGCGGCGGCGCCGGCACCGCCAACGTCTGCGCCATCGGCGTTTGCGTCCCGACGACGTGCGCCGCCCAGGGCAAGACGTGCGGGACCATCTCCAACGGCTGCGGCGACGCGCTGGACTGCGGCTCCTGCTTCGCGCCCCAGTCGTGCGGCGGCGGCGGTACTCCGAACGTCTGCGGGTGCACGCCGACCACCTGCGCGGCCGAGGGAAGGAACTGCGGGACCATCTCCGACGGGTGCGGCGGCTCGCTGGACTGCGGGACCTGCACTCCGCCGGCGACGTGCGGCGGCTCCGGCCTGCTGAACGTGTGCGGCTGTACGCCCACCACGTGCGTGGCCCAAGGCAAGAACTGCGGGACCATCTCCGACGGGTGCGGCGGCTCGCTGGCGTGCGGGACGTGCACGCTGCCCCAGACGTGCGGCGGCGCCGGAACCGCCAACGTCTGCGGGTGCACCCCCACCACCTGTGTCGCCCAAGGGAAGAACTGCGGCACGCTTCCCGACGGGTGCGGCTCCTCGCTCTCCTGCGGGAGCTGCGTGCTGCCGCAGACCTGTGGCGGCGCCGGAACCGCCAACGTGTGCGGCTGCACCCCCACCACCTGCACCGCGCAGGGCAAGAACTGCGGCACCATCCCCGACGGGTGCGGCGCCTCGATCTCGTGCGGCAACTGCACGGTGCCGGGAGAGTCGTGCGGCGGCAGCGGGACGGCCAACGTCTGCGGCGGCGGCGCGTGCATGCCGACCACCTGCGGCGCCGAGGGAAAGAACTGCGGATCCATCTCCGACGGGTGCGGCGGAACCCTCTCCTGCGGCACCTGCGCCCTGCCGCAAACGTGCGGAGGCACCGGAACCGCCAACGTGTGCGGGTGCACCCCCACCACCTGCCTCGCACAAGGAAAGAACTGCGGATCCATCTCCGACGGATGTAGCGGGAACCTGTCCTGCGGCACCTGCTCGCTCCCGCAGACTTGCGGCGGCGCCGGAACCGCGAACGTCTGCGGATGCTCGCCCACCACCTGCGCCGCTCAGGGCAAGAACTGCGGCACCCTCCTCGACGGATGCGGCGGATCCCTGGCCTGCGGGAGCTGCACGCTTCCCCAGACGTGCGGCGGCGCCGGAACCGCGAACGTCTGCGGATGCTCGCCGGCAAGCTGCGTGTCGCTGGGGAAGAACTGCGGATCCATCTCCGACGGCTGCAGCGGAACGCTCTCCTGCGGCACGTGCACGCTACCGCAGACCTGTGGTGGCGCCGGAACTGCGAACGTCTGCGGGTGTACTCCCACCACCTGCGCCGCTGAGGGTAAGAACTGCGGAACGATCCAGGACGGCTGCGGAGGATCACTCTCCTGCGGCAACTGCACGCTGCCGGGCGAGACGTGCGGCGGCAGCGGGACACCCAACGTCTGCGGCGCCGGCGCCTGCACTCCCACCACGTGCGTCGCGCAGGGCAAGAACTGCGGCACCATCCCCGACGGCTGCGGAGGATCACTCTCTTGCGGCAGCTGCACCCTGCCGCTGGTCTGCGGTGGCGCGGGTACGTCCAACGTGTGCGGATGCACGCCCACCACCTGCTTCGCGCAGGGCAAGAACTGCGGCACCATCCCCGACGGATGCGGCGGCTCGCTCTCCTGCGGCAACTGCACCCTGCCGCTCCTGTGCGGTGGCGCCGGAACCGCCAACGTCTGCGGCTGCACCCCCACCACCTGCGCCGCGCAAGGAAAGAACTGCGGATCCATCTCCGACGGGTGCGGCGGAACCCTCTCCTGCGGCA
>CAZARU010000031.1:0-65110 GCA_964487605.1 uncultured Polyangiaceae bacterium
GGAGACTCGGACGGGGGCGGCGGTGCGGGCGGCAGCGGGGCAGCGAGCGGCAGCGCCGGGCTCGGCGGCGCGGCCGGCGCCGACGCGGCCGACGGGGCGTCAGCGGGTACCGGCGCAGGTGGCATGGCGGGCGAGGGTGGCGGCGCGGGCGCGAGCGACGCGAGCTCGGACGGGCCGGACCTCGCGGCCGAGCTCCTCGACGAGCTCGGGACCACGACGTGGCACGGGCAGGCCACTCGTGACGGCGTGACGCGCGCTTACGAGCTTCGGTTCGACGCGCCCTCGCGGCTCTGGGGCGAGCTGACGAACCCCTTCGGGCCAGCCCGCGTCCGCGAGATGCGCGCCATGGCCGTCCAGGACGACGGCCTGACCGTGGCGACCACCGTCACGAGCCCCGAGGGCTGGCCGATCCACCCCGAGAACGGAAGGCGGGACACCTGGACGATCGAGGTCCTCGAGGGGTCCCCCCGCAAGATTCGTACGGTTCGCAACGGAGCGGTGGAGGAGTTCGACGAAGGACCGCACCCACCGCCGGCGTCCGGCCTGACCGCGCACGTTCGCGTCTTCCCGTCGAGCGGGCCCGTGAACGATGCCTTGTGCGGCGCCGGGGGACTCGGGAGCATCGACCACGCCACATTGTGGGAGTTCGCGCGCGGCGGCGGCCCGCACACCGAGCTCGGGTCGGACTTCGCCGCCGGCGTTCCCCTCGACGAGTGGACCGATCCGACGGCGAACAACCAGTTCGCCGTGACGAACGTCCCCGGCTTCGATCGGCTCGGCGGCACCGTCCTGAGCGACCAGTTCAACTTCGTGGTGCGCTACGAGGGGACCCTCGAGCACGCCGGCGGAGCCCTGGCCCTGCGCGAGCGCGACGACATGGTGCAGGATGCGATCTGGGCGTGGCTCGGCCCCTCGGTGGGAAGCTCGAACCCTGCCGACCTCTTCCTCGAAGTTCACGATCTGGTCTGGGCCGATCTCACGCCCGACGAACCGAGCGGCTTCTTCGCGGGCGGTGACGTCCCCCTCGAGGTGATGATCGTGCGGTGCAGCGCGCCTCTCGAGAACGTTTCCATCGAAGTTCGCCCGCCGAGCGGCGCATGGCAGATCGTCGGCTCCGCGGTCACACGGCCGCGCATCGAGGCTTCGGCATTTCCACCGCTCTTCTGACGAGGCACTGCTTGGGTCACCACGCGCTCCCGGGAAACCGGGACTTCTCGCTGCCCCGCGAGGCCCCGCCGGCCCCGCTCGATCGCGTCCTGCGCGCGCTGCTCGCGCCGGCGAGCTGGAATCGGGTTCGCGATCTGGTGCGCTCCGGCAAGGTGCTCGTCTGCGGCGAGATCGTGCTCGACCCTTCGACGCGGGTGGGCGGGGGTGCGCTCATCGCGGTTCGTCCCTCGGCGCCGAGGGCTCGCGCTGCGCCTCGCCTGTCACCCTCGGTGATCGCTCACCTCGACGCCCACGTGGTCGTCGTGAAGAAGCCGAGCGGCATCAGCACGGTGGCCTGGGATGACGAGGCCGGCACCTTGGACCAGCTCCTGAGACGGCTCGTGGAGCAGCAGACGGGGCGCCGCTCGCCGCCGCTCGTCGTCGTGCACCGCCTCGACAAGGAGACCAGCGGGGTGCTCGTGTTCGCGCGTACCAAGGAGGCTGCCCAGGGCCTTCGCAGCCAGTTCCGTGGCCATCACGTGGAGCGGCGCTACCTTGCCATCGCCCACGGGGAGGTTCGCTCGGGGACGCACCGCTCGCGGCTGGTTGCCGACCGCGGTGATGGCCGGCGCGGCTCGACCCGCGACGACCGCCTCGGCCGCGAGGCGGTGACGCACGTGCGCGTCGTCGAGCGGCTGCGGGAAGCGTCGCTCGTGGAGTGTCGGCTCGAGACCGGGCGGACCCATCAGATCCGCATCCACCTGGCCGAGGCCGGGTCCCCGGTGCTCGGCGAGCGTGTCTACGGCAAGCGTCGAGCCGAGGCGCGCGCCGAGGCGCCCCGGGTGATGCTCCACGCCGTCGAGCTCGGCTTCCGTCACCCCCAGACCGGCGAACCGATGCGCTTCGAGGAGCCGCCCCCCGCGGACTTCGCGCGGGTGCTCGCCGACCGGTCCCTCGGTCGGCGGTAGGTGCTTCGGCTCCGCTAGCCGACCCGAACCTCGTAGTCCTCGATGACCGGATTCGCGAGCAGCTCGTCGCTCATCTTCCGCAGGCGGCCCTCGAGATCGCCGGCGCCCGCCTCCATCTCGATCTCGATGAGCTTGCCGACGCGGACGTCGCGGACGCCGTCGAACCCGAGCTTTCCGAGGGCCCCGAGCACGGCGCGACCCTGGGGGTCGAGCACCTCGGGCTTGAGTCGAACGAACACGGTGGCCTTCATCGTCATCTCCTCGGTCAGGCGGGAAGGTTCAGGTTGCGTCGAATGCGCGCGAGAGGTTCCTCGAGGTCCGGCTCGAAGGCGTCTCCGGTGATCGTCTCGATGGCCTCGACGTAGCGGCGCGAAGCTTCGACCTTCACGTCGTCCGGAATGGCCGGAATGGGCCCGTCGCCGAGGAAGCCTCGTTCCGCGAGGAAGCGCCTCACGTACTCCTTGTCGAAGCTCTCCGGCGCTTGCCCGACCGAGAAGCGCTCCTCGTAGCTCGACGCAAACCAGAACCGTGAGGAGTCCGGCGTGTGGATCTCGTCGATGAGCACGATCTCGCCGCTGGGCGTCTTTCCGAACTCGTACTTCGTGTCGACCAGCACGAGGCCGCGCTCCGCGCAGACTCGCCGGCCCTCCTCGAAGAGGGCCATGGCGATCTCTGCGGCGCGGTCGAAGTCGACGGAGACCATCCCGGTGGCTTCGAGGATCTCCGCTCGTGAGGCGGAGACGTCGTGTCCACCCTTGGCCGCCTTGGTGCTCGGCGTGAGGAGGGGCTCGGGGAGCTGCTGGTGCTGTCGCAGGCCGTCCGGGAGCACGTGCCCGCAGAACGAGCGCACGCCCCGCTGGTAGTGCACCCAGATGCTCGTGGAGGTGGTGCCGGTGAGGTAGGCGCGAACGACCATCTCCACGGGCAACGGCGCGCACTCCCGCGCCTCGAGGACGTTGGGGTCGGGCACGGACAAGAGGTGGTTCGGCGCGACGTGGGCGGTCCGGCGGAACCACCACGCCGCCACGTGGTTGAGGAGCTGACCCTTCAACGGCAGGGTGCCGAGCACGCGATCGAACGCGCTGATGCGGTCGGTGACGACGATGTAACGCCGTCCGTCCGAGGTCGTGTAGTTGTCGCGGACCTTGCCCTCGTACTTCCGTCCGAGGGCGGCGAAGTCGGTCGACGCGAGCGGATGATCGAGCGCCGCGCGGAGCGTTTCGGTCGAGACCATGGCGCCGGGCGACGAATACGGGGGGCCACGTCGCGGTGCAAGCGGGATTCGACCGAGGCTCACCGCCACCGCGATCGAGGACGCGGGCCGGGAGCGCCGCCGATGCCGGGCTAGATGCCCAGCTCCTTGGCCTCCGCCCAGAAGTGGTTCTCTCCGGCGGGGGCGACGTTCAGCTTGCTCGGCAGGACGCTGGCGTAGCCGACCACGACGTCCACGACGAGCACCTCGGTGTCGGCTTCGATGCGTCCGATGACGGCACCCTGCTCGGTGGGCTTGCGACGGATCGGGATCTCCTTCGTCGTCTTCACGACGCGTGGCGTACCCGCCACCTTCAGCGTCGGCGGCGAGGGGCGCGAGAAGCGCGCGGGATTCGGCTGGTCCATGGTCTCGCCCCGCGGCAGCGCGGTGAGGTCGCGTCTCGGCGCCCAGGCCTCGATCACGACCTCGCCGCTGTACTGCACGTGCACGTAAGCGCCGCGCTGCTTCTCGCTCCAGAAGAGCACGCCGTTGCCGCCGGCGTTGTACAGCGTGGTCACCGCGCTTCGAGACTCCGAGGGGTCGTCGTAGAGCGTGATCTCGTCCTTCTTCAGCACGTATCCACGTGCCTTGCCCGGCACCTCGAAGCCCGGCGGCGTGCTCGGGGTGAGCGTGAACGCGGAGCAGTCCGCCCACGCCGAGAACGACTGGCTCATGGGGTACCGCACCTTCTTCTGAACCCGCAGACGGCCGGGAGACGACGAGACGAACTCGACGTCGCGGTGCTTGCCGATCCACAGGTGACCCATCACGACGGGCAGCGCCTGCTTCGTCACGAGCGGGATCTTGCTCGCCTCGGTCCACCCCTCGATTCGAAAGCCGCCCGTGCCCGTCCCGGTCTGCACCATGACGCGGGCGGACGAGCTGGACGGAAAATCCATGACCGCGAGATTGCCGTCGACGCCGGTGAACTTCGCGATGGCCTCGCCGCCGCTCTCCCTGTCGAAGATCTCGAGGTTGGTCGGCATGCGGGCCTCGCCCTGGACGACGCACTGCTTGCCGGAGCCCTGGCTCTGAGGCACCGCGTCCTGGGCGCCCACCTCGTGGGGGAGCGAGGTCGCTCCGAGCCCGACGAGGGTCATCCCCACGAGATACCGCGGATTCTTTCGCTTCATGCTATCTCCCTGCGGGCGCCCCGACGGGCCGGGGCGGGACGGCGATTCCCGTTCGACGGTCGAGCCCACCTTCTCATGCTACCCCCTCAGCTCGCATTCGCCACCCCGCGAAAGCTGCCGAAACCGAAGGGCCTTTCCGGGACCGTGGCGGTGCTGGACATCGCCTTCGCCGGCGGTGGCAGCGCGGGGTTCGACAAGATCACCCGCCCCTTCATCGACGGCCTGGGCCCGCGGCTTCGGGCGTGGATCGACCATCACGACCACGAGGAGCACGCGCGTTACGCGGCGGACCCGAGGTTCGTGCTCGCCACGAAGGCCGAGCACGGCGCGTGCCCGGAGATGATCACCCCTGCGCTCGTCGCGCGCCTCGGGCCGGTGGACACGGTGTGCTGCCACACCGACTTCGACGGCCTCGCCAGCGCCGCGAAGTGGATGCGCGACGGTCGGGAGCCCTACGAAGGGTGCGACCGCGACGCGTGGTGCATCGACACCCGGCTCGGAGAGCCGAGCTCCATCGCCATTCGGTTCGACCGAGCGCTGCGGGCGCGACCGCGCGACACGGGACTGTTCGGCGTCATCGTCCGGCACCTCGCCACCGGGCTCTCGGATGCCTCGCTGTGGCACCCCATCGACGCCGCGGCCGCGGAACTCGCACCCATCGAGCGCGAGACGAGGCGCGCCGCGATGGCGTACCGCCGCATCGACCCCGGGATCGCGCTCGTGGACGTCACGAACGGTTACACGAAGCTGGACAAGACCCAGCTGCTCCTCGCAGGTCAAGAGCGCGAGCCAGTGAGCGTGGTCGTCGATCGAGACACGGTATCCATCGCCGCGGCCTTCGACAGCGGACGCGATTTCGTGGCGCTGCTCGGGCTCGGGGGCGGAATGCCGACGCGCGTCTCGGTGCCGAGGAAGGATCTGGCGCGCGCGCTCCGGCTCCTGGGAGTCGGAGACGACGACGCTGCCCGCCTCATCGACTGAGCGTCGACCGCCCCGCCGGGTCTGAGCGTCGAACCTCACGCCCCCCTACGTTTCCCTTCAAAAGCAGCCCGCAATAGCCTGAAACTTCGACAGAAATTGGCCGTTGCGCCGGGTTGCCCGATCGTGTTACGCGCATCTTCCACTTTTGAAAGGTGCGAACGCGCGGATCTACGTAAGTCCGCGATTCCGTGGGTCGGGTTCTACCCGGGAGATTGACGAACGGGTGGGCCTGACTGGGGCGCGCCACGACCCTTGGAGAGGCCTCATGGCCGTCAAAGCAGCTTCCGAAGAGCAGACGTTCGAAGAGATCCTGTTTCAGAACGACCGAGTCTCCCTCTGTCTGCTCGTAAACCGACGCGCGCGCTCGCTGCGGGTCGTGGACTTCCGGTCCGGCCCCAACCCGGCCAAGCGCCTCTTCGTGGTCAGCCTGGCGCAACGGGAGCGCGTCGAGCGCGTCTACACGCTGGTGGAGCGGGACGAGGTGAGCACTTGGACCAAGCTCGGGTTCGAGAGGGAGGGGAGCATTCCGGGGTTCTACAAGCGGAGCGACGCGCACCTGCTCGGCCTCGCGGTCCCGGGCCGCGGCCGAACGCCGGAGCGGGACGACGAGTCGGGTGTGCACCGGACGGTCGCCTCCGACTTCGCCTCGGACAAGATCTACCAGTCGGGGCGAAAGCTCGCCAAGGAGCTGGCCGAGTCGTCACTGCCCTCGGTGCGGGTCGTCGCCTCGCGTGAGGTCGACGCGATGAAGGCCGTGCACGCGGCGTCGCGCGCGGGCCGAGCGCTCACGGGGTTCGAACGCTTCGGTCGGGACGTCGAGCGCAGGTACTTCGCGTGCACGGCGCGTGGCGGGTTTTCGCTCGCGGCGTCGGCCGAGATCCAGCCGTGCTTCAGCAACGCGTTCCTCGAGCTCCTGTTCGCGCCGCGCACGGAGAAGGAGACGCAGCTCATGACGTCCGCGGTCCAGTCCATCTGCGACGCCTTGTTCGAGCAGGAGATCGTGACGTGCTTCGCGCTGTCACCCGCCGACGACGTGTCGGCGGCTGCCGTGTACCTGGCGAACGGCTTCCGCCGCACGGGGAGGCTCTCCGGCCACTTCCGCATCGACGCGGATCGGGTCGACGCGTACCTCTGGACGCGGAAGCTGGCACAGCCCGACGGCGCCTGACACACTCGGGCCCGGATGCGCCCGCCTCGAACCCTGATCTCGGCGGCGGTGCTCCTCGCCGCGGGCGCAGCGAATGCGGCGCCGCTGGCCGTGGCGCCGGCGGGCGGTGGCCAGCGAGCGCTCACGGTCGGTGTCGAAGGTGGCGCGCTGCGAGCCGTGGCCTGTGCACAGGCGCCTTGCCCGCTGGCGAAGGGCCTGGATCTACAGGCGCCGCCCGAGGTCGTCGCCGTCGCGTCGGCGACCGTCGTAGGCGTGGGCGAGCAACGACATGCGGTTCACGTCGTTGCCGCGCGGCCGGACGGTACCCACTGGGAGGCGATCGTCGTCGCGCCGCCGGGTGGCGGCGAGGCCCGCGCCGTCTTCGCCGGTCCCACGGGCTACGTCTCCGGCGAGGACGGTCTGCGGAGCGGACCGATGGTGTCCGTTTCCGGCGCGGCCGCCGACGGAACGCGGCGTATCGTCGTCGGTGAACAGCGCGAAGACCTGACGCTCTGTGGTCGTCCGGCGGTCTTGTCGCCGAAGGTTCTCTCGGCCAAGGACCTGGCGCTTCACCCCGCGAAGGTGCAGCGGCTGTCGGTCGAGGAGCGCGACGCGGCGCCGTCTCTGGATGCTCGGCGCGTCGACGGCGCGCCCGCCTCCGTACCGCTCCTGCGGGCCGTCGCCGCGACGAGCGGGACGCGCCCCGACTTCGTCGCGGACGGTGACCCCGAGACCTCGTGGTCGGAGGGCCGTGGAGGCGAGGGCCGCGGCGAGTTCGTGATCCTGAAACAGCCGGCCGAGCTGCCGGTGTCCGGATTCGAGTTCGTCGTGCGGCCACCGACCGCGCACGTCGAGAACGGCGTGTCGCCGAGGAGCTTCTTTCTCGCCCTGGAGCGGCACCTCTTTCGAGTCGTCCTCGCCGAGGACGCGTGGGCGCATCCCGGGGCGCGCTACCGCGTCGAGCTGCCGGGCGCGGTGACGTCCGACTGCGTCGCGTTCGTCGCCGACGATGCGTTCGGCACGGGCAAGGACGTGCGCGTCACCGTCGCCGAGCTTGCCGCAGTGACGCAGCTGGACCCCAAGGACCTGCCGGCTCTCGTCAAGGCGCTCTCGGGTACCGGTGCCACCGCGGTCGCCGCCGCCGCCATGCTGCGCAACCTGGGAGATCCGGCGTTCGACGCCGTGGAAGGGGCCTACGCGAGTCTCGACGACGGTGCGAGACGTCTCGCGCTCGACGTCGTGGATCACGCGCCCTGCGCGCGTGGCGCGTCGCTCTACGCGCGCGCGCTGATCGATCGCTCGGAGCAGCTCCGCGCCCACGCCTCGGCGCGCCTGGACCGCTGCGGTGCCCAGGCCGCGCCGGTCATGGTGCGCGTCCTCGGTGCGTCACGCGGTCCACAGCAGGTCGCAGTGGCCGAGCGTCTCGCCACGATGGCCCCCGCGGACGCCACTGCGGCCATTCCCCCCGTTCTGGCCGGAGCCCGGAGCGAGACGCGACTCGGGCTCCGCGTGGCGCTCGCGCGGGCCATCCAGTCGCGGCGGGCGGACGCCGCCGTCGGCGCGGTGCTCGCCTCTGGCACGCTCCCGGACGCTACCCTGCTCGACGTGCTTCGCGCGATCGGCGAGCGCCTGCCGGAGTTCGGCGCTCCGGCCACCTCCGCCTTCGCGCGCCTGGAGCAGAAGTCGTCGGACTTCCGGACGCGCTTCTTGCTGATGGAGCCCGCTGCGCACCTCGAGGCGAAGGACGCCACGGCGCGAAGGTTCCTGGAGCAGGCGCTCGCGAAGGATCCGAGCCACTTCATCCGCGCTCAGGCCGCGCAAGCCATCCGGCGCGTCGACGCGTACCGCGACGCGCTCGTCCGGGCCCTGGGCGACGAGAACGTCCGTGTGCGGGAGAGCGCGGCGCAGACGCTGGGGAGGGCGGCACCCGGTGCTGCGAACGCGCCGCTGGTGCAGCGGCTGCAGCAAGACTCGTGGCCGATCGTTCGCGCCGCCGCGGCGCGATCCCTCGCGCGCTCCGGAAAGGGCGCGGCGGTGGACACGGCGCTCGCGTCCGCGCTGGAGGACGAATCGCGTCACGTCCGCTACGCCTCGGCACTCGCGCTCGGAAACCGCGGCGCGCTGGCCCACGCCGCGGACCTGCGCGATCTGCTCGACGATCGCGACGAGCACCCCCACGTTCGATCGGCGTCGGCGCGCGCGCTCGGCATGATGTGCGACCGCGAGTCCATCGACCTGCTGGCGAAGTACGCGAGGCGCCTCGCAGAGCCCGCAGCGACGGAGGCGCTGCAGGAGATCGGGCCCGGGGCGCTGTGGTCGCTCGGGCAGCTCGGACCTTCCGACCTCGCGGCACGGCTCGCGCCGCTTCGGTCGCCGGAGGCGCGACCGGACGTACGCGCGCTGGCCGCCCGCGTGCTCTCGCAACGTCCAGCGTGTCCGGCGGCGAAGTGACCCGACGGCCCCGGCTCCCGAAATCGGGTGACGGCCTCGCGTCGACGACAGTATGACTCGCCGAGCGATGGTCGCGCCCTGCACTCTCGTCACGGGCGCCTCGGGCTTCATCGGCTCGAGGCTCGTCCGCGCGCTGGTGGAACGCGGCGTGAGGGTGAAGGCCCTCGTGCGAGCGTCTTCGAGCCTCGCCGGTGTGGCGGGCCTGCCCGCGGACAGGTTCCAGCTCGCGTTCGGCGACATCATGGTCGAGCACTCCGTGTACGCCGCCCTCGCAGGCTGTGACCGCCTCTTCCACGTGGCCGCCAACTTCAAGATGTGGGACCCGCGCCCCGAGCGGATCCTCGATCCCGCCATCGCCGGCACACGGGCCGTTCTCGAGGCCGCGCGACGACGGGACCTGGAGAAGATCGTCGTGACCTCGAGCTGCGCCTCCCTCGGGGCCACCACCGCGCCGGAGGAGATGGACGAGAGTCACGAGTTCAACCTGGACGACGCGGAGACCTACATCGTCGCCAAGGAGCGCTCCGAGCGCGTCGCCTTCGACTACGCGGAGCGCGGACTGCCGATCGTCGTCGTCCTCCCCGCGGGCGTCTTCGGTCCGGGGGACCGCAAGCCGACGCCGTCGGGGGACGGGATCCTGAAGTACCTGGGGTGGCCCCCCAGCTTGCCCTTTCCGGTCACCGACGGCGGCATCGACATCGTCGACGTCGACGACGTCGTGTCGGGTCACCTGCTCGCCATGGAGCGCGGGCGCGTGGGCGAGCGGTACATCCTGGGAGGCGAGAACGTCACCTTCGGACGCATGTTCGGGCTGCTTCACGAGATCACGGGCCTTGCCGAGCCCGGCGGCGCGACGGGGCGCGGCATGGCCGTCCTCGGTGGCACGCTCGTCGAACTCGCGGCGCGGGTCTTCGGGTTCGAGCCCCCACTGACGCGACGCCTCGCGCGGGACTACGCCACCGGTTACGTGTGGGTCACCAGCGAGAAGGCGGAGCGCGAGCTCGGGTACGAGCATCGCCCGGCGCTCGAGACCTTGACCCGCGCCGTGAAGTGGTTCCTCGAGCACGGCTACGTCGGCCCCACCGCCGCGCGCCGGATTCGACTCCTGCCGAGGACCGCGTGACGCCGGTCGAAGAGGCGAACCTGGGTGCGAAGCTCGGCGAGGCGGGTGGGCTCGCGGGGGCCGCGGCGGCGGTCGCGTCGGTTCCCGCGGCGCTCCGCGTCGCCAACGACGGACCGTCGCTGCCGCTCGCGTTCGTGGCCGTGACCGGATCCGTGGCGATGCTCCTCGGGCCCGTGGTGCTCGCTGGCCGCTCGCTGCGACCGCTCCCTCCGGGCCTCGTGGCGGTCGCGCTCGGGCTCGCGCTCGGCGCAGGGCCACTCGCCGTCTTCGGGGCGGTGCTCAAGTCGGCGACGCATCACCGGCAGCTCGGTGCGGTGACGTTCGCGCTCGTCGGCATCGGATTGTCGCTCGGCGCGACGGTCGTCGCCGCCCGACTCCTCGATCTTTGTCGAGCGGACGGAGCCCGCCGCGCGGTGGGTCGCTCGGCGGTCGCGCTCGGGCTCCTCGTGTCCGTGGCGCTGGTCCTCCGTGCGCTTCCGGCTGCTCTCGCCGGCGAGGGCGCTGTGCACGGCCTGCGGAGCACGGTGGTCGATCTCGTCCTGCTCGCGGCGTGTGCCGCCCTGGCGGTGCGCCTCCGCACACCGCGCGGGGCCCGCGGTCCCGCCGGTCTCGTCGTGTGGGGCGTCCTGGCCGTGGCTGCCCTCGCGGCGTTTCGCGCGTCCCCCGAGCTGTGTTCGAAGGCGAACCTCGTGGCGCCGCTGGTCGTCGCGCCGGCGTCTTGGATCGGGCCACGCTGAGCCGGGGCGCGCGCGTCCACGAGCGTCCAGCGTCGCGAACTCGCTGCCGCCGCCCACCCCGGCGTCGCGCAGGCTTCATTGACGCTCCCGGGGGGCGACCTTACGCTTTGCGGACCTGCGCGTGGCCGGTAGCGGCGCGCGGGATCGCACCTCATGCTTGGTCGCCGCATTCGAGCCTTCGCCGTCCGGCTGGCCCTCCTCGTGGCGGTGTTCGTAGCGGTTTTCGGTGCGGGCCCCGCCGCCGCGGACGAAGTGGCCCCGCCGCCCGCTCCTCTGGAGGCGCCGGCGCCGGAGCGCGGGCCGGGGGTCGCACACGTCCCTTCGGTGGGTCGCGACGTGCGACGGCCGCCCACGCCGCCGGGCTACAACACCCTGCGCGTCGGGGATTGGCTCTCCTTCTCGTACCCGCCCGAGATTCGCCAGCAGGTCGAGCCTCTCGTCGAGCAGGCGCAGTCGGTCAAGCACGAGCTCGCGGGTCGGCTCGGTCAGCGCGTGCTCTCGGACGTCGACATCCGGGTGGCGCGGACCCCCGGCGAGATGGCGGAGCTCGCGCCGGCGGGCGCGCCTTTTCCCAGGTACGCGGCAGGTGTCGCCTACTCGTCCCTCGGACTCGTCCTCTTGACCGTGGCGCCCCCTGGACCGAGCGACGCCGTCGATCTCGCAGAGACGTTTCGACACGAGCTCGCTCACGTGGCGCTGCACGATGCGCTCGGCGGAGCGCGCGTGCCGCGCTGGTTCAACGAGGGTTTCGCGGTGTTCGCGTCCGGCGAGGCTTCGGTGAAGCGTCTGCAGAGCCTGTGGCTCGCAACGCTGAGCGAGGACTTCCAGAGCCTCGGTGAGCTCGAGCGCACGTTCCCATCGGACGCGACCGAGGCTTCCGTCGCCTACGCACAGGCGGCCGACGTGGTTCGCTTCCTCCTCCGTCGCCAGGACGCCGATCGCTTCCGTTCCATGATCTCGCGGATGCGCCCATCCAGCGCCGACACGGGCCAGTCCTTCGAGACCGCGATGCGCGACTCCTACGGCATCGATCTCGCCAGTCTGGAGCTCGAGTGGCGCGAAGACGTCGGCCGTCGCTACACGTTCTGGCCGGTCTTGTTCAGCGGCGGGCTGCTCTGGGTCGGAATGATCGGCCTGTTCGTGGTGGCGTGGCGCCGGCGTGCGCACCGTACGAAAGCGACGCTCGATCGATGGTCCGTGGAGGAGGCCCGGGAGGACGAGGTGCGGCGGCGCGCTGCCGAGGTCCCGCGGGTCCACATCGTCCTCGCGCGGCCCGGCGGGCTTCCACCGGAGGCCCTGCGTCCCTCGCACCCTCCGGGCGTCGAAGTGCCCAAGATCGAGCACGACGGCAACTGGCACACCGTCCACTGAGCGAAGGTCACTCCTCGCGGCGGTTCATCGCGAGCTGCTCGAGGCGTCGAGACTCGTCGATGATGCGCTCGAAGACCCGACGGACCGTGGAGGCGTCGAGGGGTGGCTGGGCGAGCTGGCCGAGCCGCTGCATCATCTGTCGCTCGCGCTCCGGGTCGTAGACCGCGAGGCGCCGCGCCCGCTTGTACTCGCCCACCGCGAGCACCACCTGCACGCGCCGTGCGAGCACCTCGAGGAGCTGCGCGTCGAGATCGTCGATCGCCGACCGGAGCGTGGCGAGTTCCGGGTCCACCACGACCACCGCCTACACGCGCCGGTGACGTCCAGCAAGCCTCATGGGACGAAGGTGGGGCAGCCTGCGGCGACCTGCACCTGGGCGTACGTGCCGCTCCGCAGATCGTCGCAAGCGTTCCCGCTCAGCTGGATGGTCCGGTCGTCTCGCCAGCTCCACCCGTTCTCCGCGTCGCTGGGGACCAGGGTGGTGTCGAGGTACACGTTCACGAGCGAGGGGTCCACCGGGGCGTCCTCGAGCTGAATCTCGCACTGCACGGCGACGGCCGTGCCAATCTCGGCGAGCTGGCTGGTCAGGTCGTCGGCGTTCGACGCCGCATAGTACTTTGGTGATCCCTCCCGTGGCGCTCCTCCGGCCACCGCGAGGTCGTCGAGCATCGAGGCGAAGATCTCCGAGCCCGGCATGCCCACGACGTAGACCGTCGCCCCCGAGTCGGCGATCGCGCGCACGCCCGCGAGCGTGGCGTCGTCGTCGAGGCACTGGGTCGGGCCTCCGTTCGGATCGTCCGGGTCGCAGCAGCTCCCGGCCACCGGGCACTGGCCCATCAGGTTCACCAGGCACTTCTCCGCGCCGCAAGCGGCCGTCTCGTTGCAGTTGGGGGCGCCGTCGGTCGCGAGGACGACGGCGGTCTTCCCCGTGAGTCCGGCGATGATCGGCTCGAGGACCTTCAACGTGCCAGAGACCGGCGTGCCACCTTGCGTCGGAAGGGAGCCGAGCACCAGCAGCAGCTCCTGCAGCACCGGCCCATCCTTGCCCCCGAGTCCGAAGCTTGCGGGATCGCCCGGGCGGGTCTCGAAGACCTCGCCTCCGGCCGAGCATCCCGCGCTGGTGAGCACCGGCCTGGGGAACACCCCGGCGCCCACCGAGACCCTGTGACCGATGCGGCGCATCGTGTCGGCGATGGCGAATCGGGCCCCGACGTACTTCGAGTACGCGGTGCCCTCGAGACGGTCCGCCATGCTCCCGGAGCGATCGAGCACCCAGTACAGGTTGATGCGCTCCGTGATCTGCACCACGACGTTGCCGCACAGATCGGTCGCATCGGCGGGCGGCGGGCCGTCGCGTACGCCGGCTTCGATGAAGCCCGTCCCACCGCGGCCGTCCGGAGTCGCGGCATCGACGTCGAAGATGTTCGACAGCTCGTAGGACTCTTCGGCGCCCGAGCACCGAAGCGCCCAGAGCGCGATCGTCCCCAGGGCGATGGGCCAGAGCCTCACCATCCGAGACCCTAGCAGGCTCCGCAAGGCTCGGCCCTCCGGTTCGTCGCGCCAGCGGCGGTGTGCGTCGCGCAGGCCGCGTTCCGGCGATGGGTCACGGCGGGACGCGATATCGTGGGCCGGTGAGCGCGCGCCAAAACCTCGAGCGGCTGGTCGCGCTCGCCGCGCTGTTCGCGACGCTGTGGTTCGTCGGGGGTCTGCTCGACGTGTCGCGGCACGAGCGGGTGCTCGCGGCGCCACCCCCGCCGCCGGATGCGGGGGTGTCGTTCGACGCGGAGCTCGTTGTGCTCGTCGGCGAAAGCCGCGGCGACGGCGGAACCGCGGCTCCCCTCGAGGGCGCACGTCTCGCCGTCTACTGGGCCCGAGGCGACAGGTACTTCCTCGCCGGGCGAGCGGAGTCGGACGGCGACGGTCGAGGTCGGCTCCGAGGTCTGCCGCGGGGCGAGGCGTGGGTCGTCGTCGAAGCCGACGGACGCGCGCGCGCCTCGACGCGTCTCGTGCTGGATGCCGGGCCGCGCGAGACGAGCGTCGAGCTGCTGCCCGCCCACACCCTCCGGGTCGTCGTGACCGACGAGCAGGGAAGCGCGTTGCAGGATGCGACGGTCCTGGTCACGGGTGCCGACCCGCTGCCGCACGGTGCGCTGACGTCCGGGGAGGGCGTGGCGCGTTTCACCGCCCTCGGCGCGGCGCCGTGGACGGTCAAGGTCGCGGCGCGCGGCTACGAGTCGCTCACGCGGTCCGGAGTCACGTCGAACGAAGCGTTCACGCTCAGACGCCTCGGGTCGCTGGACGTGCGCGTCGAGACCGCGGACGGCGCGGCCGCGCCAGGCGCGCGCGTCTCGATCGCGGGCTCTGCCCTGTGGCCGGCCAGGATTGCCGAGACGGGCCCCGACGGCGTCGCGCGCATCGCGGGCCTGCTCGCTGGAGCCTACGATCTGTCTGCCACGCGCGGCGATCTCGTCTCGGACACCCAGGTGGGGCTCGAGCTCGCTCGGGGGGAGTCCATCCGGACGACCCTGGTCCTCGCGCCGGGAAGATTCCTCGTGGTGCGGGTCACCGACGGCGACGAGGAGGGCGCCGCCGTGGTGCCGAACGCCGCGGTCGTCGTCGTGGAGAACGGCCTCGGCTCGTTCCCCTACCTAGCGCGCACGGGCGCCGACGGTTCGGTGCGCGTGGGCCCGCTCGTGGCACGACCCACGACGGCGTCGGCCCGTGCCGCCGGCTTCGTTCCGCGGGTAGCGGTCGCGGTTCCGGCGGTGCTCGACGAGCCGCTGCGCATCGCGCTCCTTCGTGGCGGGACGTTGCGAGGGGAGGTCGTGGATGCGGCCGGCCTCGCCGTCGATGGCGCCACCATCGAGGTGATCGGGACCGATCTCGATGGTCTGCCGATCGCCGAGACGCCACACCTCGTCGCCTTTCGCGACCGACACTTCGAGTGGGCCCTCTCGGGACCAGCGCCCCTGGTGAGCGCCGGCGAGCTCGGCGTCATGCCCGGTCCCGTGCCCCCCATCCCGCGCCATCCTGTCGCGGCGCTGCCTCCCGTCGCGCTCGTGCCGGTCGATGGGGCGCAGGCGGGGGAGGCCATCGTACCGTGGGTGACACGGCACGACGGCGCGTTCGCCGCGCAGCCGGTGACCCCGGGCAGAGTGCGGGCGCTCGTGCGCCATCCCGCGTACGTCGAGGCGACGAGCGACGTGGTCACCCTCGCCCCGGGCGGAGAGGCCGAGGTGCGCGTCGTCCTGCTCGCGGGTGGAGCGCTCGAGGGACGCGTCGTGGACGACGCAGGTCGCCCGGTCGCCGGCGTGCGGGTGGATCTCGACGCGCTCCGAGGCACCCTCTCGCGCACCACCCTCACGGCGGACGACGGCACGTTCGCCTTCGCGGCGGTTCCACGTGACGTCATCGTGTCGATCGCGCGACCCAGTGAACCCGAACGGATCGTCCTGCGCACGACGATCGAGGTCCCGGAGGGTGGGCGCGAGGTCGTCGAGCTCGCGCTCCCCGGCGAGCGGGCCGAGGTGAGGTTCGTCGTGCGCGACGATTCGGGCGCCGCCGTCGACACGGCACAGATCACCGTGACCTCGCTGGACCCGGACGCGCCGCTGCGCTCGACGCTCTTCACGGGCCCCGACGGGACCGCCAGCATCCCCGACGCGCGAGGGATCGGCGTCCGCGTGGTGGTCGAAGCTCCGGGCTGGGCGCGACACGTGCACGTGGAAGCCGACGCCCCGGAGGAGATCGTCGTTCGACTTCAGGCGGGCGTCGTGGTCACGGGGGAGGTCACGGCCGTGCGCGGGCGGCGATCGGTGGACGGCGCACGCGTCACCATCGTCAGCTCGGGAGCTCGTCATCATGCGCTCACGGACGGGAGCGGTCGCTATCGCGTCGCCGACGTGGCGCCGGGGCGCGCGACCGTCAGCGTCGAGCACGCCGGCTACGGCTCTGCGTCCGTACCGATCCTGGTCGAGCGGACCGGGCGTGCCGACCGCGAGCTCGAGGCTCCCCCCATCGATCTCTCCGAGGCGGGGGCGATCGAAGGCGTCGTCGTGGACCGCGGTGGCGCCGGCGTGGCGGGCGCGCGCGTGGCGCTCGGTGTCGCGCCAGCCTACGTGCCGCTCGGCGTGGCGCCGGCGGGCGTGGCGGTGACCGACCGCTCGGGTCGCTTCGTGCTGACCGGGATCGGCGCCGGCACACACGTCGTCGGCGCCTACGCGCCGGACGTGGGGCGTGGGTCCGTTCGCTCCGTGCGGGTGACCGCCGGCGACACGACGGCCGGCGTGAGCATTCGACTGGACGAAGCCGCGGCGGAGGCCGAGCCCGCGACGTCCGGCAGCGTCGCCGTGACCCTGGGAGAGCGGGGCGGGGGCGACGGGATCGAGGTCGTCGTCGTCCACGTCGCTGCCGGAAGCGACGCCGAGTCGGCGGGCCTGACCGCGGGAGACGTCGTGACGTCGGTGGACGGCACGCGGCCGGTGTCCATGGCGGACGCCCGCGCGCGCCTCAGCGGTGCGGAGGGCTCCGACGTCGTGGTGAGCGTCGAACGCGGCGGGGCCGTCGCGACGTACCGCGTCAGGCGCGAACGCGTTCGGCGCTGACGAGCGCGCCGGTCACTCCGCCTTGGGGCCGCCCCGCGCGATCGACGCGCCGAGCTCGAACGACACCGCCGCGCTCTCCGCGACCTTGTCGCGAAGCACGTTGTTGACGGCCCAACCGACCAGCTTTCCGACGTCGTCGCGCGGTTCGACCTTGTGGGCGTCGAGCGCGATGGTCATCGGCTTGCTCGTCTTGAACTTCACCTTCGTCCCCTCGCCGCCGGTCATCGTGAACTCCACGTCGAGTTCGACGTCGTGCGCGCTCTTGTGGCCGTGCAGGAGCAGGTCACCGCTCGCCTTGATCTTGGCGGTGCGCTCGTCTCCGGTGAGCGCCGTGAGGTCCCTGGGCTCCGCGGAGCCGATGCTGCGAATCGCGAAGCTCGCCCACTGGTGCTCCTTCTTCAGCTTGCCGTCCACCGAGTCGCTGACCTCGAGCCAGGTGAGCGCGTCTGCCGTCTGCTTCGTGTCCTTGCCTGCTTCGCCGAAGGTGTGGGTGGAGAGCGTCGTCATGTCCAGCTCGATCACGCCTCGAGTCGACGTGAGGTCCGAGAGGTCCAGCTGGAGTTCGCCGCGTGCCTTCGTGATCTTGCCCTTGATGTTCTCGAGCTTGCCGGCCATCTCGAACGTGACGTTGGCGGCCTCCGACACGGTCCACTTCTCCGCCTTCGCAGAGTCGCTCTTGCTCGGCGCCAGCGCGCTCGCGGTCGGGGCGGTGGTCTTCGGCCTCTCGCTCCGTTCCTCGCAGGCGGCCAGGGCCAGCGAGCCGACGAGGGCGAGGGTCATTGCGGGAAGTGCGAGTCTGTTCATGGGTGTTCCTGGACGAAGTGAGGGGATGGCGCGGGACCCCCGAAGGCAGCACTTACGCGGCTTCGCGCCGATGGTTTCACGCGCGGGGCCGACGCGGTTCGGAGCGCTCGTTTACCGCGGGATCCGTGGGGGGGCGAAGCAGGGCCCGGGGCGACGAGCGCGGCGCTCAGCCCCCCGGGCGGTCGGTGACCCCGCTCTGGGTGATCCGGCCCCAGGCCGCGTCGCGGTGTTCCTGGGGGACGACGGCGCGCTGCATGTGCAGGATCACGCGCGTCACGGCCGAGGTCACGCTCAGGCGGATTCGGCTCTTCTGGTCGTGCTTCTGGAACACGGCCTCCGAGCCGATGGCCGGCAGCGGGAACGACACCTCGTGCGCGCGTTCGCTGGCGAGCTGTCCTCCGACGAGTCGCGCCCCGACGAACGGATGCGTCGTTCGCGCGGCCCCCGAAGCGAGGTCGATCACCTCGATGCAGACGAGCGTCGCGTCCAGCGAATACACGCGATTCTTGGTCCAGATCTCGTAGACGCGCGGCATCCGACGTGCCGCCTCCAGGGACATCTTGCGAACCTCGACCTCGAGGGCGGGTCGCGGCGCGCTCTCGAGCCCGCGCTCCGGGACGAGCTCGAGGGCGGGGGTCTCGCGCTGCGTCGGCTCGGACGTCAGCCCCGGGATCTCGGGGGTGAGCGTGTTCGTCGCCTCCTCCGTGTCGTCGATCCACTCGGGCGGGGACCAGACGACGGTGGGCTCGTCGTCCCACGATGGCCTGCCGGGCGGTCCCCCTCCGTTCGTCATGGCCGGAGAATACACTCGATTCAGCGGCGTTTGTCGGTTCGCGACGCCTGAGGCGATCGCGGTGGGCCGTCCTCGACACCAATCGACGCAGTCCCGCGGGTCGGCAATCCTGCAATCGGGCGGAAAACGCGGGCGCCGCCGCGTGCGCCGAGTTGCCCGCAGGCCGTCGTCGGAGCAGACCGTGGCCCGTGCTTCGCCGGGCTTTCCTTTCCGCGGTCCTCGTCGGAGCTTGCGGTTCGCCCGAGGGCGGTGGCGGCGGTGAGCAATCGGGCGCCGGTGGCGACGGACCCGGGCGCGCGTGCATTCCGGGTCAGCAGGTGGAGTGCGCGTGCCCGGACGGTACGCGCAGCGTTCACCTCTGCACGGAGTCCGGTGACGGCTTCACGCCCTGCGTGCTCTGTCCCGAGGTGATCGGAGTCGGTGGCGCGTCGAGCGGTGGCGCCGGGGGGACGTTCCCTGGTGCGGGCGGAGCGGGCGGTGCGGGCGGCACCGCGCCGTTCGTTCCCGATGCGATCGACCTGCTCGCGGACACGAACCGCTCGGGGCTCATCGAGTTCGACGACGCGACGGAGGACGTCGGGGAGGACGCCTGGTCCGCGAACCACGGTGCGGTGTTCCTGGCGAACCTGGACGACGACCTCGAGGCGTGTCCGCGGTCCGGGGACGATTTCTCGTTGCCGCAGTGCCACGATGCCGCCGACGACTTCGTCAACGGACCGGACGATGTCCTCGATCTGGCGCCACTCGCGATTCGTGCCTGGCCGGATGCGCCGGAGGGCGCCGTGGCGCGCCTCGAGGTCGAACGACCGGGCGCCACGCGCGTGCGCCTCTTCGTGGACGAAGGCGGTGCACTCCGCGCATTCGATCCCGTCGGGACGACCTTCGGCGCCGGTGAGCTTCGCGCGGGTGTTCGCCTCCTCCTCGAGGGGACGGACGTCGTCCGCGACGCGGCGACGTGGAACGGCATCCTGGACGTCGGCCTGGTCGTCAGCGACCCGAGCGGCGCCGAGCTCGGCCGGGACCGCGTGCAGCTGCGCGTGGCACCCGTCGTGCTCCACCACCACCTGATGCCGGCCCAGCGCATTCACGTCACCGAGTCGTGGGGCGACGGGCTCTCGAGCCAGTTCGTCGGTGCGATTCGCACCGCGGCGTCCGCGGCGGGCGTGCCCGGCGGCGTCCACGCCATCGCAAGTGACGATCCGTGGACCCAGGACTTCTTCGAGCCCGCCTACACGTCGATGCCCGCGCCCGGCGGCGGCCAGCACGTGCTGCGAATCTACCTGCGCTCGGCGAACACCCGCACCCCCGCCCCGCTCCTGCGGGCCTCCGGCCAGGTCGTGTTCCGGGAGTTTCGCGGCCGCGACGCAGGAGGGCTGCAGGAGTTCGACCCAGCCCGCGCCCCCCACGACGACACCTTCGACTCGATGGGCAACACGGAGACCATCCCGCCGTTCACCCACGCCGGCGTCGAGTACCCGCTCGGCCGCATCCTCCGCGGCAGCGTCCCCTCGTTCGCGCCCGATCGCGCGTTCGCGCGGCTCCTGGAGTCCCAGGCCGTTCAGCCGCCCGTCTACATCGACACGTCCTGGCTGGAGGTCGGGCACGTGGACGAGACCATCTCGTTCGTGCGCGCCAGCACGCCACGTGGCTGGGTCGCGCTCGTGAACGACCCGCGTCTGGCTCGAACGATGCTCGAGGATCAGGAGCGTGCCGGCTACGGACACGTCCCGATGTTCGTCGGGAAGTGGTCGGCCGAGGGGTACCCGGCCGAGCGATCGATCAGCGCCGTGCTGCAGGACTCCGACGTCATGAGTGCGAGCCAGGCCGCCGCGGCGGAGATCGACCAGCAGCTTCAGGTGCTGGCCTCGGAAGTCGGCCTCGGCGACGCCGACGTGGTCCGTGTGCCTCACCTGCACACCCGGGGTTACGGTCGGTCGATCGCCTATCAGCCCGCGACGGTGAACGGCGTGTACCTGGCCGACGGCCACTTCGCCGCGCCGGATCCCCACGGCCCCGTCATAGGAGGCGTGGACATCATGAAGGCCCAGTTCGAGCAGGCGCTCGGCGCCGTCGGGGTCGCCGTGCACTGGATCGAGGACTGGGATCTCTACCACGTGAAGGACGGGGAGGTTCACTGCGGCACCAACACCACGCGGCAGGTCCCGAGCGACACGAAGTGGTGGGAGAGCGGACGATGAAGCTGCGGTGGATCCTCCTGGCTCTCGCGCTCACGGCGACGCCGCGGGGCGAGGCTCTCGCGCAGTCCGGCGTGGTGCTCGCCCCTACGCTGCTCTCGGCCAAGGAGCGCGCCGTGCTCGCGGGCAGCGTGTCCAGGGCCCGCGTCGCGACCCCCGCGGCGTTCGTTGCGGTGCGATCGATTCGGGACCGCGCCGGGGTCATCGACGCGCGCCGCCGTGGGCGGCTCGCTCCGTTCGGGTCGATGTTCAAGGCGCTGGGCCCCGACGCGCTCCTGCCCATGCTCGAGATGGTGGCCCTCGATGCGCCTCCACGGGGCGACCTGACGGAGTCGGCCTGGACCGGGCTCCGCGCCGGGCTGCTGGAAGCCGTGGGCAGTCTGCGCGACCCCGCCGCGGAGCCCGTGCTCCTCGCCGTGCTCGAAGGACCGGAGCGGGATCCCGTGGTCGTTCGAGCCGCGGCAGAGGCCCTCGCGAAGCTGGGGACGGATCGCGCCGCGGCGCGGCTCGTCGCGCTCGCCCAGCAGGAAGGGCCGCGACGCCAGGCCGTCGTCAGCGGCATGGGCGCGGGACGCCGCGTTCCGATCGTCGAAGCCCTCGCGCACGTCGTGCGGAGTGCACGGGATCCCGGCCTCGTGCTCGCCGCCGTGCGCTCGCTCGGCGACGCCGGGTCGTCGTGGGCCTGGAAGACGAGCGAAGTGCGGCGGTTCGGGGCCGAGGAACGCCAGGTGCGCGCCATCGCCGCACGCGCCCTGGTGGACGCCTTCGTGACCCACGATGGCGCAGTACGCACGGCCGCCGCGACGGCGCTGCTCGTCGTGGACGAGCCTGGGACCGAGGCCCTGCTCGAGGGGGCTCGCGCGGTGGCCGCGCCGGAGGTGGCCGCCGCGCTCGAAGTGCTTCGGACGCGCTTCGCGTCGAATCCAGCGCGCTGAAGGACCGCGCGCGCCGTCCGGGCGTCACGGACCGACGACGATCTCCAGATCCGCCCAGCCCTGGGCGGTGCACGCGCGCCGGGTGGCCGCTCCCCACGGCACGGCGCCCCAGGTGCAGGTGGCGCCGAGCGGCTCGCAGGGCGCGCCGTGCGCGGCAAGGAGCGGCGACACGGGGCAACTACCCTCCCTCGATCGATCGCACACCCATCGCTCGAGCGACCGGTCGTTCTCGAGGCAGTCGTCCGACACGCAGGGCGCGCACACGCAGCGCTCCTCTCCGTAGGTACACAGCGCGCCCGACCGGCCGGCGCAATGCGATCCCACGGCCGACCGCGGCCGCGGCGGGCACGTGCGCGCTCGCGTGAGCGGTGGGCACGTGAAGCCGCTCCTTCGAGCGACGCGATCGTTACACCGGACGTGGACGCGACACGAGACGCGCGGGTCGTCTCCGTACACGCACGTCCACGACCCCGTGCAGGAGGTGCCGTGCTCCGGGGGCTCTGGCGGGCAGCTCGAGAGGGGCGTTGGGGCGCTGTCGGCAGGCGTCGCGTCGACCCTCGCCTGCGGTGACAGCCGCTCGCGGGAGGACCGATCCGCGGATGCGATTCGTCCGTCCGCGCGACGGGCCGCCACCGGCTCGGGCCGTTCGCCCGGTGCGCGAGCCCGACGCTCGTCGCAGGCGAGCACCGTCGTGGCGGCCCCCGCGACGAAGGCGACGAGGCGAGCGGTCGAACGCATGGCGACTGGGCTGAGGCACCTCGGACGCGTTCGATGCTTCGACACGATGGCCGCCGAAGACCGTCGTGCCACGGGCGCAGTTCGCGCTTCAAGGCGCATGGGTGCTCCCGGTCGCCACGAGCGGAAAACGGCGCGAGCGAGGCAAGGACTCGGTGCCGGGGCGTCATGGTCGGTGTTCCGCCACGGTTCCCCCTTGACCGAACGCCCCGCGTCGGCCACAAGGCGCGGGCGTCGCGATGCGAGGCCGAGAGCGTCGCTGCGGCGCGAACGGAGAGTGCGACGAGTGGCGAAGGCGCGAAGCTCGAAGAAGGCAAGGTCGAAGGCCCCATCACGCCGTGGAGGGACCGCGCGCCGCGGCAAGCCCGCAGGAACCCGTCGCAAGCCGAGATCCCAGCGTGCGCGATCCGAGCGCAGAGCGCAGAAGCGTGTCGCCGGGCGGGGCGAGCGAACGACGGCCAGCAGGTCGTCGGCTGCGAGGCGTTCGAAGGCGCCGCGCCGCTCGCGATCGTCGAAGATCGAGGGCACGGGCACCGGCGCCGAGCCACGTAAGGGCGGCAAGCCGCGCACGGCCGCCAAGTCCCGAAAAGCCAGCAAGCCGCGGGCGGAGAAGGCGGGCAAGCCGCGCACGGCCGGCAAGGTGCGAAAGGCCGGCACGCTGCGCACGACCACCAAGGTGCGAAAGGCCGGCAAGCTGCGGGCGGAGAAGGCCGGCAAGCTGCGCACGGCCGGTGCGGTGCGAAAGGCCGGCACGCCGCGCACGGCCGGCAAGGTGCGAAAGGCCGGCAAGGTGCGGGCGGAGAAGGCCGGCAAGGTGCGCAAGGCGGGCAAGCCGCGGGCAGAAAAGTCGGCCAAGCCGAGCAACCGCGCCACACCGCGCAAGACCGCCGAGCCGAAGGCGGGAAAGGCAGGCAAGCCGAAGTCGTCGAAGCGTGCCCGCGCAACGAAGGCCGCGGGGCCGAACGCGACGAAGGGCGCGAAGCCGAGGGCGCCGAGGCGTGCGAAGCGGAGGGCGTCGAAGGCCGCGAGCCTGAACGCGACGAAGGGCGCAAAGCCGAGGGCGCCGAGGCGTGCGAAGCCGTCGAAGCGCGCCAAGCGGAAGGCGTCGATGGCCGCCGGGGTGTCCAGTCGTGCGAAGCCGTCGCGGACGGCGGAGCGGTCGCGGGGCACGAACGCTTCCCGCCGCGAGAGGGCCGCGCGGGCGGCGAAGCCGCCGAAGCGGTCGCGCGGCACCAAGGCGTCCAAGCCACTGCGGGTCGAGAGCTTCGCGAATGCATCGCGGAAGGAAAGGCAGCGCGCGGCGGACGTCGCTCGCGGCCTGGCATCGGCCTCCGCGCGGCTGCGTGCTGACGCGCAGCGCGGTGCGGCAGATCGGCGGGCGCTCGAGCTGCGCGGGCAGGCGGCGAAGCGGGTGACGAAATCGCTGGACGCGAGAGCCCGCGCGATCGCCAGCGCCGCCAAGGAGCTCGCTCTGCGCGAGAAGGCGGCGGAGCGGACGGCGAAGGCGCTGGCCGCGCGCGAGAAGGAGGCGGCCCGCGCGGCTGCCGGCGCCGCCAAGGAGCTCGCTCTGCGCGAGAAGGCGGCGGAGCGGACGGCGAAGGCGCTGGCCGCGCGTGAGAAGGAGGCGGCCCGGGCGGCGAAGGCGCTGGCCGCGCGCGAGAAGGAGGCGGTCCGGGCGGCGAGAACGCTGGCCGCGCGCGAGAAGGAGACGGCCCGGGCGGCGAAGGCGCTGGCCGCGCGTGAGAAGGGGGCGAACCGCGAGGCCAAGGCGCTGGCCGCGCGGGAGCAGGAGACGATCCGCGAGGCCAAGGCGCTGGCGGCGCGCGAGCGGGAGTCGGCCCGGGCGGGGCTGGCGCTGGCCGCGCGCGAGAAGGAGGCGGCCCGGACGGCCAGGGCGCTCGCTGCGCGCGAGAAGGGGGCGAACCGCGAGGCCAGGGCGCTGGCTGCGCGCGAGAAGGAAGCGTCGCGGAGCCTGGCGGCACGCGCCAAGAAGCTTGCGGCGTCCGAGCGGCGCGTCGCCGCCGCCACGAAGAGCGCCCGAGCGGCCGAGCGCGCCGCGGCGGCGCAGCGAAAGAAGAGCGCCGGCGAGGCCCGGCGCGCCGCGGTGGCGCTCGCCTCGGCGAAGAGGGCGCTCGCGGCGGGGGCCGCCGCCGAGAAGCGCACTGCGCGCGAGCATTCGGCCATGGTGGCGGAGCGTCGGCGCATGAAGCAGGCGGCCTCGCAGGCCAAGGCCGAACGCAAGCGCGCGCATGCGGCGGTGAAGCGTGCTGCGTCGGCCGAGAAGGTTGCGCATCGCGCGACGCGTTCCGCCACCGCCGCACGGCAGGCGGCCGCCACGGCGCGGAAGCAACTCGCGACCGAGCGCAAGGCCCTCGCCAGAGAGGCGAGGCGCGCGAAGCTCGCCGGCGATCGCGCCGCGAAGCTCGGGAAGAAGGCCGAGGCGACGATGAAGGCGACCGAGGCCGCGCGACGCGAGACGAAGCAGCTCGCGGAGCGCAGCGCCGTCGATCGCAAGGCCGGTGACGCGGCGCTACGGACGGCCGCCGCCGAGCACAAGCGGGCAGCCGCGGAGCTGGCGAAGGCGAAGGGCGACAAGGAGCGCGCCGCAGAGGAGCGGAAGAAGATCGAGGCGATGATCCGCGCCGGCGAGCGGCCTCCGCCGGCCAATCCGAACACGCTGCCGGCCGGGCAGCGGGCGGCGGTCCTCTTCGACCACGATCTCGATCGTGCCGACTCGGTGGTGCGGCTGCGAGAGCGCTTCGGTCGGGGACTGACGCACGCGAAGGATCTCGATCTCAAGCGCGCGCGCGACCTCGTCGCGTTCGTCGAGTCGTCGCTCCTCGTGGGCGGCGAGGAGTCCTGGCGGCTGATCCGCCGGGCCCATACCGTCCTGGAAGGCGCCGGTGAGGACGACGAGAAGCGCACCCAGACCCTGCGCCTCGTCTCGGATGCGGTTCAGTACTGCCGGCAGCGTCCGCGCCACACGGACTTCGCCGCGCAGCTCCTCATCCGCGATCTGGCGCGAATCGACGAGCGCTTCGGTGAGCTGACGACGGATCGCGTCAGCGAGCTCATCCGGCTGCCCGACGAGGAGGGCGCGCCCCGTGCGAGCTCCAGCGGGATCGCGGCGGAGCTCGCCGCGTCCGTCGGTGCCTTCGGAGTGAAGGACCTGAAGGAAGCCAGGCGCGCGCTTCAAGGGTCGCCACTGGCCGCGGTCTGACGCCCGGCTCGTCACCCGTCGCCTCCACGCAGCGCCTTCGGGAGCGCGCCGGCTCGGCGCGGGCCCGCGCCCCCGGGCTCGCCGCATGCCAGGCACAAGCTGGCACAACGGGTTCGTGCGCGTCGGGCTCGCCGATCGCGCTCCTTGGGCCGCGCAGACGGCGCGTCGATGATTTGTGCCGGATGATCCCGTGCTGGCGCGCGCGTGGCACGGTCCCTGCTCAGAGGCCGGGCATGAAGAACGCGCCCATCTCGCTGCTGCTCACTTCGCTCTCGCTGCTCGCCTGCGGTGGAGCCGCCACCGGATCTCCCGACGGCTCGGAGGCGCGGAGCCACGGCGCACCGCCCGCCCAGGAGCCGGCTCCGATCCGAGGTGACCCGGGCGTGGCCGGCGCGGCTGGCGCGGCCGGCGTGCCAGGCGAGGCCGGTTCGGCCGGTGCGGCCGGTGACACAGGCTGGGGTGGCGACCCGGGCTGGGGTGGCTCCTGCGGCAGTTCCGGCTGGGCCGGCGGACCCGGCGAACCCGGTGGCGGTCCCACGGTGGACGTCATCCACGCCATCGCCGTCGGAACCTCGACGCCGACCTCCGCCGACACCGGCGATCAGGGAGGCACGGGCGGCAGCGGCGGCGCCCCCCCGGTCGAGTCGGACGAGAGCGTCGCCCTGCACCTGGGCAGCTCGCCGCAGCTCTGCGCCGATCCGCACGCCGCCCACGGCTGCTCGCAGTGGTCGGCCACGTTCGTGATCCCCGCGGCGAGGCTGGTCGCCGGCGCCACGTTCGCCCTCGACGGTTCGGACATCGTCGCGTTCAGCACGGCGAGCGGGCCGGCGCGCGCGACTCCCGACGACTGCTGGTTCGGCGCCGGGAGCTTTTTCTCGGGAACCCTCGAGGTCGTCTCTGCGGACGAAGCGACGGTCGTCGCGCGCGTGACGGGCGCCGACGCCATGGATTTCGTCCTCGACGCGGAGGTCGCCGCCCCGCGGTGTCGCTGAGGCGCTACCCGCAGGCGTAGCGCTTGCGAAACCAGTGTCTCAGCTTGTCCATCTCGAGGCGCTGGGCCGTGGGTGCCCGCCGCGTGCACGTGGAGAGCTCGGCCGATCCCTCGGCGGCACCCCAGCGGACCTCCGGACAGTCGTTCGGGTTGTACGCGGCCTCGAAGCGCTCGCGCCGCGCCAGCACGTCGGCGAGCGTCAGGCGAACCAGCGTCGCATCCGAGCGCGGGTACTCGATGAACAGCTCGCGCGCGAGTCGCTGGTGCAGATCCACGAGGCGAGCGCGTGCGGCGACGTCGGTCGTTGCCTCGCTCGGGAAGCTCGTCAAGACGTCGAGCCCGACCAGCAGGCGCAGGTCTCGACACGGTGTCGAGAGCGCTTCCCACGGCCCCGTCGTGCGGAAGACGGCGCGCCCTTTCGGCATCTGCAGGGGCCTGGAGCCGTCGGGAGCCACGAAGTCGGTCGCCAGATCCACTTCGCGCACCCGTGACACGAGCTGCTCGTGGAGCGCGGCGTGCAGCTCGCGGTACTCGACCTCGGGATCGAGCGCCACGGGGTTGATGAACCGCGCCAGCGCCCCGTAGAACTCGGACGCCGACGCGCTCGACGCGAGCTCGTCCACGTCGCCGTAGCCTCGCGCGACGGCGATCTCGTCGTTGCGGAGCGGTCGCCACTCGTGGCCCGCCCGCACCACGGGTCGAAACGCCTTGAAGCCGTGGCCCTTGCCGCGCGTCGCGTCGGTGTAGACGAACGTGCCTCGCCAGAAGCGCTTCACCGCCACCGTCCCGTCCGGCTGCGCGTCCACCGCCACGAGCTGCCCCGGCTTCGCTTCGGACTGGGCGATCCAGCGCACCAGCGTGAGCGTGTGTCCGTACGGATCGGAGTACACGACGCCCGGGCGCAGACGATCCCTGGCGAGCGGCACGGGGTAGACGTCCGATCGATCGTCGGCAGGTGCCGTCCTGAGCGAGCGGGCATGGACGTCGTTCTCGAGCGCGCGGGCGAAGCGCCGGAACTCCGCCACCTCGTCCGTGGGCGCGGGGTCTTCGCCGGGCGAAGGCGGCGGCTCGTCCGCATCGCGCTCCACGTCCCACGCTGCCGCGACGTGATCCGACGGCGGAACGCCCTCGAGGCGCGCGAAGCCCAGAGCCGAGCGTCCACAGGCGGGCTCGCCGGCCGCGGTGGAGAGCCGGCAGTCGTGGCGAACGAAGGGGAGGCGGAGCTTCCACGCGAAGTACGCGCGGAGCGCGAACGGATGGTCGGCGCAGTCTGGCGAGAGCGCGAGGCGACCGGGGTCGTCCTCGCCGAGGCCCAGGTGGCCGTGGAGCAGGTTGCGCGAGGGGTCCTCGGTCACCGCCGACAGCCCGGGGAACCGCGTGCCGACGGGCACGTCGAACAGGTGTCGCAGCCACGCGCCGTAGAGGTTCTCCGCGTCGCGGGACCAACCGCGCTCCACGGGCCACGCATGGGGATCCTCGATGCCCGCCCCGACGTCGAAGCGGCGACACGATCGAACGCCCTCTGCTTCGAGCACCGCGCGGTACGCTCCGCGCTCGCCCGCGGCGAGCGTGGCGGTCCAGGCGAAGGGGGGGCCGCCCTCGGCCGCGCTCGCGGGGGTGGTCAGCGCGCCGTCGCTCCCCTCGACGACGAGCCGAGCGCCGGCGAGGGGGACCTCGGAGACCGCCAGCACGCGCAGGGGCTGGCCCGGACGCGGCGAGCGGGGCGAGACCAGCACGGCCGTGCCCGGAGCCGTGCGGCAGCTCCCGCCGACGTCGCCTCTGCGCCGCGCGACCCGCCGCGTCGCGCGCTCGAGCGTGCGCGGCTCGACGTGCCCGTCCGCATCGGCCACCGCCTGAGCGGCGTCGGCGCCGCTTCCCCTCCGCAGCGCGGCCTCGACCGTCTCGGCGAACGTCTGCGTCCGCTCGGCGCTCCGCGCAGCGCTCGCCCTCACGATCGTCGCCCTCACGACGGCGCCGTTCGCGGCACCCGGCGACGCTTCCAGGTAGCGCTCCGCGCGATCGAGCACGCCGTCCGTCACGAGCGGGACCATGGGCGTGCAGTCCGCGCGGTGGCCCGGACAGGGCAGGTGCGCCTCGCGAGGCGCCATCGACGTGGCCGCGGACGCGGTGGCCGGCGTGGCCACGGGCAGCTTGGTGCTCGCCTCTGCCGGCCGGGGAGTGGGCGGTGCCTCGCGCCCCACCGACGGTGCTTGTTGGCACGACAGCGCGAAGACTGGCAGGCTCCACGGGATCAGCGATCCCCATCGGCCGCGGCGTGCCGCGATTCTCATGCGACGGAGGCGATGCTACCCTCCGCGACCGCGTGGGGTCGAGCGCGGAGGTCGATCGGAAATGAAGCTCGCGAGAACACTGGGTGCCGGCGTCCTCGGCTGGGTGCTGGTTGCATCGTCCTCAGGGGCGTCGCAGCACCAGCCGCTCGAGTCGCCGGACGGCGACGACGAAGACTGCTTCGAGTGGAAGTACCCCAAGAACGACGCCTGCGGGAAGCTGAGCGGGACGACGGAGTGCAAGCCGAAGCCGACCATCGAGGCGTCGGACGACGCCGCCAAGAAGGAGGCCTGCAAGCCTACGAAGGGCGACGACTGCTTGTGCGAGTGAGCGCGCCCCGGGTCGAAACGGACGTCGGGCCGGCGGCCGATCCGCCGACCCGATGGTGAGCGACGTCGCGAGCGCCGCGGAGGGCGCCGGCCGTCAGTCTCGCGAGGACATGAAGAGCCGCAGGACGTACCAGAACATCAGGGCCACGCTCGCGAACAGCTCCAGCGACGCGCCCACGTACCGATCCTCCGGGTAGTGGTGGAGCACGTTGGACGTGTCGTAGAGGATTGCGGCGCCGGCGAAGCCCACCATGCCGATGGAGAAGAACGTCCCGAGCTGGAAGCCGAAGATGGCGCCGGCGACGATGGCGACCATCGCGATGATGCCGCCCCAGAGCAGGAACCCGCGCAGGAACGAGAAGTCCTTGCGCGTCACGAACGCGACGGCGGTGAGGCCCGCGAACCCGAGCATCGTGACCAGCCCCGCGCTGGGGATGGCGCCCGGCGCGAAGTTTTCTGCCATCCAGAGCAGCGGGACGAAGATGAGCGCCTGGAGGACGACGTAGCCGCCGAGGCTCGCGTACTGCGCCCCGAGGCTCCGCGCGTTGTGCGCGAAATGGGTGGCGACCCAGCTCCCGACCATGAACGCCCCGAGGACGATCAGCCAGCTCGTGCCGGCGATCGCCCGCATGATGCCGTTCGCGATCCCGGTCGAGAACAGGACGTACTCGATCGCGGCGAACGCGAGGATCGCCGCGAAGAGGTGGTTGTACGTCCTGGTGATGAAGCGGGCTCGCGAATCCACCGAGCCCGCAACGACCGGTCGTGCATACGACTGGCCCGCCTGATATCCCTGATTCATTCCTCTGCTCCTCTTGGTCCGCGCCGGACGGGTCCACCTCGCCCCGCGGGATCGCCACGTCGGCAACCCCGCAGGTGTCGATCTCGTTCCCGCTCGCGGAGCAACGTGGGGGAATCTGAGGCACAACCCGCGCCTTGGCAAGGCGGCGTCAGGGAACGGGCTCCCAGCGAAGCACCGCGCAGCGCGCTACGCAGCCTGGGGAGGCCTGGGTGAAGCCCGCTGGTGGATCGGGGACCGGTCGGGCTCGTGACGTTTGTGCGGCCCGTCGGGACGATTCCGGGGCGTTCCCGTCCCGGAAGGTGCGGCGGTCGCCTGGCGACCGGCGACGGCGCCACGCGCCCAGGAGCGCGCTTCACACGCGCAGCAGCGCGCTTCCCCAGTGAATGCCGGCGCCGAGCGCCAGGAGGCAGACGAGCTGCCCCTCCCGCAGGCGTCCATCGCGTCGCATCTCGTCGAGGAGGATGGGGATGGTCGCCGCGGACGTGTTCCCGTAGCGCGCGATGTTCGACGGGACCTTCGCCGCCGTGACGCCGAGTCGGTCACGGACCGCGTCGTTGATGCGCTGGTTCGCCTGATGGGCGATGAACCAGTCGATCTGCTCGAGCTGGACGCCCGCCCGTTCGCAGACGGTGTGGATGGACCTCGGGAGCGCCGTGACGGCGTACTTGAAGACCTCGCGACCCTCCATGGTCGGGATCCACGTGTCGGTGTCCACGGTCTTCTGCGAGATGAAGGGTCGCGTCTTGAAGCCTGCGGAGATGAGCAGCTTGCCGGATTGGCTGCCGTCGGAGTGGAGGTCCACCGCCAGCAGGCCGCGATCCCGCTCCGTGCTGCGTTCGACCACGAAGGCGCCGGCACCGTCGCCGAAGATGATGGCGAGGGCGCGGTGCGCCGTCGCGCGATCCCAGTCCTCGTCCGAAGGCCGTCGAGAGGCCCCGTCCAGGACGTCCCAGTCGCGCCACGGCATGAACCCGGCGTGAGCCTCTGCTCCGACGACGAGGATGCAGCTCGCCGCGCCGCTCGCGAGGAGGGAGCCGGCGACCTGCACGCTGTAGATCATCGCTGCGCACTGCGTGCGCAGATCGAGCGCCGGCACGTGACCGCAGCCGAGCTTGTTCGCGAGCAGCGGGCCCGAACCCGGGAACACGTGATCGGGGGTCATCGTGTTGAACAGCACGTAGTCGACGTCCTGGGCCGTGCGACCGGCAGCTTCGAGCGCCGCTCGGGCAGCGGGGAGCGCCAGATCCGACACGCCCACGCCTTCCGGGCAGTAGTGGCGCTGCTCGATGCCCGTGCGCTGCAGGATCCAGTCGTGGGACGTGTCCATGACCCGCGCGAGGTCGTGATTGGTGTACGGCCGACCGGGGAGGTGGCGGCCGGTGCCTCGAATCGCGAAGGGCAGCATGGGGAGCGGACGTCTAGTCGAACGGGGGCGTGAAATCACGACGCCCGGAGGCGAGCTGTCCGGCGTGCGACCGGCCGAACGCACGGTCGGTCGCGCGCGAGGCGGGCGCTGACGACCGCGGCGCGCCGCGAACCTACGCGGTCCCCTTGACGGCGCGTTCGCTCACGGCGACGCGTTCAGCGTCTCAGCATGGGCCAGCCGTCGTCCGACGCGATCCGGAAGCTCGCCGACTGGCTCGGCGCGGCGAAGCACGCGGTCGCCTTCACCGGCGCGGGGATCAGCACGGAGTCGGGGATCCCCGATTTTCGCAGCCCGGGTGGTCTGTGGCAGAAGTACCGGCCCATCGACTTCCAGGACTTCGTCGCGTCGGAGGAGATGCGCCGGGAGGCGTGGCGTCGGAAGTTTCACGTCGATGAGACGTTTCGCGCCGCGAAGCCGAACGCCGGTCACCTGGCGCTCTCGCGGCTCGTCCAGCGCGGGACCGTCCAGCTGGTCATCACGCAGAACGTGGACGGGCTCCACCAGGCGTCGGGGATCGACGACGACCACGTGGTCGAGCTGCACGGCAACGGGACGTACGCCAAGTGCCTCGAGTGCGAGGAGCGCCACGAGCTCGAGCCGCTGCGCGACGCGTTCGTCACCGAGGGTCGTGTCCCCGCCTGCCGTCGGTGCGGTGGGATCGTGAAGACGGCCACCATCTCGTTCGGGCAGGCGATGCCGCTTCGCGAGATGGAGCGCGCGGCCGACGCCGCGACGTCCAGCGACCTGTTCCTGGTGCTCGGCTCGTCCCTGGTCGTCCACCCGGCGGCCGGATTCCCCATCGCCGCCAAGCGGGGCGGGGCGAGGCTCGTGATCGTGAACCGGGAGGAGACCGTGCAGGACGAGATCGCGGATCTGGTGGTCCACGACGAGCTGGGAGCCGTGCTGGGCGCGACGGTCGCCGAGGTCGAGGCGGCGCGGTCGTAGCGACGGTCGTGCCGATCCGCGCCCTCGGTGCCCGTTCGAGCCGACTGACGGCGCCGGAAGGATCTCGAGCCTCCCGCCCTGCGTGAGCGCGTCGGCCAGGTCTCGCGCGCGGCCCGGCCTGGCGAGGCCACGCGCCTTGGAACCGCGGCGCGCCGGAGCGAGCAAGGAGCCGGATCCGGCTGCACCGAAAGCCGCTGCGTCGGTCGTCGACTTCCGCCGGGCGCTGAGGCACGAGACGGCGATGCAAGCCCCCGTTCGCAGGCAGATGGTGGTCGGGTCCTGGCTCTCCTTCGCGGTGCTCGTGGCCGTCGTCATCGCGGTGGCGTGCGGAGCCGACGGCGAGGCTCCCGCCACGAGCTCGACCGACGGCGGCGTGACCTCCGCGGTGCTCCCGGAGTCGAGCGCCGCGCGCGACTCCCTCGAGGCGATGCGTGAGACGTTCGCGCACGCGGTCGGCAGTGCGGGCGCCCTGGCGCCGGGGGACGTCGCCCTGTTCGGCGTCGAGGGCGACCGGCTCGTTCCCGAGCCCGTGGATCCGCAGGCGGCCCAGCGTGTCGCCCACGTCCGGGTGACCCTGCCGCTGGCGGCCGACGGCGCCACGGAGATCACCGACGTGCGCTCGGGCGTGTCCGTGCGCACCGCGCTCGTCGACGCCCTGCCGGCGGAGGGCGCCGTCGCCGACGGTCTCGTCGTGTACGGCTCTGCGCACGTGGGTGGCGGCGAGCTCGTGCACCGGGTTGCCGCGTCCAGCACCGAGGAGTTCGTGACGCTGCCCAGCGGCGGATCGGAGCTGGCCTGGACCGTGGAGCTCGGGGACGCGGTGGCCGGGCTGCGGCTCGTCGGGGGCGTCCTCGAGCTGCTCGACGCGGGCGGAGCGCCGCGCCTGCGCGTGAAGCGCCCGTGGGTCGCCGACGCCAAGGGGATACTGCGGCAGGCGTCGCTCGACGTGAGCGGCTGCGCCGTGGACACGAGCGGTGCGCCGCCGTGGGGCCGGGCGGTCACGCCGCCCACCGCCCGGAGCTGCAGACTCTGGGTGCGGTGGGACGCGCGCGATCTCGAGGCGCCGCTCCTCGTCGATCCGCTGTGGCAGACCGCCGATCAACCCGAGTCGCTCCGCGGCGGTCACGGAGGCGTCGTGCTCCTCGACGGCCGCGCCTTCGTTGCGGGTGGCTGGATCAACACCGGCACGTTCATGGCGCTCACCGCAGAGCTCTACGACTACCCGTCGGACACCTGGGCGGCGACGAGCCCCATGGGTACCGCTCGAGGCGAGCCGTCGGTGACGCTGCTCGCCGATGGCAGGGTGCTGGTCGCCGGCGGCTCGACGACGGCCGGCTTCGCCGTTTCGAACAGCGGCGAGGTGTGGTCACCGTCCACCGGCACCTGGGCCGCGGTCGCCAACACCATGTCCACGGCCAGGGCGCGCCACCCCGCGGTGCGCCTTCAGAACGGGAACGTGCTGCTGCCCGGCGGGCAGACCGCCGCGGGTGTCTACACGAACGCCGCGAGCCTCTACAACCCGTCCACGAACCTGTTCTCGACCACGGGTGTCATGACGGCCACCCGCGGTTACCACACGGCGACCGGCTACTCGGGCAACCTGGAGGTGCTGGTCGCAGGCGGCGAGTCGCCCGGCGCGCTCTCGACGGCCGAGTACTACCAGCAGAGCACGGGGACGTTCACCGCGCTCACTGCCATGGGGGTCACGCGCTCCCGCCACGCCGCGACCATCCTGTCCACGGGCAACGTCCTGGTCGTCGGCGGCGAATCCGGCGGCTCCTGGCTCACTCGCGCGGACACGTACCTGGCGGCGACGCGGACCTGGTCGGGCACGGTCACGAACATGACGTGGAGCCGCGCGGCGCACACGGCGGTCCTGCGGCCGAACGGCACCGTCCTCGTCGCAGGCGGCTATGCGAACTCCAACGCCCGCGTCCAGTCCGAGCTCTTCAACGGGTCGGTGTGGACGGACGCGGGGAACATGGGCTGGGCCCGCAGCTACCACACCGCGCACCTGCTCACGAACGGGGACGTGCTGCAGGCGATGGGCTCGAACAGCAGCGGCTTCGGCTTTCAGCAGACGTCCGAGGTGTTCCAGTTCAGGGCCACGAGCTCGCCGTGCGGCGTGTCCGCACAGTGCGAGACCGGCTACTGCGTGGACGGCTACTGCTGCAACCTCCCGTGCACCTCGCTGTGCAACGCTTGCTCCGCCGCGAAGAAGGGCAGCGGGGCGAACGGGACGTGCGGCGTCATCGCCAACGGGAGCGACCCCGACAGCGAGTGCTCGGATCTCGGCGTCGCGGCCTGCAATCAGGACGGCTTCTGCAACGGCGCGGGCGCGTGTCGCCTGTACCCGTCGGGGACGGTGTGCATCCCGCCGTCGTGCCTGAACGCGGTGTCTACGACCAGCCAGTGCGTGGCGGGCTCGTGCGTGAGCACGCCGGCGTCGTGCTCCAACTACCAGTGCAACGGCACCGCGTGCGGCTCGACCTGCACGGTGGATTCGCAGTGCGTCGCGGCCGCCCACTGCGATTCGGGCGGAACGTGCGTCGCCGACAAGGCGAACGGCGCTTCGTGCACGGGGTCGTCGCAGTGCACCAGCGGCAACTGCGTCGACGGGGTGTGCTGCAACCTGCCGTGCGCGGGGCTCTGTCAGGCGTGCACGGCGGCGCTCAAGGGCTCCGGATCGAACGGAACCTGCGGCAACATCGCGAACGCTTCGGATCCGCAGAACGAGTGCCCGGACGACGGGCCCTGCGGGCGCAACGGCTCGTGCGACGGAAGCGGCGCGTGCGCCCAGTACGCCACCGGGACGTCCTGCGGCGCGCCGACCTGCAGCGCCGCGAGCCAGACCACGTACACGTGCAACGGCGCCGGTCTGTGCAACGTGCCTGCCAGCACGAGCTGCGGGAACTACCAGTGCAACGGGAACGTGTGCGGGACCTCGTGCACCACGGATGCGAACTGCGTGAACGCGGCGTGGTGCCGGACCAGCGACTCGCAGTGCATCGCGGACCAGGCGCAGGGGGCGGCGTGCACCGCCGCGAGCCAGTGCGCGAGCGGCAACTGTGTGGACGGCTTCTGTTGCAACGGCGCCTGCGACCTGCCGTGCCAGGCGTGCAGCGCGGCGAAGAAGGGCAGCGGCGCGAACGGGACGTGCGGCAGCATCGTCACGGGGACCGACCCGGACAACGAGTGCGCGGCGAGCGCGAGCGCGACGTGCGGGCAGGACGGCTTCTGCAACGGGTCGGGCGCGTGCCGGTCGTGGGCCAGCGGAACGGCCTGCGGGTCACCCACGTGCGATGCGGGGACGCAGACGAACACCACGTGCAACGGCTCCGGTGCCTGCAGCGTGCCGGGGACGGTGGGTTGCGGGAACTACCAGTGCAACGGAAACGTGTGCGGGACGTCGTGCACCACGGATGCGAACTGCGCGACCGCCGCGTGGTGCCGGACCAGCGACTCGCAGTGCATCGCGGACCAGGCGCAGGGCGCGGCGTGCACCGCCGCGAGCCAGTGCGCGAGCGGCAACTGCGTGGACGGCTTCTGCTGCAACGGCGCCTGCGACCTGCCGTGCCAGGCGTGCAGCGCGGCGAAGAAGGGCAGCGGCGCGAACGGGACGTGCGGCAGCATCGTCACGGGGACCGACCCGGACAACGAGTGCGCGGCGAGCGCGAGCGCGACGTGCGGGCAGGACGGCTTCTGCAACGGGTCGGGCGCGTGCCGGTCGTGGGCCAGCGGAACGGCCTGCGGGTCACCCACGTGCGATGCGGGGACGCAGACGAACACCACGTGCAACGGCTCCGGTGCCTGCAGCGTGCCGGGGACGGTGGGTTGCGGGAACTACCAGTGCAACGGAAACGTGTGCGGGACGTCGTGCACCACGGATGCGAACTGCGCGACCGCCGCGTGGTGCCGGACCAGCGACTCGCAGTGCATCGCGGACCAGGCGCAGGGCGCGGCATGCACCGCCTCGAGCCAGTGCGCGAGCGGGTTCTGCGTGGATGGCTTCTGCTGCAACGGTGCGTGCAACCTGCCGTGCCAGGCGTGCAGCGCCGCGAAGAAGGGGACCGGAGCGAACGGCACCTGTGGCGTGGTCGCCGCGGGGACGGATCCGGACGGCGAGTGCGCCGCTGATCCCGTGTCGTCGTGCGACCTCGACGGCCAGTGCGACGGTGTCGGTGCCTGTCGTCTCTACGCTTCGGGGACCCAGTGCGCCTCGCCCACGTGCGGCGGAGGGACGCAGGTGACCTCGCAGTGCAACGGAACCGGAACCTGTACCGGAACGAACACCTCGTGCGCACCCTACGTCTGCGGCACGGGCGGAACCTGCGCGACGAGCTGCGCCAGCGACGCGGCCTGCGTCGCGACCTCGTTCTGCAACGAGACCAATGGAACGTGCCAGCCCGATCGCGCGAACGGGTTGTCGTGCGGCAACGCCAACGAGTGCGTGAGCGGGTTCTGCGCGGATGGCGTCTGCTGCGACCAGGCCTGCGCGGGCTCGTGTGAGGCCTGCTCGGCGGCGAGGAAGGGCAGCGGCACCGACGGGACCTGCGGCGCCATCGCAGCGGGGACGGATCCGGACGCGGAGTGCGCCGCGGAGCCCCAGAGCACCTGCCGACAGACCGGCATGTGCGACGGCGCGCGAAGCTGCGCGCTGTGGGCGGTGGGGCTGAGCTGCGGATCGACGACGTGCTCCGCCGGGACGCAGACGGGGTTCGCGTGCGACGGCATCGGAACGTGCCTGGCCGGGCAGATGACGGCGTGTGCCCCGTACGTGTGCGGCGCCACCGCCTGTCGCGTGAGCTGCGCGAGCGACGCCGACTGCGTCCCGAGCGCCTACTGCGCGACGGACGGCACGTGCCGGGCCGATCAGGCGACGGGACAGCCGTGCGCCGCCGCGAGCCAGTGCACGAGCGGCTTCTGCACGGATGGCGTCTGCTGCGATCAGGCGTGCGATGCGGCCTGCGAAGCGTGCACGCTGGCCCTCAAGGGATCCGGCGCCGACGGAACCTGCGGCGACGTCGGGGTGGATACCGACCCGGACGACGACTGCGCTGCCGAGGCGGCGACGACCTGCGGTCGCACGGGGGCGTGCGACGGTACGGGGGGCTGCAAGCTCTTCGTCCAGGGGACGTCGTGCGGGGCCAACTCCTGCACGGCGACGGCGACGCTCACCGGCAAGCAGTGCGACGGCTTCGGCGCGTGCGTGGACGGGCAGACCACGCAGTGCGACCCGTTCGTGTGCGCGAGCGGCGCGTGCCTGACGGTGTGCGCCGACGACGGGGAGTGCCTGGGCACGCACTACTGCAGCGCCAACGCCTGCGTGGCGAAGAAGGACAACGGCGTGGCCTGCACGGCCGGCAACGAGTGCAGGGAGGGCTTCTGCGTCGAGGGCGTGTGCTGCAACTCGGCGTGCGACGGCACGTGCCAGAGCTGTACCGCCGCGGGCAAGGGCGCGGGTGCCGACGGAGCCTGCGGGCTCGCGGCCGCCGGCGCCGATCCACAGGGCCAGTGTCAGGATCAAGGGCCGACGAGCTGTGGCCGGGACGGACAGTGCGACGGGCAGGGCGAGTGCCGACGGTACGCCGCAGGCACCAAGTGCGGCGACACGAGCTGCGTCGACAACGTGCAGACGGGGTTCGGTTGCGACGGCTTCGGGACGTGCCAGCCGGGCCAGAAGACGGATTGCGGCGCCTACGCGTGCAAGCTCGATCAGTGCGTGGCGTCGTGTGCCGCGGACGCGGACTGCGCTCCGTCGGCGTTCTGCGAGGTTGCGGACTCGGAGTGCAAGCCGAAGGACCCCGACGGGACCGCCTGCACCGAATCCGCGAGCTGCGCGAGCGGGTTCTGCGTCGACGGGTTCTGCTGCGGGCGCGCGTGCGACGGCCAGTGCGAGGCCTGCGACGTGGCCGCGTCGCCCGGCACGTGCACGCCCATCGTCGGGCCGCCTCACGGGACGCGGACGGCGTGCGCGGATGGCGGCGGCGATCCGTGCGCGCTGCGGCTCTGCGACGGGCAGACGACGTCGTCGTGCCAGGGCTTCGCCGGCTCGGACGTCGGCTGTCGCGATCAGTCGTGCACTGACGGCGTGGAGACCTTCAGCGCGACGTGCAACGGACAGGGACAGTGCGGGCCGACCCTCGACGCCACCCAGTCGAAGGTCTGCTTCCCCTTCGTGTGCGGCGATGGATCCTGCAAGGGAACCTGCGCCGCCGACGGCGACTGCGCGCAGGGCAACGTGTGCCGGGGTACGCAGTGCGTGTCGGGAGCGACGTGCAAGGACGATGTCACCGTCGTCGACATCAGCGGCGAGGAGCGATCCTGCTCGCCGTTCCTGTGCGTCGCGGGAGCCTGCCAGGGGTTCTGCGCGAGCTCTTCCGAGTGCGCGCCGGGCTTCGTGTGCGACACCGAGCAAGGCCAGGGCGTGTGCATCCCGCCCGCGCTGGGCTCCGCGCCCGCGGACGAGGGCGGCTGCGGGTGTCGAACGGCGCCCACGAGAGGCGCTCCGGGTGCGGTCACCCTCGCGCTGGCGCTGCTCGCCGGAGCGTTCGCGCGCCGCCGCCGCGCTCGCTCGCCCCGCGGTCCGGCCCCCGGCGCCGCGCACCGCGCTTGATTTCGCCCGGTTGCGCGAGGGGGTGACATCGCCCTCGCGCCGGGCGAGGCGATTGACGCACAGTGGGCGCCCCGGAGCGCCTGCCGTCCGGCCCGAGGAAACCACGATGGATTTCGATCACTCCGACAAGGTCAAGAAGCTCGTCTCGAAGCTCGAGCGCTTCATGGAAGCCAACGTCTACCCCGCCGAACGCGTGTACGCCGAACAGGTCGCGAGCGGGGCGTCGCGCTGGGAGCACCCCGCGGTGATGGAGGAGCTGAAGAAGAAGGCCCGAGCAGAGGAGCTCTGGAACCTCTTCCTGCCCGACAGCGATCTCGGGGCCGGCCTGTCCAACCTCGAGTACGCGCCGCTCTGCGAGGTGATGGGGCGGTCGCACATTGCGCCGGAGGTGTTCAACTGCTCGGCGCCGGACACGGGCAACATGGAGGTGCTCGTGCGCTATGGCACGCCCGAGCACCGCAAGCAGTGGCTGGAGCCGCTCCTGGACGGGAAGATTCGATCCTGCTTCGGAATGACCGAACCGGAGGTCGCGTCCTCCGACGCCACCAACATTCGCTCGCGCATCCGGTCAGATGGCGACGACTACGTCATCGACGGGCACAAGTGGTGGACCAGCGGTGCCGGCGATCCGCGCTGCAAGATCTGCATCTTCATGGGGAAGACCGACGAGAACGCCCCGCGGCACCAGCAGCAGTCGATGGTGCTCGTTCCCATGGACGCCGAGGGCGTGCGCGTCGAGCGCATGCTGAGCGTGTACGGATACGATCACGCTCCTCACGGTCACGGCGAGGTGTGGTTCGACGGGGTGCGGGTCCCGAAGACGAACATCCTGCTCGGAGAGGGTCGAGGTTTCGAGATCGCGCAGGGCCGGCTGGGCCCCGGACGCATTCATCACTGCATGCGGACCATCGGTGCCGCCGAGCGCGCCCTTCAGGCCCTGTGCGAGCGTGCGCTCCAGCGGACGGCATTCGGCCAGCGGATTGCCGACATGGGCGTGACCCGGCAGCTCATCGCCGAGTCTCGCATCGAGATCGAGCAGTGTCGGCTCCTGACCCTGAAGGCGGCCTACATGATGGACACCGCCGGCAACAAGGTGGCCAGGTCCGAGATCGCTCAGATCAAGGTCGCCGCTCCGCGAATGGCGCTCGCGGTGATCGACCGCGCGGTGCAGGTCCACGGAGGCGGAGGCGTCTCGGGCGACTTCGGTCTGGCGTCTTCCTGGGCGTCGATCCGGACCCTGCGCCTCGCCGACGGCCCGGACGAGGTGCACCTGGAGCAGGTGGGTCGTCTCGAGCTGCGCAAGCACGGCGGATGACCCTCGGGCGGATCCTGAAGCGAGACGTCGCGGCGGCGGCGCGCTCGGCTCACTCTGCGGGGAGCGGCTCCGAGTCGGGGAACCTCATGCGCTGGGCGGACTCCATCCGGATGATCCCGAGGGCGGCGAGTACGCGGATGACCTGATACGCCGGGTCGATCTCCCACTTTCGGGCGGCGAAGTTCGGGCTCATCCCGAACTTGTGGTGGTTGTTCTGGAACAGCTCGCCGCCCGTGACGATGTCGATCGGTAGCGTGTTCCGGGACTCGTCGCCGTTGTCGTAGTTGCGGTAGCCGTACCGGTGTCCGCACCAGTTCACGATGGCGCCGTGGATCGGTCCCATCACGAAGTGCGCGGGCAGCAGCACGTAGAACCACGGGGAGGGCGCGAACGCGAGATAGAAGAGGGAGTACGCGGCGCCCCAGCCCACGCGCGACATCCAGGTCTGGCTGAGGCGATCGAGCGCGGGCCACTCGGGGTAGCCGCCCTCGAAGCGCTTCTCGGGGTCCTCGCGGTAGTACGCGAACGCATCGTAGCGATCCTTCGTCGCGAGCATCATCGACATCGCGTTCGAGTGATTCGTCGGCGAGTGCGGATCCTTCGGGGTGTCCGAGTACGCGTGGTGCATGCGATGCAGGATCGCGTAGCCGCGCGGGTGCAGGTAGCTCGACCCCTGCGCCAGGTACGTCAGCAGGTGGAAGAAGCGCTCCCAGCGCTTGCTCATCGAGAACATCCGGTGCGCGCCGTAGCGGTGCAGAAAGAACGTCTGGCAGAAAATACAGAGCAGCCAGTGGCCGACGAAGAACCCGACGATGACGAGGGCGCTGGGGGCGAGCATCGGCAACAGGGTACGGCCCAGTGGCCGGAAAAGCTCACAACGGTTCGGTCATTTCAGGCATTTGGCGGTCATGGTTCCGTCACGGAGGGCCCCGGCTGGGTGACCTGGACGTGACACAACGTGACACTGGGTGATACGCGACGGCGGCTGGGCCGCTCAGGCCGGCCCGGCTCCTGCGGCCTCTCCGGCCCCGACCGACTCGGATATGCTGCCTGCGTCGCCCTCGCCGACGACCCCAGCGCGTCATGCCCGGAAGCTCGTTCGGTCAAGCTTTTCGTATCACGACCGCGGGGGAATCCCACGGCCCCGCGAACGTCGTCATCATCGACGGCTGTCCGCCCGGGCTCCCGCTGGCTGCGGACGACCTCCTGCCCGATCTCGCCCGGCGCCGCCCGGGGCAGAGTCACCTGGTCACCCAGCGCGACGAGGCGGACCTGCCCGAGATCCTGTCGGGCGTCTTCGAAGGGCGCACCACGGGGACGAGCATCGCGATCCTGGTGCGGAACGAGGATCAGAAGAGCCGTGACTACGACGACATCAAGGACAAGTACCGGCCCGGGCACGCCGACTACACCTACGATGCGAAGTACGGATTCCGCGACTACCGCGGCGGCGGCAGGGCGAGCGCCCGCGAGACGACCGTGCGGGTGGCGGCCGGTGCCGTCGCGAAGAAGCTCCTCGACGTGGCGTGCGGCGCGCGCGTCGTGGCGTACGTGCGCCAGATCGGGGACGTGGTTGCGGACGTGCGCCACCCCGAGAACGTCTCGCTCGAAGCCGTCGAGACGCTGCCCGACGGGGGACCGAACCTCGTGCGCTGTCCTGACCCGGAGGCCGCGGCGCGGATGGTCGCGCTGGTGGAACGGGTGCGAAAGGAGCAGGACTCCATCGGTGGCATCGCGGAGGTCGTGGCGACCGGCGTACCCGCCGGGCTCGGCGAACCGGTCTTCGACAAGCTCAAGGCGGACCTGGCGAAGGCGCTCTTCTCGCTCCCCGCGGTCATCGGCGTCGAGTACGGCAGCGGCTTCGCCGCCGCGCGGATGCGCGGCAGCGAGAACAACGACGCCTTCTTCGTCCACGGTTCGCGCCCTTCGATGCTCTCGCTGGGAGAGCCTGACATCGAGGCGCCCAGCGTCCGGACCCGTACGAACCGCCACGGCGGGATCCTGGGAGGGATCTCCACGGGCATGCCCATCGTCCTGCGTGTCGCCATCAAGCCGACCAGCTCGATCCCCATCGAACAGGAGACGATCACGTCGAGCCACCGTCCGACCACGATCAAGACCAAGGGGCGCCACGACCCTTGCTTGCTGCCCAGATTCGTTCCGATGGCCGAGGCGATGTTCGCCATCGTGCTCGCCGACCACTGGCTTCGCTGGCGAGGCAACCTGACCGCGAAGTGACGGCGTGGTGGCGGTAGGTCCGGTCGCGCGGCCTTCCGGAGGACCTCGAGCTCCTGACGCTGGTCGCACTCCGTGCTACGTGGCTGCCCAGCTTCCGCCGAACTGCGACGGCGGACTCCCCGTCATGGTCAGTCCCCTGCGTGTCGTGCGCCGCGTTCGCCGCAGCGTCGGAGCCGCCGTCGTGGACGGCTTCTTTCGGGGCGCGTCCGGTCTGGGCCGCATGCTGCCGCGCGCGCGGGCGGAGCTGGCGAAGCTCGACGTTCTGCCCGACGTCCCCTATCGCGACGCTCCCGGAGACGAGCACCACCTCGACGTCTACCGCTCGCAGACCCCTGCCTCCGGACCCTTGCCCGTGGTGCTCTACCTGCACGGTGGAGGCTTTCGCATCCTGAGCAAGGAGACCCACTGGATCATGGCGCTCGTGTTCGCGCGCAGCGGGTATCTGGTGTTCAACGCCGATTATCGCCTCGCTCCACGACACCCGTTTCCCGCGGCAGCACAGGACGCGTGCGACGCCTACCGATGGGTCGTGGCCAACGCGGGGAGGTACGGTGGAGACACGAGCCGCATCGTCCTGGCGGGGGAGTCGGCGGGTGCCAACCTCGCCACGACCGTCGCCATCGCGTCGAGCCATGGTCGCCCCGAGCCGTGGGCGCGAGCGGTGTTCGACACCCGGGTCCAGCCCGCGGCGGTCGCCCCGGCGTGCGGTCTGCTGCAGGTGACCGATCCGGGGCGGTTCCGCCGGCGCAAGCCGCAGCTCGGCGCGTTCCTCGAGGACCGGATCACGGAGGTGAGCCGCGCCTACCTGCGGGGCGTGCCGGAAGGGGGGGCGCGAGATCTCGCCGACCCCCTGGTGCTCCTCGAGCGCGGGGAGGCAGGTGAGCGGCCGCTGCCGCCGTTCTTCATCCCCTGCGGGACGAAAGACCCCGTGCTCGAGGACTCGCGCCGCCTCGCTCGCGCCCTCGACGCGCTCGGCGTTCCTCACGAGCTTCGGCTCTATCCCGGCGAGGCGCACGCCTTTCACGCGTTCGTACCTCGCCCCGCGGCGCGCGAGTGCTGGCGCCACGAGCTCGCGTTCCTCGATCGGCACCTCGGCCGAGCCAGCGCACCGAAGGCGAAGGCTTCGGGGTGACGACGGCGCAGGCGCGCCTTCGGCGTGCGGCTCCGTCGGCGTCCTTCCGCCTGGGATAGGCTGGCCGCTCCGGACGCGCGCCCTCCCACGAACCTGCCATGCACCACGTGCCCCGCGACACCGGTTGGATCGAGGTCATCACCGGCTGCATGTTCAGCGGCAAGACGGAGGAGCTGATTCGGCGACTGAACCGCGCCCGCTACGCGAAGCAGAGGGTCCACATCTTCAAACCGCGGGTGGACACGCGCTACGCCGAGGAGCGCGTCGTGAGCCACTCGCACCAGGCGCTGCCTGCCACCGCCGTCGATCGGCCGGCCGAGATCCTCGACGGCGCGACGGACGTCGACGTCGTCGGCATCGACGAGGCGCAGTTCATGGGCCAGGGTGTCGTGCCCGTCGCCGAGCGCCTCGCCGACGGCGGCAAGCGCGTGATCATCGCCGGTCTCGATCAAGACTACCTTGGCCGACCGTTCGACCCCATGCCTCACTTGATGGCGATCGCCGAGTACGTGACGAAGAACCTCGCCATCTGCATGCGCTGCGGGAATCCCGCCGACCGCTCGCAGCGTCTCGTCCGACGGGACGCTCAGGTCGTCGTCGGTGGCGTCGAAGCCTACGAGGCGCGCTGCCGGCGCTGCTTCGACCCCGGAGCGTCGTCCGATGGGCAAGACGAGCTCTTCGGCTGAACGGCGAGCCCGGGCTGCCGACCGGTTGCATGGCGCGCCAGAACCTCGCACCATGCGAAGTCGGAGGTGCAGCGTGCTGCGATACGCGTCGGGCGCCACGACGGTCCTGCTCCTGGGAATGACGGTCGGCTGCGGTGGATCCCGCGGCGAGGATCTGTTCGGCGGCTCGGGTGGGGCGCCCGCGGACGCGTCCGCCGGCGCCGCGGGAAGCGGTGGCGCCGGCGGTGCAGGTGCCACCGGCGCGAGCGGCGGAGCATCTGGCAGCAGCGCTGCTGGCGGCACCGGAGCGGCGACGACCGGCGGGACGGCGGGTGTCGGCGAAGCGGGAGGCGCGGGGGCGGCCACGGGTGGGAGCGCCGGAGCCGGCGGAGCCACGGGCGGCGCGTCCGGGGCGAGCGGCGGTGCAGCCGGGGCCGCGGCAGGCGGAACGTCCTCGGGCGGCAGTGGTGGGTCCTCGGGCGGCAGCGCAGGTGGCGGCCCCGTCGAGGGCATCGCGTGCGGCGCCGCCACGTGTCGTCGCGATCAGGGTGAGTCGTGCTGCCTCTCGGACTCCTCGGGCCTCCATTGCTTCGACGAACAGGGCGGTGACCGCTGCACGTGCACCGGGACGCTCTGCGAGGCCTTGGAGATCCCGTGTGACGGGCCGGAAGACTGTCCCGCGGCCGAGGTGTGCTGCCTGTCCGACGGAATCACCAGCAACGCCGTGGCGTGCCGCACGAGCTGCAACAACGACATCACCGTCGATCGCGATCCCCTCTGCCATCCGACCGACCCGGCGCCCTGCCCCGACCCGCAGGAGGTGTGCACGGCGGACTCGCGCCTCGAGGGGCTGTTCACCTGCAATCCGCCGTGACGGTGCGCGGGACCGCCCGGAAAGGCGGTTCGCCCGCGGGGCCCGTGCCTCGTCTCTCGCGACGACCGTCGCTTCGTGCTAGCCGAAGGGGATGACCCGGGCGGCGGAGCGGCGGGTGCGCGACGAGCGCGCCGATGCCCTGGATCTCGTCGAGATCCCGGCGGCCGTCGTCTGTGCGACCTGCGGATCCGCGACGTGTCCCGGCTGCGCGGAGCTGGACGAGCCGACCAACGCCTCGGGTGTCGTCACCGTCGTGCCGTGGGAGCGGCCGGGGGGCACGTCGTGGGAGCGGCTCTGGACCACGTCGCGCCTGGCGACGGTGAACGCGCGCGGCTTCTTCGGCGCGCTGCCCGATGGCGGGCTGGCGGAGCCCGCTCGCTTCGCCGCGGCGGCGGAGACACTGGCGCTCGGCAGCTTCCTGGCGGTGATCGGTCCCGTCGCGTACGCGGTGGCGCCCCGGTTCGTGGAGGCCGTGCTGTCCGATCCCGCGGCGCTGCTCGTCGTGGCAGCGTGCGTCGTCGTGGGCTTGCCCTTCGCCGTGGCGGGCATGGTCGGCCTGCACGTGGTGTGGGGGCTCGCGCTCGAGCTCGGCGCGCGCCGCGCCGGCGCTCGCGCGCGCTGGAGGCGCGGGCTTCGGTTCGCGCTCTATTCTTGCGGATGGGACGCCGTGACCTCACCCGCAGGGTTCTTCGCCCTGACGCTGACGGAGGGCGCACCGCAAGCGGTCGAGGCCATCCAGTCAGCGATCGGCGTGCCGCGCACAGCGACGTCCGCCTATCTACGCGGTGTGCACGCGCTCGGCGCTTCGGAGGCTCGGCGCGCGTCGCGGATCGCCGTCGTCATCACGGGCGCCGTCGTGGCCGTCATGGCGGCGTTCGTCCTGCTGCTCGCCGTCGTCGCCGCGCTGCTCGCGTGAACGCCACCACGAGCGCGAGCGCAGACGGAAGGGTCGACGTCGCCCGCCCAGCGCGACAGCCGCAGCCGCCGTCGCTCGTGGGGCGTCCGCGCCGTGCCGGATCGCGGCCGGAGTCCGCCGGCGTGGTGGCGCCGGTTCCGCCCGGGGATCCCGAGCCGCCCGGTCCCGTCCCGCCGCTACCGACCTGAGCGCCGCCCACGCCGCCGGCGACCACCCCGGCGGAGCCACCGACGCTGCTCACGGCTCCCGATCCGCCGTTGCCCCCCGTCCCCACGCTGCCGGCGTCCGCGGCGCTCGTCGCCCCGGCGCCGCTCGCTCCGCCGGCCGCGGAGGTGCCGGCGGTGCCTTCGAAGCCTATTCCCGAGATGCCGCAGAACGCGTCGCAGCCGTCTCCGTCGTCGCGGTTGCCGTCATCGCACGCCTCGCCGGGGTCGCGCGTGCCATCTCCGCACTCGAAGGCGGCGCCCGTGCAGGACGCGTCACAGTGGCCGGGGCGCCCGTTCCAGACGCCGTCGTCGCAAACCTCCCCGGAGGCGACCACGGCGTCGCCGCAGAACGGCGTGAGGACGAACTCGAAGGCGCCCAGATCGATCGCACCGTCGAGGGGTCGCGGCGTGCCGCGGCGATCGCGAGTCAACGCCACCGTGGACGTACCGGCGCCGATCGACGGGCTGCCGTACTCGAGCATCAGCGACGAGGGAGCACCCGCGTAGAGCGGATCGAGCGCCTGAACGCCGAGACCGCGGTCGATCACGCCGTCGTCGGGCAACCCGTTGTCCCACACGTCACTGAACTCGATCGAGAGCGTCGTCTTCGATTGACGAACCAGTCCCGCACCGCCGCTGGACGTGATGAGCGTGTTTTTCACGTTCACGGTCGCCGCCGACGTTCCGCTCTCGGCGCGAACTCCATCGCCGCCGTTGAGGTGCAGGGTCGCGTTGAAGACGTTCACCGTCGTCGGGAACGACACGCCATTGCGAACGCGCAGCCCGTGGGACCGATTGCCGACGGCGAGGACGTTCCTCAGGTTGGCGCTGCCGCCCGCGATCACCTCGATGCCCGCGCCGCCGTCGGACACCGTCACCGCGTCGAGGACGGGCACTCCGGCGGTCACCACGATGCCGGCGCCCTCGCAGGCGTCGAACGTGGTCATCTCGATCAGATTCTGCTCCGCGGTCTCGTACGTCAGGCCGATGTTCGCTCGGCGGACCTCCGCTCCACGAATCCAGGAGCCCCGCGATCCCCCGAGCAGCGTGAGGCCGCCCCACACGTGCGCGCCGCTCGGTTCGAGCACGACCGGCGCGAGGGCCGAGCCTTCGATGCGGAGCGCGCCACCGACGATGAGCTCCGTGCGGGTGGGATCGCGTCCGGATGCGAGCGAGTCGCCGGGCGCGAAGAGCACACGCGTCCCCGGGAGCATCAGGAGCGTGCTCCCTGGCGCTATCGTCACGTCCCCCGACACGCGGTAGGGGCTCTTCGACGCCGACCACGTCTGGGTTCCCAGGTCGCCCGCAGGGACGAGGGTGTCGGCGCCGGCGGCGCTCACCATCAGCGCGGCGCACGCGCCCCCCAGCGGCGGCAGGAACCTCGTCGCGGGTCGGCTCGGACGGACGAGGGCCACCAGGGATCGTTACGGCCGCTCGCGCGCCGACTTGAGGGGCTCAGGGGGTCTCGGAGATGCAGCTCGCCAGCTCGCTCAGCAGGCGATCGGCCAGGACCAGACCGTCGGCGATGGCTTCTTCGGGGGCCGCTCGACGCGTCAGCCGCATGTCGGGGGTGACCCGCCACACGTCCCGGCGCGAGGCGACGAGCTTCCCAATCTTCACGGGGTCGAGCGGGGTGTCGTCGCGAAGGTGCAACGTGACGCTTCGCGCCGTGGCCTCGCAGCCCAGGACGCGCAGCTTGCGCAGCTCGGCCTTCAGCCGCATCAGCTCGATGCACTGGCGCGCCTCGATGGGCGGCGGTCCGAAGCGATCCTCGATCTCGGCCGCCAGGTCGTCGATGTCGCCGTCCCCGGTGGCGCTGGCGAGGCGCTTGTAGAGCGACAGCCGTACGCCGACCTCCGGCACGTAGTCCTCCGGCAGGAGCGCGTCGATGTCGAAGCTGAGCTCCGGATCGATCTCGTGAACCACGGGCTCGCCCCGGAGCTCTGCCGTGGCTTCCTCCAGCATGCTGCAGAACATGTCGAACCCCACCGTCGCCACGAAGCCGCTCTGCTCGCCGCCCAGGAGATCACCGGCGCCGCGGATCTCCATGTCGAGGGTGGCGACCTGAAAGCCTGCTCCCAGCTCGGTGAATCGCTCCAGCGCTTCGATCCTGGCGCGGGCGACGTCCGTCAGATCTCTTGCCGGGGGAACCACGAGGTAGCAGTAGGCGCGCTCGCTGGAGCGACCGACGCGCCCGCGAAGTTGATAGAGCTGCCCGAGACCGAACATGTCCGCGCGGTCGATGATCATCGTGTTGGCGCGCGGGATGTCGAGGCCGCTCTCCACGATCGCCGTCGAGACGAGCACGTCCGTCTCTCTCCCGACGAAGCCCAGCATCGTCCTCTCCAGCAGCCCCTCGGTCATTCGGCCGTGGGCCACGGCGATCCTCGCCTCGGGAACGAGCTCGGCGATCCGGGCGGCCCGCTCGTGGATGTCCTCGATGCGGTTGTAGACGTAGAAGACCTGCCCGTTCCGGGCGAGCTCCCTGCGGATGGCCTCCGCGACGAGCTCGGCGTCCCAGCGAGTCGTCACCGTGCGGACCGCGCGGCGATCCACCGGAGGCGTCGCGATGAGGGAGAGATCACGAAGTCCGCCCACGGCGAGCTGCAGCGTGCGTGGAATGGGGGTTGCGCTGAGCGTGAGGACGTCCACCGTGGCGCGAAGCTGCTTGATGCGCTCCTTGTGGGTGACCCCGAACCGCTGCTCTTCGTCCACGACCAGCAGGCCGAGGTTCGCGAAGTGCACGTCCTTGGACAGCAGGCGGTGCGTGCCGATGACGACGTCGACCGTGCCGTCCTTGAGGCCTCGGATCGTGTCCGCCTGATCGGCCTTCGGCTGGAACCGAGAGAGCACGCGAACCGTGAACGGATGGCCGGCGAAGCGAGCAGTGAACGTCAGGTGGTGCTGCTGCGCGAGCACGGTGGTCGGGCAGAGGAGCGCGACCTGTCGGCCCGCGGACGCGACGCGGAACGCGGCGCGCACGGCGACCTCGGTCTTGCCGAATCCGACGTCCCCACAGACCAGTCGGTCCATGACGCGCGTGCTCTGCAGGTCCGACGAGACCTCCGCGATGGCGGCGGCCTGGTCGGCGGTCTCCTCGAACGGGAACGTCGCCTCGAACGCCGCGTAGTCGTCGTCGGTCGCGGGCAGCGGCTCCTTGGTGCGCGAGTTCCGCTCGGCGTAGAGCGCGAGCAGCTGATCCGCCATCTGGCGCACCCGCTTCTCCACCCGGGCCTTGGTCTTGGCGAACGACTGACCGCCCAGGCGGTCGACGCGGGGCGCGCCCTCGCCACCCGAGTACTTCTGGACCTGGTTCAGTCGATGGACCGGCAGGTAGAGCTTGTCTCCGCCCCGGTACTCGACGACGAGGAGATCGAGGAGCACGCCGCCGACGTCGCGGTGCTCGAGGCCCAGGTAGCGCCCGACCCCGTGCTCGGAGTGCACGACGAAATCGCCGGGTTCGAGAGCGCGCAGGTCCTCCAGCACGGCGCGGGTCGAGCGCAGGCGCTTGGGCCGGTGCTTCACCCGCTGACCGAAGATCTCCTCTTCCGTGACCACGACGAACCCGTCGGCGGGCGCGAGCGCTCCCCGCGCGAGCGGGCCCACCGTGACGGTCACGGCGTTGCCCGGTCGCAGCTCCGTGGTGGTGGCGACGCCTCGGTGCGAAAGCAGCGTCCGGAGCCGCTCGGCCGGCGCGTTCCCTCGAGCCACGAGCACGGTGACGAGCCCGGCATCCGTCCAGGCGCGCAGCCTGCGCACGAGCGGGTCGAGGGCGCCGTGCTTCCCCTGTGAGGTGCGGGTGGACCTGATGCTGCGCGAGAGGTCCTCGTGGTCCCGAACGGGGACGACGCAGGCGTCCACCGGCGGCGACGCGAGGTCGTCCAGGACGTCGTGGGTTCGTGGGCCGGCGACCCCCGTGCGGTGCGCGGCGACCACGCGCGAAGCGCGGACCCACTCGGCGAGGGACGGTTCGGTCACGTACAGGTCGTCCAGGCCGAAGTGGGGCATACCGGCGCGTCCCGACGCGGCGGCCGCGGCCCGCTCCAGCTCGCCGCGCAGGGCCTCGACGACCGCCTGGGGCTCCTCCACGACGACGCCCGCGTCGGCCGGGAAGTAGTCGGTGACGGGGACGAGCGGGTAGAACGCGGGCAGCCAGCCCTCGATGCCGAACGTCGTACGTCCGGTCACGACGTCCGACACGAGCTGCCGGGCCTTGGACGTGGGGAGGTCGATGGCGTCGCACAGCCCCTGGAGCTGCTGCCTCGCGCGAGACGCGGCCGCCGCCGTCGGGAGCGCCTCCCGCGCCGGCGCGATCCACGCGCGTTCGATCGAATCGCCGCTACGCTGCGTGCCTGGATCCACCTCTCGAATCGAGGCGACGAGGTCGCCTTCGAGGTCGATGCGAAGCGGCTGCTCGAGCGCCGGCGGCCAGACGTCCACGAGTCCCCCGCGGACGGCGAACGAGCCGGGATCTTCGACCACGGGCACGCGTAGGTAACCCGCCATCGTGAGGTGCTCGGCCAGTGCGAGGACGTCGAGGGGCTCCGCCACCATGACCTGGACGCCGGCGTCGAGCAGCGGCGCGGGCGGCACGACGCGGCGCACCAGGGCGGCGGCGGTGGTGACGACGAAGCTCCACGGCTCGCCGCGGGCCATGTGGAACAGCGTCGACGCGCGCAGCATCGCCGCCCGACGATCGGGCTGGGCGTCGGCATAGGGCGAGTGCTCGGACGCTGCGAACGTGAGCACGTCACCCGGGAGCGGCGCTGCGAGGGAGGGGAGCAACGTCGTGGCGCCGTAGAAGGCGAGGTCGCGGGCCGCCCGATGGGCCGCGTCGACGGTCGCCGTCACGTACACCACCCGGCCCGTCGCCGCGGCGACGCCGCGCGCGAGCCACGCGGCTCCCGATCCGCCGAGCCCGACGAAGTGAGCCGGCGACGGGCCGTCGAGAGCGGCGCGCGCTGCGGCCCGACCCGCGAGCACCGGCCGGTCGCTCGGGAGCGCCAGGGCCGCCGCGAGTTCGTCCGCGAGATCCGTCACTCGGGCTCGGCCTCTCGCTGGCGCGCGACGGCGTCGGCGAGGTGGTTCTGGACTCGCAGGTTCCACTCGCCCGTCGGGTGCCGCGCCAGGTGGGCGCGGAAGGCTTCGACGGCCGCGGCGTGCGCGCCCGTGCGATGCAGCAGCATGCCGCGCGCGGCCACCGCCGGATAGTTCGGGGAGAATCGCTCGACGGCGTCCAGGTAGGCCAGCCGCCTTCGGTCAGCCGCCGCCCTCGGGGTCGTCCCGCCCTCGGGATGCTCGAGGAGCAGCCGGTAGTACGCGCGCCACTCGTTCGCCGTCGGGCTCAGAGGGCCTTCGCGCAGCGAGTCCGCGATCTGAGCCCAGCGAACCTTGAAGAGCGTGCGCCGCTCGTCGTCGTCGAGCAGCACGCGCGACCCCGCGACCCACCCGTTGCCTCGAGCGCGCGCCAGGAAGTCTCCGCCGAGCTCGATCAGGTCGATCGTCTCGGTCCCCGTAGCCTCCCACGTCGCGACCGCGATCGAGAAGGCCCTGAGCTGGTAGGCTCGCAGGCGGCGCAGAGCGTCGGTGTCGGTGCTGCGTCGAAGCAGCGCACCGAGCTTCTCGCGCGCGTCGGCGGCGTGACCGGGATCGCCGGCGTGCGTCGCCTTTCCGTACCCGCGAAAGTGCTCGCCCATGGCGCGTACCTCGAACGCCAGCGGCTCGCGCTGCGCTGCTTCGGCGAGCAGGTCGTCCTCGACGCGCACGCGGCGCTGCTCCACGCGATCGACCTCGGGCAACGGGATGGCGTCGGGCACGGCGCGGGCGGGGGTGAACAGCAGGGCGGCGAGGAGCGCCGCGCCCACGAGGATCACGCCGACCTCCCATCCCTCGAGGTGCCGAGTGAAGTGCGTGCGAGGTGGCGCGGGCGGCATTTCCGAACTCGCCTTGACACCCGAGGGGCCCCGCGCCCACGATGGTCGGTCCGCGCCGCGAACCTTCACGCCGCGCACCTGCAGAGGCCACCTTGCAAGAAAAGCGCGCTCACCCCAGGACTCCGGTCAGCTTCGACGTCACCGTCGAGACGGCCGCGGGGGTCCAGACCGGGCACGCCAGGGACATCAGCGTCGGCGGGATGTTCATCGAGACGGACGCGCAGTTCGAGTTCGGGTCCGAAGCTACCATCTCGTGCACGTTCCCAGGATCGGAGGCTCGGTTCGCGCTCCCCGCGATAGTGCGCTGGGCGGCGCCGGGCGGTGTGGGCGTGCAGTTCGGCCTGCTCGGGGCGCGTGAGACGCACGCCATCGTGCAGCTCATGAAGCACTGACGGCGCCCAGCCGTTCCGCGCGAAGCCGCTCGTCAGGCGAACACCGCCGAGAGGGCCATGGGGATCTGCGCGTTGCCGATGATCTTGATCTTTCCGCTCATGGCGAGCTGGACCGGCACCACCTTGCCCGCCTGCATGTCCATGAAGTCGCTCATGAGGCACTCCAGCTTGCAGTCCGGTGCCTCGACCGACGGCACGGCGTCGCCGGGCGTGATGGCGAGCTGGTGGGCGCGGTCGCCGTCCTTGACCACGAATGCGACGGTTCCCTTCACGCTTCGGACGAGATCGGCCTGGGATGCGTCCAGCGAGAGCGCCTTGAACGCCATGATCTGCTTCTTGGGGTCGGGAGCCAGGGTCTCGTGCTCGCGGGCGCCCTGCACGAGGATGGGTCCGAAGTCGCCCTGGGTGATGGTGACCTGCACGATCACGTCGTCGGCCATGCCGGGGGCCACCGAGAGCTCCCCGTTCGTGAGGCGCAGGCTCCACTCGCCCACACCGCTCACCCGGAACGTCATGCAGCCGACCGAGGACTTGCCGGCCACCATGGCCTTCACGGGCTCGAAGCGTCGTGGAAGGTAGTCGGTGAAGAACGCCTCGGGGCCCTCGGGAACGTCGCTCATGGCGGGACGCTGGCGTGACTCGCACCAGGGGTCAAACCCGGAAGCTCCTCGCTATTTGACCTGCGTGTCGCAGCCCACGAGGATGTCCACCCGGGCGCTCTTCGCCGCCTTCACGTCCGCGCACGCCTTGCCTATCAGCTCGACCTGGCCGCTGGGGTCGTACCCCCAGCAACCGTCGGACGTGCAGGGATCGGTGTCGTCGGACCGCTTCTTGAGCGCGACCTCCGTGCCGTCCACCGAGATGGTCACGTTCACGCGGCCCGGGTTGATGACCTCCCCATCCGGCGCGTCGGGGAGCGCGAACACACAGTCGAGCACGGCTCCCCGGATCTCGTCGATGATCGCCGCAAGCGACGCAGCGTCGAAGAAGCCCTGGGTCGTCATGTCGTAGTGGCACGGCTTGGTCGGGTCTGCACCGTTCCGGTTGAACGTCGTTCCGTCGCAATCGCCCGGCACCGTCGCGGGCGACCCCGCGTAGGCGTAGGCGCTGAGCGCGAGCCGCATCGAGTAGGGCGCCGTGGCGTAGGGTCCCTGCTGCTCGCCGTTGCTGTTGGAACCGGGAACTCCGATGATGAACGTGCTCACCGGTGCGGTCGCGTGGTTGTAGGCGCCGTCGATGAGCGCGAGCGTCGTATCGGGATACTCCCAGTCCCAGCACAGGCCGTCGCAGAGTCCGGGGCGGCTGGGGTCCGGCGTGACCGCCGCAGCGCCGATGCCCTGGCCGGCGCAGGTGCCTCCGTTCTTCAGCGACGTGCAGCTGAAGCCGCCGTCGGAGATGAAGAGCATCAAGCGCTTGCCGTCGAGCCCCAGGTTCTGCAGCTCCGCGATGCCTCGTTCCATGGCGTCGAAGCCCGGACTCGCGTCGGTGTTCGTGGTGTCGGGGCCGTTGGAGAGCAGCCAGTCACGCACCTCGCGGCGCACGCCGCTCATCGCCGCCGACTTCTCGGTGCCCGTGTTCTTCAGCGGGATGTTCGCGAACGGCGGGATCCCGCACGAGACGGTCGGGACCAGGAACGACAGGCACTGAGGCGCCGGAACGACCGCGACCGCGGGGTACGCCAGGAGGCCCAGGGTGAGGTCGTCGAACGCGTCCGAATCGATGGCCTGCTGAATGGCGGTCTGTGCGGCGAGCCACTTGTTGTTCGTCGACATGCTCGAGCTGCGGTCGAGCACGATGAGGATCGCCGCCGCCGCCTTCTTGGCCTCCTTGGTGAAGAGCGCGCAGGCGGCGTCCGGATCGAGCTTCGCGTCGCTCGTGCCGGCCTCGATGAGGGAGCCCCCCGTGCCTCCGCCGGAGGTGCCGCCGGCGCCCGCCGTCGAGCCGCCCGCTCCGCCCGCCGACCCCTTCGAGGACGAGGCGCTACACCCGCCCCCGGCGAGCAGCGGGACCGCGGCGAGGGCGGCGGCGAAGAGCAACCGAAAGCGAAGCCTGAAAGCCATGAGAATTCTCCCGTGCGGCGGTGCCCGCGGGTCGATGCGCGAGCCCCGCCTTGGTCAGCGAGCACCGCGAGTGTACCACCGGACGAGCAGTGGCAACCGACGACGCGGACACGGGTTCATCGACCACTTCGGGCGCGGGCTCGACGTCGCAACGGCCGAGGCCTCCCGGCTCGAAGCCCTGGGCGGAGTTCGTGGGCCGCTTCATGGCGGGACACCTGCTCGCGTACCCGCTGGGGTTCGTCACGGCGGTCGCGACGATTCCCGTCGCGCTGAAGGTTCGCGAACGAGCGCTGTTCGCTCCCCCGGAGCCGTCGAGCTCGCTCGTCAAGGACGCGACGGCCGGGATGAGCGTCACGGCTTACGAGCTCGCGCAGCTCGAGGTGATCCTGCGATTCGTGGGCGCCGTCACGATCGTCGTGATGCTCGCCGTGCACGCCGGGGCGATTCCCTGGGCCGCAGGATGGGCCCGGGTGGCCGGCGCCCGGCGGGACGGTGCCGATCTGCCGTCGGCGTTGGAAACGGCGGCGCGTGGTGGCAAGATCTTCCGGTGGACGCTGGGCACGCTGGTGGCGGTCGTCGTGCTCGTCGGTACGGTGAGCTGGGTCTGGCTGCTCACGCTCTGATCGCGCTCGGCCTGGCGTGCTCGCGCGCGACCGAGGACGACACGAGGCACGGCGGCGGCGCGGGAGGTGGCGGGACGGGGGCGCGCCCTGCTGTCCTCGACGGTGGTGGCGAGATCATCCCCCCGCCGGACGGCGCCGCTGCGTGCACGTCTCCGACCTGCAATTACCAGACGAACGGCGGGTGCGCCGACGGGACACACTGTCTGCCCGCGGTGAGCGGAGCGGACGTGGTGCCCACCTGTCAGCCGGTCGGGACGAGCCTGCCCGGCGCGCCGTGCGTCGATTGGGGCGACTGCGTGGAAGGGCACCTGTGCGTTCAGGGGCGCTGCCACGCGCTGTGCTGCGGCGGAGACTGGTCGGCGTGCCCGGAGGGCCAGAGCTGCTACCGGCCGTTCGTCGTGTCGCTTCCCGGCGGACCCGTGGAGAGCGGCGCGTCGGTGTGCTGGCCGGTCGGCGAGTGCAGCCCGCTCCAGCCGGGATCCTGCCCCGTCGGCACCCAGTGCCACGTCGTCGACTCGCGCGGTGGGCTCGCCTGCGTCGCGGGTGGCGAAGGCGCGGCGGGCGACCCCTGCCCGTGCACGGAAGGCTTCACCTGCGTGGGCGACCCGGGCGCCGGCACCTGCCGCCGTCTTTGTGACGCGACGGGCGGCGACCCGTCCTGTCCTCTCGCGGAAGGCCACTGCGTGGTGTTTCACCGAAATCCGCCCGGCGTGGGCGAGTGCACCCGGCTTTGACGCCCCACGGGCTCAAGTCTCGCCGGCGTCGTGCCGTTACCCCTTGGTGCCCCTCGGTCTCGAAGCCCACAGGACGCCCCGGGGTCAGACCTTCGCTCCTCCCGGTTTTCGCCCCATCCTCATCGTCGACGACGACGTCGCGGTGGCTCGGGGCCTGGCACGAGGCCTTCGCGGCCGCGGGTTCGATGTCGTGATCTCCAACAGCCCGTTCGGCGTCCTGAACCTCGTCGCCGATCTTCGCCCCTCCCTGGTCGTCATGGACGTCACGCTCCCCGGCCTCGACGGCGGGGAAGTCACCCAGCTCATTCGCGCCGATCGCGATCTGCACGGGACCCCGATCGTCCTGTTCTCGGCGCTGGAAGAGCAGGAGCTGGCGCGGGTCGCCAACAGGTGTCGTGCGGACGCCTACCTGCGCAAGGGCCAGCTCGCGGCGCCCGCGGTGGAGGCCCTAGCGAGCGCGGCCCTGCACGGGCTCGGCGAGGTGTCCAAGGCCGGGTAGAACCGCGCGGGTTCGAAAGAGCGACTGGCGTCGGGTCATCGTCGGGTCGATGCTCAGGCCGTGAGACTCGCGGTCGAGCAGACCTGGGACGGCGTCCCGGTGCCCGCCCGGGAACGCACCGAGGTGAACGCGCACCTGGACGCGCGACACCTGCACGTCATCATCGACGCACCCTGCTTCGGCGACCGGCCTCCGCTCACCCCTGCCGGTGCTACCGACCGCCTGTGGGAGCACGAGGTGGTGGAGCTGTTCCTCGTTGGTCGCGACGGTCGGTACGTCGAGGTGGAGGTGGGGCCGTATGGGCACCATCTGGTCCTGGTCCTCGATGGCGTCCGGAACGTGGTTGCTTCACACGTGCCCCTGGCGCTCGACGTCCGTCGTGCGGGCCCACGGTGGACGGCGCGCGCCGCGCTCGAGCGTCGCTGGGTGCCCGAGCCCGCCGTGCGCGCCAATGCGTTCGCGATCCACGGCGTCGGATCCGACCGCCGGTTCCTCGCGCACGCGCCGGTCCCCGGCGCGCACCCCGACTTCCATCGCCTGGATCGCTTCGTCCCCGTCTCTGCGCGCCTCCTCGGGTCCCGGGTCGCGTCGGACCCTCCCCTTTGGTATGAGCGAGGGGTGACTTCTTTGGGTCGCGTGCACGGTGCGTTCCGGCCATGACCCCGGATCGCCGGGCCACGTGCGAGGCTCGCGTGGGGACCGTGCTCGACGGCCGCTTCGAGCTGCGACGGCTGGTCGGCATCGGGGCCACTGGGGCCGTGTACGAGGCGTTTCACCGGTACATGGAGCAGAGCGTCGCGCTGAAGCTGCTGCACGCGGACCTCGCTTCGGATCGCGAGTACGTGCGTCGATTCCTCCGCGAGGTGAAGGCGACCACCGCCATTCGCCATCCGGGCATCGCCACCGTCTACGACGCGGGCCGCAACTCCGACGGCCTGCCGTACCTCGTCACCGAGCTCATCGACGGCGTGGAGATGGCGGAGCTGATGCACCGGGGGCCGCTCGCCCACGACGACGTCTTCGAGATTGGCGTGCAGGTCCTCGATGCGCTGGCGGCCGCGCACGACCAGGGGATTGTCCATCGCGACGTGAAGCCGGACAACGTCTTCCTCATCAAGCGCCCGAGCGGTCCGCCGGGGGTCAAGCTCATCGACTTCGGCATCGCGAAGCGCCTCTTCTCGGAGTCGACGGTGTCCCTCACCGAGACCGGCAAGACCGTCGGTACGCCCGACTACATGAGCCCGGAGCAGGCCCGTGCGGAGCCGGTCGACCATCGCACGGACATCTGGTCCGCCGGTGCGACGCTCTTCCACGCCTTCGGGGGCTCGCCCCCCTTCGTGTCGAAGAACATTGCCGTGCTGCTCGGCAAGATCGCGACGGAGCGACCGATGTCCCTGGGAACCCTCTGTCCCGAGCTCGATCCCGAGATTTCGCGCGTCATCGATCGGGCACTCGAGCCCAAGCTGGACGCGCGGTGGCAGACCGCGCGCGACATGGCCAACGCCCTCGCCGTGGTCGGCTATGCCGAGAAGAGTTGACGCTGGCTCCGGCCGCACGACCTGTTAGTCTCGCGTGCCTGGGAGTTCCGAACCGCTGGGGGTTCACATGAAGCCGAACGTTCTCGTCGTTCTGTCCGCACTGATGCTCGCTGCCTGCGGGGGCGCCGCTCCCGAGCCTGCCGCGCCGGCCGAGGAGCCGCCGCCGCCGAAGCCGACCGGGCCGAAACCCGGGCACGGCGTCGACACCGAGGTGTCCATGCCGGAGACCGTCCAGGTCGAGGAGAAGCCGAAGGAGGAGGCCGATCCGCCCAAGGCGGCCGCGGTCGAGCCGGAGTTCACCGACGGCATGAGCGTCGACGACGCGAGAAAGGCCGTGCCGCAGGGCGGGGAGCGGCTGAACATCGACCAGGAGACCCTCGGGGCGCCGCTGCAGAATCCCGACTTCTGGAAGCCGTGCAACGTGGGGGCTCAGAAGCTGACCGTTCGTATCGCGGTCTGGAACGGCAAGGCCGTCGGCGTCGATGTCCTCACGAAGAACAAGAAGCTCGCACAGTGCGTGGACAAGCAGGTCCGCGCGCTCGAGTGGAAGGACAAGGTCCGCAGCCTGAACACGGTGGACTACTCCTTCTGACGCGCGCTCTCACTTGAGGAACGGCTCGGCGAAGTCGAAGTTGCGCTTCGGCGCCGCCTTGCCCTCGCGGCTCTGGGTGGGCGGCACTCCGGGTGCCGGCTTCGGTACGTTCTCGAGGTTCTTCTTCGCCTTCTCGAGGGCTTCGGATTGCCGCGCGAGGTCGTCGTCGAGCCCGCGTCGTCGGTCCGAGGGGGTGCTCGTGGAGGCGCGCGCCTTCACGTCGTCGATGGCCGTGCGGTGCTCGTCGAGCTTTCGCGCCGCGCCGTCCAGATCGCCGCCGGCGAACAGCTCGGTCGCCTCGAGAATCGCGGAAGCGGTCGCGCTCCGTGCGATGCGCGTCGCTACGAGACCGTCGAGCGGCGAAACGCTCGCCGCATCGCCGACGAGCTCCGTGCGCAGGGTCCCGTCGCACTGGCCGCGCCCTCCGCGGCCGAGATCGTCGAAGCCGAGTCTCACGTCGGCGATGGCGCGTGGCCCCACCGCGCCCCGGGGGACCCGCAGCTCCACGAGCAGGCTGCGCTCGTCGCGCGCGGTCAGGTCGCCGAGCGGCACCGAGAGCCGCGACCCTTCCTGGCGGAACGCGCGATCGAAGACGCGCACGACCTCGACACCGGGTGCGAGCTCGACGTCCAGCGCCGCGCTCCGGGCGATGGTCGAAACGAGCGCGTCGAACTCCGCCTGGAAGACCTTGGTCAAGTCACTGGCGCTCTCCGCGAAGTGGTGCTCACCGTTGGAGTCCTGCGCGAGCGCAGACAGCACACGCTCGTTGTAGTCGACGTCGATGCCCACCGAGCTGATGGGGATGCCCCGGGCGCGCGCTCGCGCGGCGATGGCGCGGAAGCCAGCGACGTCGCGGACCCCCGCGGTCGCCTCGCCGTCGCTGAGGAGCAGGATGCGGCCCACGCCGCCGGCGCGCCCGAGCAGGTTCAGCGCTTCCTCGAGGCCGCAGGAGATGCACGTGTCTCCGCGCGCCTCGATGCGCTCGAGGGACCGTTCGAGGGAGAATCGGGAAGCGCTCGTCACTCGCGTCGGCGCCAGCACGACCTCCGTCCGCGTGTCGTAGGCCACGACGCTCACCGTGTCGCCGTCGCGCAGGTTCTGGAGCATCCCGCGCGCGGCGCCGAGGGCGTTGGCGAGGCGAGCGCCCTTCATCGAGCCGGAGCGGTCCACGACGATGGAGAGTTCGAGCGGCACCGTGGGTGTCGCCGCGACGGTGGGGTCCGGGCGCACGGAGACGTGGAGGAACGTGGTCCCGGGCCGCTCCGCGAGGAGCGCCGCGTGGCCGAGCCGCCCCTCCATCACGAGCGTGCGGCCCGCGATGAACGTCGCTGCCCCCGCGCGGACGGGAAGGGCGGGGGCGGCCGAGCCGAGGACGGCCACGGGATCCTGGCGGGGCCGGGTGGGGCGGGGCGCGGTCGCCGACCACACCACCGCGCTCGACGCGGCCATCCCCACCGCCGCAAGCACTCCGACCGTCAACAGGCGCACGAGGGCGGTCCTACGGCCATCGGTTCGGAACGATCTGTTCCCCGCGGGTCAGAGCCACCCGACCAGGCCCGCGGTGATCCCGAACACCCGGTAGCGGACGTCTCGATCGCCCCGCTCGCCCGTGAGGCTGAAGTCGAGGACGGGCCCGAACGCGAAGCCGAAGTGCGGCGTCGGTGACGCGACGAACATCGCCTCGGCGGTCAGGGCCACCCCGCCCTCGTCGATGCCGTCGTAGTCGTGCAGCGTGATCCCGCCCCGCGGCCAGAACGTGAAGACGCGCCCGAGAGGGAGCGCGTACCCGACCCGCGGCGCGAACAGGAACGTGCTCGGATCGTCGGCATCATCGTCGTCGTCGTCACTCAGCGAAGCGTACGCGATGGCCCCCCCGACGCTCAGTCGCTCGACGACGAAGAAGTCGAACGCGAGGCGCGGGACCGTGTACGGCGTGAGGCCCGGGATCCCCCATCCCAGACCGAACTCGGTGAAGTCCGCCTCGATGTTCCTGCCGCCTCCCACCTCTCGCTCGACCTCGAGGAAGTAGAGGCCAGAGAGGCGGTCGGCGCCGAAGACGGGACTTCCCTTCCGGCCGACGTTCTCCGCCATCGCGGGCGAGGTCAGGACGCCGAGGGATGCGACGGTGGCCAGGACAGCGAGCGTCTTCACGGTGAGCCAGGGTACCCGAAAGACCGAGGGAACCCAACCGGGCCCGGCAGTGTCTCGGGCACTCGTGACTCGGGCGAAGCACCTACTGCGCGAAGTTCTCCTGATCGTCGCGGTGGCGCTCGGGACCACCGAAGCGCACGCGTGGAGCATCGCCCAGCACCTCCTGCGCCCCGCGTACGACGAGGGTCGCGCGAAGTTCGCCGTCTGCGCCGACGAGCACGACCTCGATTCCGGCCGGTACGTGATCTGGGTCGAGGTGGAGAGTAGAACCGGCAGGCCGACGGCGCGTGTCAAGGACGCGCCCGTCGGGATCACTGCCGACGCCTCCAGATGCATCGCGGCGGGGTTCGAGACGGCGAAGTACCCCACGCTCGGCGAGGCGCTCGTCGCGTACTCGGGGGGATTCCGACCGCCAGTGCGGTACTCGGTGGCGTTCCCCATCGAGCTGGCGCGCTACCCTTTCGCCTACGGGTTCCTCCGAGGCGAGCTGCCGGGGCTCGACGATCCGCCGTTCGCCCCGAGGAGCGTCCGGGCGAGGGTCGTGGCGCCGCGTCCGGTGGCGCCGCCATCGCCGTCCGAGCCGTTCCTCATGCTACGCTCGCGCGGGTGAGGCTCTTCGCGGCGGTCCTGGCGCTGTCGGCGATCGCGTGCGGTGCCACCACGTCCGATGGTCGTGGGGCCGATTCCCGGAGCGACGCGGGCAGCGACGCGCGCGGTGGCGCAGCGGGCGCCGGCGACGGCGCAGGGGGCTCGTCCGGCGTCGGATCGGGAGGCGAGGACGGCAGCGTGGCCCTCGACGGCTCGACGCCCGACCCCTACTGCTCGTGCGCTCCCGGCCCGCACAACGGGCTCATCTACGTGCTCAGCGACGACGCCGAGATCTGGAGCTTCGACCCGGCGCTGGCGTCTTTCCAGAAGGTCGCCGACGCGCGCTGCGGCACGAACGGTCGGGTCTTCTCCATGGCGGTGGACCCGCTGGGCAAGGCGTGGGTGCTGTACGTCGACAGCCGCGACATCCAGACCGTCGATCTGAACGCGGGGACCGGATGCGGAGATCCGGGGTACTCGTCGGCGAACGGTTTCGAGCTCTTCGGCATGGCGTTCGCCACCGAGTCGCCGACGGACGCGTGCTCGCGGCTCTACGCGCTGTCGTACGACGGCATGGGCCCCTTCGAGCAGGGCGCGGGGATCGGGCGGCTCGGCGTGATCGATCCGGAGGCGCCCACCCCGACGGCGGTCGCCAGCATCGACTTCGACGGGGGCGAACTGACGGGGACGGGAGACGGTCGCCTGTTCGCGTTCGCGGGTCCCGACCCGGCGAAGCTCGTCGAGTACGACAAGGAGGCGGGCACCGAGCTGTCGCGCGTGGCGCTGTCCGGGTTCTCCAAGACGACGGCGAGCGCGTTCGCGTTCTTCGGGGGCGACTTCTACTTCTTCAACGAGACGCGCTCGGCCGGGTGTGCGCCGTGCATCGAGCAGACGTGCCAGGCCGACCACGCCGCGTGCCTGGCCGATCCTGCATGCGAACAGCAGCTCGCCTGCGCCTTCAACCAGTTCGACATCACCGACGACTGTGGCGGAACCCTGCCGCAGCCCGTGATCGACTGCGTGTTCTCGACGTGCCTTTCCCAGTGCTTCCCCGCGCGCGTCGACCGCGTGAGCCAGGTCACGCGCCTGGACTTCGACGACAGCGACGGCAACGGCCAGGCGATGACCCTGGAGGTCGCTCACGCGCCGATCCGCATCGTCGGCGCGGGGTCGTCGGTCTGCGTGCCGGTGCTGCCGAAGTGAGCCCTCGTCAGAGGCCCAGCAGCTTCGCCAGGTAGTAGCGCATCGTCTCGGTCGTTCCCCCGCCGATGCGGAGCAGCCGCGAGTCGCGCCACGCTCTCGCGATGGGGTACTCCTCCACGTAGCCCCAGCCTCCATGGAACTGCAGGCAGTCGTCCATCACCTCGCTGGTCAGGTCGCCGGCGACGATCTTCGCCATGCTCACGAGCTTGACGGTCTCCATGCTCAGGGCGGTCTTCTCCACGTAGCGATCCGTGTTGAACGCGTCCACGCAGTGGTAGACGAACGCCTTGGCCATCTCGCACTTGGTGATCATGTCCACGAAGCGGTGCTGCCAGTACTCGCGCTTGATGATCGGCTTGCCGAACGCGTTGCGCATCTCGCCGTACTTGCGGGAATGCTCGATGGCGAGCTGAGCTCCGGCGATGGCACCCGTGGCCGCGATGAGGCGTTCGCTCTGGAAGTTCTGCATGAGGTACATGAACCCCATGTTCTCCTCACCCAGGCGGTAACGCGCCGGAATGCGGACGTCCTCGAAGAACAGCTCCGCGGTGTCGGAGGCGTGATTGCCGATCTTCTCCAGCTTTCCGCCGACGCGAAAGCCTCTGAGGTCCGTGGGGACGAGGAAGAAGCTGCAGCCGTGCGATCCCGTGGTCGGATCCGTCTTCGCGAGAAGTGTGATGAAGCTCGCCCGTGTCCCGTTGGTGATGAACGTCTTCTGTCCGTTGATGACGTAGTCGTCGCCGTCGCGCCGCGCGTTGGTCCGGATCGCCGCCACGTCGCTGCCGGCGCCGGGCTCGCTCACGCCGATGGACGCGATGCGCTCACCGGCGAGAGCGGGCACCAGGAACTCCGCAATCTGCTCCTTCGTGCCGATCTCCGAGATCACCGGCGTGGCCATGTCGCTCTGCACGAGCAGCGCCATGGAAACGCCCGCGCAGCCGCCGCGTGGCAGCTCCTCGCTCTTGGCCACGCTGAACCAGTAGTCGCCGCCGCTGCCCCCGTGCTCCTCCGGGTAGTGGGCCCCGAAGATCCCCAGCTTGCCTGCGGTCCTGAAGAGCTCGTTCGGGAAGTCCTTTGCCTTCTCCCAGTCGGTGGCGTTCGGGGCAATCTCTTCCTCCGCGAAGCGGCGGACGGTGCGGCGAAAGCTCTCGTGCTCTTCGGTGTACGGGTTCCACATCGCGCGGCTCCTTCTGGGGGACCGGACGGGACCGGCCCGAGGGACCGGCCGTCCCGCCGGCGTGCGCCGCGGGGCGTCCAATCGCTTCGTCTACGAATGATTCGGACACGAAACAATTCCGGCCGCAAGGGGGGGGAGCTCCGCCCCGCCGCCGCTCGAGGACCCCGTAGCTGTTCCGGTCGGGGCGCCCTGCTCTCGGTCTATGCTCGTTCGACGATGCGACGCGCCCCGCTGACGCTGGTGTTCGTCGCGGCCTGCGTCGGGGGACCCAAGGAGGCCGCCGATCCCCGGGAGATCCTCGCCGCGGATCTGGAGTCACCGCGCGAACGGGCGGCGTCCGGCACGGCGCGCCCCGATCCTGCCGCCGGCGCTCTGGCCACGCTCGAGGAGTGCCGGAGTGCCGCGCGCCGGATCGAGGAACTCGGCGTCGAGCTCGCTGCGCGCGAGGCGGAGGACGATGCTCGCCGCGCGGAGCTTCTCGATCGAAAGGCGGAGCTCGTCGGCAGCGTCGAGGCGCGTCGCCGAATCGACGAGAGCGCGAGGGAGTGCGTCGAGCGCGGCACCTCTCGGCGCGAGGCCCTGTGCGTCGGCCGCGCGGTGGACGACGCGGCCCTCGATCGCTGCGCGGAAGCCGGCTGAGAAGTCGCCGCCCCGTCGTGCCGCGTCAGCAGCCGCCGGACAGGCAGCGAGTGAGCGCCGCCAGGCCCTTCTCACCGGTCGTCGTTCCGAACCCGAACGTCCCGAACTCGGCCCACACGATGCGCATCGTGCACAGGTCCACGACGTAGCCCCACTCCCGGGGGCCGTACTGAGCGTTGGTGTCGGGTGTCGAGGCGATGACCGTCGTGTTGACGAGGTCGTACGCCAGGATCCAGTCGTCGAGCGTTCCCTGGGGCCCCCGACCCGCGTTCGGGCTCAGCAGCACCTCCACGACGACGCCTCCGAGGTCGAGAGCGGCTTGGGCATTGGCACCCAAAAACTGGGCAGCCTGCTTGCAGCCCGTTCACCAGAACTCCGCCAGGTGAACGAAGGCGTAAGCGCGCCCCGACGTTCGCACGTCCTCCATCGTCAAGGAGCCGTAGCTGGCGATGGTGTTGACGTTCGCGCCGCCCGTGTTGCTGGCGTACCCGGTCCACGAGAGGTTCGCGAAGACGTCGCCGACGTTCCGGCCGTAGGGCGCGGGCGGGTACGATGGGACACACGCCGTGCCCGAGTCGCCCGCGGTGCCTCCGGTGGCGCCGGCGCCCGCGCCGCCACCCGCTGCGCCGGCGCCCGCCATGC
>CAZARU010000032.1:0-64803 GCA_964487605.1 uncultured Polyangiaceae bacterium
CCCCCCACATGGCTCCCGCCTTGCCCGCTGCCGGACGCGCCGCCGCCGGCCTCCGGCGCCTCACCCGCAGCGCCGGCGGCGCTCCGGTCTCCGTCAGCGTCGCTACCGCACGCGATCAGGGCCAGGCCCGTCGTCAGCGTGAATGCCCAGCGCGTGATCGCAGCTTCCATCGACTCGTCCTCCGAGCCCGCGCCCTTGCACACGCCGCGCCACGCCAATTCGCGCGCATGGAAGCGCCCTTCGCGCAATCGCGCAGCGCGCCAGCCCGCGCAGCTGCGCGGGACGCTGCGCAGCGCTTCTGGCGCGACGGACGCTCCGGCACGTCCGACGTACCCGCGCGACGCCGAGGGCAACCAGGACCAGCAGGATCGTGCCCGGCGCTCTGCCTGCCGTCGGCACCCGGCACCCGCAGCCACCCTCGTCCCCCGGGGGGGCGTCGGCAGCGGTGGAGCAGACGCCGGTTCCCCCGGTCGTGTCGCAGACGCTTCCGGCCGCGCATTCGGCGCTCGTGGCGCACGAGTCGCGGCAGCCGCTCGGCGAGCAGGTGTACGGGGCGCAGTCGTCCGTGGCCCCCGCCGCGCTCAAGAACGTCGTGGCGTCGGTGCACTCGCCGGTGCTCGGGACGCACGCTCCTGCGCCGCCGCATTCGTTGCCGTCGGCGCAGTCGTCGGTGGTGTCGCACCGCGTGAGGCACCCGCCAGCGCGGCACACGAAGGGTGCGCAGGCGATGGCGTTGCGCTCGACGCAGGCGCCGTTGCCGTCGCACTCCGACGGCACCGCCGCGTTCCCGTCGCAGCGCTGCTCGCCACAGGGCGCGCCGCTCGCCTCGACACCGCAGCTCCCGTTGCCGTCACAGGAGCCCGTCCGGCCGCAGGGCGGGCTCGCCGCGCACTCGGCGTCGGGATCCTCGCCCTCGCCGACGGGTCCACAGGTGCCGTCGCTGCCCGAGCCCTTCTTCGACCCGGTGCACGCCATGCACGAGCCCGAGCACGCGCTGTTGCAGCACACCGCGTCCTCGCAGAACCCGGTGGCGCACTCCCGCGCACTGACGCACGCCTCGCCCGTCGCGCGCAGGGGCTCGCACGCACCGGCCGTGGCGCAGAAGTTTCCCTGAGCGCAGTGCCCGTCGGCCGCGCAGCTCGACGGACAGGACCCCGACACGGCGTCGCATGCATGGGGCGCGCACGGCACGGGGCTGGCGGTCGCGCAGGTGCCAGCGCCGTCGCAGACGTCGCCGGGCTCCGAGGCGTTGCCCACGCAACGTGGAGCCGCACCACAGGTGGTTCCGGCCGCGTACCGGCGGCACGCTCCCGCGCCGTCGCACGCTCCGTCGGTGCCGCAGCTCGACACGGCTTGCTGCGTGCACTCGTCCTCGGGGTCGTCGCCGGCGCGCAGAGGTCCGCACACGCCGTCGGTCCCGCTCGCCTTGAGGGCGGCGGTGCAGGCGACGCACACGCCCGCGCAGGCCGTGTCGCAACACGTGCCGTCGGCACAGAACCCACTGAAGCACTCGGCGCCCACGGCGCAGGCGGCCCCATCCGGCAGCAGCGCGTAGAGGTCCATCGACGCGACCGGAGGAAAACCGTTGAAGCCCTGTCCGCCTCCCACGACGGCGACCGCGCCGTTCGGCAGGCGCGTTGCCGTCGCGAAGTAGCGAGGGACCGGCGGGGCGCCCAGCCCGGTCCACGAGTCCGCGACAGGATCGTAGTCGCGTGACTGCTCCAGCGCGCCGGGCTCGGCGCCGGCGACCAGGACGTGCCCGTTCGGGAGCAACGTCGCCGTGTGGCCGAGGCGGCCACGCGGCATGTCCGCCACGGACGCGAAGGTGTTGGTGGCGGGGTCGTAGGCGTCCGCGGCGTTGCTCAGCGACGGACCGGAGCGGCCGCCGAGGAGGAGCACGCGCCCGTCGGACAGGCCGACCGCCGCGAGCGCACGCCGTGGCGCGCCCAGCGACGTCGCCGTGTCGGTCCACGTGAGCGTCACCGGATCGAACACCTCCGCCGTCGAATGAAGCGTCGCGCAGCCGAAGTCCGCGCACCCGCCCGCGACCACGACGCGTCCGGTGGCGGGCCCCGCCACGACGGCGGCCGCGGCGAAGTCACGCCGCGCGCGGCTCATCGGTGAGAGCGGCGTCGAGGTGCCGTCGGTGGGGTCGTACGCTTCCACCGTCGAGAGCGTGCCGCCGGCCGCCGTCCCGCCGAGAACGAGGATCTTCCCCGCGTGCGGTCCCGTGGCGAGCAGCGTGGCGAAATGGTCTGCGCGGGGCGCGGCGAGGTCGCCGTGAGGTGACCACGAACCGCCCCGGAAGCGCTCGGTGGTCGAAAGCGCGGTGCCCGCGTCCGAGAGGCCGCCCAAGACGATGGCGTCGCCACCCGGTAGCGCGACGAGCGCGGTGCGCCTCCGTGGCGTCCCGAGGGGCGACGCAGGGGACCAGGCGCCCGACGAGTAGAGCTCGGTGATCGCGAGGGACGTTACCCCAGCGTCGCCGCTGGCTTCTCCGCCCGTCACCACGAGCTTGCCGTCGTCCGCGCCGCCCGTGAGGAGCGCGGCGGCGTGACGCACGCGGGCGACGGACATGGGCGGGCCCGCGACGGCGCGCTCCGCACGCCGGTCCGAGGGTGGTTCGGTCCGGGGCGCGGGCGAGCAGGCCCAGAGCAGGAGGCCCGCCAGCGCCAGTTGCAACGGACTCCGCATGGCCCGCGAGTATACGGTCACCCCGCGGGCGCGGATCAGGGGCGGGAGTCTGCGCGTGGGGCGACGAACGTCCGGTCACGGCTGCCCGGATCGGAATGTCACGCCTCGCCGGGGAGTGGGCGCCGTTCTTCGTGCCACCGAGGCCACGCCGCCGCCGGGCATGCGCCTTGCTCCACGGCGCTCCATGCTTTCCCCATCGGTTCGAACGTGGTCGAGCCGCGTCGCCCTGGCGCTGGCGGCTGCGGCGTCCCTGGCGACGAGCGCGCCCCAGTGGTCCCTTTCGAACGACGCCACCGGCCCGCGCGCGCGTCTCACCGCCTCCGAGCCCGAGGCCACCTTCCACGTGACGGTCTCCTCGAGCCATCGTCACGAGGTCACCGCGGCCGCGCGACTGGCATGGTTTCCCGGGACGCCCAGTCCCGGTAGCTCCGTACGCTGGTCCATCGTACCCGACGACGGGAGCGCCGGCTCGACGGACACGGCTGACGCCGCCCGGAGCGATTTCGACCTCGACGTGTTCGCGGGTTCGGAGTGCTCGCGATCCTGCCGTCGAGGGTACGTGCTGCAGGTCGAGCGCGTCGGCGGTTCGGACGACGACTTCGTCGACGTGTCGTGGGTGGTCAGCGCGACGACGGGGGGCGACGAGGCGTCCGCGCCGCGTGGCGCGTTCGTCGAGGTGGTGGTCGATTGAAGGGCGCGGCACTCGTGCACCCGTGGAGTCTTGCGAGCATGGGCGTGCTCGTTCTGAACGATCACGTCGTGAAGCACGCGTGGCCCGGTGTGGTGAGCGGAAAGCTCTCGGACGTGGCGGGGCTCGTGTTCTTTCCACTGCTGCTGGCGGCGGCGTGGGAGCACGCGGGGGGGTCGGGGCGCGCCGTCGTGGTGACGTGGTGCGCGGCCCTGACGGCGCTCGTCTTTGCAGCGGTGCAGATTTCTCCGGCAGCGGGTGACGTCTATCGCGCAGTTCTCGGGGCGCTCCAGTGGCCGTACTTCGCCCTTGCCGCGCTCGCGCAGGGCGCCGACGTCCCCGTGCTGCACCGGGCGCAGCTCACGCAGGACGCGACCGATCTCTTCGCCCTGCCCGCCGTACTGGGCGCCGTGGCCATCGCGCGCGCGGCGTCGCGCCGCACCGCCGGGGGGCTCTACTGCACGAGCCCGGCGCGCGGATCGTAGACCCCGCGACCGTGCTTCGGATCGACGAACACCATCGAGCCGTCCTTCACCTCGAGGACGATCTTCGCCGGCAACTTCGCCCAGGGCGCCTTGCCCGTGTCGCGGCCCTTCGGCACCACGGTGACCGACGTGTCGGTCTCCTCGGCGAACTCCACCTCGAACTTGTGCAGCACCGTCGCCTGGGCGCCGCTGCGGCGGATCGAGGTCCACCACCACTTGCCGCCGTCCTGCTTGAAGAAGATGCTCTCCGCCGCCGCGTCGCTCGCCTTCGTGATGCACGCCGCCTTCTTCGCGTCGTCGTCGCCGTGCTTCTTCGAGCACGTCTCTTCTGCCTTGGCGCCGGACTCCGAGGCGCGGAAGTTCAGCGTGAAGAGCACGCTCTCCTCGGTGATGATGTCCTGGGGCGACCGCGACGGGCGCGCCGGCTCTTCGGCGGGCGCCGGCTTCTCCTCCGCCTTCGGCGCTTCGGCGGGCGCGGGCTCCTCCGCCGGCTCGGGCTCGGCCTTGGCGATGGGCGCGGGCTCCGCCGGCTCGGGCGGACTGCCGCCACACGCAGCGAGGGTCGCGAGCGCGAGCGCGGAGGGGAGAACGACGAGGGACGGTGCGAGGCGCATGCGACCTGACTACCACCGTCGCCCGGGGGGATCACCACCCGGCGCCTGCGCGGCGCGATTGCCGCGTGGCCGGTCTGCGCCCTACGCTCGGGCGTGCCCCGCGCCTGGGCTCTCTCGTTCGTGGTCTCGGCCGTTGCGGCCTGCGGGTCGGAGGGCACGCCGCGTTCTTCTCCGTCCGCGCCCGAGTGGACAGGGCCCACCACGGTGGTCGTGGGGCAGGGGCAGACGGTGCGGGTGCCGCTGCTGACGCGGGATGTCGATGGAGACGCGGTGACGGTCCGCGTTGCGGCGCCGCTCGCCGGCCTGGACGCGGAGATCGACGCCGAGCTGGCGGCGCTCGTGCTGCACCCCTCCTACGACGTCTCGGGGTCGGCGGACCTGACGCTGGTCCTCGAGGACGCAGGTGGCGAGGCGTCGACCGTCGCGATCACCGTGAGCGTGAAGCCCATCGGCTGGATCGAGCGCCTGCAGTGGACCACCGACGGTCCCGAGGCGCGCGAGCACGCCGCGTTCATCGTGGATCCGGAACGGGGCCGAGTCCTCCTGCTCGGAGGCAGCGGCTACAGCCCGTACCTCTCGCCTCTCGACGACCTGTGGCAGATCGATCTAGCGACGCGCGTCTGGACGCGCCTGACGCCCTCGGGCGACGTGCCGGCGGGCGGTGGCTCGCGGCGCGTCGCCCAGGTGCCGGGCTCGGCCACGGCTTACCTCTTCGGCGGCTACGGCAGCGGAGGTCAGTCGCACGGCGAGCTGCATCGCGTCTCGTTCGATGGTGACGTCGTCTTCACGCGCATGGCGCAGTCACCGGCGCCGCTCGCGCGCTCGCTCCACGCGTTCGCCTACGATCCGACGACCGAGCGCTTCGTCGCCTTCGGCGGCGCCGGGACCTTCCTTCACGCCGACACGCTGTCCATGAAGATCGTCGGGGACGTCGCGGAGTGGACCGAGTACGGCGAACTCTCGCCGTCGCCCACACCCCGCTACGGCTTCTTCTCGGGGTTCGACGAGGAGAGCGGGCGTCTCATCGTCTTCAGCGGTGCCCAGGGCCGGTCGAGCGTCGATGCGGCGAGCGACACCTGGGTGCTCGACGCGCGCTCCGAGCCCCCGCGGTGGGAGCGTGTTCTCGACGGCACCGAGCCTGGCTCCCCCCCGGGCCGTCGCAACGGGGTGAGTGTCTTCGATCCGAGCGGCCCACGCTTGTTCGCGTTCGGCGGGACGGCCGACGCGGCGACCAGCGAGCCTGGGCTCTTCGCTCTGGACGCGCGGCCGGGCCACTGGACCTGGAGGCGCCTCGAGCTGGCCGACGAGCCCCCCGTGCGGTCGAGCGGTTTCGGGTTCCACGACCCGTCGAGCGGACGAGTTTTCCTGGGCTTCGGCAACACGGCGAGCGGGCGCTTCCGGGATCTGGCCGTGCTCGGACACTGAGCGCGTCGCGCCCCGTGGTAAACGTGCGCGGCCGCATGAGAGCCGCTCTTCCCATCACCCTTTCGGTCGTCTGCCTGGGCTGTGGCAACGACGAGCGCCTTGCCGACCAGCCCGACGCCGCTCCCGCCGAGCCCTCGAGTGCCTGGGGCTCGTTCGGCGCGAACCCGGAGCACACGCGCGCGAACCTGGCCGAGCGCGCGCTGACCGCGGACCACGCGAGCGGCCTCTTGAAGGCGTGGACGGCCGATGCGACCGGCTCCACGAGCACCCCGGCCGTCGTGGACGGCGTCGTGTACTGGACCACGCTGCACGGGGATCTCGTCGCCACTCGCGCCGACACCGGCGCGGACGTCTGGCGCAAGTCCCTGGCGTCGGGTTTCACCGCCTCGCCCCTGGTCGCCGACGGCGTCGTGTACGTGGGGGACTCCGTCGGCACGATGCACGCCGTTCGTGCCTCGACCGGAGAGGTGGTCTGGTCGTCGTCGATCGCGGCCACGCCGCCCGACGAAGTCGAGCTCGCGGGGCTGAAGTTCACGGTCCCGACCATGCTGTTCTCGTCCCCCGCGCTCGCGGGGGACACGCTCGTCATCGGCGTGGCCTCGGCGCCCTTCGCGACGACGCAGCTCTTTCGCGGACAGGTGGTGGGCCTCGACACGGCGAAGGGCGCCGAGAAGTGGCGGCTGGACGTCACCCGGCACGGTGGCGAGGAGTATGCGGTGGGCGTGTCGGTCTGGTCGTCTGCCGCCATCGACGTCGAGCGGCGCCTCGCGTTCATCGGTACTGGGCAGAGCTACGCCGAGCCTGCGAGTCCGCTCTCCGACGCCTTGCTCGCCATCCATACCGACACGGGCGAGCTCGCGTGGTCGAAGCAGTTCACGCCAGGCGACTTCTACACCTTCGAGCTCCTCGTGAGCATGACGGCCCAGGGCGAGGACTTCGACGTCGGCGCGGCGCCGAACGCGTTCTCCATCGACGGTCGCGACGTCGTCGGCGTGGGTGACAAGAGTGGCATGTACTACGTTCACGATCGCGAGACGGGCGACCTGGTGTGGGGCAGGGAGCTCACCACGGGCTCCGCGCTCGGAGGCGTCATGACCGCGGCCGCGGTCGCCGAAGACGTCGTCTACGTCGCGTCGAACACGTGGAACTTCTGGGGCTCGAACCTGAGCCTGGTGGACATCCCGTTCACGGATCCCCGGAACCGCTGCGAGGTGCTCGCCCTGGACGCGCTGGACGAAGGGGAGGTGCTCTGGCGCCGTGACTTCGACAGCGTGTGCATCGGCGGTGTCGCCTGGGCCGCGGGCGTCGTGTACGTCGCCGCAACGAACGGCGTGGTCCGAGCCCTGCGTGCCTCCGACGGCTCGGTGCTCTTCGAGGCCGAGGTGAGCCCGGACGGCGTGGCCGGCGGTGTCTCGGTGTCCGAAGGGCGGTTGTTCGTGCCCCACGGCTGGGCGTTCGCGCTCGGCTTCGACGCGCCGACCGACATGGTGGGGGGCGTCACCGCCTTCGGCCTGCCGTAGCCCCTGCCCGCGCGCAGAAACACCGATTGACGGTCGGTTTTTCGTGAGGGATACTCCTTCGCGGCGGTTCACGGCATGTCGTCACCCTTCCTCGGCGAGCTCGAGCTGGCGGTCATGGAGCACCTCTGGGCTCGAGGACCCGGCGACGTGAAGGAGCTGCACCGCGCCGTCGGCAAGCCGCGGCGGATCACGCTCAACACCGTGCAGTCGACGCTGAAGCGGCTCTACGAGAAGGGTCACCTGCGGCGCACGAAGGTGAGCCATGCGTACCTCTACGAGCCGGCGCGGCCGCGCTCCGCGTTTCAGCGCCACGCGCTCGGGGAGGCGCTCGAGCTGCTGCGCGCGGGGGGCACCGACGCCATGCTCAGCGCCTTCGTCGATCTCACCGAGCGAGCGGGCCCCGAGAACCTCGAGCGCCTCGAGCGGATGATCCAGCAGCGACTCAGGGAAGACGGCGGAGGCGGCCGATGACGTCGCTGGTCGGCTTGCTGCAGTTCTCCGCGCTCACCGCGCTGCTCTTCTCCGGTGTCGTGGCGCTCGCCGTGGCCGCCGTGTATCCCCGGTGGCGCGCGCGCCTCGGACGGCTGGACCCCGCTCGGCAGGTGCGAGTTCTGCGGCTGCTCGCGGGCGCCCCGCTCGCCATCGGTGCGCTGCAGACGGCGCTGTGCTTCGTGCCCGGCTTGCTCGGCGTGCTGTGGCCCACCCTCGATCACTGCGTCGCCCACGATCACCATCCTCACCTGTGCTTCGTCCACCTGCCCGGGACGTCCGGCGCGCTCGCGGGGTGGGCGGTGGCCACCGTCGCCGTGTCCGCCTACGGCCTGCCTTTCCTGCGGGAGGCGCGCCGCCTGTGGGGAGCGCAGCAAGTCGTCAGAGGTCTCCTTCAGTCGGCGAGGCCGGACGAACGCCTGGGCGTTCTCATCGTGGAGTCCCCCGTCATCCTCGCCGCGGCCACGACGGTCAGCCGCAGCGTCGTGCTGTCGTCGGGGCTGGTTGGCGCCCTTCGGCCGGAGCTGCTGTCCACCGTCATCGCGCACGAGCGCTCGCACCTCGCCCGGCACGATGCGTGGGGGCGCGTCGTCGCCGGACTCCTCGCCGTGGGCCATCTACCCGGCACCCGACGGCAACTCCTGGCAGATCTCGACCTCGCCGCGGAGCGTGCGGCCGACGAGGAGGCCGCCGACTGCGTCGGGAGTCGCACGCGCGTGGCGGAAGCGCTGCTCGCCGTCGAGCGCCTCTGCGGGGCCGTCCAGCTCTCGGGCGCCGCAGCGGCATTCGGCGGCTCCAACATCGTCCCGCGCATCGAGGCATTGCTCGCCCCGCGAGTCGCGGGTGGCGCGAATCGAGGCGACTGGGCTTGGTGGGTCGGTGGGCTGGTGGCCGTAGCCGCGCTCACCGATCCACTGCATCACGCTGCCGAGTCGCTGCTCGGGTTCTTGGGAGGCTGAGACCGCAGTGGGTCGGCGACGCCACGGCAGCGAGGGCTCCTCTCGAAAACCGATCGGCGGTCGGTTTTTTGTCGCGCGCACCCGAGCCTTCGCCGCGGCCTGCGCCATGTGGGTCGGGACGCTCCTCAGCGTCAGCGTCCAGGCTCAGCCGGTACCGCTCGGCGTCGACGCCGCCGTGGAAGCCGCGGTGGCGCGACCCGCGCTGAGCGCGGCGGCGGCCGCGGAGTCGGCCGAGCAGCGCGCCGAGGCACGGCGCGAAGCGCTGTGGCGCAACCCGAGCGTGGGCTACGACCGCGAGCAGCTGCTCGGTGCGGGCACGGATTTCGAGGAGTCCGTGGCGATCTCGCAGACGTTCGACTTTTCTGGTCGTAGAGGCTTGCGCAGCGAGGCGCACCACCTGCGCGCAGCGGCGGCGCGTCGCCGTGCTGCCGTGAGGGTGATTCACGTCGCTGCCGAAACGCGTCGTCGCTTCTACGCCGTGCTCCACCACCAGGAGCGATTGGCCGTACTGGCGAGCTGGGCCGAGCGGCTCGAGCGTTCACTGGACACGGCGCGACGACGAGAAGGCGCAGGGGATGGATCGTCCTACGAGCGCTTGCGCCTCGAGCGCGAGCATCGTCGTGCCCGGCTCGACGTCCTCGTCGGGCGCGCGGCCCACCAGGCCGAGTGGCTGCGGCTCGCTGCGCTCACGGGTATCCCTGGTGACGCACCTCGCGCCGTGGCCGGGACGCTGCTGCCGGATGTCGCGCCGCCGACGAGCGTGAGCGCGGTCCCGGCGCTCGAGGCGCTCGCCCTGGAGGCCCGGGCGGCTCGGAAGGATCTGGAGGCGGCGGATCGCGGTGTCGTCCCCACGTTCACCCTGCGTGGTGGGTGGAAGAGCGTGAGGACGGACGACGAGCGGCGCCACGGTTTCGTCGCGGGTGTGTCGATGGAGGTTCCTCTCTTCGATCACGGCCAGGGCGAGGCCGCCCTCGCGCGCGCGCGCGGCGCCCAGGCGAAGGCTCGTCGCGACCTGCTCGCCGCCGAGACGGCGGGCAGCGCGGACGCGCTTCGCGTCGAAGTCGGCCGCCTGCGATCGCTCGCCCGGAGCTTTCGCGCGGAGATCACCGTCGCCGCCGAGCAGCTCGCCAGGGCCGTGGAGAGCGGCTACGCGGGTGGCGAGATCGGCCTGCTCGAGCTGCTCGATGCCCACCGTGGTGCGGCCGAGGACGCGCTGCACCTGCTCGACCTCGAGCTCGCCGCGCGCAACGCGTCCATCGATCTCACCGTCGCGACCGCGCATGGAGGCCCATGAGACTGACGGCGATCGTTCTCTGCGCGTTCCTCGTCGCCTGCCACGATCACGGAGGCCACGACGCCCAGGAGGACCGCGCGGGCCCCGAGGCGAAGCCGAACCTCGCGATCACGCGGTTCTCGAAGGACGCAGAGCTGTTCGTCGAGATCCCACCGCTGGTCGCGGGGCAGGCGACCACGATCGCGGCGCACCTCACCACGCTCTCCGACTCCCGCGCCGTGACGAGCGGGACGTTCCACGTCGTTCTCTCGGGTGGCGGGGGACCCGAGGAGAGGTTCGAGGTCGCCGAGGTGGCGAACCCCGGGATCTTTCGCCTCGAGCTCGCTCCGAAGCATGCCGGAGCGCGGACCGCCACCGCGGGGCTCCGCGCCGGGAAGATCGAGGCGGCGTTCGAACTCGGCACGCTCACCGTTCATGCCGACGAGGCTGCGGCAGGGGCCGCGCCGGCACCGAAGGGAGAGGGCGGGGGCATCGCCTTCCTGAAGGAGCAGCAGTGGCGCATGGACTTCGCCACGACGTCCGTGGAGCCGAGGAAGCTCCGAGCGTCCTTCGAGGCGTACGGGACGATACGTCCGCGCGCGGATGGCCACGCTCTGGTCACACCGCCCGTCGCGGGGCGCCTCCGCGCCCGGGACGCGTTCCCGCGCGTGGGCGCCGAGGTGCAGCCCGACCAGGTCCTCGCCGCAATGACGCCGAGCCTGGTGGATCTGGGCGACCGCGCCTCGCTGCGGCAAGCGTCGTTGCAGGCCAAGATCGGCCTCGACGAGGCTCGCAGCGAGCGCGAGCGCCTGGAGAAGCTGCTCTCCGACGGCGTCGTTCCGGAGCGTCGCGTCATCGCTGCGCGTTTCGCCGAGCAGCAGGCGGCGGCTGCGTCCAAGACGGCGCGGCAGCGGTTGGGACAGGCGTCGAGCATGCAGGGGGCGGGGCGTCGGGGCGGCGATTTCGAGCTGCGTGCCCCCATCGGTGGGACCATCGTGGGAGTCAGTGCGGCCGCGGGTGCGTTCGTCGAGCCCGGGGCGCCGCTCTTTCACATCGTGGACCTCGACGAGCTCTGGCTCGAGGTTCACGTCGCGGAGGCCCACGCGCCGCTCATCGACACGCCGCGTGGCGTCTGGTTCCGCGTGGAAGGCGTGGATGATCCCATCGAGGTGGGACCGGAGCGCGTCGTGACCGTCGGCGGAATGCTCGACGCCCGCTCGCGCACCGTGCCGCTCTTCGTCCAGGTGGACAACGCCGCTCGCCGGCTTCGTGTGGGCATGTTCGCGGACGTGAGCGTCGTCATCGGCGAGGCCACCGAGGCCCTCGCCGTCCCACAGAGTGCGGTGAGCCACGAGGCGGGGTTGCCGTTCGTCTACGTGCAGCGCGGCGGCGAGAGCTTCGAGCGCCGCCAGGTTCGTCTGGGGGATCGCGACGGCGCGTTCGTCGGCGTCACCGACGGCCTGTCGAAGGGGGAACGCGTCGTGAGCCGGGGCGCGTACGCCGTGAGGCTCGCCGCATTCGCCGGCGCCGCTCCCGAGCACGGGCACGAGCACTAGGGCCTCCCATGATCGACGGAATCATCCGCTGGTCACTCGAGCACCGGCTCGTCGTCGTCGCGCTCGCGCTCGGCCTGCTCGTGTGGGGCGCGTTCGAGACGTCTCGCGCACCGGTGGACGTCTTCCCCGACCTCACCGCGCCGACGGTCACCGTCATCGCCGAGGCGCACGGCATGGCGCCCGAGGAGGTCGAAGCGCTCCTGACGCTTCCCGTCGAGTCCGCCTTGAACGGCGTCGCGGGTGTTCGTCGCGTGCGCTCCTCGACGTCCGTCGGCGTGGCCGTCATCTCGGTGGACTTCGCCTGGGGCACCGACATTCACCGGGCTCGACAGGTCGTGGCGGAGCGCCTTCAGGTCGTCACGCCGATGCTCCCCGAGGGCGTCGAGCCGCCGTCGATGGGGCCGGTCACCTCCATCATGGGCGAGGTGCTCTTCGTGGGGCTCGTCTCGGACGAGCACGGTCCGCTCGAGCTCCGCACCGTCGCCGATCGCGTCGTGACACGTCGCCTGCTCGCCGTACCCGGGATTGCCCAGGTGATCCCGATGGGCGGCGACGCCCGTCAGTACCAGGTCCTGCTCGATCCGAAGAAGCTCGACGCATTCGAGGTGACGGCGGATCAGGTCGCCCATGCTCTCGAAGCGGCGAACGAGAGCACGTCCGCCGGGTTCCTCGTCGAGGCCGGTCAGGAGTACCTGATCCACGGCGCTGGCCGCATTCAGTCGGCAGAGGATGTCGGTCAGACGCTGGTGACGATGCGCGGCGACTTGCCCGTTCGCGTTCAGGACGTCGCACGCGTGTCGATCGGTCCGGCGCTCGCGCGCGGTGACGGTGGTGTGAACGGGAGGGTGGGCGTCGTCATCGGCATCCGGAAGCAGCCGGGGATCAACACTCTGGATCTGACGCGTCGGGTGGACGACGTGCTCGACTCCCTCGAAGCTTCGCTTCCACGGGGCATGAAGCTTCAACGTGACCTGTTCCGGCAGGCCGACTTCATCCAGCTCGCCGTGGACAACGTCAAGTCGGCGCTTCGCGATGGCGCGCTGCTCGTGATCTTCATCGTGCTCCTGTTCCTGACCAGCGTTCGCGCGACGTTCATCACCGCGATCGCGATACCACTTTCGCTCCTGACCGCGGTGCTCGCCATGGCCGCGCAGGGAATGGAACTCAACACGATGAGCCTCGGGGGCATGGCCATCGCCGTCGGAGCCCTGGTCGACGACGCCATCATCGACGTCGAGAACGTCGTTCGCCGGCTGCGGCTCGAGGCCGCGCGCCCGGAACCGGAACGTCGCGCGCCGCTCGTGGTCGTGTTCGAGGCGAGTCGGGAGATTCGGCGCTCCATCGTCTTCGCCACGCTCGTGATCGTCACCGTGTTCGCGCCGGTGTTCTTCCTCTCGAGCGTCGAGGGGCGGTTGCTCCAGCCGCTCGGGTTCGCGTACGTCGTGTCGCTCTCGGCCTCGCTGGTCGTCGCGCTGACGGTCACGCCAGCGCTCTGCCTCCTTCTGCTGCCGGGCTCGCCGGAGATTCGACGACCGGGAGCACAGCGCCTCGTGTCCTGGCTTCACCGTGCCTACGAGCCGGTTCTTCGGCGCTCGATGCGCCGCTGGCGTCTGCTGGCCGGCGCGTCGTTCGTCTCGCTGGTCGTCGCTGCGGCCGCGCTCGTCTTCACTGGACGGTCCTTCTTGCCGCCCTTCGACGAGGGGGGCCTGACCGTGAGCGTGACGACGCTTCCCGGGACCTCGCTGGAAGAATCGGTTCGCATCGGGCAGCAGGTGGAGCACTTGATGCTCGCGCACGACGAGGTGGTCTCCACCGCGCGACGTACGGGCCGCGCCGAGCGAGACGAGCACGCCCAGCCCGTCAGCGTGTCGGAGATTGAAGCTCGCCTTCGGCTGAATGGCCGCTCGAAGGAGGCGTTCCTTCTGGCGCTGCGCCGTGACTTCGGGACCGTGTCCGGGGCGAGCATCGTGGTGGGCCAGCCCATCGAGCATCGCATCGATCACATGCTGAGCGGGGCGCGCGCCAACGTCGCGGTCAAGGTGTTCGGCTCCGACCTCGGCGAGTTGCGTCGAGTGGCAGAGTCGGTGAAGAGGCAGATCGGCGCGGTGCCCGGCGCCGTGGACGTCACGGTGGAACAGCAGGCGGACGTGCCGTCCGTCACGGTCGCCTTCCGGCGCGGCGCGATAGCGCGCCATGGACTCACGATCGAGGCCGTGGCCCACGAGATCGAGACGGCGTTCCAGGGGCGCACCGTCACCCGGGTGCTGGAGAAGCAGGGCGTCGTCGATCTGGTCGTTCGCTACGATCGGTCCACCGCGGATTCCTTCGACGCGCTTCGCGAGGTGCGCCTGGGCACGCCGTCCGGGGCGCGCATCCCGCTGCACGTGCTCGCCGACGTGCGGCGCGACGTCGGCCCGAGCGTGATCAGCCGGGAGAACGTCGAGCGCAAGATCGTCGTGATGTGCAACGTGAGCGGTCGCGATCTGCAGTCCGTCGTGGACGACATTCGCCGGCGGGTGTCCGAGAGCGTGCGCGACGAGGGCCATCGCATCGAGTACGGAGGCCAGTTCGAGAGCGCCCAGCGGGCGACGCGGACGCTGCTGGTGGTGGGAGGAGCGACGGTTCTGGTCGTCTTTGCGCTGCTGTACGTCGCGCTGAGAAGCGCCCGCGATGCGGTCCTGGTGATGGTGAATCTACCGCTCGCGCTCGTCGGCGGGGTCGTGGGACTCCACGCCAGTGGCGGCGTGGTGTCCGTGGCCAGCCTGATCGGCTTCGTGACGCTCTTCGGTGTCGCCACGCGCAACGGCATCATGATGGTGACGCACTTTCATCACCTTCGAGAGCAGGAGGGGGTGACCGATCCGGACGAGCTCGTGGCCCGGGGCGCCGCCGAGCGCCTTGCGCCCATCCTCATGACGGCGCTCGCCTCGGGCCTCGGCCTCTTGCCCCTGGCGCTCAGGGGAGGGGAGGCGGGGAACGAGATTCAGGCGCCCATGGCGACCGTGATCCTGTTCGGGCTCGTGACGGCCACCGCGCTGAACATGATCGTGCTTCCCGCGCTCTACCGCAGGTTCGGCGCGCGCGTGGCGGTGTAGTACCGCGTCCGACCCGGGGGTGGGGGCCCCCGCTCGGCACTGCGCGGCGTTGACGGTGCCCGTCGTTCTCCTTCACGATGAAGGGTTGGAGGACTGTGCGCCGCGCACGGTCCACGACGACCGAGGAGAGCCCCATGAGAACTCGCACTCTCGCGCTGGCCGCCATGATGGGCGCGTTTCTTCCCCGCGTGGCAGCAGCCGACACGTTCCCCTCGGGCTCGATCATCATCCCGATGGACACCACCTACCAGAACACCGGCATGCTGAAGGCCTACGGCCTCGTGTACGATCTGGTGCGCCGCGGCGTGCCCGTGACCTGGGTGATTCGCCAGGGAAAGGCTCCCGGAGGCGCCGATTTCGTCGCCAGCGCGACGGATCGCGTCACCGGTGCGCCCATCACGGCGCACGGGTACCGCGGGGGCCCGTGGATCGTCGACGCCAGCCACGCTTCCGTGGCGACGCCCATCATCGCGGCGTGGCAAGCGGCCAACGTCACGACGGTTCACGTCGCGACGGTGCCGTTCGACGGCGACGTCGCGCGCCGCCTCATCGTCGCACCGAGCATCGCCATGTTCGCCGATGGCAACCAGAAGGTCGCGCGCAAGTACATGATCGCGGCGGGGATCCCGGACTCCCTGCTCGACCCCGCGTGGCCCGACACGAGCCCCGACATGCTCGACCCCGACGAGGTGTCCGGGCCGACCACGACGAATCACGCGGACGGCAAGCTCTTCGACGGTGACGCAGACCCCGTCTACTGCCAGTTCATGTCCATGCACTGGGGCGTCAACGACGCGCGGAACCAGCCCGAAGTCGTCGCCGAAGTGCGCGCGTTCCTGAATCATCCGACCCACTTCTTCGCCGAGTGCCAGGCCGTGAACGCCTACGAGAACGATCCGGTCAACGGACTGTTCCTCACTCCTCGCGGCTTCGTCATCGGAACGAAGCCCGGCACGAACGTGGATCTCTACAACCACGACTCGCCCTTCGCGCAGTTCGACGGACCGTTCGAGTCGGTCGGTGGGAGCGAGCCTTCGTACTCGCTGCCCGTCGGGGACTCGTACAAGGCCGGCGGCATCACCATGATCACCCGCGCCGGCACCCCCGAGGGCTTCGAAGACGTCTGGATGACCGGCTTCCTCGACGGCGCCTGCCCCCCGACCTCCGAGATCTGCGGCAGCCTGGGCAAGGTGAGCTACCTGGGCGGACACGAGTACGAGGTGAAGCTCCCCATCACCGCGAACCCGAAGACCCAGGGGACGCGGCTGTTTCTCAACTCGCTGTTCGAGGCCCAGTGCGCCACGGAGGCGGGGCAACCCAGCATCTCCGTCAACAAGACGGCGCCGGCCTCCACCGCGGCGTCGACGGTCACGTTCACCATCAGCTACTCCAACGGTGGGCCCGGGGTCGCGCTCGCGGTCGTCTTGCGCGACCCGCTGCCCGCCGGCACCACCTTCGTGTCCGCGACCGGGGGCGGCACGTTCGACGGGACGCGGGTGAACTGGAATCTCGGAAACCTCGGCGTGGGCGAGAGCGGCAGCGTTTCCTTCACCGTCACCCTGTCTGCGTTCGGCACGTACCTGAACCAGGCGACCCTCAACTACCGGGTGGGGCTCAACGGATTCGTGCTCCCCTCCAACGCCACGTCCACGACGTACGACGCCGACACCGACGGCGATGGCGTCGTGGATTCCCTGGACAACTGCCCCGGTCACTTCAACCCCCTGCAGAACCTCGCGTCGGATCCGACCAACTGCGGAGCGTGCGGGAACGCGTGCTCGGTTCCCGGTGGCGTGGCGGGGTGCAGCGGTGGCACGTGTTTCGTCTCCGGGTGCAATCTCCCGCTGGTCGATTGTGACGGGCTGGTCACGAACGGCTGCGAGTACGACTCCACCGGGTTCACGTCCGACCCCGCGAACTGCGGCGGCTGCGGCGTGGTTTGCTCGGTGCCGCGAGCGACGGCGGGGTGCACGGGGGTCTGCACCGTCGGCGCGTGCAACTCCGGATTCAGTAACTGCAACGGGCTCGTGGTGGACGGCTGCGAGTACGCCAACGCGGGCTTCCTCACCGATCCGAACCACTGCGGTGGTTGCAACTCTCCCTGCCAGGCAGGGGTCGAGGTGTGCCAGGGCGGTGCGTGCGTCCCGACGACCTGTCCGGCGGGCACGGCCGATTGCGGCGGCGCCCCCGGCGACTGCGAGACCAACGTCGCGACGGACGTGAACCACTGCGGCGGCTGCAACATCGCCTGCGCGCCGCCGAACGCGGCCGGCGCTTGCTCCGGAGGGTCGTGCGGCGTGGGAACCTGCAACCCCGGCTTCGCCGATTGCAATGGCCTTCCCGGCGACGGCTGCGAGTACGCGGTGGGCGGCTTCCAGACGGACCCGAACCACTGCGGCGGTTGCGGCGTGCGCTGCGCCCCCGCCAATGCGACGGGAGCGTGCGTCGCGGGGGGCTGCACCGTGGGAAATTGCGCGGCGGGCTTCGCGGACTGCAACCAAGCTCCGGCGGACGGATGCGAGGTCGCCGTCGGCGACCTTGCCACGGATGTACAGAACTGCGGCGGGTGCGGGAACGCCTGCTCGCTGCCGAACGCCGCCGAGGGCTGTGTCGGCGGCCTGTGTACGGTGGCGTCATGCGCGCTCGGGTTCGTCGACGTGGACGGCGACCCATCGAACGGCTGCGAGTACCCTTGCACGACAATCGCCGGCGACGACGCGACCTGCGACGGCGTCGACGACGACTGCGACGGTGTGCCCGACGAGGACCACGTTCGCCCGGTGTGCGGCGTGGGGGCGTGTCGCGCCCAGGGAGCGTGCGTCGGTGGTGTCGAGGCCTGCTCGCCGCTCCCGGCCGGGCCAGAGGGCCCGGGCGGCGACTTCACGTGCAGCGACGGTGCGGACAACGACTGCGACGGCGATACGGATCTCGTCGATTCGGACTGTCCCTCGGGCTTCGACGCCGGTGCCGGTGATGGCGCTGCCGGCGCCGCGGCGGGCGGTGCCGCGGGAGTCGCCGGAACCAGCGCGGCGGGCAGTTCGGGTTCCGCGGGCAGCGCGGGAACTTCGGCGGGGGCTGCCGGCGCCGCAGCGGACGCGGCCGCCGGGGCTGGAGGAAACACGGCTGCCGGAGCCGGCGGAGACGGCGCGACCGCGGGGAGTTCGGCAGCGGGTGCTTCGGCCGTGGGCGGCTCCGGCGCGACGGTCGACGGCTCCGCCGCGGGAACCGGTGGGTCGGCGACGGGTGGATCCGGTGCGGCGCCCGCGGGCGGTGCTGGAGGGGTCGGCGGCGGCGTAGGGACGTCGCCGGATGGCGGGCTCGCCGGTACCGGCGCTTCGGGCGATTCGTCCGGCGACACCGGCGGCTGCGGGTGCCGTGTTCCGATTCGCTCGCCGGACTCTGCGCCGTGGATGCTGCTGCTCGCGGCGGCCGCCGCCGCGAGGCGTCGGCGAACGTCTCGGGACGACTAGCGTGGCGTCACGCCACCTCGTTCACCACGTACAGACGTTGACCGGGTACTCCGGGCCGTCTGGGTACTGCCGATAGGGCGCGCAGCTCTTGGCGCACTGCGGGCAGTCCGCCACCGTGCCGCACCGCACGTTGGCGCTGCCGCCGGTGCAACTGCAGTCCGCGGCGCAGTCGGGCGACTCGAGGCACTGGGCGTAGGTGCCGACGCTGCCTTCGATGATCGCGCACCTCTCCGTCGACGCACAGACGCCCGCATCGTCACAGAACAGTCTCAAGGGCGGCACGGGCCCCCAGATGCCGCAGCCGTCCGAGAAGCCTTCCACGCAGGAGCGCTCGGTGTTCGGATCCAGGGGGTCGCACACCAGGCAGGCGTCCGGCGCACTGCAGGTGACGGGGCCGCAGGCCACGCCGTTCCCGCCTCCGGCCGTTCCACTCGTGCCCGCTGCCCCGCTCGCACCCGCATCGACGGCAGGCTTCGTCCCGCCCGCCCCACCGCCAGCGTCCGGATGACCGCCCGTCCCCGCCGCAGCGCCCGCGCCTCCCGCGCCGGAACCGGATTCACCGCCGTGCGTGCCGGACGTGCCCGTCGTGCCGGCGCCGCCCGCCTGGCCCGGTCCGCCGCCCGCCGACGTCGCGCCGACGCCGCCGCTTCCGGAGACACCGCCGTCGATCCCTCCGGTGCCGCTTCCCGATCCCGTCGTGGAACCGCCGCAGGCCAGGACGAACAGCGGCAGCATGGAAGACCAGAGTTGCCGATGAGTCGGGCGCCAGCCTCCAACTTCGGTGACCGAGGTGGAATTCGTCATGGCCTGACGCCGTACCGTACGTGCCGCGAACGACGACCCTTCATTTCGGCTCGATGATCTTCTTCAGCGACGCCACCCAGTCGTCGACCTGCCGCGTGGCCTCGGCCTTCAGGACGCCGTAGCGCTTCTCCAGGGCAGCTTCGAGCTGCTCGCGGTTGCCCTGCATCTGCGCGAGGTCGTCGTCCGTGAGCTTTCCCCACCGCACGCGCGCCTTTCCCTTGAAGCTCTTCCAGTCGGCCTTGATCGATCCCCAGCTCATCGACACCTCCAGATGACGAACCAAGGACTGGCACTGCCGGGGGCGGATGTCGACCGCCGGTTGCGGGGCGGGGGCGGCGCGCTTCATCTCGCGGTCCCTGGTCTCCACTCGGTCACCTTCGCGAGCTGGTCGCCGAAGACGCGCGGATCGGCCGTCGGTAGCTCGCAGCGCCCGCGCTCGCAGACGTACGCCGTCGGCCGACCCTTCAGCGCCAGCTTTCCTTCCAGGGCGGGGACGAGCTTGGCCAACGAGTCGAGCGCGGCGCCTTCGGTGGCCACGACCAGCACCCGATTGGGAAGGTAGGCGCTCCGGACGCGCCCCATCAGCGGCTCGACGTCGTCGTGGGCGTGCTTGCGAACGATGAAGATCTCGCGTGGGCGGTCCAGGTAGGTGTCGAGCGCCGCGAGGATCCTTGGGGAAGCGGTGGGTGTGCGGGAGAGGTCGCGTGAGAATGCGGCGAACCCCCGCTCGGCGCGCGTTCGGTAGTCCGCCCGCGTCGTGATCTCCGAGAGCCGCAGGAGGTTCATGAGCGCCACGGCGTTGCCGGAAGGTTCGGCTCCGTCGTAGGTCGGCTTGTCGCGTGCGAGCAGGCGCTCGTGATCGTGGCTCGTCATGAAGTAGCCGCCGCCCGAAGCGTCCCAGAAGCGTTCGTCGACGATTGCCTGAAGGGCGATGGCCTGTTCCACCCGACGGCCGTCGGCCGTCACCTCGAACAGGTCCAGGAGTCCCTGGATCATGCAGGCGTAGTCGTCGAGGAAGGCGTCCTGGCTCGCGCGGCCGTCCTTGTAGGTGCGGAACAGTCCGCCGTCGCTCTTCCGAAGCGCGCCGAGCACGAAATCCGCGGCGTGCGCCGCGCGCGCGGCGTAATCGCGTTCGGAGAGCACCAGCGCGCCCCGGGCGAACGCCGTGATCATCAGCCCGTTCCACGAGGTCAGGATCTTGTCGTCGAGCAGCGGTCGAGGGCGCTTGCTGCGCGCCTGGTACAGCGCCTCCCGTGCGCGCGCGATGCCGCGGCCGAGTTCCTCCGAGGACGTTCCCAGCTCGGCCGCCACGGTCTCGTCGCTTCGCGGCGTGTGAAGAATGCTGCGCTTCTCGAAGTTGCCTGCGGCCGTGACGGCGAAGTACGCGAGCACGGCGCGAGCCTCATCGGTGCCGAGCGCGTCGCGAACCTCGGACGGCGTCCAGGTGAAGAAGTAGCCCTCCTCTTCGTGTCCGGAAGGTGTCCTGCTGTCGGCGTCCGTGGCGGAGAAGAACGCGCCGCCGGGCGCCGTCATCTCCCGGACGACGTACTGCAGCGTGTGTCGTGCCACCTGCGCGAACCGGTCACGTCCCGTGGTCTGGTACGCCTCGAGGTACAGGGGAACGAGCTGAGCGTTGTCGTAGAGCATCTTCTCGAAGTGCGGGACGAGCCACCGCGCGTCCGTCGAATAGCGATGGAAGCCGCCGCCGACGTGGTCGTACATGCCGCCGCTCGCCATCTTGTCGAGCGTCACGGTGACCATCTCGAGCGTCTGCGCGTCGCCCGCTCGCCGCTGGTAGCGAAGCAGGAGGTCGAGCAGGACGGGCCTGGGAAACTTCGGCGCGCGACCGAAGCCGCCCCAGGTGGCGTCGAACGAGGCCCTCGCGCCGCTCACCGCTCTTTCGACCAGCTCCGCACCGGGGACGTCGCCCGGCGGACTCGGCGTCGAGGCGGCCTCGATCTGCTGGCTGACTTCCTGCGCGCGCGCCACGACCTCTCCGCGCTTCGTCGCGTACTCCGTGGCGAGCTCCCGCAGAATCGTGTGAAAGCCCTTTCGGACGCCGCGGTCCCCGTCTCGCGCCGGGAAGTGCGTGCCGCCGAAGAACGGGTCCCCGTCCGGCGTCATCACGACGGTCATGGGCCACCCGCCGCGTCCCGTCAGGGCCTGTACGGCCTTCATGTAGACGTCATCCACGTCGGGGCGCTCCTCGCGGTCCACCTTGATCGCGACGTAGTTCTCGTTGATGAAGCGGGCGATGGTCTCGTCCTCGAACGACTCGCGTTCCATCACGTGGCACCAGTGGCAGGTGGAGTAGCCGACGGACAGGAGCACCGGCTTGCCCTCGGCTCTGGCCCTGGCGAACGCCTCGGCGGACCACGGAAACCAGTTCACCGGGTTGTGCGCGTGCTGAAGCAGGTACGGGCTCGATTCGAGGATGAGGCGGTTGACGTACCTGGGCCCGCCGTCCGGTCGCAGGTGATGGGTCCGCGCGACGTACCGGGGCCCCTTCGCTCGAAGTGCCGCGTCGAGACGCGTCATCAGGTCGCCGTCACCCGCTCCGAGCCCAGGAAGCGCCGGATCACCGCCGGCGATCACGGGGCCTTCGGCGGACTGGGTCGGGCGCTCGACCACAGTGCAGCTCCGATGGCCCCACACCCCGACGAGTGCCAGCGGCACGGCGAGCAGCACCAAGCGCCACCGGGTCGTTGTGATGGAGCGGGCGCGGCTCAGATCCCGGGCGGGCACGGCCCCGTCATGGGGGCCATGGGCGTGCCGGGCGGTGGCGTGACCGTGCACGTCCCGTCGGCGTTCTTCGTGACGCCGGGGATCATGGTGGGTGTCCCCGACGACGCCGGCGCTGCACCGGGAGCAGGCGCGGGTGCAGGTTGTGGCTGTGGCTGCGGCTGCGGTTGCGGCTGCGGCTGCGGTTGCGGTTGCTGGTACTGCGGCGGCGGCGGCTGTTGCTGCTGCGGGGGTGGGTAGTAACCGGGAGGCGGCGCGCTCTGGGGCGGTGGATCGTCACGCCCACCGCAGGCCAGGGGAAACGCGAGGAGCACGAGGAGCAGGGCAGGTCGGTTCACGGCCACGGATGAAGTCACAGATCCGGCCCGGGCACCAGCGTCGCAATCGGGCAGAGGCGCGGCTCAGTTCGCTTCGCCTCGGAACGTCGCGATGATGCCGGTCGCGCCTCGGGTCGGAGGGTCGTGGGTCCAGAGGTGACTGACGACCCCCGTGGTCGTCAGGATCCTCGAGACCATGGAGTGCCCGGGGGGCCCACTCGCGTTGTTCTGATGGACGTGGTGCGGCGTCCACGCGGGGTCCGGCGCTATCAGCGCGTTCGTGTCGGTGCTGCGGAGGGTGAGCACGGCGACCGCGAGCTCGTTCGGCACCGTCGTCGCCGAGTCTGTAACGGCCGTCGTCGAGGTGGTGGCATCGACGAGGCTGCTCCCCCACGCGTCGAGGCTAGGTGCCGCCGCGAGCCCGGCGACCTCGATGGCTCCCCACGCGACGGCCTGGCCGGCCGATTCCCCGTCGGGATCCACGCTGATCGTGAGCGACGTTCCCGGGACTGCAACGTCCTGGGCGATGAACACGTAGCCCCGTGCAGCTTGCGCGCTCGAGCGAATGGGTTCGCCCTGGACGGCGCGCGCGTAGGTGTTGCCGCCGGTGTCGGTCACGCCGCCGTGGGGGACGATGCAGTCTCCCGTGTGATCGCTGATGCAGCTGATGCCGACGATGAGCGAGTTGCCGGCTGCCGGCACGGCGGGGAAAGTGAGCGACGGAACCGGCTCGGTGGCGAGCTTCGTCACCGACGCCTGGACGATCCGGATCCGCTCCGCGCCGCCGGCTCCTGCCGCGCCGCCGGCTCCCGCCGCGCCGCCCATGCCCGCGTCCTCGGAAACGGCGCCCGCGTTGCCGCCGGAAGCCGCGGAGCCGGCCGAGCCGCTCGAACCTGCCGTCGCTCCCGCCTGCCCCGCCTCCGTGGCGGAGCCGGCGATGCCACCCGATCCGCTCGAGCCGGCGGCGTCCGCGCTCGCGTCGGACCCGCCGGCGCCACCCGCGTCGCCTGCGTCGGGAGCCGCGGGGTTGAAGGCGTCGCCCCCGCAAGCGTGAAGCAGTAGCCAGCAACCTGCGACCTGCGCGCGCATGCGCGGAGCGTGACACGTTCCCGGTCCCGCGGGTATCGCGTTCCGTGACGTGCGCGTCGTCCCTCGGCTTCGGCGCGCTTGGGACGACGTGCGGGCTGGGCTAGCCTTCGGCAGCGGTGCTCGGCGCGCCCTCCCGAGCATGGCTCCGACCCCGGCTCAAGACAGCGAGGACGCGCGGCTCTTGCGGAGCTCGCCGCCGGAACCCTACCGCGCGGCGATGGGGGCGGCGCTGCTCATCGGAGTCCAGGTCGCCGGCAAGGCCGCGCGGGACGCCTACTTCCTGAACACGGTAGGCGTCGCGCACCTGCCGGCCATGATCGGTGCCGCAGCGGTCGTCTCCATAGCCGCGGTCCTCGCCGCGAACGCCTGGGTGGCGCGCCGTGGACCGGGGCGGGTGGCGCCGCTGGCAGGTGCCGCCAGCGCCCTGCTGTTCGTCCTGGAGTGGTGGGCCACCGGCGTTGCCCCCGCGGCGGCTGCCGTCGCGCTGTACCTTCACGTCGCGGCGTTCGGCGGCATTCTCGTGTCGCTCTTCTGGTCGATCGTGGGCGAGGTCTTCGACCCGCGCTCGGCCAGGCGCTCCATGGGCCGCATCGCGAGCAGCGCCGCGCTCGGCGGCGTGCTCGGTGGCGTCGCCGCCGAGCGAGTCGGTACGACCCTCGGAACGTCGTCGCTCCTGCCGATGCTCGCCGCGCTCAGCGGCCTGGCAGCGCTGGCCGCCGCGGCCCTCGCGCGACAGGCCCCGCCGCCCCACCCACGCGACGAAGCGGCGTCGTCACCCGTGGCGGTGTTCGCGCGCGCCCCCTACCTCCGAGACCTCGCGGCGCTCGTGTTGCTGGTGACGATCAGCGGCACCCTCGTCGACTACGTGCTGAAGGCGGAGGCGGCGAGCGCTCACACGTCCCCGGAGGGTCTCCTGAGATTCTTCGCGGCGTTTCACACGGCGGTGGGTGTCTTCACGTTCGCCGTTCAGGCCGCGGCGTCGCGCCCCACCCTGGAGCGCTTCGGTCTCGGGGTGACCGCCGCGTCCTTGCCGGGCGCGGTCGTCGTCGGCGCCGCCATCGCCCTGGCGCTGCCCACGTTCGCCAACGTCGCCGCGCTGCGCGGCCTCGAGGCCGTGCTCAGGAGTTCCCTGTTTCGATCGGCGTACGAGCTGTTCTTCAATCCCGTGCCTCCCCGCGACAAGCGTGGGGCGAAGACCCTCGTCGACGTCGGGTTCGAGCGCCTGGGCGATGCCGTCGGCGCCGGCATCGCGCGTGGTGCGCTCTTCTTCGCTGCGGAGGTCGCCCACGCGGCGATCCTCGGCATCGCCGCGGTGGCGTCACTCGGTGCGCTGGTCGTCACGCGGCGCCTCGGGCGGGGGTACGTCTTGGCCCTGGAGCGCAGCTTGCTCGAGCGCGCGGTCGATCTCGACGAGGGTGTCCGGTTCGACAAGACGACCCGCACGCTCTATCTCACCCTCACGGGAGGGCTGGGCGGTGCTGCTTCGAGCACGCGGCAGCGGGCGCTCCTGGTCGAGATCGCCGACCTCGCTTCCGACGACGACGCGCGCATTCTGCGCGTGCTGTCGCGCGGCCTGCAGCCGGAGCTGGTCCCCTTCGCCGTGCGACTCCTGTCACGCGAGTCCGTGGAGCAGCGTGTCGTCGCGGCGCTTCGCAAGGGGGCCGCTGCTTGGACCGACCGACTCGTCGACGCGCTGCTCGATCCCTCGCTTTCGCAGGTGGCGCGCGCGCGGTTGGCGCGCATCGTCCGCGATGGCGATGAGGCGCCGGCGGTGGCGGGCCTCACGACGGGGCTCGGCGAGCGAGACTTCGAGGTCCGGGTCGCGTGTGCGCGCTCGCTCGCGGTGCTGCGGCGCTCCGCCGTCCCGCCACGGATCGATCGCGACGCGGTGCTTCAGGCGCTGCGCGCCGAGACGGCCGTGGACCGCGCCACCTGGCGGTCGCGCGAAGGGCGGCTGGAGGTCGAGGAGGCCGACGGCCCGACGTTCGAGTCCGCCGAGTCTCGGAGCCTGGACCACCTCTTCACTCTGCTCTCGCTTCTGTTCCCGCGCGAACCCCTCCAGGCCGCCTATGCCGGGCTCCGCGCCGGCGATGCGCGCGCGCGAGGCACGGCGCTCGAGTACCTCGAGACGCTGCTGCCCGAGGACGTGAGCGCGAGCCTCGCCAGGCTCATCGAGGACTGACGGTCACCCGGGGCCCGTCGGGTTCTTCCTTGTCCCGTCGTGGCCGACCGCCCACACTCGGGCGCCAGGGTTTACTCCATGGCGCTGCCTCTCGGTCTCATCGTCGCGGCGGGCTCACTGTCCGTGGCTGCCATCGCGCTGCACCGCACCTTCGTTCATCGCGTGCGGGGCGCGTGGGCGGACTCTGCGGGCGTGCGGATCCACTACACGGACGAGGGGTCGGGGACACCGGTCGTCCTCGTCCACGGGTTCGCCGTCAATGCGGACCTCAACTGGCGTCTGCCCAAGCTCACGCAGGCGTTGTCCAGGGAGTTTCGCGTCATCGCCATCGACACGCGCGGGCACGGCCTGAGTGACAAGCCCCACGGTGCGACTGCGTACGGGCCGACCATGGTCGAAGACGTCGTTGCAGTGCTCGATCACCTGAGGGTCGAGAAGGCGCACATCGTCGGATACTCGCTCGGCGGCTTCATCGCGCTCAAGATGGCGACGCTCCACTCGCGTCGCATGCTGTCCGCGTCGGTGCTCGGTGCGGGCTGGGAGCGCGAGGGCAACAGTGTCTTCCTGGACGCCATCGCGCGGCTCGCGGAAGACCTGCGGGCCGGGCGGGCCATCGGCCCTCTTAGCGGAAACCTCGGCGCCGAGCGCAAGCGTCCCAGCCTGATTCACACGGTCTGGGTGAAGCTGATGACCAAGTACTTCAACGACCCGCTCGCGCTCATCGGCGTCATCGAGGGAACGCCCGGCCTCGCTGTCACGGAATCCGAGCTTCGCGCGATCGAGATCCCCGTCGCCGCGATCTGTGGCGACGAAGACCCGCTGCTCGAAGGAGCTCGCCGCATGCTGGGCGTCGTGCCCGACCTCACCCTGGTGGCGATCACGGGCGCCGATCACATCCAGGCACCTCGCCGCCCGGAGTTCCGCCGCGAACTCGCGAACTTTCTGCGGCGGACCCCGGCCTGATCAGGCGCGCCTCAGGAAGCGCGAACCCCGAAGGAACCTCCCGCGTAACGGACTAGGCTCGACGAGAGGAGGCAGGCATGGCGGAGGACGAGAGCCCCATCGACGTCGCGCTCGCAGCGATGAACGCGGATCCCGAGCTCACTCGAGCGACCATCATGAAGTGGGCGGTGTCCACCGTGGCGCTACAGGACATCGTGCGTGCGCAGAAGAAGTCCGAGGTCGACTGGACGGACGTGGCCGCGGCCGCGACGCGGTGGCTGGACGCCTACGGGAAGCGGAGCGGGAAGTTCGCCGACCACCGGGACGCGATGCTTCGCCTGTCCCACACCGCCGCCCCCGCCCGCGCGCCCCGGCCGGCCAGGAGCGCCGCGGACGCCCTGGACCAGCGCTTCGCGTCCTTCACCCAGCGGTACGGCCTCTTGTTCCTGCGCGTGTCGCTGGGCGTCGTGTTCGTCTGGTTCGGTGCTCTCAAACCCCTGGGTCTCAGCCCCGCCGACGACCTCGTCACGAAGACGGTGACCTGGTTCCCGCCCGAGATCTTCATCCCCTTCCTGGGTGCCTGGGAGGTCGCCATCGGGCTCTGCCTGCTCTACCGCCCGCTGGTCCGCGTCGCGCTGGTCCTCCTGTTCCTCCAGATGCCCGGAACGGCGATGCCGCTGGTGCTGCTCCCGGACGTTTGCTTCACCCACTTCCCGTACGCGCTCACTCTCGAAGGGCAGTACATCATCAAGAACCTGACGCTCGTGAGCGCCGGCTTGGTGGTGGGAAGCACGATGCGATGGGGCAAGACGCGCGCGGAGCAGGAGCGCGTCACGCAGGTGTTCTGACCTCGTCGTGGCGGCGGATCGAGCCCGCCGCCGCGGCATGCGGGGGCGGGGCGTGTCTCGACTCGGCGGCGCAGGGTTCGCTCGCGGGCCACGTGAAGGAAACGGGCGTACCGAGTCGTGCGCGACCCTGCCTCTTCGCGTCGTAGAGCGACGTGTCGGCGTGCCTGAACAGGGCGGCGCGCAGGTCGTCGAAGTCGGCCGCCGTGAGGAAGCTCCGCGGTGACTCGTCGATCGACGCCGGTTCGAGCGTGGCGAGACCCAGGCTCGCTCGCACGGGCATTCGCCGGGCCCCGTCGCCGACGGAGAGCTCGCCCAGCGCCCGTAGGATGCGTTCCGCGACGACCAGGCTCCCCTCGGCGTCGGTGCCGGGCAGCACCACGGCGAACTCGTCCGCGCCGTAGCGCCCGACGACGTCCGTGGCCCGCGTGGCCTCCCGTAGCGCTTGCGCGACATCGGCGAGCGCGCGATCACCTTCGAGGTGTCCGACGCCATCGTTGATGGCCTTGAACTCGTCGACGTCCACCAGCAGCAGGCTCATGGGTTGTCGTGATCGGTGACTCGTCCGAAGGTCACGCATGAGGGAGTGCTCGAAGAATCGGCGCGTGAACACGTCGGTCAGCGCGTCCACCGCGGCCATGTCGTACAGCTCCGCGTTGTGCAGCGCGACGGACGCCTGATTCGCGAAGAGCTGGACGAGCTCCAGGTCGGGTTGGCTCGAGATGGCACCCTCGAGGTGGACGACCCCGAGCTGCGTCGATCCGGCGCGGAGCGGTAACGTGAGGGCGCCGGGCCCGGCGACCGGGCATCCGGAATCCAGCGAGGCGCGCACGAGCGCCAGAAGCGCTTCCTGGTCCACGGATCCGAAAGACTGACCCGGCGCGAAGCGGCCCGTGCCGGCCCGCACGACGAGATCGTTTCGCTCGTCCATCGTCGCGAGGAACCCGTGCTCGAGCTCCGAGCGTCCGCTGGGCCCACTGAGGACTGCCACGAACGAGTCGATCACGCCCAGAAGGCCCGCGGTCTGGGTCAAGATCCCCTGAAGCAGCTCCGCGAGGGGCTGGGCGCGGTGCATCTCGGGCGTCACCTCGAGGATGTAGCGCAGGCCCCTTCGGCTCTGTTCGAGCTTGCGAATCGCGGCGCCGGCTTTGATGCCGACCTCCGTCCACAGGAGTAGCTTCTCCGGCCCGTCGCTCTTGTCGTGATAGCCGGTGATGGCCAGACGGCGGAGCATCTCCCGTGGCGGATGCTCCTGCGCATAGCCGGTCTGCAGCACCACCTGCACGGTGTCGTCGAAGGTGCGCAGCTCGCTCACGAACTGCTCCCCCGTCATTCCCGGCATCCAGTAGTCGACGAGCACCACGTCCACGCGGTGCTCGCGGACGCAAGCGAGACCCTGAGCGCCGTCCGAGGCAACGAGCGTGTGATAGCCGGCTCGGGCCAGGAGGCGCTCGGTCGCCGTGAGATACTCGGCGTTGTCGTCGATGACGAGCACGCGCTCGTCGCGGCTCACGCTGCCTTGGTGCTTTCGGGCCACTGTCGGGTTCCTTTCGGGAGGGGAAGACGGACGACGAACGTGCTGCCGGCGCCCGGGGAGGAGCGGACCTCGATGCGCCCGCCGAACTCGCCCCGGACGATGTCGTGGACGATGGTCAGGCCAAGCCCGGTTCCGGTTCCGGTCGGCTTGGTCGTGAACAGCGGATCGAAGATCCGGCCGACCACGTCCGGGGCCATGCCTGGACCGTCGTCGACGACGGTGATGGTCAGCTCGTCGTCCTCGCGAGCGACGACCACGCGCACGCTGCCGCCCCCCACCTCTGCGCTGGCGTCGAGCGCGTTCCTCACGAGGTTGGTCACGACCTGTTCGATTCGGCCGGGCGCCCCGTCGAGCAGCACGCCGTCGGCCGTCGATTCCACCTGGACCGAGCACCCAGCGGCCGAGGCCGCGTGACCCAGCAGCGACAGCGCGTCGCGGATTGCCCGCATGACGTCGAACCGATCGAGGGCTCCGGCGGGTGACTGCCGCGTCTGCGCCTTGATGCTCCGCACGAACGCCATGGCGCGGTCGGTGCCGGCGCACGCGGTGGACAGGTTCTCGAGTAGCTCCCGCGCGATCGACCGATGGTCGTCCACGGTCACGTCCGCGTCGCCCAGGGACGTACCGTACTCCACCGAGAGTTCGCGCGCGGTCTGCAGAGAAGCTCGCACCGCGCCGAGCGGCGAGTTCATCTCGTGGGCGATCCCCGCCGTCAGACGACCGAGGGACGCCATCTTCTCCGAGAGCACCAGGCTTGCCTGGTTCCTTTCCAGGGAGGTGTGGGCGTCCTTGAGCGCTTCGTGGGCGCGCTCGATCTCCGCCGTCCGTGCTTCGACCCTCTCTTCCAGGGTCTCCTGTACCGCCAGGAGGGCGGCCTCCGCCGCGTGTCGCGCGGCCAGGTGAGACTTGACCAGGCGTGCAATGCGCCACCACGAGAGCGTGATGAGGACGAACATCACGGCGCCGAAGGCTGCGGAGCGGCGGGCGTGCCTGCGAAACTCGTCGATGCGGGCCGATACCCGGGTTCGCATGGCCCGGTTCGCCTCGACCATGCCTGCGGTGTAGACGAGCTTGAGTTCGGCGTACTCGGCACTGGTCAGGAGGGTGGCGGCGCGGGAGCGCTCTCCCGCCCTCACCAGCGCGAAGGCGCGTTGCTCGAGCTTCACCAGCTCGACGTTGGCGGTGTCGGTCGCTGCGGCGCCGGCGTGAAGTGCGGCGTCGGGCGCCAGCCGCTTCGCCTCGGCGATGGCGCGGTCGAGGTCGGGTTCGAGCTGCCGGTAGCGCGCTTCCCACTGGGGGTCGCCCGTCGCCGCCGCCATGCGCGCCGACATGGTCAACGCCTCATCGAGGTGCACGATGGTGCCCGCCAGCGTGGTCAACCGCAGGTCGCGCGCCGCGAGGGTCTGGATCCCCGAGTTGAGGCGCCAGCCGTCTGCGGCGGCTAGCGCGAGCAGGCCCACGGTCAGCGCGATCGCGAGCCCGAACGCCCGCATCGGGAACGTCGCCGCGCCGCGCTGGGCAACGGGGGAAGTGGGGGTCACGAGCCTGAAGACGGTGATGGCGTCCAGGGGTTAAGGAGGCGCCCTCTCGCGCGGGCGCGGTGGTCCGCGCCGGCCGCGGGGTTCCGCCCGCGTGCTAGGGTTCCGCCCATGCCGCTGCGCTGCTGGCCGTTCCTGGCCGTCCTGCAGGTTGTCGCGGCGTGCGACACGGGTTCCAAGGGGAGCTCGCCGTCGCCCGGAGCGGCGCCATCCCCCGTGGCGCCAACGTCGTCCGGGGCGGAGCCGTCCGCCGCCACGGGCGAGGGGTCCGCCGCTCCGCAGCAGACTGCGGACGCCTGGTTCCTCCTCACGAGGGACGGCGAGGAGGTCGGGGTCGTCCAGGTTGCCGCCGGCAAGCCGCTGGACGTCGACGTCATCGCCGAAGGCGAGTCCGCCACGCTGCTCCAGGAAGCCGTGCGGAAGATCGGCAAGGGCGCCCTTCCGCTCGACATGCACCTCCCTGCGGCGCCGGGTGAGCGGGGACCCTACGGCAGCAGGTCGATCCGTCCCGGAGACGCGCTCTACATCCACGCCGCGAAGGACGCGTTCAGCCGCAGCGGCTACGAGGTGGGCACCGTGCCCTCGTTCGAGGACGCCGCTCCGCCCAAGGCCATCATCCGGATCGAACTCGCGCGCGATGGCGAGAAGGCGGGGCGCGTGGACTTTGGGAAGGACCCGCCGGCGCTCGAGGTTCTCGCGAAGGACCGCGGAGCGCAGCTCTTCCTCCAGTCGTTCTGGGCGACGATCACGAAACCCCAGGTGTTGCGGGTTCGCTACCTCTCGAAGTCCGGCGGCCGGCACACGCTGGTGCGGCGGGATGCCAAGAAGGGTTCAGCCGACTATCCCCACGCCGTCCGGGCCGCGTTGATCTCGAAGTACAGGTACGACGTGACGGTCGTTCCCTGAGGCGCGCCTCGTCGGCTGCCGCGCTCAGGCGAGCACTTCCTCAAAGAAGCGTGTCATCTCGAGCCACGAGCGACGGTCTGCCTCGGCGTGGTAGACCGTACCGAACGCCGGGTCGTTCGCCGCGGGGTTCGTGAACGCGTGCATCACGCCTGGGTAGGCGTGAAGCTGCCAGTCCGCGCCGATGCGCTTCATTTCTTCGGCGAACGCCCCGACGTCCGCCGGCGGCACCATCGGGTCGTCCTGGCCATGCTGGACCAGCACCTTCGCGCGCACCTCGGCGTCGAGCGGCTCGCCGATCTTCAGCAGGCCGTGGAAGCTGACCACACCGCGGAGCGCGAGCCCCATGCGCGCCATGAGGATTGCGCAGAGGCCGCCGAAGCAGAAGCCGATGGCGCCCATCCGGTCGGGATCCACGCCGTCCAGAGCCCGGACCGCGTCCACCGCCGCACGCAGGCGCCGACGGAGCAACGGTGGGTTGCCGAGAAGCGGCATCATGAGCGCCTGGCTCGACTCCTTGTCGGTCCCGCGCTTGCCGACGCCGTAGACGTCGATGGCGGCACCGACGTAGCCCAGCTCTACCAGCCGCGATGCCTTCGCCTCGGCGAACGCGTCCCGACCGCCCCAGGCGTGGCAGACGAGGATCGCGGGGCGCCGCGTGCCGCCCGGCGGTCGGGCCACGAGCACGTCGAAGGCATCGCCGCCATCCGTGTATTGCTTCGTTTCGGTGTGCACTGGACCTGGGATGCTCCGCTGTTCCGGCAAGGTATACCAGGCCGAGCGAGGCGGAGCGCCGTTCATCGACGCCACTTCACCCCCATGAGGACGGCGAGGTCTCGAGGAAGCCTCGGGTGGCCCGCGCCAAGCGGGCCCACCGCATTGTACAGTGCGTCCCCGCCCTGCCAGGCCAGAGCCGTGCCCGCGACGACACCCCTCACCGTCGATCTCGAAAGCGCGATGGCGATCCTCGGCCTCGAGCAGCGCTTGCGGGACACGCCGCGCGACGCAACCGTCCGCGGGCTGTTCTTCGGAATGGTCGAGGGTGCGGTGCGGAAGGCCGGCGTGGGAACCGACGCCGCCTGGCGCCGTCTCGTCCACCCGAGGTTCCGCTGGCCCTTCTCGAGCTACCCGCTGCGCGACCACCTCCGCGAACTCGCCTACGCCAGCGCGCTCCTCGACCCCGCGGCGCCGCTGGACGCGATGCGGCGCATCTGGAGCAACGCGCCGACCCACGCACCGAGAATCCACGCCGCGAAGTTCGTGGCCATGCTCCTCGGCGGCGATCCGATGACGGCCTTCCGATGGCTGGGACACAACCGACGGCTCTTCTGCAACTACGGGGAGTGGCGCGTCGAGCAGGTGGCACGACGCCGCGCCATCTTCCACTTTTGGGACGAGTACCTCTGGATTGACGCTGCCCATCGGGGGGGAGCCGAGGGATCGCTGCGCGTCTTCGGTGCGGCCGGAGAGGTGCACGCCGAGCTGGTCACCCCGTACGAGGGGCGGCTGCACATTCAGTGGGACTGACGCAACCACGGTTCGCGCCCCGTTCAGTCCTCCACCAGCGCGACACTGCACTCGCCCGTACCCCGGTAGCGCAGGAACGTTGGCCAGAGCACGCGGTAGATGTACGCGTCGAGGGAGGCCACGGTGTCTTCCGCGTCGCCGACGCCGTACGCGCCGTCGGTGCGAAGCTCCTGCAGGGTCACGCTCCGAAGCTCGTCGAGGGTGACGACACCGTCGCGGTCGCCCCGCGCGTCGGCGCTCGCGAACGGATCGAAGCGCAGGCGGGCCCCGTCTCGGGCGACGTCGTCCCGGAACAGCGCCTCCACTTCCGCCAGCAAATCGACCTCGAGGTCGGTGCCGCCCCGAAGGTCGAGCCCGGCTTGCTCCATGCCCTTCACGCTGACCACGCACTTCTTGAAGAAGAGGCGCTGGCGGATGTCCCACGCGAAGCTCACGCGCCTTCCCGCGCGCTCGCCCGCGCCCTCGAGGTGCAGCACCACGCCGTCGTTGGTGACGAAGCGATCGCTTCCCGGCGTGCGCAGCGCCGCCTTGTCCGCCTCGGTCACACCCGCCCCGCGCACGGCGTCGCCCGAGGGCGGCGTCGTGGCGAAGTCGATGTCGCACCTTCCCAGGCCGAACATGATGCTGACCTTCTGTGCGCCGTCGCGGGTGACGTCCAGGATGCGGTCGTACCCCGGCTCGGAGTACTCCGCGTACTTCTGGCACTCGTCGCCGAGCTGCATCGGGCCGACGTTCAGGAGTGCCCGGCCGAAGGTCAGCGTCCAGCCGTCTTCGGTGACCACGGAGTTGCGCGCGGCCTCGCTGCCCGTCATCGTCGTCAGCACGCTCCCCGGCTCGGGTCGCGTGTCGTCGGGGAGGCAGCCGCTCCCGAGCAGGCACAGCAGGGCTCCCAGGATTCGCGCTCTGCGCTCGCCGCGCCCGCGCCGGCCGTTCATCAGTAGGCGCCTTCCACGCCAACGCTCGGGATCGTCACGGGGCCGATCTCCTCTCCCAGTACGGTCTCCGTTCGCAGGGTGGTGTTCAGCACCTCGGCCACGAAGGCGATCCACGCGGTCTCCGCCAGCGGCCACTTCTTCTCGAGGCGCACGTCCAGCCGGTGAAACGCCGGATCACGGGGCGGGTGCGCGAGCCGCGGCGGTGCGATGAGCCCGCGCGTGTTCGGCAGCGACGGGGCGCCCGTGTAGAAGGTGAACTTGGCGCCGGCACGCCAGCGACGGCCCAGATCGTAACCGACGGCGGTGCTCGCGACGTGGGTGCGGTCGAAGCTGCTCGGGAACCGCTGCCTTCCCACGCTGCGGACGGAGCGCGAGAGCGTGTAGGAGGCGTAGCCTCCCACTCGGCGCGTCAGCTTGCGCTTCAGGTACAGCTCCACGCCGTGCGCGGACCCCTGGCTCCGCTGGTCCTTCAGCACGATGTCGTCGCCGGGCTGCGCCAGCGCCAGCGTGTCGGTCATGTCGAGGAAAACGTTCTCGAACACCGTCACCTGCGCCACGGTGTCCGCGTCCAGGGCAGCCTCCACCCCGGCGCTCGCTTGAACGCTGCGTTGCAGACCGCCCCGAAGCTGACCAATGGCGAGCCCGGGCAGGGGGATCAAGAAGGACGGCGGCTGATGCGCGATGCCCAGAGCGTGATGCACGCTCACCGACTCTGCCACTTCGATGCGAGAAGCGAGCCGCGGATCGACGCCGACCGCCGACGCGTTCCCGGAGCGGAAGGCGTCGACGCGCACGCCCGGCGTCACCTCGACTCCCTCGGCTTGCAGCACGAAGTCCGTCCACGCGCCCACGGTGACGTCGTCTCGTGCCGGGAACATCCGGTTGAACTTCGCGATCGAGGGGTCGTCCGGGTCGGCGTTGGGGAAGTCGTCCGCGCGATAGCCCTCGAGGAGGACGTCGGCGCCACCCCGCCAGAGCACGGCGTCCGACACGCCGTGAGCGGCTTCCACGCGAGCGTTGACCATCCGAAGGCTGGCGTTCCTCGGTTGGTCGGGGATGCGGGTTTGCTCCCACCCCAGAGTCACGGCGGCCTGCAGCTTCGAGTCGGGGCCCAGTCGCTTGTCGTAGCGCGTGTCGAGCCGGTAAAACTCCGAGCCGAAGAGGATGAACAGGACGTCGTCGTGGCGTTCGCCCAGCAGGTCGTAGGCGCCGAAGGAGAGCACGGTGAAGCGATCGTCTTCGGTCAGGTCGTACGTCACGCGCGCTTCGTAGTCTCGGTAGTCGAGCTGCACTTCGTCCACGACCAGCGAGAGCAACGCGGCCGTGTAGGAGTAGCGGAAGGCGGCGAGCGCCGTGCCACGGCCGTCGGCGAAGCCCGTCTCCGCCAGCGTGCCGAGGTCGAACAGCCGAACGTTGTACTCGCCGTGCAGCTCCGCGCGCGGCGCCGTGGTGACCCCCGAGACGATTCCCCCGGCGAACCTGCCGAACCGGGCAGGGTAACCGCCGGAGTAGAGCTCGACGCGCTCGATCATTCCGGGATGGAGCACGGAAGGTCCCAGCCCCACGTGGAAGAGGTACGGCACCCGCACGCCGTCCACGAAGTAGCCGACGTTGCCCGGCGGCGCGCCACGCACGTAGAAGAACGGAACCCCCGACGCGATCGGCGTGACGCCCGGCATCCCCTCGATGGCGCGGAAGGGGTCGCCGAACGTCCCGGGGATCTCTCGGACCTCCGCGCGCGTGAGCGTCGTGTTCGCCGGGCGCGGCGGGATCCGATCGCCGGTCACGGTGACCTCGTAAACGACAGCCGCCGCTGGGCGGGCGCGAGCCGGCGGCCGCGCAGAAGCATCGGACGCCGCGTCGGTCGCCGGCGAACCGGACTCCGGCGGAGCGGCGTAGCGAAGCTCGAAGCGGATCTTCGCGGCGATGGGCTGGCCGTCGCGCCGCGCCGGCTCAAAGCGCCATTCGAGGGCAGCGCTCTCGGCGGCGCGCCGGAACACCTCGGGGCCGTCGATCGCTCGGGCCTCGGCCACCGTGCCGCGGTCCGAGACGACGAGCTCGAGGACGACGCGAGCGTCTCCCGTGGCTCCCGCCGGGTACTCCGCGATCGGCGGGCCCTTCAGCCGTGGCATTTCGAGCCGTTTCGCGGACGACGAACCCGGCTCGGTGGCGTCCTGCGCGAGCGCGCCGGACGTCGCGCACAGCAAGAAGAGCGAACAGAGGGTCCGCAGCACGCCGGCCTTCACGCGCAGGAGTGTACCGCTCCACCGCCGGAGCACCCGCGAATCGATGCGCTCCCCACGCCCGCGACGCGCTAGTCTTGCCGATCGTGAGGGCGCTCCTTCGGATGTGGACCGTCGCCCTGGTGGTGGGTGTGTACGTCGCCCGCTACGCCTTCGCTCGGCTGCTCACGTTGCAAGTGCGTGGCCAGGAGGCTCGCCGGGCGGCAGTTGCTCGCCTGCGGGGTCGGATGCTGCGCGCGGCGTTCGGGCGGCTCGGGGCGACGTTCATCAAGCTCGGGCAGGTGCTGAGCACGCGCCGGGACCTGCTCGACCCGGAGCTCATCGACGAGCTTCGTCAGCTGCAGGATCGCCTGCCGCCGTTCCCCCTGGACCACGTCGAGCGCGTCGTCCGCGAGGATCTCGGCGGCGGGATCCAGGACCACTTCGCGGAGTTCGACCCGGTGCCGGTGGCGGCGGCGAGCGTGGCGCAGGTGCATCGCGGCAGGCTCCCCGACGGGCGTGAGGTTGCCGTGAAGGTGCTCCGGCCCGACGTGCGAGCGCTGACGGAGAACGACGCGCGCATCGCCGTCGGGTGGGCCCGGGTGCTCTCGGTCCTGCCCGCGGTCGGCCAGTCCGATCTGGTGGGGCACCTGCGCGAGCTCTTCACGGCGATCACCGCGCAGACCGACCTTCGACTCGAGGCGGCGAACTACGTGAAGTTTCGTGCCAACTTCGCGGGTACCGCCGGCGTGCGGTTCCCCGAGGTTCACGCCGGCCTTTCGAGCGAGCGGCTGCTGACCATGGAGTTCATCCGTGGACGGAAGATCGACGCGCTCGACCCCACCGCAGATCACTCCGTGCTCGTTGGTCGGTTGAGGAACTGCCTCCTCAAGATGATGTTCGAGGACGGCTTCCTCCACGCCGATCTGCATCCAGGAAACTTCGTGGTCACGGACGCCGACGAGCTCGCCGTGTTCGACGTCGGTCTGGTGAAGGAGATCGACGACGACCAGCTCGTCCAGTACATCGACTGGAATCGGTGCCTCGTGATGGGATCTGCCGAGGACCAGATCCGGCACATGCGGCGCTACTACCTGAAGGATCGCGAGGACATCGACTGGGAGGCCATGGGGCGCGACATCGGGGAGTTCACCAGCGCGTTCCGCGGCAAGAGCCTGAAGGACATCGAGCTGGGCGACCTGGTGAATCGCGCGTTCGCCGTGGGGCGAAAGTACGGCGCCCGGCCCTCTCCCGAGTTCGCGCTCTTCATGGTCGGGGTCATCACGGCGGAGGGCGTCGGCAAGCAGCTCGAGCCCGACAGCGACTCGCTGGGTCAGATCGCCGAGTACATCGCGCCCATCCTGGCGCGGCGGGGAATGCTCGGCGCGCAGCCGTGAGCTGCGAAAGCCGTTCGTGTAGCATCGGCTGGTGAGTTCCGTTCGAGCGTGCCCTCGCTGCGCCCACTCCCGCTCCTGGGTGGTGGCGGGAGCGCGCTTCGAGGTCTGGGCGCCGAGCCCCGCCAACCGCGGCGCGCCGACCCGGTCCGAGCCACGGTGCGAGCTGCAGGTCTGCGAGCGCTGCGGTCACACCGTCTGGATCACCGACCCCGACTGGATGGCCGCGAACGCGGCCGAGCTCGGCGCCACGCTGCGGTTCTCCGAATGAGGGACGCGCGAGCCCGCGAGCTGGCACGATCTGGGTCACTGCGGTAGCCTCCGCGCGACGTGCCGAGCCTTCCGATCGATCGAATCGTTCGCGACGCGCGCGTCTTCAACCCCAAGGTGAGCATGCCAGACATCGACATCGGCGGTGCCGTGCGCGAGCTCTTCACCGCGCTCGACGAATCCGGCATCGACTATCGCCTGGTCGGCGGAGTGGCCCTCCTGGCGTACGTCGAGGGCCGGAACACTCAGGACGTCGACCTCATCGTCGATCCCGCGGACCTGGGAAGGCTGCCCTGGAACGCCACGGCGCTGGACGGGGACTTCGCCAAGGCGGCGTTTCGCGGCATCGACGTCGATCTGCTGCTGACCACGAACGCTCTGTTCCTGCACGTCCGAGACACGGAGCCGAGCGTCATTCGTTTTCACGACCTGCAGATCCCGTCGGTGACGCGGGTCGGACTGCTCCTCTTGAAGCTCTACGCCTTGCCGTCGCTCTACCGACAGGGAAAGCTCGCCCGTGCCGCGCTGTACGAGACGGACGTCCTGATGCTCCGGCAGGGCCAGGACGTCGACGACGGCGCGCTCCTCGGTCGTCTCGCGCCCCACGTCGCCCGCCACGACCTCGACGAGCTCGCGAGGATCCTCGGGGAGCAACGCTCGAGGACGCGGTTCTCCTGATCTTCGCCGGGCTGCTCGAACCGCAGGCGTCGCAGATCGACCGCTGGGTCGATTCGATGCTGGCCGGGGCTCCCGCGGGCGCGCGGCCCTTTCGCGGCTCGCTCGAGGTCATCCGCGCGCCGGACCAGACCATCGTCAGGGTGAAGGACATTCACGCTCGACGGCGCAACGGGGCCATCGTCGGTGCGCTCGGGCTGATCCCGGCGGCGCTCGGGTTCTCTGCCGGAGTCCCGGTCCAGTTCGTCGCAGCGATGGCGTTCGGCGCGCTCGTGGTCGTCTTCTTGTCCGGGCGACGGTACCGCGCGACCTTCGAGCTGCGCGTGGGGCCGGACCAGGTCGTCGTCGCGCCCGCGCGCGCAAGGCCGTACTCGATCGACCGGGCCGGCATCGCTGCGGTCTTCCTGGACCTTGCACGCACCTTGCCCGAGACGCAGCCCGTGTCTTCGCTCGGACTGATCCTGGGTCTGCGGACGACGAGCGGCAAGCACGTCGTGATTCAGTCCGACGTTGCCGACCCGCGCCTGGGCCACGCGGCGCTGCGCGTGACGGAGGCCGTCCTGGGCATTCCGCGTGCGCCGGAGTCGCAAGCGCTGAACTGGCGGCCGTCACACGTCCCCTGGGCGGCCGCGGCGTTCGTCGTGGTCGGCGCCAGCGTCCTCGCGGCCGCACGGTGGCTCGTCGGCGGGACGCTGGCGGAGCTGGCCGTCGGCGACGAGGCCAGGACCGCCGCGTTCTCCGTTAGCGAACCAGGAGCGGTGGAGCTTCGCGCCACCGTGCAGTACCGGGGCTTGGTCGACAAGGAGGAGATCACCCAGGAGCTGCGCTACGAGGTCGTCGTCTCGCGCGGGGGCTCCACCGTAGCCCGGCTCGTCTGCGATCCCTTCGCGGCCACCGTATGGCTGTGGAGCTCCGGTGATCAGAAGCGGGGCAAGACCGAGGTCTTCGGCGTGGTCCTTCCTGGATGTGGACTCGAGCTCGAAGCCGGGGCCTACACCGTCGAGGCGCGCCGCGTCTGGATCCGGCCAGAGGCGCGGTCGAAGATCCGCGAGACGACGTTGGTGGTTGCGGAACCGTCGCCGCTGTCGTCCCTCGCGTCGGGATTTCGGTAGTCGTACGGGGTACCTCGGCCAATCATTCGACGGAAGCCGTGAAGGTGCCCGCCGGGGAGTGCCGGCCGCCGGCGACTCGTTTGCCGAGTGAGGGCGAGCGCTTGACCCACGAGGCGTCCTTCGTGTGCAATCACGCCATGTCGATCGACGACCGGCGAAGCAGGGAGCGCGATCGACGCCGGCGCGACATCCTGGACGCGGCCTGGCAGGTGGCAGAGTCCGAGGGGTGGGTCGCCTTCAGCGTGGAGAAGGTGGCGGCGCGGGCCGAGCTGGGGCGGGCCACGGTCTACAGCTACTTCGAGTCCTTCGAGGCGCTCGTGGCGGCGATGGCGGGCGATGCGCTCGAGCGACTCAGCGCGCGCACGGCCGACGCGCCGGGGCTCACCGAAGCCCTCGACGTACCCGTGCGGTTCTCTCAGGAGAGCGAGGCGGCCTTCAGCCTGCTCTTTCCACCGGGAGAGGACCCGCGGCCACCCTTCCGAAGCGAAGCCGTCCAGAAGGCCCAGCGCGACGCGCGCAACCTCGTGACCCGCCTCGATCGCCTCGCGTCGAAGGCCGGGGCGTCCCTCCCGTCCGATTCGGTGAGTTCGGCGGCGTTCATCGCGGGGATCTCCATGGCCGGAGCCTACGTGCCCGAGCTGCGGACGAGCACGCCCCTGCGGCGCCAGTGGCAGATGTTCTGCCTCGGGCTGCCCGGCGACCCAGAGGTCGCAGATCCAGAGCGCTGAGGCTGCACTTCACGGGCAGGTGACGCCCGCCGGGAGGCAGATTTGGGTGGACCCCACCGTGCAGCAGGTCGGCAGCGCGTTGCCGTTCCCACACTCCCAGCACGCGCTCGCGTAGAGGAAGTCCCGGCACGTCCCGTTCGAGCAACGCTTGCCGGGCGCACACGTGTTTCCACAGGCCCCGCAGTGGGCGGGATCGCTCGCGAGGGTCACGCACGCACCGCCGCAGTTCGTCCGTCCGCCGCTGCACCCGAGGCGACACGATCCGGCCTGGCAGTTGGGGGAAACGACCGCCAGGCAGCCCTGGTTGCACCCTCCGCAATGCGACGGGTTGCTCTGGGTGTTCACGCAGTTCTGCCCGCACTTCACGAGGCCCGGCGAGCAGGCGTCCGTGGAGCAGCTCGACGCCGTGCACTTGCCCCCGAGGCCGCAACCGCCATTGCAGGCGTTGCAGTGCTGCGGGTCCGCCGTGACGTCGACGCACGCGGGGCCGTTCGCCGTCGAGCAGCCGACGGGCGAGCCCGAGCTGCACGCCACGGAGCAAGCACCCGCCGAACACGAGGCCGAACCCGTCGCGGGTCCGCTGATGGGGGCCGGGCACGCATTCGCGCAAGCGCCGCAGTGGCTGGTGCTGGTCTGCAAGTCGACGCAGACCCCGGAGCAGTTGGTCGTGCCGCTCGGGCACGTGAAGACACAGCTCCCCGCGCTGCAGACCTCGCCGCTTCCGCAGGCGACGCCGCAGGCGCCGCAGTTCTGGGCGTCGGACTGAAGCGCGACGCAGGCGCTGCCGCAGCGCGTGAACCCCGCGTTGCACGAGACGCCGCACGACCCGCTGGCACACGTGGCGGAGCCGTTTGCGGGGTCCGGACAGCTCGCCCCGCACGCCCCGCAGTTGTTCGGGTCGCTCGCGAGAGCGACACAATTCGCTCCGCACTTGGTGAATCCGACGCCGCACGAGAAGCCGCACGCCCCCGCCGTGCAGGTGGCGGTGCCGTTGGGCGGAGCGGAGCAGCCCGCGTCGCAGTTGCCGCAGTGGGCAGGGTTCGTCTGCAGGCTGACGCACGCCCCGTCGCAGTTCGTGGTGCCGCTCGGGCACGACGTGGTGCAGGTGCCAGCGGCGCATACCTGGTTGGTGCCGCACGCGTTGTCGCAGGCGCCGCAGTTCGCCGTGTCCGTCTGAAGGTTGGCGCAGCTGGACCCGCAAGCCGTGAAGCCTGCAGAGCACGTGATGGTGCACGCGCCGCCCTGACACGAGCCTGCGCCGTTCGCGGGCGAGGGACACGCGTTGCCGCAGGCGCCGCAGTGGAGCGGATCGGTGCTCGTGTTCCGGCAGGTGCCACTGCACACCGTGAGTCCGGTGTTGCAGGTCAAGCCGCACATGCCGGACGAGCACGTCGCCGAACCGTTGGGCACGGTCGGGCAGGCCACGCCGCAGCCCGCGCAGTTCGTGGGGTCCGTGGCGAGGTCGACGCACTCACCGCTGCAGTTCGTGTGACCAGAGTCGCACGTGGTACGACACGTTCCGCCCGCGCACACCTGTCCGGCGGGGCAGACGTTCGAACACGCGCCGCAGTGGTTGGGGTTGCTCTCGAGGCGCACGCACTGCTGCCCGCACCGCACGAACCCAGCGTTGCACGTGATGCCGCACGTCCCTGCGGTGCACGAAGCGGTGCCGTTTGCGGGCACGGTACACGTCGTCCCGCACGCTCCGCAGTTTTGCGGATCGGTCATCACGTCTACGCATCCCGCGCCGCAGCGATCGAAGCCCGAGTTGCAGTCGAAGCCGCAGGCACCGCCCACGCACTTGGCTCGCGCGTCGTCCGGCTGAGGGCAGACTTCGTCACAAGCGCCGCAGTGCGCGGTGGTCGTCAGGACGTCCACGCAAGATTGGCCGCAAGCCACCAGCGGACTGGTACACGTGTCGGTGCAGCCGGTCGGGCCGCAGAGCTCGCCGTCCGCGCAGAGGACCCCACAGCTGCCGCAGTTCGTGGCGTCGCTGGCGAGGTCCACGCACAGGCCTGAGCACTCGGTGAGGCCGGGGTCGCACGAGACCCCGCACGACCCCGCTTCGCACGTGGCGCTGCCACCGCTGACCGCGGGGCACGGCGCGTTGCAAGCGGAGCAGTGGTCCGCCGACGTTTCGGTGTCCACGCACTCGTCGCCACACCGTTGCAGGTCGCCGTCGCAGGCGAAGGTGCACTGCGCGCCCGCGCATGCGGCCGTGCCCCCCGGCGGTGCCGTGCACGCGGCGCTGCAGCCCCCGCAGTGTTCCGGGTCCGTGAGGAGGTTCACGCAGACGTCCGAACAGTTGGTCTCGCCTTGTCTGCAGAACGCGCCCTCCGCAGGTGCGTCACCGGAGGCGTCGCCTCCCGTCGTGCCGTCCAGCGCCGCGTCGGCGGAGGCGTCCTGCCCGCCATCGGCCTGCGGGGCGTCCGGCGTCACGTCCGGAGCTCCGTCTGTACCGACGTCTCCTGGACGGACGCAGACGTTCCGGAGCGTGTCACAGACGTATCCGGAGCCGCACCGGCCGTCCTCGCAAGCCTTACCTGCGCCGTCGGCGTCGAGGTCGCTCGCGCAGGCCCAGGCGAGGGCGAGCATCAGGGGAGGAAGGCAAGCCTTCAATCGATGGGTCCACGCCATGTCCGTGCTCCTCTCTAGAAGGCGCCGCGCGCCGAAAAACCGCACTGAGCTGCACCGCAACCGAACGTCGCCGTCGTCGAGCGGTCCCCCTTGCCCCCGAGATCCAGGTAGAGGAGCACGCCGCCCGCCGCGAGGCCCACGGCCCCCACGCCGAGGAGCACCCTCGCCACGGTCTGATGCCCTTCCATGGCGTCGTGACGCTCCTGGTGGCCGAGCTGCGTGGTTGCGCTCTCCGCGTCGTCTTCGGCGCCCCGACGCGCGAACTCGAACCCCAGGGCCCCGCCGAGACCCACCGCGCCCACGCCGAGCGCGACCCACGTCAGCGGAGACACCCGTGCGCCCTCGGAGGAATCCGCCCGAGCGCTCGGCGTGCCTGCGGGCGGCGCCGGCGGGACGGAGTCGGAGTGCTTTGCGGGTGAGAGCGGCGCGCCGGGAACGAGGGCGAGGTCGAGGTCTACCGCGCGGTCCGGACCGAGGTGGAAGTCCTTCTGGACGTCGCGATGTCCGTCCAGGCGAAGGACCGCGACGTGGCGGCCAGGAGGGAGCTCACCCGTCCAGGGCGTGGTTCCGACCTTCTTGCCATCGATCTCCACCGAAGCGCCCGCAGGCGCCGAGAACACGCTCACCTGCTGGACGCCCTTGTCCCGCAGGCGGCGCTCCAGGTTGCCGACACGCGTCTCCACGGTCGCGCGGTCGTCGGCCCGCGGCGCCAGGCGAAGGTAGTCGCGATAGGAGCGAAGGGCGTTGGGCACGTCCCCCAGCCGCTCGTAGCCCTGGGCGGCGTTGTAGACGAGGACCGGCTGAGGGTCGATGGCGTACGCGCGCAGGAAGTGATCGATGGCCTCCTCGTAGCGAGCCTCCTCGTAGGCCACCGCGCCCTGCTCGAAGTACTTGCGAGCCTCCGGGTTGACGTCCGCGCGAGCGGAAGCCGCCGTCAGAACCAGGGCGATCAGAACGATGTGGGACGAGCGCCTCATGGAGTCTCCTTTGCAAGGTCCTTCAGCTCACGGAGTCGGTAGTCGGGGGACGAGACGCCGGCGGGCGTCGGCGCGCTCGGGGCTTCCTGCGGCGCCTTCGGAGTTCGCGCCGCGCCGGGCGATTTCGAGCGCGAGACCCTGGGGAGCGGCGTCGCCACGCTGGCGGTGGCCTCCGGGGAGGCCGCGGGCGTCACCGCGATCTGCGGGAGCTGCGGGTCCGGTACTTCCACGACGGGCGCCGGTGCCGGCGCCGCAGGGGGCGCGCTCCGCGGACCGGCCGTCGTGCGCAGGAGCAGGAAGCCGCTGACGAACAGCACCAGGAGGCCTGCCGCCGTGGCCACGACCCGCGCGGTTCGGTGGTTCGGTAGCGCGGGCGGCGGCGCGACGCCCTGTCGCGCATCATCGAGCGCGGCGGCCAGCTCGCGTGCCGAACCGAAGCGCTGGTGCGGCTCCTTGGCGAGGCACCTCAGGATCACGCGCTCGAGCGCCGCCGAGATCTCCCTGTCGGGCGCGCGCCGCTTCGGCGCCATCGGCGCTTCCGCCAGGTGGCGCGCGATGAGCCGACCCGCATCGCCGTCCTCGAAGACCGCGAAGCCCGTGACCATCTCGTACAGCACACAGCCCAGGCCGTACACGTCGGAGCGGGACCCGAGGTTGTCACCGGTGATCTGCTCGGGACTCATGTACCTCGGCGTACCGAGGACGATGCCCGGCAGCGTGAGCGATGCGGGGAGCCGAGAGAGCGTCTTCTTCGCCACGGCGTCGCTCTGGGCGCTGCTGACGTCTACCGGCCGCGCCGTGCCGAAGTCCACGAGCTTGACCAGCCATCGGCCGTCCGCGCGTCGGACCAGGAACATGTTGGCGGGCTTGACGTCCCGGTGGACGTACCCGCGCTCGTGCACTGCCGCGAGCGCGTCGCACGCGCTGACGGCAATGTCGATGGCGTCGTCCGGCTCGAGCACACGCTGGCGATTGAGCAGCTCGCGCACGGTCTCCCCCTCGAGCAGCTCCATGGCGATGAAGTGCGTGCCGTCGTCATCGACGGTCGTCTCGTAGACCTCGGTGATGCCAGGGTGTCGGATGCCGGCGATGAGCTTGGCTTCGCGGTGGAGGCGATCGGCGTGGCGCTCGTCGCCGTTCGGGGACGCGGTGAGGATCTTGACGGCCACCGGCCGATCCAGGTCCAGCTGGACGGCCGAGAAGACGACCGACGCGCCGCCGTCACCGATCTTGTCCACCAGGCGATACCGACCCCCGACCACCGACCCCGGCCCGAGGGGGCGCTGGCTGCTGCGCAGCGTGCTCCGCTCATCTGCGGGGCTCGACGGGGGGGGCGGCGCGTCCGCGGTCTGCAGCGCCGCGCCCGTGACGTCGCTGCTGACCCCGCGTCGGACGAGCCAGCGCGACAGTGCTGCCTGGAACTGGTCCAGCGATGGCCATCGCGCATCGCGATTCTTCGCGAGGCCGCGGGCGACGATGACCCACAGGTCATCGTCCGCGGTGCAGAGCGTCGTGAGCGGTGGGGGTTCCTCCTTGACGATGGCGCGGAGCACCTCCGCCGTGTCGTCGCCGTCGAACGGATACTGCCCCGTCATGGTTTCGTAGAGCGTGACGGCGAACGCCCAGACGTCCGCGCGAAGGTCGACGTCGTCGTCGCCGCGCGCCTGCTCCGGAGCCAGGTACTGCGGCGTGCCCACGGTCATGCCGGCCATGGTGAGCGCCTCGCCACCTGCGCGGAGCTTCGCGACGCCGAAGTCGAAGAGCTTGGGCTGCACGCGACCGTCGCTCATGGTCGCCAGGAACACGTTGTCCGGCTTGACGTCCCGGTGGATGATCCCCTGGCGGTGCGCTTCGGCCAGGCCGTCCGCGATCGGCAGCAGCGTCCTGACAGCCTCGACGGGGGAGAGTGGCCCGTCGCGCTCCACTCGCCGATGGAGGGGCTCGCCTTCCAGGAGCTCCATGGCGATGAAGCGTTCTCCGTCGTCGGTGATGCCCAGTTCGAAGACGCGGACCACGGCGGAGTGCGCCACCCGCGCCGCCGCGCGTGCCTCCCGCAGCAGGCGTTCCTCCAGCTTCACCGACGCGAACGGCGGCCGCACGAGCTTGAGCGCTACCTGGACGTCCAGGGTGTGGTTGTGCGCGGCCCAGACGCTGCCCATCCCTCCCTCGCCGAGTGGCGCCAGGAGCTGGTAGCGCCCGTCGATCCACTGACCTCGCACGTACCCCGCACGCCGAGGGGAGTCCGCGCGCGGCGCGCTGACGAGCCCTTCCGGGGTCGCGCTCATGTCTTCGCTCCCGCGGGGTCGCCCGTCGGGTGTCTCGCCGCCATTGCCGCTGCTCCTGCTCCGAGGGCGTGGCGCCGTGTCCAGCGGAACCGACGACCTCACGCATCAAGGTGGCGCGTCGCACGAGCCGACGTGAGCGTCTTTTTTCGACACCCCCGTCGGGCACGCTCTTCGAGCTAGCGATAGGGATTCGACTTCGAGATGCCGGGCGCGGTCGGTTCCGCCGCTGTCGGCGCCGTGGGTGGAGTCGTCGGAGCCGTGGGAAGAGCGGCGGTCGGCGCGACGGGCGCCGCGGGCGGTGGTGGTGGTGTCCTCTCGGGTGGGAGCGGGCGCGCCTCCCGGGCGAGCGGCGCCGGGCTCGAGCGCACCGCCGTCGTGGTGGGGTGGGTGGGTGCAGGGCCAGCATCGCGCGCGGACGCGCTCGGAGCGGCAACGACCGTCGGGCTGGCGATGCCGGTGCGTCGATCCGTCGACGCGACGGGCATTGCGTCGCTCTCCGTGTCGTTCGACTCGAGCGCAGGGGTCGGGCGCGTGAGGTTCCAGCCGGCCGCGCCGGCGCCGGCCAGGAGGATCCCGCCGATCAAGAGGCGCGCCCAAGGCGGACGACTCATCGGGAGTGTCGTCAGACCGTCCGGGGTGCCGCCCCAGGTGGTGTCCGTCTCGGACCCCCTGGCGCGCTCGACCACGAGCGGTAGCGCCGTGTGCGTCACTCGGTCGTCTTGCGAGGCGAGGGCCTCCGCGATGCGCTCACGCCGCTTCGCGAGGTCGCTGGCCAGGAGGCCGTCCAGAAACTGCGCGACCTCGCCGTGACTCGCGATCCAGCCCGTGTCCCGTCCCACCGCTTCGATGGCGTCGGCCATGTCGCGCGCGCTCTGGAAGCGGTCGGCAGGATCGAGCGCGCAGGCGCGCATGACGATTCGCTCGACCTGGGGCGCGACGGTCACGCCGCTCGAGGACAGCGAGGGCACACCCTCCAGAATCTGCGCGACGAGCTGGCCCTCGCTCCCCTCGGGCCACGGATCCCTGCCCGCCAGCGCGATCCAGAGCGTCAGTCCCAGCGCGTACACGTCGAGCGTCGGTCCGACGGGCTCGCGCTTCAGGTACTCGCGCGGCAGGTACAGCAGCTTTCCGACCAGGTAGCGAGTGTCCGTGGACACCGACGCGACTGCGCTCTTGGCGATGCCGAAGTCGGCGAGGCGGGCGACGCCGTCCTTGCCGATGAGGACGTTCTGAAGGCTCACGTCCCGATGCAGGATCCCGAGCGCCCTTCCGACGGCGTCGGTCGCCTGGTGCGCCGCGTGGAGCCCCGCGAGCGCATCGAGCGCGATGCGCAGGACGATCTCGGCCGGGATGGTGCGCCCCTTGAGGCCGGCTCGATCGACGACCTCGTCGAGGCTCGCACCCTCGACGTAGTCGAGCACGAGAAATAGACCCTCCTCGTCTTCGCCCACCTGGTGAATGCCCACGACGTTTGCGTGGTGAACCGACGCGACGGTCTTCGCTTCGTCCAGGAAGCGCCTCACGGCGAGCTCCTCCGACAGCATGTGGCGGTGGAGGCGCTTGACGACCACCAGGCGCTCGAAGCCGCCGATCCCCGTTGCGCGGGCGAGGACCACGACGCCCATTCCCCCTCGTCCCAGCTCGAGGATCGGCTCGTAGGAAGCGACCGGCTGGTCGCCGCGCGCGAGGGTGCTGAACGTCGTCATCGCCAGCGGCCGGCAGCGACCAGCGACGCTCCGTCCGGCCGCACCACGACGGCGGCGCCCCCGGCGTCGCCCCAGCGCACGAGGGACAGCCCGATCCAGGTGGTCGCGGCACCGGCGACTGCGGTCGCCGCGAGCAGGACGTCCGTTCGTGCGACCTTCGCGCTCACGTCGTCGACCTGGGCCCGCGAAGGGTTCGGCGGCAGATCGTCCCTGGCGCCGAGGGTCTCGAGTCCGGACCACGTCGTCACGCCGGCGAGGACGGCCGTGACGCCGAGTCCCACGTAGAACACCGTCGGTGACCAGCCGTCCTCGTCGCGCGGCGTCGGCGGCGGAGTGTCGGACCGGGGGTGACGTGCCGCTCGGGCCGGAGCAGGCTCGCGCGCGGGCGGTGCGCTCGCGAGCGCACCAGGGAGCGAGCCGGCGGACTCGCTGACGCGCGCGTGCTCCGTCTTCTCCCCCGTCTTCGGCGCGTGCACGACGATTCGGTAGCTCGTCCCCGGCGCGGCCTGGAAACGGTGCGTCGTCTCGGTCCCGTCGCTGGCGGTGGCCAGCACGACGTGGCTCCCCGGCAGCCCGTAGTGATCTCCCGGGTCCACCGGGATGCCATCGAGGGTGAGCGCGCAGGGTGCGGGTTCGCAGTCCAGGGTGAGACGCGCGAGCTTGGGAGCGACGGTCGTCAGCGCGTCGCGCGCCTGACGGGCAAGGGCGGCCGCCGTCGCGCCGCGCGAAAGCGCTGCCAGCGCCACTCGCGCCACCAGGAGGTGATCCTGGGCCCGCGTCGCGGCGTTGAGCGCGTTCGTCAGGGCCTCGTCGTTCGGCAGGGCCTCGTGCGCGCGCCAGAACGAGAGCGCCGCCGCTCGGTATTCCGCCTGCTCGAAGAGGCGGACGCCCTCGTCGAAGGCGTCTGCGGCTCGCCCGCGCGCGGCGGCGTCCTGCGCGAGTACGGGTGGCGAGGCAAGCGCACCGGCGAGCGCGATGAGGAGCGTGCTCGCCCGCGCGCCCGAGCGCGTGCCATACTTCGCGGCGATGCGATGGATCGTCGGGTGCGGCGTGGTGGCGACGGTGGCGGGGTGCGCCCTGGTCGTCGGCGACCTGCCCGAGCCCAAGGGGGAAGGCGCCGGCGGCGCCGCGGCGCGGGACGCGTCCGTCGAGGCGGCCGTGGGCGGATCCTCGGCGGGGCACGCAGGCGCCGGAGGCGCGGGAGCCGGTGGAGCGCCGTCCAACGAAGCCGGAGATGCACCGACGGGCGGAGGCTCGGGCGGTTCGACGGGTGGCGCTGCGGGGACGACCGCCGCCGGTGCCGCCGGTGACGGAAGCGGGGCGACGGGCGGTGCGGCCGCCGCAGGGGGCACCGGTGGCACGGCGGGTGTCGCGGGGTCTGGCACGGGGGGAGCTGCAGCGTGCGGCGCCGTGTGCGACTGCGACGGGGATGGCGTCATGGCGAAGGGGGCTTGTGGCGGACTGGACTGCGATGACGATGACAGGGACGTTCGCCCCAATCAAACCACGTATTTCCCCGTCGCTGCAGCCAGCCTTGCCGTCGGCTTCGACTACGACTGCAGCGGAGCGCCCGATCGGGATCCCGCGCTGGATCGCGCCGTGAACTGCAGCGGCGTCTCGCTCCTGGACTGCAACACGACGCTTCAGGGCTACTTCGGGGGGCCTCCGACGTGCGGCACCGCGGGCGCCTGGGGCACGTGCAAGAAGGGGGCACTGCTCTGCGAGCAGGACCCGATCGATCAGCGCGTCATGCGCTGCCGCTGAGGGAAAACGACCCGGAGGTGGGGCGGGTCGGCGGCTCCGTCCGCCCGCACCTCCGGCTCGCCCGGCAGTACGGCCTGCGCTCTATGGACAAGCCGCGGATGCGGCCACGCAGAGGGTGTCGGCCCCGACGGAGCAGCATTTCCCGAAGGCGTTACCGTTGCCGCACGCCCAGCAATCCGAAGCGTAGATGAAGTCCGTGCAGACTCCTCCCGCGCAGGCTTCACCCGCGGCGCACCGAGTGCCGCAAGCGCCGCAGTGCGCCGGATCGGAAGCCGTGTCCACGCACGCCTTGCCGACACCCACGTTGCACTGGGTGCGTCCCGTGCTGCACGCCGTGACGCACGCGCCGTTCTCGCAGCGCCCGTCGCCGAGGACTCCGCACTTCGCGCCGCACGCCCCGCAGTGCCGCGGGTCGCTGGCTTGATCCACGCATCCGTCGAGCCCGCAGTTGACGAGCCCGAACCCGCAAGCGTCCTTCTTGCAGGCTCCGGCTTCGCAGCGCTCGCCTTCCGCACACTTCGTGGTGCAGTTGCCGCACGCTTGCGGGTCGACGTCGGTGTCCACGCAGGCCGCGCCGGCCGGTGTGGTGCAACGCCGATCGGTGGCGCCGGTGCAGGCGACGTTGCACGCCGACGCCGAGCACGTGGGGTTTCCGGTGGTGCTGCCGGTGATGGGATCCGGGCACGACATGCCGCACGCGCCGCAGTGGTTCACGCTGGTGGCCACGTCGACGCACACGGTCCCGCACTGGGTGAGCGGACAGGTCGTGCCGCACGATCCGGACGCACAGAACTGCCCCGTCGAGCACGCGGTGTTGCAGGCGCCGCAGTGCGCGAGGCTGCTCGACGTGTCGACTTCGCAGCCGTTCGCCGCGGAGCCATCGCAGTTGCCGAAGCCGGTGTCGCAGGCGATCTGACACTGACCGGCCGCGCAGGTCGGCGTGCCGTTCACGCTGCTGCACTTGGTGCCGCAGGCGCCACAGTTGTCCACGTCGGTCATCGTGTTCACGCACTCGCCGCCGCAGAGCGTTCCCGTGGTGCAGGACGCCTCGCACGAGCCGTTCTGACACGACACGGACCCGTTGGGCGGCGCCTCGCACGCGCGTCCGCACGCGCCGCAGTTGTCCGCGTCCGCTGCGGTGTCCACGCACCCGCTGTCGCAGCGTGTCTCCCCGGAGGGGCAGGCCACGACGCACGAGCTGGCCGCGCAGACCTCGTTGGTCCCACAGGCGTCGTCGCACGCGCCACAGTGGTTCGTGTCCGCCGTCAGGTTGACGCAGACGTCGCCGCACTGCGTGAACCCGCCGTCACACTCCACGACGCACGCCCCAGCCTCGCAGGTGACGGTGCCGTCGCCGGGATCCGCGCACGCCTCGCCGCAGGCGCCGCAGTTCTCGACGTCCGTCTGGGTGTCGAGGCAGGCATCGTCGCATAGCGAGAAGCCCGTGGAGCACTCGATGCCGCACGTCCCGTCGGTGCACGTCGCCTTGCCGTCCGCCGGAACGTCGCAAGCCTGGCCGCACTTGCCGCAGTGCAGGGGGCTGGTGTCCAGGCTCACGCACGCTCCGTCGCAGTTGATCTCGCCGACGTCGCACAGGGCCTTGCTCCCGCCGCTCCCGCCGCTCCCGCCACCCTCGTCGCCACCGCAGCCCATCCAGGGCAAACAGATGGCGGCCAAGAGGGCCCCCACCGCCTTTCTCGAGAATCGATCGTTCATGGTCTTGCTGCTCCTCCTCGGGCCCATGAGCGGCCCGATCGTTCAACGGTAGGAGCCGCAGAACGGCGACGTGAGCGTCGCTTTCCGACACCCCCGTCGAGGTGGAGGAGTCAGCGGTTTCGCGGAGCGCACCCACCGCGGCGCCGCCGCCTTCGACGCCCCTCGAGCACCAGCGCGCCGAGCAGCCATGCCGCGCCCATGGTGATGGGCGGGCGCGGCGCGACACGGCAGCCGCAGCCCCCCTCGCTCCGACCTCCGGTTCCCGCTTCCGCGGGGACGCACGTGCCCTGGCCCTGCCGCGTGTCGCAGACGGTCCCGAGGACGCAGTCGCTGGAGGCGCTGCAGGATTGGCGACACGCGCCGCTACCGCACTTGTACGGCGCGCACTCGACGACCGTCCTGTCGTTTGCCTCGAACGTGTCCTCGTCGAGGCAGCGCCCCGTCGTCGGCAGGCACGCGCCCGTCGTCGACTCGCAGCGGAAACCCTCGACGCAGTCGGCGTCCCTCGCGCAGGACGAGCGGCACGTCGCGTCGTCGCAGGTGTAGGGCGAGCACGCGACCGGTGGGCGCGCGACGCAGCGGCCGCTCCCGTCGCACGCGGACGTCCGTGCGCTGCCTCCGGTGCACGCAGGAGCGCCGCACGACACGTCACCCGACGGGTAGCTGCAGACGCTCCGCGTCGTGCCGTCACAGGTGCCGGCACAACCCGCTCCGTCGTCGGCACAGGTGCCATGCTCGGGTCGCGGCGTGCCCGTCACTGCCGCGCAGGTGCCCTCGGTGCCCGCTCCATCGCACGCCTCGCAGACGCCTGCGCACTCGCTCTTGCAGCACACGCCGTCCCTGCAGAAGCCCGACGCGCAGTCCGCCGCGCCTTCACAGGGCTCCCCGGCGGTCCTGCGCAGCCTGCACTCCCCATCGTCGCAGAACGCCGCGGCCACGCACTGCGCGCCGGAGACGCACTGCGTGGCGCACTTGGCGCCGTCGCAACGGTAGAGGCCGCACGTCGTCGAGGCGCTCGTCCGACACGCGCCTGCGCCGTCGCACAGCGCGCCGGCGATGGAGCTCGTGCCTCCCGGATCATCGGCGCACACCGTGCCCCCGCAGGCCGTGCTCGCCGCGTAGCGCGCGCAGGCCCGCGCGCCGTCGCAGGTCCCGTTCGTGCCGCAGGAGGCCGGTCCCGCGTCCGGACACGCCCCAGCGGGACGCGCGCCCTTGCCGGCGTCGATGGCGTCGCAGGCCCCATCCGCCCCGCTGCCCTTCAGGGCGGCCGTGCAGGCCTCGCAGCTTCCGGCGCACGGAGTGTCGCAGCACACTTCGTCCACGCACAGCGCGGATGCGCACTCGCCGGGGTTCGTGCACGGCGCACCGTTCGGCTTCGCCGGAAGGCACGCACCACCATCGCAGAAGTGGCCCGGGACGCAGTGCGACGCGTTCGTGCAGGTGGTTCGACACGACGTCGCGTCGGCGCACCGGTAGGAGCCGGGACACGCGACGCCCCCCGTCGGCAGGCAGGCGCCCGTACCGTCACACGTCTGGGGTTCCAGCAGCGTCGCAAGGACGCACTGCGCCGGGGCGCACACCGCGTCGGCAGGCCGGAGTCGGCAGGCGCCCGCGCCGTCACACTCGCCATCGGCACCACACGCCTGCTCGGCGGCGGCGTGACAATCGCCGTCGGGATCGGCGCCCGACGCGACGGGCTCACAGGTTCCATCGACGCCGTGCCCCTTCTTCACGGCAGAGCAGGCGACGCACGGGCCGGTGCACCCGGTGGCGCAGCAGACGCCATCCACACAGACGCCGGACGAGCAGACGTTGCCGCACGACCCGCAGTTGTTCGGGTCCGTCTCGACGCGGACCTCGCAGCCGTCCGAGCCCCCGTTGCAGTCCGCCTGGCCGACGGAGCATCGACACGTCGTGCCGTCGCAGGTTTCGTTCGCGGCGCAGGGCGAGCCGCTACAGCCACCGCACACCCGCCGTTCGCAGCCGTTCGTCGGATCTCCGTCGCAGTCCTCGCGCCCCAGGGGGCACTGGTCGAAGATGCACGACCCGCCGGTGCAGGTCTGCCAAGTCTGGCAGCCCGCGCCGCACTGGCCGCAGTGCGCCGGATCGGCGTTGACGTCGGTCTCACAGCCGTTCGGCTTCTGGCCGTCGCAGTCACGCCACCGTGAGCTGCAGGCGAAGCTGCACGCTCCCGCGACGCAGGTGGTGGCGCCGGCGGGGTTGGTGCAGCGGGCGTAGCACGCTCCGCAGTGATCGGGGTCCCCGAGGGTGCTCGTCTCACATCCGTTCGACGGATCGAGATCGCAGTCGCCCGTGCCGGCCGGACACGCTGCCTGCGCCACGATGCCCGAGGGCGCGTCCTCCGGACGTTCCCTCGCTACGTCGCTCGCGCAGGCCCCCGCGCTCAGCACGACGGCCAGGGCGGTGCCGCTCGAGCGCCACGCGCGCACCCCTCCGACGATCCGCGAGGTGCTCACCGCTCGCCGCACGCTCGCGTGGGGTGCCAGGTGGCCGCGTCCGCGGCGCGGACCACCTCCTCGGTCACTGCGGACGCCGATTCCGTCTTTGCAAAGAAGGGGCCGACCTGCTTCGCCCGCGCGACGAGCACGGCGTCGGTCGTGCCGGAAAGGAAGACGACGCGGCGCACGATCCCGCGCGCCAGGAGCAGGTGGGCGAGGTCCACGCCGCTGCCGTCACCGAGCTCGAGATCGAGGAGCGCGCAGGCGTACCGCCGCGTGGCCGCGGACGCCGCGCCGAAGGACGCCGCGACGTCGACGACGCAGTCGTGCATCCGGAGCCGGCGGGCGAGCGAGCGCCGGATCTGCGGGTCGTCATCCACGACCAGCACCGCGCGCGGCTGCCAGGGAAGGGCGTGCGAGCGAGCCACGACGAGGGACACGCAGGGAGTCACGAGGGGCCGTCCGTCCTTGGGTTGCCCCGGGCGAATCCGTCACCCCCCCGGTCACGATCTGCGCGGTTCGACCGGCGGCGGCGCCCGAGCCGAGCGTCCCGTCAGGGCCAGAGGCCGTAGACGTCGAACGGAAACGTGATGAACTCCTGCGAGAACTGCGCCCCTTGCCCCAGGCGGTTGTCACCCCAGCAGACGACCGCACCGGTCGATCGCGCGGCGCATGCGTGCGCGTCGCCCGCGCCGAGCGCTTCGGCGTTCGCGAGCTCGTGCGCCGGCGTCGGGCGAGGGGAGCACGGCGTCGCCGCGCCGGCCCTCGTGCAGGTGGCGACCGGTGTGCTGCTGTTGCCCAGCTGCTCGGTCTGGTCGTCGCCCCAGCACCACGTGGCCCCCGAGTCCTCGGCCACGCAGGTGAACGCGTCGCCCGTCGCGACGTGCGCCGCGTCGCCCAGATCGGAGACGACCGTCGGCTCTCGGGCGCAAGGCTCACCGGAGCAGTCGGCCAGTGCCGTCGAGCCCACGCCGAGCTGCCCCGACGCGTGCGAGCCCCAGCAGCGGACTCCGCCGCCGGCCACGACGGCGCACCCGTGCCGACCGCCCAGGGCGAGCGTCACGACCCCCGGCACCGACACGCGCGTCGGCGCCGAGACGGTCTCGCTCGTCAGGGCGACGCCGGCCTCGCCGTGCGTGTTCGCTCCGAAGCAGTGAGCGACGCCTCCCCGCGAGATGGCGCAGGTCGAGAACGCGCCCAGCGCCACGGACTCGACGTCTTCGGGCAGCGGCACGGTCCGCGGGGAGCGCGCGCACGCGACCGTCCCGACACCGAGCGTCTCGCCGTCGCGCCCCGCGGGAATGGGGCACTGGTCGAGTTCGGACGGCTCGATCCCGAGCTGACCGCGATCCCCGAGGCCCCAGCACACGAGCTCGGTGCCCGCCACCGCACAGGAGTGCCACGCCCCACCGGCGACGCGCGTCGCTCCCGTCACGCCGACTTCGGCGGGCGTTGGGTGCGGATCCGGATCGCTCGTGCCGCGGCCGAGCTGGCCGTAGGCGTCGTCGCCCCAGCACGCCACGTCGCCTTCGGGCGTAACCAGGCAGCCGTGACGCCGGCCGAGCGCGAGGGCGCTCGCCGGCGGCAGCACGTCGTTTCGAGGCGCGACCTCGCACGCCACGCCGCCGCAGTCGTCGTGCGCCACGGCGGGATCGACGCCGACCTGTCCGCGATCGGCGCGTCCCCAGCACACGATGCGCTGGTCCCGGAGCGCGCAGGTGGAGTCCCCGCCGAGCGCCAGTCGCACCGTGGACGACCCGCCCGCGTCTGCGTCGCCCGCGTCGGTGCGCTGCCCGCCGTCCTCCAAGTCACCGCCCAGGTCGAGGACCGGAGAGCACGCCAGCGAGAGCGCCGCGAAGAGGACGATCTCACGGGCCACCGGCACCGCCGTCGCCGCGCGCGCGCAAGGCGAGTGCACGAGCACGCAGCGCGTTGCGCTCCTCGGTGAGCTGGCCATCGGGGAACCGTCGCGCGTGCTCGGCCAGCGCGCCGAGCGCGCCGTCGGCCTGCCCTCGAGCCAGGGCGCTCTGCGCCCGCATGATCAGCGCGTTCTCCTCGCCCAGCGCTCGGTCGCGCGCGCCGCGATCTGCCGTGGGCGGAGCGACGGGCTCCGGCGCTCGGTGCCGTGGCGCCGTCGCTGGAGGCGCGAGGCCCGGAACGGCCGTGGCTTCGGCGCGAGGCGCGGCGTCGTGGAGCACCGCGGCGCGAGGCTCGGAAGACGGCCGGGCCTCGGCGGCGCCGATCGCTCGGGATGGCGTCGACGGCGCGGCGTCCGGGCCGCCGCCGAAGAGCACCGCGTGTCCGACGCCGCCCACGGCGATCCCTCCGGCGAAGATCGCCACCGCGAGGGGCTTCGAGAGGCTGCTCGCGAGCGAACCGACGTCGGCACCTGTGGGTCCCGGCGCACCGCCGTCCGCGCCGCTTCCGCCTTCGTTCCCGTCGTCGAAGCCGCCGCCACCGACGGAGGCCTTCAGGCGCTCGAAGACGTGGTTCATCTCGTCGGGCGTCGGCCCCGGTCGCGTCTGTTCCGCCTCGAGCAGGCGGAGCAGCTTCGGATCGAGCGGATCGGGTGCGTCGGTCACGTGGCCTCCGGGTCCAGCTCGCGAACGGCCTCGGCGAATTCCTTGCGCGCCAGCCGAAGGCGCGAGTAGCCCGTGTTGAGCGGAATCTCCAGCGCCGTGGCGATCTCGGGCATCGTGTGTCCCTCGATGTCGTGCATCACGAGCACGGGCCGGCGCTCGTCGGCGACGCGGTCCAGGGCGCGCAGCACCAGGCGCCGTGCCTGGTGCGTCGCGACCTGCTCCTCCGCGTCCGGGCTGGAGTCCACGCGCTCCACCTCGTCGTCGGGTGTCTCGCGCCGGTTGCGCGCCAGGCGCCGGTAGTCGGAGGCGGTCCTGCTGGCGATGCCGAAGAGCCACGGCCGGACGGGTCTCGTCGAGTCGTACACGTCGAGGCGGCGGTGGAAGGTCAGAAAGACTTCGTGGGCTTGGTCCGCGAGATCGGCTTCGCGCACGCCGAGGCGTCTGAGCGCGTTCCACACGTAACCAATCTCCGCCTTGAAGATCCTCTCGAAGTCCTCGCTGATGAGTCGGGGCGAGTCCCGCTCATCCGTCACGGGAACTCCCCCAGGACGCCGATCTCGATGGAGAGACCGGCCGGCGGCTGACGCCAAGCCTGCTGGCCGTCCAGGACGAGGACGGGTCGCGACAGCGCGTACGCACCCTCCACGCGCGCGGCGGCGACGAGCGGCGCGACGAGCGGGAGCTCCGGGCCGAGTGCTGCACCCACGCTGGCAGTGATGCCCGAGTCGTCGCGAGGCGCGGACACCCGCCCACCGCGTCCGGAGATGCGCCCGACGGTGCCCACGGCGCACGCCGCCAGCACTCCGGCGTGCCAGCACGGATTCAGCGCCACGGAGGTCGTCTGGACCTCCAGGGTGCCACCGGCCGCGTCGGACTCGGCGCGGGCATGGTACCGGCCTTCCAAGCCCACGCTGAGCGAGCCGCCCCGGCCCCCGACCTCGAGCGCGCCGCCCGCCGCGGGCGTCGGCGTCTCTCCCACGGAGCCCCGTCCCGAGAGGCGAACCCTCCACGTGAGGCCGGCAGCGCTCTCGGTCGTAGGGGCGACGGGTAGTGCGGTGTCGGCGGGGGGTGCAGGTGCCGGCGCCGGAGGCCGCGCCGCCGGGGGGACCGAGCCGGGGGACGCTCGGGGCTCTTGCTTCGGGGGTTCCTTGGCGGCCGCTCGCTCGCGGCCGACACCGAGGGGATCGATGTCGATGCCGATCGCCAGCGCGGCCGAGCGGCCCAGCTCCGCGCAGTCGTTCGTCGCGGAGGCGATCTGGCGGAGCTTTTCCTCGCCGGTGTCGGTGGTGATCCGCAGCTCGGCGATCAGCCGCCCCTGGCGGCGCACGAACGCCAGGCGAATCGGCCGCCCTCCGTCGCGGAAAGGCACGTACCCGAGCTGTGCGGCGACGGAGTCGCGCACCTCGACCTCGTCCGGGCAGTCGTCGGTACCTTCACCGTGCTGGAGCACGAGGTGCGCCGTAGGCGGCTCCTCGCCGTGCGCCGCGGACGTCAGCGTCAGCGCGAGCGCCGCGATCCGCGGCCGAGGCACGTACATCGGCGCGGATCATAGAGCGGAACTCGCGCCATGGGGTAGGCGGGGGCCCGCGCCTCACCGCGCGTGATGCGGGGGCGCCGCGCGCCGGCGACCGAGGAGCGCCAGCGCAGCCAGCGACAGCGCCAGCGGGACGCCGCCGACGGGCCGAGGATTCGCCGTCCGGCAGCCGCATCCGCCGTCGTCGCCGCTCGATGCGGGAGCGCCGCCCGGATCCGCGCCGCCGCTCGAACCCGCGTCGACCGCGGCCCCGGCTCCGCCGCTACCGGCGCTGGCACCGACGCCCGAGCCGGCCGTTCCAGCGTCGGGACTCGCCCCACCGGCGCCCGCCGACGCACCCGCCGCTCCACCGCTCGCGGTCGATCCCGCGCCTCCGGCGAGCCCGGCGGCGCCTGCCGCTCCGGCGCTTCCGCTCGCGCCGCCACCTGCTCCCGCGGTGCCACCTGCACCGCCGGCGCCACACGAGGCGTCGAACGTGCCGGCACACACGCCCGCGCCGCTGCACTCGTCGTCGAAGGTGCACACGTCTCCGTCGTCGCAGGTCGTACCGACCAGGCGCGGAGCGTAGTCGCACGTGCCACCCGTGCACGTGCCCACGTCGTTGAAGCAAGGGCCGGGAGAGCTGGCGCACGTCACGCCGATGCACGGATCCCCGAGGCACAGCCCCGACGCGGAGTCGCACCCCGCCGTGCAGACCGCATCCTGGGGCGCGTAGCTGCAGACTCCGGCCGAGCACGAGCCGCCCGTCTCGAACGTGCGTGAGGTCGCGGCGTCGAGGCACTGGGCCGCCGGCGGCGAGTTGCACGAAACCGGCTCGCCCGCGCAGGCGCCCGACGAATCGCAGGCGTCGAGGGTCGTGCAGGCGTCCCCGTCGTCGCAGCTCGTTCCAGCGAGTCGCAGCGCGTAGCTGCAGCTTCCGGCGGTGCACGTCCCGACGGACTGGTGGCACTGCGACGGCGGCGAGACGCACGTGACCCCCGCGCAGGGGTCGCCGTTGCACAGGCCGCTCGGCGCGTTGCAGCCGTTCGCGCACGACGTCGTCGTCGGCGCATATTGGCAGGTGCCGGCGGTGCAGGTGCCCACCGCGGCGTAGGTCGTCGACTGGGTCGCGGTCGTGCACGACGCTGGCGGCGGCGTGTTGCACACCAGCGGCGTGCCCGCGCACGCGCCTCCGCCGCTGCACTGATCCACCGCGGTGCAGGCGTTCCCGTCGTTGCACGCGGCGCCCGCGGGCTTCAGCGCGTAGGAGCAAGTGCCGGCGTTGCACGTCCCGGGGCTCTGGTGGCACGAGGAGGGCGGCGAGGCGCACGTCACGCCGGCGCAAGGATCACTGGCGCAGAGCCCCGTGCTCGAGTTGCAGCCGGCCACGCACGTCGTGTCTGCCGTCGTGAACGTGCACGTTCCGCTGACGCACTGTCCGTTGGACGACGTGCGAGAGACGGTGGGCGTGAAGCACACTGGTCCCGGCGGCGTGCACACGATGGTACTTCCGCGGCACGCCCCGGCGCCGTTGCACACGTCGTCGCTGGTGCACGCGACGCCGTCGTCGCACTTGGTACCCGCTGCCGAGGGCGTCGTGGTGCATCCGACTCCGACCGTGCAGGCGTCGACGGTGCACGGGTCGGAGTCGTCGCAGGTGATCGGTGGGCCCGAGGGCTTGCACAAGGAGCCCGAGCACTCGTCCGAGCCGTTGCAAGGATCGCCGTCGTTGCACGCCTGGCCGTCGAGGGGCGCGTTGACGCAGCCGGTTGCCGGGACGCAGGAGTCGCTGGTGCACGGGTTCGAGTCGTTGCACGAGATCGGCGACCCAGGCGTACACACGCCTGGCGACAGGCATCGCTCGTCGCCGTTGCAGGCGTTGCCGTCCGGACACGGCGTTCCCAGGGACACGGGAACGTTCTGGCACCCGGACGCCGGCGAGCACGAGTCGGCGGTGCACGGGTTGGCGTCGTTGCACGTCGGCGGGGTTCCGCTCTGGCAGACGCCACCCGCACTGCACGTCTCCGCGCCGTTGCAGGCGTTGCCGTCGGTGCACGAGGAGCCCGCCGGCAGGTTCGTGTGCGTGCAGCCGGTCGCCGGATTGCAGGCGTCCGTGGTGCACGGGTTGGTGTCCGCGCAGTTGAGCACGCTGCCGGCCTGGCACACGCCGCCGGCGTTGCAGGTCTCGGCGCCGTTACAGAGGTTGCCGTCCGCGCACGACGTGCCCGCCGCCACGTTGCTGAAGACGCAGCCCGACGCGGGGGCGCACGAGTCGGTGGTGCACGGGTTGCCGTCCGCACACGTCAGCGGCGTACCGGGGGAGCAGGTGCCGCCGGCCGTGCAGGTTTCTGCGCCGTTGCAGGCGTTGCCGTCCGTGCAGCTCGTGCCCGCGGGGACCAGCCCGCACGCGTTCAGCGTGCAGGCACGGCACGTTGCGCAGGTCGTGCTGGGCCCGCACGACGGACCGACGATGGCGAAGTCCGCAGTGCAGTCGTCCGTGTCGACCCCGGGAGCCACGCGCGCTGCGACGGCGTTCGAAGTGGGCGCGGGGATGAGCGGGGTGACGCCCGGAGCAGTGCCGTTGCCCCAGGTGACGACGTCGAGGATCGTCCACGTCGGGTCGACGACGAGGATCTGGTCGCCCGGATCGTTCAGACCCATGGCGGTCGTCGACCACCCCGTCGCGGGTAGGGCGTCGGGGACGGTCGGTGACGAGCCGTTGGTCTCGGCATTCGGGGCGACGCCGAAGAACGTCTGATACGACGCGCCGTTCGTCGCCAGGAAGTAGAGACCGCCCGCAGCGATGGAACCTGCCGGCAGCGAGGCCAGGCCTTCCCCGTCGTCCGGCTCCTCCGAGTCGCCCACCTTGAAGTCCTGCGGGTTGAGCGTGAACGGCGTGTTGTTCCGGATGGCGACCCAGTCCCCGGTAGCGGCGGTGCCCGCGGAAGAGAACCGCTCCACCGCGAGCGGTGCGACGACCTCGCCGTTCGCGGCGAAGAAGACGTCGATCCAGTCGTTCACGGTGCTGTCGGCGAGCTCGACGCCGCTTCCGGGCGAAGCGACGCCCACGCCCCGCGGATCGCCATAGTCCGTCAGGACGTCGACGGCGTCCGGTCCCTGGATCTCCACGGTGGTCGTCGCCGACTGAGCACGGAACGCGGCGACCGAGATTCGAATGCCCGCGGCCGGCGGTCCGCCAAGGCCGATCGACGCCCACGGGATGGCGATCTCGATCCCGTCGTTGCCTCGGAACGCCGTGGCGGTCGCCACCTGGGTCCCGGCGACGTCGTGGATGGTCGCGGGCGCGCCGGGCAGTGTGTTGGTGAACGACGTGCGAACGCGAAACTCGGCGCCGGTGTTCGGCGCGAGGAGCGTCTCGGTGCCCGCCAGGAACTGCGTGGCGCCCGTCGTCGAGCGGTCGGTGTCCAGCGCGAGCTGGATCATGGGAACCGTGGCCACGATGACGAACGGGAAGCGAACGAGCACGTAGAGATTCGTGGCGGTGCCGGTCACCTGGACGCCCAGGATGTCCGCGGCGGTCTCCGGGTTGGAGACGTTCGTCCGCGGGTCCCCCGCTGCATCGCGCCAGATGAGCTCACCGGCGCCGGCGGATGTGCGAGCGACCATGCCCAGGTCGTCGGCGATGGGCGTGACGGAACTCCAATCGGTGGCGAGTCCGTCGATGGTCACCGGGTGCGCCGCGGCGGTGCGGACGACGGTGGTGAGGCAGAGGAGGAAGCAAGCGATGCGAGCCGACGTGGCCATGGCAGAAGTCTCCTGTGCCGCGAGCACAGCGCGCGCCGCGGTCCGGCGTGCCGCTCGGGGTCGCCCGTAGTGGGGCGATGCGCGGGCGATCCGTCACGTCGCGCCTCCGAATTTCGCCGTCGCGACCCGCGCGCCCGCGACGGCAAGGGTGGTCGCCCCGACGCTCCGGCCTGGTCATGACGGATCCGACCGGCTGGAGACAATGCCGTCCACGTGACGCGCCGGCGGCAGCGGAGGTCAGACGCGCTCGCGGGGCGCCGTCAGGGGATCGCTCTGCTCGCGCTGGCCTCCGCGGTTCTCGGGTGCAGCAGCAGTCGCACTGGCGTGGGCGTCCCGGTGGACGGGGGGCAGGCGGGCTCGACGGCCGGCGCCGCGGGGGGTGGTCCCGGCGGAACCGGTGGCACGGGCGATGGCGCGGCGACGACCGGTGGCGCGGCGGGTAGCGTCGTCGCGGGCGCAGGGGGTGACGCCGCCGTCGGGGGCAGCGCCGGCGCGGACGCAGGGCTCGCAGGGAGTGCGGGAGTGGACGCGGGCGCCGGCGGCAGCGCGGGTGCGGACGGGGGCGTCGGCGGTGGCTCGGGCGCCAGCGGTAGTGGCGCAGTCGGCGGTGTTGGGGGTGCCGGTGGCAGCGCGGGTTCGGGTGGCGCGGGTGGTTCGGTCGGCGGTGCCGGCGGAGTCGGCGGTAGCGCCGGCACCGGTGGCGTCGGAGGAGTCGGAGGGAGCGCGGGTTTGGGCGGCGCAGGCGGCGCCGGTGGCAGCGCGGGCACAGCCGGAGTCGGCGGCACCGCGGGGACGGGCGGCGCGGGCGGAGTCGGCGGTAGCGCGGGGTCCGGGGGCAGTGGTGGCAGCGGCGGAACGGGCGGCGCGTGCGGCGATACGACGAGCGATCCGCAGCACTGTGGAGCCTGCGGTCACTCGTGCGGTGGCGGCGCCTGTGTCGCCGGGGTGTGCCAGGCGCTGGTGCTCGCACCGAGCCAGTCCACGCCCGAGGATCTCGCCGTAGAGGCCGACGGCGTCTACTTCACCAATCGCGGCACGAGCGCCGCGAGCTACTCCGATGGCTCGGTGAACAGGGTGCCGCTCGACGGCGGCGCGGTGACGGCGCTGGCGACGGGCCAGGCTCGCGCCAAGGGCATCGCGCTCGACGCAAGCTCCGTCTATTTCGTGCTCAACGACACGGTCAACGGCATGGTGGCCAAGGTGCCGCGCGCCGGCGGCAGCGTGACGACGCTCGTCTGGCCGCTCGCCGATCCGGGCTACGTCGCCGTGGACGGGTCCAGCGCGTACTTTTCCGTCGGCATCAACGCGAGCACCGGCAGCATTCAGCGCGTCCCCCTCGGCGGTGGGTCACCGAGTCCTGTGGCCCTCGGGCAGGGCTGGCCGAGAGCGATCGTCGTGGACGCGACGAACGCCTACTGGGTGAACTCGGCGGGCTCCGTCCGGTTCGTGGCGAAGACCGGCGGCGTGCCGACCACGTTCACCACCGGCCAGAATCCGAGCCGCCTCGCGATCGACGCGGCCAGCATCTACTGGGCGAACTTCGACGGTGAAATCGTGACCGCGCCCATCGCCGGCGGCGCGACGACGGTCCTCGGGCGCGTTCCGGGAGGGGGACGGGCGGTCGCCGTGGATGGCGCCGACGTCTACTGGACGGTCGACAGCGGAGACGGACAGCTCCTGCAAACGCCCAAGGGCGGCGGGAGCACGCGGGTCGTGTTCGGGGGCCTGGGCGTCATCACCGCGCTCGTCCAGGACGCGGGCTTCCTCTATTTCATCGCCGCCCAGGGCATTCGCAAGATCGCCAAGCCCGTGCCGCGGTGTGGCGATCCGGGCAACCCGTGCTGCGCCGGCTCGAGCTGCACCGCGGGCGCCGAGTGCGTCTCGGGCACGTGCCAGGAGTGCGGCGGTCAGGGCCAGGCGTGCTGCGGTTCCGGATGCTGGTCCGGCACCTGCAATGCCGGCACGTGCTCCGGGGCTTCCGCCGGCTGCGCCACGCAGCTCGACACCGGCTGGCGGTCGGCGTGCGCGGTCAAGACGGGCGGGCAGGTCGTTTGCTGGGGGAGCGCCGGGCGCGGCTCGCTCGGTACCGGCGCTCCTGTCGAGGTCACCGCGACACCGGTGCCCATGACCGGCCTGGGCCCCGCTACCAAGGTCTCGATCGCGTCGAACTCGATCTCCGGATCTGCGTGCGCCGTGCTCACGAGCGGGGGCAGCGTCCGCTGCTGGGGCGCCAACAACTTCGGACAGCTCGCCAATCCCGCGAACACGCCGCCGAACCCGACCCCACTGGCCACCACGCTCTCCGGCGCCCTCGACGTGTCCCTCGGCGCGAACAGTGGCCACGGGTGCGCGATCTGGGGCACGGGAAGCGTCTCGTGCTTCGGGCACAATCGCGATGGGCAGCTCGGCTCGTCGGTGAACTCCGGCTCCGACACGCCCAACCCGACGCCCACCCAGGTCATGGGCACCGGGATCAATGGTCTCACCGTGGTGAGCGCCGGCGGCAGCCACACGTGCGTGAGGCGGAGCACCGGGGACGTCTACTGCTGGGGCGACAACTACTACGGGCAGCTCACCGGCTCTTCGACGACCCTGCCGCAGCCCGTCCCGCGTCTCGCCCTCTCCGGTGCCGCGACCGTGAGTGCTGGGAACAACCACACCTGCGCCATCGTGTCGGGCACGGTGCGCTGCTGGGGCCGCAACTACGATGGCCAGCTCGGCGTCGCAGCCGGCGCGGGCTCCGCCGCTCCGAACGGGACCCCTGTCACGGTCACGGGCCTGGCCTCCGTCACCGCGGTTTCGGCCGGGGACGACCACACTTGCGCGGTGACGGGAGGCGCCGTGTGGTGCTGGGGCACGAACCGCGGCGGTCAGCTCGGCAACACCACGAACCTCGGCGTCTCCACGCCCAACACGACGCCCACCCAGGTCGCTGGCCTCTCCGGAGTCGCGACGGTCTCGAGCGGAGGCCTTCACACTTGTGCGCTGAAGACCGACGGCACCGTGTGGTGCTGGGGTATGAACCTGCTCGGCGAGCTCGGCACGGGCACGCAGGGTCCGCTCTCGACGAGCCCCGTCCAGGTGCATCTGACCTGCCCGTGAGCCGGTGCCGTCTGGCTGGACTCCACCGAGCGGCGGTGTCATGACGGATCGTCGGTGCCGGCTCCAAGGCCGTGGCGAGGGGAACACATCATGACGAAGCGGTGCGGTTGGGCGGCCTGGGCCGTCGGAGTGGCGTGCGTGATCGCCGCATGCGGCGGCGACGATTCCGGCGCGCTGTTCGGCGGCTCGGACGGGGGCGAGGCGGAGGGCGCCGCCGGAAGTGCTGGCGCCGGTGACGGCGGGCGCGGCGGATCGCGGGCGGGTGCC